>JANMBO010000098.1:0-84320 GCA_031360425.1 Chitinophagaceae bacterium | reverse complement strand
TTCTCCTTTCTTATTTACTGAACAACATATTCCGCTGAAAGGATGGTTGAGGCTGACATGGGAAGCGCCACGCCCGATTCCAATTTCATTATTTGTCCATTTACCAATATCCTTAAATCATAAACAATGGAAGAAATTGTTTGATTGTTGACTTCAATGGAAATTTTGGCGGTATAGGGCAGGGCCTTGATAGAAACAAAGGTGGATCCAGTTCCAAATTGTGCTGGATTAGTGATTATTACCGGTGCGCCAGTAATGTCATTATAGGTGATTTTTGTAATAGAGTTATTTATGGGGCTAATCCTGTATTCAACAATTATGGAGTTTGATTTTTTCTTACAGGAAAAAAGAATAGTACTAAATGTGAATGCAAGTAATATTATGGTAAAGAAGTTTCTTTTCATGGCGGACAGTTAAAATACAAGGGTGAATGACTAATATCTTAAGAAAAACAATCCTGCTGAAGTTAAAAGATTAATTATAAATTATATGATTTTTAGGTGTCCCTAAAATAGGATCCGGTTAGCAAATTTAGCAAAGTTTGCCCATTGCCTCTTTCAAATCTTTTACAAAGGCCAGCTTCGTTCTAAGTGGTACTGGTGACTATTGCTGCGACCCCGTTGAATTTGACGACATCATCACTTAAATTAGTACTAAAATTACTTCCTTTTATGGTTACTTCTGTATCAGGACTTCCGCCAGAAGGACTAATGGATGGAATTGAAGGCGGAAGAGTACTCGAATAGTGAACTGGGTTATGGGAGAGCCTCGGAGAGGTAAGTATGATTATTTGTTTGCTTACTCTACAGCAATAACAGACCAGGATAGAGCCGGAGGACATTTTTAAAGATGATCTTTTTTGTTCCCTAAAATAGGCTCCTTCGGTTTTTCAAATTGTTGACACCCCGTTTAAATCCGTTGTCAACACTTCACTCATATAATCAAAATAAGGCCGCAGGTTTTTAAAAGTTTGGTTAAGCTCTTTAAGAAAACCCGGAGCCATCACCTCTTTGTCGCTGAATTTTCTTTCAAAGTAAAATTGTTTATGCTTCAGTATTTCAATGGCAGGGTTGTCTTTTGAAAATCCTTTTGGCGTGGTGGCAACTTTTTCACCTTTCAGTTTATCAAATGTTTTTAAAATTGGCTTACCCGATAACATTTTTTTCCAATCCGGATAATTCAAATCAATGTCCTGTCTTATTCGTAATAAATTGCCGGTATCCGGGCTAAAGAAACCACCGGCAGCCAGCGAACCTCCCGATTCAATCTGAAAATAATATCCGCCCCGTAATTTTTTGGTAGCCCTTTTAAAACTTCCGGCCCAATAGGTTTTGTAGGGTGTTTTATCTTTTGAAAATCGGGTATCCCGGTAAATACGGAATAAAGAATCTTTTCCAGAGGCAGTTTCAATATTATCATGTTTCCGCATTTCCCTCAGCAAGTCATCGGCAAAGGCAATCATGCTTTCATATTCCTTAAGGTAGCGGCCTTTATTTTTATTAAACCATTCCCGGTTATTATTTTTTGCCAGTAATTTTAAAAAGTCAAGGGATGAATGGGGAATAGAAATATTTTTCATAACCAGCCTTCTGTTTACACAGTGAAGATAAAAAATCAAATGAATTATTTCCTGTACCCCTCACTGCCAAACGCCTGCCCCTGGCCGGTTTGACAAAGCTGACGCAGGCTTTCCATATACCTTCCCCAACTGAAATTGCAGGAAGCATAAAAATCATCCGTTTCTTTCCAACCTGATTGTTCAAAACGTACCCGGGTTTTATTATCGTTGATATCAAGATGAAAAGTAAAAATATGTCCCAACCATCCGTCATTTTCTCCAACACACTCCCAGGTTAAAGATTCATTGGGTTTTATTTCTTTTACCTTCATATCCGGCCCTCCAAAATCGCCAAAGCGGAATTGAAGTATACCACCAACTTTAGCGTCACCGCTGGTGTTTGTTGTCCACCAACCGCTCAGACTCTTAATGCTGGTAAGCGCTTCAAATACTTTATCTATTGAAGCATTGATATGGAAAAGATGTTTTATGGATGCCATTGTAATGGTATTGAATCATGAAATATTGAGTAGTGAATAATTCATTACTCACTGCTGACGCTTGCATTAATTATAACTCATTGCTTCTTTGGTATAATATTTTTTCAGTAAGGCGAGTTGGCCAATATCATAGCTTTCATGCTGTGCTAAAAAAGTTACCGTTCCGCCAAAGGTGAAATCCCCAATCGGGCTTTTTAACGGGCAGTCTGCTGCCAGATGGTCTTCGCTTACTGCGTCTAATGCTTCTTTTAACAGATCTGAGGCTTTTTGCCATTCAGCTTTCGCCTGGGCCAGCGAACCATAGTTTGCAGAAGCATCAAATGGTTTAAAATTTTCAAACAAACCTTCATATGGGTTTTTTGCAACTGGTTTACCCAGCATTGCACAGCTATTGTACCTTGCCCACACGGTATGTGCTGCTAACCAGCTAACAGGATTATTGTGGTCGCTGATTCTTTCCTTAGCCTGCTCTTCAGAAATACCAACCAGCGCATTCAGGAAAAGCCGGGTATTCAGGTTAAAGATAAGTTCTGTCTGATGAATGGACGATGTCATTGAATGAGATTGCATTTCCATAAAAATGTTTTAGTAGTTAATTAAATATTGCGTAATGACGAACAGTAGTAAAAGAATTGGACAATTTTTTAAAATTATTTTGCTCTCATCTTGCCATTTTTAGGATTGTGATCAATTTCTGTCAAATCCAACCCTTCCATTCGAGTTAGTTTATTCATGCTGAATCCTCCCCGAAAACTTTATTTCAATCTGTACCATCCGACCACTGGATTGGTGGGCGAACGGCTCTGTACTTCCGCGACTACTTAGATCATCCAGGCAACAGGTTTAACAAGGTAAGATTGTTTTTTCACCTGTACTTACCAAAACGTTCGTTTCCGGTCTTTGCTTCCCGGAGTCTCCTGCGGGAGACTCTTCGGAGGAATAAGAGGGTGAAAGTGGTGGTTTGACTCTTATGGAAGGTAGGGTACTCCAATAAGAACACTGAAAGGTATGTTACTCATACGTAGTTGTATCTGCAAGGTTTAAATGACGGCGTGATTATTTAACACAGTAACTAACGAAAAGAAAAATTTAAAACCAAAGCTGATTCATTCAGATTGAAAGCTGTCCCCATCCCTTCCGGTATTCCCTGCGGATGAATTGATTGGCTGGTTCAAAATTGGTGACTCTCATATTTTCGCCATCCCATTTCAGCGCTACATATCGCCCGGTGAATTTGTTTCCCTCCATATTGCCATAAACAGGATCAGTACGTTTTACTTTTTCACTGATATTGAAACTGCGCAATAACAGGTTACCTAACAATACTGTTTCTGTCAGTGGACCTGCATACCCGGCAAAAGGTGAATCTACCTCCGCATTGCCATAACCAGCCAAACAGGCATCCACCCATTGCCACCAATGACCATCCATGCCGCCGGTTATCCGGGGATACTTCTCCGGGATGTTTACATATGCGTTTAATGATAGCGGTAATAGCCTGGGATGACTGCCTCCCCAGCCGCAGGAAACTTTTCCTTTGGTACCTATAAACAGCGTTCCTCCTTCAAAATCATTTTCACCGGGCCAGTCGCTCAATGCTTCATTTGAATTCAAACCTGTATCCAATTCTGTAACTCGCTCCGGGGTAATACCTCCGTCCATCCAGTACAAATCAACATCTTTCCCATTCTTCTGCTTGAATTTAAATTTCAAGGAACTGGAAACCGGTCCGCTTTCCGGGTATATACCTTCTTTAAATATCCCGCTGTAAACGGTGCTTGCACTACCGGAAATTTCTGATGGATAGCCAAGCTCCAGCAATTTAAAAGGAGGACCCATAATATGACATCCCATATCACCCAGCGCACCCGTACCAAACTGCCACCACCCGCGCCAATTGAAAGGCACCAGGTTATCTATATAGTTGGTGGTCTCTGCTGTTCCCAGCCAAAGGTCCCAGTTAAGCTCTTTGGGTACGGGAGGTTTAGTATTTGGCCATGATATGCCTTGAGGCCATACAGGTCGGTCGGTCCAGCAATACACTTTTTCTATATCGCCTATCAATCCTGCTTCAAACCATTCGCGCATGGTTCGCATACCGTCACAGGATGCTCCCTGGTCGCCCATCTGTGTCACTACCTTATATTTCTGAGAGGCCTCCGTCAGAATACGTGCTTCGTAAATATCATGTGTCAATGGCTTTTGCAGGTATAAATGTTTATTCAATTGCATAGCGCTCAGGCCAACGATAGCATGGTTATGATCCGGGATCGCCACGGTTACCGCATCGAAATGTTTGCTTTCCTTTTGAAACATCTCGCGCCAGTCGTGATAGAATTTTGCATCGGGAAATTCCTTCCGGCGGGGCGCAGCCTGGCGGTCGTCCACATCACAGAGAAAAGCGATCACCGCATTCTTTTTAGGACTGTTGGCAAAATGATGGATATCATTCTCCCCTTCTCCGCCACAACCAATCGCCGCGATATATAATTTATCACTGGGCGCGATATATCCTTTTCCGCCCAGGACAAAACGGGGGACTATATAAAAACCTGCGGTAGCCATGGCCGCCTTTTTGATAAAATCAGCTCTCCCCATTGCATGGCTGGTTTTCTTTACCTTTTTATGCGTCATACTATTTTTTTTATTTTTTAGTAAGGTACTTTACCGCTACCTCTTTAAAAAAAACGATGTCATCATCCCCATGATTTTGCAAACCGATATAACCTGCATCGGGCCTTCTGCCACGATGAGGCTCAAAATCAAATTTGCGCCCGGGTACAGGATCACCTTCTCTATAGTCCGTAACTTTTTCCCCGTTCAGGAAAACGACGGTATGAGAACCCTGCATAGTTATTTCCATAGTATTCCATTCCGGTCCTGGTTTTCCAGGTTTAGCCAATGGCTTTGTTAAGGAATAGAGTGTTCCGGTAATATGATACTCATCTTCATCGGACGTTTCAGGATGATTGTCAATCTGCACCTCGTAACCATAATGCACAGGCATCCATTCCTCGCGTGGTTCGATGGGAATACGTATAAAAACTCCTGAGTTGCTATTGATTTTTTGCATTCTAAAAACTACACGGATCATGCAATTTTCAAATTTTCCTTTAGTGCAATACAACAGGCCCATACCTCCCTTGCTCCTGATCATCCCATCTTCAACCATATGAAATCCGGGGCCTACATGTTTCCATCCTGAAAGATCTTTTCCATTGAATAGTTGAATCCAATGAGCATTTGATGAATTGGCAGGACGGGCTTGTCCGCTACAGCATATAAACCATAATGAAAGAAGCAAGGTTGCCGGCAGACAATAAACAATTTTTTTTTTCATAGCAACATGGGTTGTTTTTGATAATAAATCAACAAACAAAACTATTTCTTTTTCAAATACCTTGAATAAAATCTGCTTGCTATCAAACAATGAAAACTCCACTTATTCAAATGCAGCTGGCCTGTTCTTTATACAATCCGGTTTGGGATCTTTTTGTATTATGAAATAGATTTAGAAATATGAATATATTCAAGGTAAGATTAAAGTGTATATTTATTATCATTACTCCAAATGATTTTGTATGAAAAGAAGCTATTACATGGTTGGCATTGTTATGCTCACCTTCTTCGTTATTTCTTTTTTGACGAATATCATTGGTCCGCTCATCCCGGATATGATCAAAGGATTCAGTCTCAACCTGACACTCGTTGCCATACTGCCTTTTGCTTTTTTTATTGCGTACGGTGTTATGTCTATTCCCGCTGGTATGCTCATTGAAAAATACCGGGAAAAGAAAATAATGATTGCGGCATTTATAGTGGCCTTTGCCGGATCGCTTATGCTGGCTCTTTTTCCAAACTATTTATCAGCGATTTTGTCATTGTTCCTGATCGGCTGCGGAATGGCAATGCTCCAGGTGGTCATTAACCCGCTCCTGCGTACATCAGGAGGGGAAGAACAATATGCTTTCTTTTCAATCATGGCCCAACTCATATTTGGGCTTGCGTCTTTTATAAGCCCGCTGGTTTATTCATCTATTGTTTCCAAACTCAATCGAAATAATGAAGACAATATTATTTTTTCTACCCTTGGAAAAAATGTTCCTGCTGAACTACCGTGGATTTCTATGTATTGGTTGTTTGGTATAATTATTATAGTGATGATTCTTATTCTGCTATTTTCCCGCTTCCCTAAGGTTGAATTAAACACGGAAGAGAAACCAGGCGCTCTGAGAATACATATCATTTTATTTAGAAAAAGAGTAGTTGTTTTATTCTTTATTTCGATGCTCTGCTATGTGGGCACCGAGCAGGGTGTGGCTAACTGGATATCGCAATTCCTGTATGCCTATCATGGTTATGACCCGCAAAAAACAGGAGCGGAAACGGTTGCCTATTTCTGGGGATTGATGACGGCTGGGGGAGTGCTGGGTTTATTCCTGGTGAAACTTATGGATAGCCGCCGCGTATTGATATTGTTCACCGTGCTGGCCATTGCGAGTTTAAGTGCTGGTTTATTTGGCTCTGCGCAGATGTCGCTCATTGCATTTCCAATGGTTGGATTTTTTGCATCGGTAATGTATCCCATAATATTTTCGCTTGCATTGAATTCATTAGATGAGCACCATGGATCTTTTTCCGGCATCCTCGTTACAGGCATTGTAGGCGGCGCAATCATTCCATTGGTGATTGGTTGGTTGGGAGACCATTTTGGCCTGCGCATCGGCATGTATTTTCTATATGGTACACTGGGTTTTATACTCAGTATTGGTTTCTGGGCAAAACCCATTATCCAAAATAAAACCATCACACTCAAATTCAGGAAAAAAACTACGCTGCAAGAATAATTTTCCGGTATGAATATTCATTGGTAATACAACCGGGGAATAGTTATTCCTCTCCTCCAAAAAAATAACTATTTTTTGATTGGGAATTTAATTTTACTAGGAGGGAATGAACCGGACGGCACTCTCAATAAGTTAGTTATTGTTGTCAAAATGATTCAGTAATTCATCCCAATTGTAAGGTTTAAACTTTATCGTATAACCCGTTACATCTTTTTGCATCACCTCATTAATAATTTTTCTAATCCCTGTCCTCCCATCAAAATCTCCCATAAACCAATCCATAATTTTAGTAACCTGTACTTCTTTACGGGCGTCGTCAATGTCTGTTTCGGAGCTTAGAAAAGATTTGGTAGCCATGTTCAATTGCGTGTCAATATCATCATACGAATAGAAAGCAATCGGAGGACAACTTTTAGCGCCACAGTTCAGGGCAAAATGAATGCGATAATCAATTTTTGAAACAGCCAGTTGCTTAATAAGTTGACCAGGAAAGAATGCCGGTAAATACCCCTTGCTGTACTTCCAGCGATATTTTCGAAGGATGCCATGCTCAATATCATCCAGGCTGAATTTTCTGCCCGCTATCAGGATGAGCTTACCGGTAAATATTTCCGGGCGTTTCTTTTTTTCTCTCACGGCCAATATCTGAAACCAGGCATTATACATATTTATCCAAAAAACTTTAATGGCAGCATCATTTATTAATCCTTCGATAATTTGTTTTCTGTCCATGGTTGCTAATTCCTTTTCTATATCCGAAGTAGGTTCCTTTGTCTTTACACTATACAACAGGCGCTCAGAAAGTTGAAGTAAGGTGGTATCCGGCATGGCACTCATATTTTTTTTTGAAAGAGGTATGGTGGAAGCAAACCCGGCAGAAATGTAAAGTGCTAACAGAATAAAAACTGCTCCAATGACCCCTTTCAATTTTTTCTTTGTATTTGACATACTATTAAAAAGTGGAGAAAACGATTTTTATATAGAATAATTATTGAAATCTCTTCGAAAGTCCCTCTCCTGATTTACGAATGTAGTTATTAATGCAGGATAAGGATTCGGAAATTCAGAAAGCGGGGAGATCGCTGCGAAATATGCAGCTAACGAAAACAGTGCAGGAGGAGATCCTCCATCGCCTGCAGGATGCTTTGTTGAAATAAAAAAAATATTTTGACTAAGGTAGATTTGGGTTACTCACTGGTGATAGTTACATTTGAATGGAAAGGACAATGAAATAGCAATACATAGAATGATTCAATCTAACTTCATCGAATCAACTATCTGATTATATTCAATAATGCTTAATTGAGCTATTATGAAAAAACTAACCTTACTGTTTTTAATTTTCGGTTTTTACTTGTCATTAAGTGCTCAATCGGATCTGCCAAAGGCAGAAGCGCTGATCAAAAAAATGACATTAGAAGAAAAAGTGGGTCAAATGACCCAGGTTACCCATGCGGTTGTGGCCATGGGCGGTTGGGGAAACCAGGATGGAAGCCTGGATCCGGTGGCGCTAAAGAAAGCAGTGATTGACTATAAGGTGGGATCTATCTTAAACACTACCGCCCATGCGCTTTCGGCGGAAACCTGGAGGCAGCTTATTACGCAGATACAGGATGAAACAAAAAATACCAGGGTAAAGATCCCGGTGGTATATGGACTCGATGGTATGCACGGACAAACGTATACATTGAATTCAACGTTGTTCCCTCAAAACATCGGAATAGCTGCCACCCGAAATCCCGATCTGGCAATAGCTATTGCTAAAGTAACTGCAAAAGAACTCAGGGCGTCCGGCGTCCGCTGGAACTTTGCACCGGTGTTGGATATCGGCCGGCAGCCACTGTGGTCGCGTTTTCCTGAAACATATGGAGAGGATGTTTATATAGGGAAAATAATGGGCGCTGCTTCAATAAAAGCGTATGAAGAAGATGGATTAAAAAATCCGACGGCCGTTGCCAGTTGCATGAAACATTACCTGGCTTATTCGGGACCCAGAAACGGGAAAGACAGAACCCCTGCTTACATTCCTGAAATTGAATTGCGTGAATATTACCTCCCGCAATTTCGCGAGGCGGTAACAGCCGGGTCCTCCACCATCATGATCAACTCAGGTGAAATAAACGGGGAACCTGTTCATGCGAGCAAATATTTATTAACGGATGTTTTAAGAAAAGAATTGGGTTTCCAGGGATTGATCGTAACGGATTGGGAAGATATTAAACGACTCCATGATAGGCATCATGTAGCCTCCACTCCCCGGCAAGCCGTTGTAATGGCTATAAATGCCGGCATTGATATGAGCATGGTTCCAACCGACTTTTCTTTTTATGATCTGTTGGTTGAAGCAGCAAAAAAAGGAGAAGTTCCTATGAGCCGTATTGATGACGCAGTAAAAAGAATTCTGGTACTGAAATATAAACTGGGGCTTTTCGACAATCCTTACCCCGAGCCAGCTGCTAAAAACAATTTTGGCAAACCTGAATATCAAACATTGGCACTGGATGCCGCGCACGAAGCCATGACATTACTGAAAAATCAAAATAATGTATTGCCGTTATCCAAAAACACCAAGGTGTTAGTGGCTGGCCCTTCCGCGCAAAGCATCAGTGCGTTGAATGGTTGCTGGAGCTATACCTGGCAGGGAAAAGACGAGCAATGGTATCCGGCGGATAGTAAAACTATTTTGCAATCTATAATTGATAAAGCGGGTGCTGCTAATGTAACTACCAGCACCGCCAAAGGATTTGATGATGTCATGAATTATGACGCGGGTAAACTGACAACAGCCTCAGCAAATGCAGAGGTGATCGTATTATGCTTGGGTGAAAACGCCTATGCGGAAAGCCCGGGCAACACCCGGGAACTTGCACTGCCTGATGAACAAATTGCCCTTGCCAATGCAGCAATAGCTACCGGCAAGCCAGTGATCCTGGTGTTAACAGAAGGAAGACCCCGTTTTATTACCAGCATCGAGCCATCTGTAAAAGGCATATTGATGGCTTATTGGAGTGGAAAGAAAACCGCTGAGGCTGTAGCGGATGTGTTATTCGGTGATTATAACCCGGATGGTAAGTTGCCGTTTAGCTATCCACGCAGTATGGGAGAGATAGTAATGTATGACCGGAAGCCAACAGAGGAAGTGCGGGAAGTATTTAATGATAATATTAAAACCGGGTATGATCCGCTCTTCCCTTTTGGGCATGGACTGAGCTATACTACTTTTGAATATAGTGATCTTCAGCTAAGCAGCAAAACGCTTACCGCAAATGCCAAACTTACTGTAACCGTTAGGGTAAAAAATACCGGTAGTCGCAATGGCAAGCATTCAATAGAATTGTATACGAGAGATTTGTATGCCAGCATTACACCTTGTATGCGACGATTAAGAGCTTTTCAAAAAATTATGCTAAAAGCGGGAGAAGCAAAGAAAGTGTCATTTACGATTGATAAAAAAGACCTGGAATTTGTAAATGCACAGCTTAAAACTATTACAGAACCTGGAGAATTTGAAGTGATAGTGGGTGATAAAAAAGCTATGTTTACCTATAAGAATTAACTAAAGCTGTTCTCACCGCATTGAATGCTGATCGCCCTTATCTGCAATTGGCCAAACTGGCGCCAGAGCAACTCCTATTGAAATAAGTATGTTCAATTAGTACCTGCATTGGCCGCTAGACCTGTTGCCTGTTAAGGTGAAAATGACAAGAATCATTTAACAGATTGAACTACGTCACCTTACCTCTTACATCCAGTTTCTACTTTGCTAAGGTTATTTAGCCTTTTCATGGGTAAGTTCTCAACTGCCCGTCAAACTTATTCTAATGGCTGCCAACGATATTACCAAAGCGGTTGATCTTTCGATTCATGCAGAAGGAACCGGCCCTCAGCGATTTCGCCGACCTATATATGTTGATTTTATGCCTCCCTGTAACAGTGCTTGTCCCGCAGGAGAAAATATTCAGGCCTGGATGGCACATGCGCAGGCCGGCAATTATTTTGAAGCGTTCCAAACCTTAGTGGCCGATAATCCTTTTCCCGCCGTAATGGGCCGGGTGTGCGTAAAGCCTTGTGAAACGGGCTGCAACCGTACTCACATTGATACTACGGTAAATATTCATGCGGTGGAACGATATATTGGCGATGAGGCTATAAAACAAAAATGGCCCATTCAATTTGTAGCTTTTACAACCGGTAAGAAAGTTTTGGTAATTGGAGCGGGGCCATCTGGTCTTTCTGCTGCTTATCATTTGGCCCGAATGGGACATGCTGTTGAAATCTATGAAGCAGGTGGCCATGCCGGCGGCTTGTTATGGACCGGTGTTCCGGATTATCGGTTACCTAAAGAGATACTCGACTTCGAAGTGGAACGAATTGTAAGAACGGGTGTAAAGATTCGACTGAATTATAAAGTGGAAGATGTAATCGCTGAGAAAGAGGCAAGCAATTTTGATGCGGTTTACCTGGCGATAGGCGCGCAGCTGATTCGCAATGAAGAATTTCAACACGATAATTCTGTGTACATAACCGACGCGTTCTCTTTTTTTAAAGAAGTGAAATCAAACTCTTCGCCATTTGTAAGAAAGAAAGTGATTGTTTACGGCGGTGGTAAACTGGCCCTTTACCTGGCCCGGATGATAAAACGATTCGGCTCAGAAGCGATCGTTTATTTTCCCGGCGATAAAAAATTGATGCCGGCTTACGATTATGAAACGGAAGACGCGCTGGCAGAAGGAGTAGATGTTCAATTGCTGAGAAGTATCAGCAGTATACAAAAGAAAAATATTACGCTGGAGAAAATGAAAGTGGAAAAAGGGAAAGCAATTGGCACCAACGAATTTGAAACAATTGAGGTGGATGTAGTGGTAATTGCCAATCGCCAGGAATCCGACTCTGGGTTTTTACGTGCTGTATACGGCATTGCTTTAAATGAAGATGGTACAGTTAATATCGACGCGGATAGAATGACCGGATGTGAGGGATTATTCGCCGGCGGAGATATGCTGCCAGGAGAAACCCGGAGTTCAACGATTGCAATTGGTCAGGGTAAAAAAGCCGCCCGCTATATCAATGGTTATTTATTAAAACAAGCTTACCTAAAACCAGAGAAGCATCCCACAGCCGGTTATCGTAAACTGCATATGTGGTACAAAACCGAGGCGCCGCAAAAAGAACAGGTAAAACTGGCTCCTGCAGAAGCAGTAAGAAGTTTTGATGAAGTGATTGCTGGCCTATCTGAAACCGAGGCAAGATTTGAAGCACAACGCTGCCTTAGTTGCGGAAACTGTTTTGAATGTGATGGTTGTTTTGGTGCCTGTCCGGAAGATGCCATTATAAAATTAGGGAAAGGCAATCGGTATAAGTTCAATTATAACGCCTGTACCGGATGCGCGGTATGTTTTGAACAATGCCCCTGCCATGCTATTGAAATGATTCCAGAACCTGTTAATTCATCTTCAGATGACAAAAAATAAAAGATTAATCGCAACAATAGATGGAAACGAAGCGGCAGTATATGTTGCTTACCGGGTGAATGAAGTTTGTGCCATCTATCCCATTACTCCATCGTCTACGATGGCTGAACTGGCTGATGAATGGGCCTCCAAAGGAATTAAGAATATCTGGGGAACAGTACCTGATGTAATGGAAATGCAAAGTGAAGGTGGCGCCGCCGGTACAGTACACGGCGCATTGCAAACGGGTTCACTAACGACTACCTTCACTGCCTCACAGGGATTAATGCTGATGTTACCCAATATGTATAAGATCGCCGGTGAATTAACCCCGGCTGTATTTCATGTGGCCGCCCGTTCCTTAGCGGCACAGGGTCTTTCTATATTTGGTGATCACCAGGATGTAATGGCGGCCAGAACTACCGGTTTTGCTATGATAAGTTCTGCCAGTGTACAGGAAGCGCATGATTTTGCATTAATTGCACAAGTGGCTTCGTTAAAATCAAGAATACCTTTTCTTCATTTTTTTGATGGTTTCCGTACTTCTCATGAAGTAAATAAACTGGTACTATTAAGCGATGAAGAAATAAAATCGATGATTCCGGATGAACTGGTTTTTGCTCATCGCAAACGCGCATTAAATCCGGAGCATCCGTTTATCAGGGGAACCGCCCAAAATCCCGATGTGTATTTCCAGGGAAGAGAAACAGTCAATACTTTTTATAATAACCTGCCCGGTATTGTAGAAGAAGTAATGAAAGACTTTTCAAAAATGGCCGGCAGAAAATATGAACTCTTCGAATATACCGGGGCAGCCGACGCGGAGCAAGTGATTATCATCATGGGGTCGGGAGGGGAAACAGTGGCAGAAACAGTAAAAGTATTAAATGCAACGGGTGGAAGAACCGGTGTAATACAGGTGCGGCTATACAGGCCATTCTCGTTAGATCATTTGGTAAAAGCATTACCCGCCTCCGTAAATTCCATTGCTGTATTAGACAGAACCAAAGAATCCGGCGCGGCCGGTGAACCAATGTACCAGGACGTGCTGGCTACATTGGTGGACGCATTGCAACAAGGTAAACTCAAGCAATTACCTAACATGGTGGGTGGCCGTTATGGACTTTCTTCCAAAGAGTTTACTCCAGCCATGGCCAAAGCGGTATTTGAAGAACTAAAAAAGAAGCAACCAAAAAATAGTTTCACTATTGGCATTCATGATGATGTCACTTTCACCAGCCTGGAATATGATCCATCCTTCAAATTGAATGAATCAGCCTGGAGACAGGGTTTATTCTTTGGGTTAGGGGCTGATGGTACCGTGGGAGCCAATAAGAATACCATTAAAATAATCGGGGAAAATACCGATTTATATGCACAGGGTTATTTTGTATACGACTCAAAAAAGTCTGGCGCAAGAACAGTATCACACCTTCGGTTTGGACCCCAACCCATCAGGGCACCTTACCTTATTTCAAAAGCCGATTTCATTGCCTGTCACCAATTCAACTTTACCGAAAAGGTAGAGATGCTGGAATTTGCGAATGAAGGAGCCACATTCTTATTAAATAGTCCATATAGCAAGGAAGAAGTATGGGATAAGTTACCCGGCCAGGTCCAGCGGATTATCATTGAAAAGAAAATAAAAGTGTACGTCATTGATGCAACGACCGTGGCGAGGGAAACCGGTATGACGGGTCGTATCAATACGATTATGCAGACTTGTTATTTTGCATTGTCGGGTGTATTACCAAGGGAAGACGCAATTAAACAAATTAAAAAAGCGATTGAGAAAACCTATTTTAAAAAAGGGCAGAAAGTAATTGACCAAAACTTTGTAGCCGTGGATGCCACGTTAGAACATTTGTATGAAGTGGATTATCCTAAGAAAATTTCTGCCGCTGAACATGATTTTCTCACTGTTTCTGATAAGGCCCCCGACTTTGTAAAGGAAGTTACGGCAGTTATGATGGCTGGCCATGGGGATAATTTAGCGGTCAGTAAAGTTCCCGCAGATGGCACCTATCCAAGTGGCACCACCCAATGGGAAAAAAGAAATATATCCGACCTGGTACCCATATGGGAACCCAATGTATGTATTCAATGCGGTAACTGCGCGTATGTATGCCCGCACAGTGTAATCAGGGCTAAATTCTTTCATAAGGATTATCTAAAGAAAGCACCGGAAGATTTTAAATCAGCTCCTATCAATGCAAGAGGTTTTCCGGAAACACAATATTCATTACAGGTATATTTAGAGGATTGCACCGGATGTAATTTATGCGTGGAAGTTTGCCCCGCTACCGACCTGGCCGACCGTTCCCGCAAGGCAATTAATATGGGTGATAAAGAACCGATCCTTATCAAAGAACAAAAGAATATTAATTACTTTGAAAACATTCCCTGGAATAATCGTTCAAAAATTGATTTCTCCACCGTGCATGGGGCCCAATTCCTGGAACCATTGTTTGAATTTTCCGGCGCCTGTGCAGGTTGCGGAGAAACTCCTTACTTGAAATTACTTTCTCAACTATTTGGCGACCGTCTATTAATAGCTAATGCAACAGGTTGTTCTTCTATTTATGGAGGTAACCTTCCCACTACCCCATGGGCTGTTAACAAAGAAGGAAGAGGCCCGGCCTGGTCCAATTCATTGTTTGAAGACAATGCTGAATTTGGATTGGGTATGCGGATCACTGCCGATAAACAATTAAGTATCGCGAAAGAATTATTGCTTGAGTTGAAAGAGGAACTGGGAGCTGATTTTGTAAAAGAAATCCTGGAGGCTAAGCAAGTCCTCGAATCTGAATTGGCCGAACAACAACAACGGGTTCAGCTGCTGAAAGAAAAGTTAATAACAATGACCAACTCTGCCGCTCAGCATCTGTTATCTGTAGCTGACCAATTGGTGCGCCGCAGTGTTTGGTTGGTTGGCGGAGATGGGTGGGCCTATGATATAGGGTATGGAGGATTGGATCATGTACTGGCCAGCGGAAGAAATATTAATATCCTGGTGTTGGATACAGAAGTGTATTCAAACACCGGAGGACAAATGTCGAAATCAACTCCTACGGCGGCAACGGCAAAATTTGCTGCAGGAGGTAAAACAGTAGGTAAGAAAGATTTGGCGATGCAGGCTATGTCTTATGGAAATGTATATGTAGCCAGAATAGCCTTTGGCGCCAATGCCCAGCAAACACTGTTAGCGATGCGGGAAGCAGAAGCCTATGAGGGGCCTTCCTTGATTTTAGCGTATAGTCATTGCATTGCGCATGGCTATGATATGAAGAATGGATTGGATCAGCAAAACAAAGCAGTAGCCAGTGGTCACTGGCCTTTACTGCGGTACAACCCGGTGCTCAGAAAGAAAAATCAAAATCCATTTGTGCTCGATTCACCAAGACCCACCCTTTCGTTGAAGGATTATGCGTATAATGAGTTGCGATATAAAGTGCTTACGATTACTAATCCGGAATCGGCTGTTCAGCTTATGAAACAAGCACAGGATCTCGTAAATCTTAAATGGAAAACCTATGAAGAATTGGCTACTAAAAAAGCGAGTGATTTTATTCCCATTGCTCAATAAAAGTTTACAATTATGAAAATGCACACTTCTTATATGGGATTCAACCTGGATTCCCCGATTGTAGTTTCCGCATGTACTTTATCTGAGCAAACGGATAATATCGTTAAGATGGAAGATAATGGGGCAGGGGCCGTAGTACTGTTTTCATTATTTGAAGAACAGATAAGAAAAGAGGAAGCGGTTTTAAAAGGAGTAATGTCTGAAACAACCTATGCCTTCGCGGAAGCACTGGATTATTTTCCAGACCTGGATGAATTCAATGTGGGTACGGATGATTACCTGGAGAATATCCGTAAAGCCAAAGAGCGGGTCGATATTCCTATCATTGGCAGTTTAAATGGTATTACCAATGAAGGCTGGGTGGATTATTCGAAGCTGATGGAACAGGCAGGGGCCGACGGGATAGAAGTGAATATCTTTTTTATACCGGGTGATATCACGATGTCTTCTTCCGAGGTGGAGCACCGGTACCTCAATATTATTGAATCAATAAAGAAAACAGTTAAGATACCCGTAGCGGTAAAACTGAATCCTTATTTCAGCGCGATGGGGAATATGTCGATGCGAATGAAGAATGCAGGGGCCGATGCCCTGGTTTTATTCAATCGGTTTTATCAACCGGATTTTGATATCAACGAACTGGTCATTAAAACGGATTTACATTACAGCGAATCCACCGAAATAAGATTACCCTTATTATGGATCGCGTTATTATACGGAAAAGTAAAACTTTCATTGGCCGCTACTACCGGCGTGCAAAGCGCTATTGAAGTAATTAAATATTTGCTCGCGGGGGCAGATGTAGTAATGACCGCCTCTTCCCTATACAAAAATGGAATTCCTTATTTAAAAACAATGAATAAGGAACTGCAGGACTGGATGTATATGATGGGCTTTGACAGTATTGATTCTTTTAAGGGCAGTATGAGCCAGCAGCACATTTCAGATCCTACGGCATACGAAAGAGCGAACTATATAAAAATTCTGGAAAGAGTGAGATGATTTAGCTTCTTGTTACGTGTTTCAATTTAGCTGTAAAGAAAAAGGTAATCGAAACAATTATTTATAGCCTCTCTTTTTCAACAGGATTAGTTAGGTGTTTAATTTCCTGAAATATTTACCTTTATTACATGAACTGCCTGATTGTAGATGATAATAAGATTGCCCGAACAACCATGAAACAACTGGCCAGCCAGGTAAAAGATCTGGTTATTACCGGCGAATGCGCCCATGCGATGGAGGCGTATAACTTTTTGATGGAGCAGCCTGTTGACCTGGTTTTCCTGGACATTGAGATGCCCGGCATGACGGGTTTGGAATTGATTAAAAACCTGGGCGATAAAAGGCCCGTTATAATCTTTACCACTTCCAAAAAAGACTATGCCGTGGAAGCATTTGAATTAAATGTGGCAGATTATATTGTGAAACCTGTTACTCCGGCAAGGTTTATACAAGCTGTCGACCGGGCCAGGGTAATATTGGATAGTAATACAGAAGTAGTGAACATCAGTGAGGAAGAATTCATTTTTTTCAGAGATTCAAATATTATTCGAAGGCTTAAACTGGAAGACATCTTGTTTGCCGAAGCAATGGGTGATTATGTAAAGCTATATACTTCACACAAATTTTTTGCTATTCATACTACGCTAAAGGCAGTAGAGGAAAGATTGCCCGCCTCGCGATTTGTAAGAGTTCACCGTTCTTATATTGTTGCCCTTGGTAAGATAGATACCATTCAGGATGGCGCTTTGGTAATTGGTGGTAAACCGGTTCCCGTAGCCGATACTTACCGCGCTGCCTTAACTAAACGCATGAACATTCTGTAAACCCGCCGATTGTTTTTACTCGTTAAACGACTGGTTTCCCCCGGCCAACGTTTGGTTGGACTATTTCTCTACTAACATTTATAATTTTAACCTGCAACTTGAAATTATGAGTAAAGAAATAGCGAGAATAATTGTCCTTGCTTTTGCTGGTATTATATACCTGAATGAAGGGATTACGCAAACTGTCATTCCCCTTGAGGTTCTGAATACGAGTTCACAGAAAGAAGACCGTACTATTGTATCATTTCGCAATACAAGAAATAAACAGTTGCCCCGGGGATACGAACAAGAAGCGCTGGATGCTTTAGCTCACTTCCCGGAATTAAAAAATGTTCCAATCAGATTCAAGGTAAAAAAATCATTTGCCACGTTAAAAACAAGACCTGCTTTTTGGAGTTTATTTAAGTCTAAAGGGAAACGCAGCTATGTAATTACAATAAGTAATCAGACTAACCAGAAGCTTATGCCCATTAGCTTCGAATACCTTCCCGAATCTGCCAGGATTGGAATTATAGGTCATGAACTAAGCCATGTGGCCGATTTTTCGAAGAAGACTGCCTGGCAATCGATGAAGGTAGCCTTTGGTCATCTATCCAGGCATTATATGGATAGCCTGGAATTTCATACTGATAAAATTTGTATTGAACATGGTTTGGGGAATGAATTGGAAACATGGAGTCGTTTTATCCGGAATACCATGCATACTAAGTTTTGGAGAGGCGCCGACTTTGTAAACCAGGCAGACAACAAGTTTGAACGGTATATGAACCCATCCACCATCGAAAAATTTATGGCTGATGAAATAAGTGTTCAGGATTCAACGACTATAAATGCCCATTGAACGATAAATTCATTTTATCTGTACAGACCTATAATAATTTTATAATAGTAATTAAACATTTTTAATATTCAGTTCTCGAAATAACTTTCATAGTTCCGTCTGAACAGACGGACTGGCAGTTGGATTTGGTTAAACGGGCTGCATTTCTATGCAGCCCTTTCTTGAAAAAATACAATGAAATTAAAACATACTATAGCGTTCCTCTTTCTAACGGTGTTGTTAATGGCCCTTACTTATCTATTGCTTGAAGCGATTGAACAGCAGGTTAATTTCCTTCTTATCTTGTCTGTTACCGGGTTATTAATTACCGACCTGGCTCTGATGGTTAAACTTTTCCTTAGATTTATGAATTCTGCTCCCGGAAATACCTAATTCCCCAAATATTGTAACTTGTCTGTTATTCTTACTTTTCATGAGTCGCTATTTCAAATACGTCTTATTGGCAACATTTTTAACGGCTATCTTGCTGATAGTATTTCTGCAATATAATTCCAACCGCAGCATAAACCAATTGATTTATGGAAACGAAAATCTGCTGGAGGAATTAACCTTAAAAAATAATTTACAACTATTACAAACAGGTATCGTTACGCTGGAGAGTAAGGTAAGAGGTACAATAATTGAAGAAGCGGCCATTGATAGTAATCATTTGGAACAGGAAATAAATAGTATACTTCTTTCTTTACAGCAGTTGGATGCGCTGCAATCTGATAAAATGATTGCCCCTATGATTATACAGTTAAACAGGTTAGTAAAAGAAAAAATTAGTTATAATAAAAATATACTGGATACCTTAATAAAAGAGGGCAAAAAAGCGGCGGAG
This sequence comes from Chitinophagaceae bacterium, assembly GCA_031360425.1. Lineage (GTDB taxonomy): Bacteria > Bacteroidota > Bacteroidia > Chitinophagales > Chitinophagaceae > Endoryza. The sequence goes on along the minus strand of JANMBO010000098.1, from coordinate 64,889 downwards.
CAATCAATTAATACTAAATATGGCAGGCGGCTGACTGATTCAATTAAAGTAATTGCTACGCAAATCGACCTTGTTCACCAGCTGACGGTAACAAGTTTAATAGAAAAGGCCGACAATAATGGAAGAAAGGCGAAAACATTAGGAACGATAATGGCATTGATGGCTGCCCTTGCTTCCATATTTACTTTCGGTTATGTGGTATTTAAGGTCAGGCAACAGCAGCAATTAATCGCCAAATTGAATGCATCAGAAAAAAAAGTACGGGAAGTGGCTAAAGTAAAAGAAAACTTCCTGGCGAACATGAGTCATGAAATCCGTACCCCGATGAATGCTATCCTGGGGTTTACTAATTTGCTTCAAAGAAAAAACCTGGATAGCGAATCAATAAAATACGTACAGACTATTCAAAAGTCAGGAGAAAACCTCCTCACAATAATCAATGATATTCTTGATTTATCCAAGATTGAAGCGGGCATGATGCGCATCGAATCGACTCCATTCAGTTTGCGGGGATTAGTACATTCAGTAGAAACTATGTTTAGGACAAAAGCGGATGAAAAGCAATTACAGTTATCTGCCTCCATTGACGAATCTTTACCTGATACCCTCGAAGGTGATACAATCCGGTTAACACAGATATTAGTAAACCTGATAGGTAATTCTATAAAATTTACCAGCAGGGGTGCGATCTCAATAACAATGACCAATAAAGGAATAATTGATAGGACGGTAAAAGTGGGTATTGCGGTAAGTGATACCGGTATCGGTATTGAAAAGGCGAAACTTCAAAACATATTTGAGCGATTTCAGCAGGCGGAGGATTCTGTAACCCGCAAATATGGCGGATCGGGGCTGGGCCTATCAATAGTTAATGACCTGGTAAGGCTACAGCGGGGAAGCGTACGGGTGATGAGTGAACCTGGGAAGGGAACTACTTTCTTTTTGGTAATACCTTATAAAATTTCAACGGAGCAGATCAGCCAACCTGCTCCGGCAATAAGCACAAAGGTTTTTGGCCCCGGCTTCAGTAATAAGTCTATCCTGGTAGTGGAGGACAATGAAATTAATCAAAGCCTTATCAGGCATTTATTCAATAATTGGGAATTGAATTTTGATATTGTGAATAATGGCCGGCAAGCATTGAATAAGCTTCAAATAAAAAATTACCATCTCATATTGATGGATATCCAGATGCCTGAAATGGATGGCTACACGGCTACCCAGGAGATCAGGAATAAACTAAAATCCGAAATTCCCATTATTGCCATGACCGCCCACGCCTTTGCCGGGGAAAGGGAGAAATGCCTGAGTTATGGTATGAACGAGTATATATCAAAACCAATAAGAGAAGAGCAGTTGCATAAATTAATAGCGCAATTCACCCATCTAAAAAAACCGGTTGGTTTGCCAGATGACCGGGCAACCAAAATCGGTGCTGATTCATACCAATATATCAACCTTCATTACATGAAGGAAGTAAGCCAGGGTAATACGGAATATGAGAGAACAGTTACCCAACAGTTTATTGAAGCCATACCAGCCGACATACAATTACTGGAATATGCAGCAGAAGCTAAAGACTACCTAGCCCTTAAACAAACGGCCCACAATATGAAGACAACCATTTCTGTTATGGGATTGAACGAAAGGTTAGCTCCTTATTTAGACGCTCTGGAATATGAAACCTTACAAGAAGCACAAGCTATAGAAAAGCTCAGTGCCATTAAAGATATTTGTAGTAATGCCTTAATTGAAGCAAATGAATTCCTGGAGTCGTTCTAGATTTTTTCAACCAGCGATTCTTATTGTTTGTTGGGCTACGGCAGCATGGGTGTTTCTCCTTGCTTGTTAATTTTATCATTTAATAGGTTTTTGAGGGAAGGATTATTAACCAAAAACTATTTTTGCCTTACAATTGATTGAATTGTTAAGGACTCCTGAAAACTACTTGAAAAGTTGCGGTTTTATCCGGATAACTAACCTATAATTCATTATGAAATTCAAAATAAACTATCATCTAATTTGGCAAGCATTTCGTCATCCACGCGTGTTTTTATTTATTCTGGTCGGAACACTCATTATTTTTCTTACATTTCTTACTCAGAATAATGCCCTTGAAATAGCTATATCGGGTATTGCATCCGTATTTATAGGTATTGGGGTAAACAATTATTCAACTTATGAAACGCATTTGATCGATGAACTGAAACTAAAATCTAAAACAGAAGAACTGCTTAGAGTGATGGAAATCACAAAATCAAAAATTCACCGGCTTACTAATGAGATTGATGTAGAAAATCATAGCAAGATCAAGCTTGAACTGGAAGAGCTCGATTTGTTCATAAATCATGGTATTCAGCTGATAAAAGAGGGTAGTTCCCTCCATTAGCATAAAGGGCCTGTTTCACCGACCATTTTTGCCTTTCCAGCGAGCGCCAATTACCTGCAATCCAGCTAACATTAATTTTGTTGCCAATCCAGGTTGGCATGCAATACTTTACCAGCGATATTTCTAAAATAAACTACCCGGCTTCGGAAAAAATCTCCGGGAAGGTATTAAGAAGTGTTTTGTTGAAGGAGATACAAAAGGAATATCCCGATTTTAATGAGGAATGTCACCTGGCCGTTTCTGAACTTAATAAGTACCGGCAGCAGTATATTCGAAATTTATTAGCAAAAGAGGTAGGAACACTTACGGAGCTTGAACAAACCGTACTGGAAAACATAAGTCAAAATCACCTGATTTCAGATGAAGCCAGTGAAATAAAAAATCCTTTTACAAGGGGACAGCGATGGGCCGACCGGATTGCCGGGTTCGGGGGAAGTTGGCGGTTCATAAGTATTTTTGGCTTGTTTCTGTTAGGATGGATGGTTCTGAATATAATGGCTCTTCACAATAAGGGTTTTGATCCCTATCCATTTATCTTACTCAATTTAATTTTATCCTGCATTGCTGCTATACAGGCCCCGGTAATCATGATGAGCCAGAACCGCGTGGAAGAAAAGGATCGCGACCGGGCAAAGAACGATTATATGGTAAACCTTAAAAGCGAACTGGAGATACGGATGCTTCATGAAAAAATAGATCAATTACTTATTACGCAGGAAGAAAATTTACTGGAGATGCAAAAAACTCAAATAGACATGATGCATGAAATGATGAGAAAAATGGATAGGAAGGAAAAATCTATTTAACCTTTCGGCAAATTCTTAACGAACTATGAGTAGTACTAAGCAAATATTTCAAACGAATTCAAAATGGCGCTGGGTAACTTTTAAATGGACCGGCCGATTGGTATTATTCGGAATATTATTGATGATACCAATTATCATTGTTACGCTGGTTAGAGGGATAAAGCCAGCCTTGCCCCTGCTCACTAATGAGGCTGAATTGGCCCATCATTTATCTAACCCGGTTATTCCAAAGGGTATGGATGAGAAGGAGTTCAAAAAATATAAGGGCTTCAACGATTTTCTCCAGGCAAAAAACAGGATAGAGAAACTAAATAATAATAAAAATGAGGCAGCGAAAACCCAACAGGTAAGGGCGGCATTTTATGTGGATTGGGACCCGCAATCCTTTTACTCTCTTCAAAAAAATATTGACAAACTGAATATGGTGGTGCCGGAATGGTTTTTTATAGATGCCTCCACGGATACCTTGCGCCCGGCAATTGATATGAATGCCCTGGAAATTATGAAGAAAAGCCATGTAAAAATAATTCCGCTTATCAATAATATTAATGAAAAAAAGGGTGTGGGCGAATTTGATGGAAACATCCTGCATCGGATCCTTCACAATCCACTTAAAAAAGAGCGATTGATTCATGACATCGAAAAATACCTCACACTCTATCAATTACAGGGAATCAATATCGATTTTGAAGAGTATACAGAAAAGTCGGATGAACCCATTATTGCCTTTCAAAAAGAATTATACCAGCGACTTCATTCAAAGGGGTACATCGTAACGCAGGAAATAATGCCCAGTGATGAGGATTTCAATGTAAAAGAATTATCGAAGTTTAACGATTACATGTTTTTAATGGCCTATGATCAACACTATAGTACCAGTGTGCCCGGGGCCATCTGTGGCCAACAATGGATTGAGAAAATACTGGATGAAACGGCGAAAGAAATACCTTCCGAAAAGATCATATTATGTTTTGCCGGGTACGGATACGACTGGCCCGAAGATACCGAAGCCACCACGGTTACTTATGAACAGGCATTGGCCGGTGCGAAGCAGTATAATGCGGTAATTGATTTTAATAACGACACATACAATAATTATTACTCTTACGTTGATGGAGACAGCGTGAAGCACCAGGTTTACTTTACTGATGCGGCCACCAATTTTAACACCCTTCGTTTTGAAAACGAATATGGCACGGCAGGTACTGCCTTATGGAGATTAGGAAGTGAAGATGAAAGACTCTGGAGTTTTTATGATCGGTCACTTACCAAAAAGAGCCTGGACAATGATCCGTTTGATTTTTCAAAACTGCGAAACGTAAATACTCCAGTGGAAAAACCAGATTATATCGGAGATGGCGAAGTGTTGAATGTAATTGCCGTGCCGGAACCCGGAAAGATTAAACTGGAAGTAGATACTGCCGATGATATTATTGCTGAACAGCAGTATGAACAATTGCCCACCCGGTATGTAATTAAAAAATATGGAAATGTACATAACCAGGTTATACTCACCTTTGATGATGGCCCTGATCCGGAATTTACTCCCCAGGTATTGGATATTTTAAAGCGGGAAAAAATTCCGGCTACTTTTTTTATAGTAGGCATGGAAGCGGAAAATAACCTGCCGCTGTTAAGAAGAATTTATAACGAAGGGCATGAAATCGGTAACCATACATTCACCCATCCGAATATTGCAGCCGTTAGTACGGAAAGGGCTGCTGCGGAAATGGAGAGTACGCGGTTGCTGATAGAAGCCATCCTGGGCCACAGCACCGTTCTTTTCCGCGCACCGTTTAATGCGGATGCAGAGCCTACCAGTGAAGTGGAATTGCGGCCCATTGCATTGAGTAAACAACAAAATTATTATACAATCGGTGAAAGTATTGATCCAAACGATTGGGAAAAAGGAGTGAGCGCTGACAGTATTTATGAACGAACCATTCGTCAATATAATGCCAATCCTCAAAAAGGAATTATTTTATTTCATGACGCGGGTGGAGACCGCCAGGCTACCGTGGATGCATTGCCCAAAATCATTCATTATTTTAAGAACAAGGGAATTCAATTTACAACGGTAGCCAGTTTACTGGGTAAATCAAAAGAGGATGTAATGCCGGTTGTACATAACAACCTTGTTCGGTTAGACGGGAAGATTGCCAGCTTTGGTTATTGGTTCGAGCATTTCCTTACGGCGGCTTTTTGGGTCGCGATTATTTTGGGACTTGCCCGTATTGCCTTAATGGCCATCATGGCGTTTATGCAAAAAGTAAGGAATAATATTTACCAGCAAGTATATAATGAACCTTTACTTGTATTTCCACCAGCCAGTATTATAGTTCCGGCTTATAATGAAGAACTAAATGCCGTTAAAACAATATATAATCTCCTTCAACAGGATTACCCGAACCTGGAAATTATTTTTGTAGACGATGGGTCGAAAGACAATACCTACAAAAAGGTTCTGGAGGAATTTAATGAGTTCCATAACGTAAAAGTGTTTACAAAACCTAATGGAGGGAAGGCCAGCGCGTTGAATTTTGGTATTAGTAAAACAAAAAATGAGTACGTAATTTGTATTGATGCGGATACGCAACTGAGAGGGGATGCAGTAACCCAACTCATGAAGCGGTTTATAAATCCCTTAAGGAACAGGGGCGAAGTAGGCGCAGTGGCAGGCAATGTGAAAGTGGGTAATGAAAACACCTTACTTACTAAATGGCAAAGTATCGAATATATCACCGCGCAAAACTTCGATCGCCGGGCTTTTGATCTGGTAAATGGTATTTCTGTTGTACCAGGTGCTATCGGGGCTTTTAAGAAGAGTGCGATTGAAAAAGCGGGAGGGTTTACGACTGATACGTTGGCCGAAGATTGCGACCTTACCATCCGGATTTTACGAAACGGATACCAGGTGGTAAATTGTAGCGAGGCGGTGGCCATTACGGAGGCTCCTGAAACATTACGACAATTCATGAAGCAGCGCTTCCGCTGGAGTTATGGAATTATGCAGAGCTTCTGGAAAAATAAAGACGCCTGCTTTAACCCGAAATACAAAGGGCTTGGAATGATATCTCTTCCCAACATACTGCTCTTCCAGATATTATTACCCATGCTGGCACCATTAGCAGACCTGATGCTCATTCTTAGTTTAATATGGAATCGGGATAACCCGGCTAGTCTTCATAAAATAGAATTTTATTACCTGGTTTTCTTTGCAGTGGATATTCTCGTAAGTGTAATTGCATTTGCCTTTGAAAAGGAAAAATTCAGTAAATTATTGTGGCTTATCCCGCAACGATTTGTGTACCGCCAGTTGATGTATGTTATCCTATTTAAAGCCATCGGTAAAGCCATACAAGGCGAAAGTCAGGGTTGGGGAATATTAAAACGTACCGGCAACGTTAAACAGCTGGTGAGTGCGACGACCTCTTAAACAAAAATCTTTTCAATAATGATAATAAGGTAGTAATCGACTATCTTTTTATCCAGCGCCCCCATTCTTTGGACATTTTCAGGGGCTGCCAAATAGTTATTAGTGCAAAGGCTATTCATAGACATAAATGTTAATTGCTTTGTGACAGTTTCCAATCCTCTTTTTCTGCCGATTCATTTTGCCTGCTCACCGATTGCGGGGTAAAACTGGTTTTTAAGTGTTTTAGGTTTACATAAGCAATTAATAGAGCTGAAAATGGAAAAGCAACTACTTCTTAAAAGAATTCAATATTCTATTCCTTCAACATCGGTGGCTTTGGCGGGAAATATCAGAAGCCATTCAGTTCCTGAGCATTTGCCTTTAATGAAAGTACAGATTGATTTTGAAAAGGGTGAACTGGAATTGGAGGGTGATTGGTATTTCATGATGTTTGCCAATACATATCATGATGAAAGCTGGTTACAATTTCATAGAGATAGAGTGCTTGTTAAAACGGACATATATCCTGCAATTTCTATTGACCTGAATGATCCCGAAAGTGACGGACTTATATTTCCCCTGGAGGGAACCTTAAATGATGGTTCTTGTTTAAGCGGCTGTTCTGGTTTGCTTGTGTTGGAAAACGCAGGAATATCTAATGGATTTATCAGTAACCAGTGGAATATCAGTTTTTATTTATACGATTCGCAATTTGATGATGGCGAAATAAAGTTTCAGCTGCCGGTCTATATCAGCGCCGTCAATAAAAATTATAACTGAGCAAACAATTTTCAAAAAATAAAAAAACAACAAAATGAAAAAGATTATCATGTCTGTTCTGGCCTTAGTAGGGTTGGGGGTTGCCGGATTTACACAAACAACTCCGACAGTGAAAAAGAATGACCCCGCGAAAACGCAGGTGGTGAAGAAAGCGACGGAAAAGAAGGAAGAATCAAAGAAAGTAACGGAAGTGAGTAAACCATCTGTACAAACTCCACCCGTTGCTACCCAAGCGGTTTCAAAATCAAAGGTTGAAAAAGAAAAAGTAAAAAGTGAGGTGGGTAAAGCAAATCCTGCTGTAACAAAAAAACCTGTTGAAGCAAAGGGTACCACAGCAAATACATCCGTAACAAAAAAAGATGGTACGCCCGATAAGCGGTATGCGGCCAATAAACACTTAAAATCGGACGGCACGAAAGATAAGCGTTATAAAGAAAATAAGAAGAATTAGCCATTAGCCTTACCTATTCTACGCAATATTAAGCCCCGTACCAGTGGTCGGGGCTTGATTTTGCGATTGATCAAAGACAATCAAAGATTCTTACTATGATAACGGATATTAGAAGAAGGCTGAATTCTTTTTCTCCGAAAGCCTATTGGAAAGAATTAGTGGCGGTTCTTATGCTATTGCTTGCCATTGTTTTTTTTCGCAGTGAGCGAAAGGAAATGCAGGACATAATTCCCAATATTGTTCATGCCCAACCGTTTTGGTTGATAGCAGGAATCAGTTTAACTATCGTATATTTTTTTCTGCAGGGTGGTATGTACAGGCAGAGCTTTGCGGCAATAGGTATTACATTAAAATGGAAACATGCCGTGGTATTATTTCTGAAACGGAATTTTATCAGCGTATTTCTGCCTGCTGGTGGAGTAAGTGCATTAGCTTATTCCCCGTCTCAAATACGTAAGGCAGGTATTAATAAAACCCAGGTTCATCAGGCCAGCGCATTGTTTGGATTTACCGGGCTTCTTACGGTGTTTATTGCCGGCGTACCGGTTGTTATTTATGCCGTATTCAATTCAAATAAGTTTAACAACGCGCCCTGGGGGCTGGCTGCTTTGTTGATTTTGATCTTATGCATGGTAATTGTGGTTCGGTCAATAAAGCAAAAGGGAAGAGCATACCGGTTAATTGAAATGAAATTTCCATCCTTTACTTCTACCGTGAATGAGTTATTTGCTGCTAATGTGGATTCGAAAAAAATGTGGAGCGTCGTTTTCTATTCATTGGGAGTGGAGGTATGCGGAATGTTGCATATTTATATTGCGATGCTTGCGTTGGGACTGCCCTTCTCGTTCGGGGCTTCCGCTTCTGCTTATATAATTTCTGTATTATTGATGATTGTTTCCCCTTTTATGCGGGGACTGGGGGCGGTGGAATTTGCGATGGTGTATGTTCTTGAAAAATTTGGCTATACATCAGTGCAAGCCCTTTCTATAACAATCCTTTATCGGGTATTTGAATTCTGGCTGCCCCTGTTGGCGGGGTTACTTGCATTTGCATGGAAAGGAAGGAAGATTTTTTTGCGGTTGTCTCCTGCCGTACTTGCTTTTGGTTTGGGAGTGGTAAATATTATTTCAGTAGTTACTTCCCCTGTACACCATCGGATGCATCTGCTCAGGGAGTATATTCCTTTAACAGCTATTCATGCATCTAACTTAATGGTCCTGTTTATCGGGTTGTCACTTTTGGTAACCGCTGCTTTCCTGTTTAGGGGATTGCGAAGCGCCTGGATTATAGCATTAGCCCTATCTGTTCTATCACTGTTTGGGCACCTGGTAAAGGCGCTTGATTATGAAGAAGCTGTTTTTGCAGCCATAACGGTTATTGTCTTACTTTCTACTGTTTCGCAATATCGTGTTCGGAGCAGTAAAGTATGGATCCAAGCCGGTTTGAAAACCGCAGGACTTAGTTTTGCAGCCGTACTGCTCTTTGGGTTTATTAGTTTTTATTTTATTGATGTAAAACATTTTGGCCTTGATTTTACCTGGCAACAGTCGTTATTTCACACGGTAAAAATATTCTTACTGGTGGAAGACTCCGCCCTGCTGCCTATTACAAGATTTGGACATGAGTTCATCTGGCTCATCAGGTGCTTAGGGTTTCTTACCTGGGCGTTTTTATTATTTACGCTCATTAAACCTCATTTGAAAAAACAACCGATTAATGAAAATTATAAAGATAAGGCGAAGTTTATTCTGGGTCAATTCGGCCATTCCGCGATGGATTATTTTAAACTGTATAGCGACAAATTATATTTCTTCTCCGATATTCACGAAGCATTTATAGCCTACCGCATTGCCGGAGGATTTGCAATTGTTTTGGAAGAACCGGTATGCGCAGAAGAGCATAAGGTAGAAGTATTGGTAGAGTTTGATAGTCATTGCAGGAAGATGGGATTAAAGACAGCTTATTACCGCGTGGATGAAAATAGTATGTTCTGGTTTGAACAGCTAAAGAAACATAAACTTAAGATTGGACAGGAAGCAATTTTAGAAATAAATACTTTTTCTCTTGCCGGAAAAGAAAAGAAATCATTGCGCAATGGATTAAATAACCTGCAAAAAAAGGGGTACATGGTTTCTGTTCATACGGCTCCCCATCAACAGGATCTTCTTTCTCAATTAAAGGAAGTTTCGGATGATTGGCTGGGAAATGTTCAGAAAGAAGAATTGGTATTTTCCCAGGGCATGTTTGATGAAAAAGAATTGATACAGCAGGATATTATAACGCTGGCTGATGACAAAGGAAAGGTACTGGCCTTCTTAAACATCATTCCGGATTATGCAGAAGAAGAATGTACCTATGACCTAATACGAAAAACCAATAACGCCCCGTCGGCGGCTATGGATGCGCTCATTATTCAATTGATTGAATATGCAAAAGAACATGGTAAATTCTATCTAAACCTGGGAATGGTTCCTATGACGGGTATTACTCAACCGGGTAACACCGCCGAGCAAATCCTTAAACTGGCCGCTGTCAAAATTAAACGCTACCAGCATTATACAGGCCTGCGCGAGTTTAAAGAAAAATATGCCACTATCTGGGAGAATAAATATTTAGTATACGATAATGATTTTGATTTGCTGCAGTTGCCGCTGGCATTAAACAGGGCAATGCACCCCGTAAAATAATAACGGAATAATGAAGATTTTACTGCTGTCATTTTTTATAGTACTTTTTTCATTTTGTGATGCGCAAGAGGTAACCCTGCCTGTAAAAATCTTGCCCGGAAGTGACAGGAGCAAGCCCCTAATTTTTTATTGCAGCGGAGATGGAGGCTGGACAGATTTTTCTGCCAATTTTATTAACAAACTTAATAAAGCAGGCTACCCTGTAATTGCATTAAACGCCAGGGACTATTTTTGGGAAAAGAAAACCCCTTCTCAAACGGCTGTCGATGCGGGTAACTTAATTAAGAAATACCTGGGGGCGTGGAAGGCTGACAGTGTGGTATTGATAGGTTATTCTTTTGGAGCCGATGTAACCCCGTTTATATATTCATACATGGAAAGATCAACAGCATCAAAAATAAAACAGGTAGTGTTGATGCTTCCTGGTATAACAGCCGATTTTACGGTTCATATCTCAGAAATGCTGGGTTTCTCCCGAACGAATGCATACAATGTGGTGAGTGAAGTAAACAAAATGTCTCTACCGGTTTTATTTGTTCTGGGTTCTGAAAAAAAACAATTTCCTGTTGGCAGTTTAATGATAAAGAACTATAAAACCGTTGTGATTAAAGGAGGTCATCACTTTGACGAGGAAGTGGATAATGTTATTAAGAATATAGCGGGGTCTATTAAATAAAGATTGCAACGTAATATTGTATGCAAAAGCTTTTATAATGAAAGCAGTATAACATAATTACATTTGTTTTTAATTTTATTAAATTATTTCAATCAAATGAATTTAGTTACCCTTCTGGGCTTTACGGCCGCTCTTTTAACCACCGCCTCTTTTCTTCCACAGGCTATTAAAACTATTCATACCAAAGACACCAGTGGCATATCCCTTTTTATGTATTCCATTTTTGCATTGGGCACTTTGTTATGGTTCCTGTTTGGATTATTTACAAGTAATATACCCATTTTGGTGGCCAATGCCATTACGCTTGTTTTTTCATCCATTATACTCCTCTATAAAATAAAATATAAATAATTGCTAGTAACCTTTATTATAACAACCAAATGGAAAATGGGAAATTAAAAAATCAAACCGCCGTAGTAACCGGGGCTAATTCTGGCATTGGCGAAGGGGTGGCCATTGCTTTGGGAGAGGCCGGCGCCAATGTAGTAGTAAACTATGTTTCGAATCCGGAGGCGGCCATCGCAGTTGTTCAAAAGATACAATCATTGGGCAGCAAGGCTATAGCCATCCAAACGGATGTGAGTAAAGAAGACCAGGTTATCAGTATGTTTCAGCAGGCCATTCAACAATTTGGAACCGTTGATATTTTGGTGAATAATGCCGGCCTTCAGCGGGATGCAAAATTTCATGAAATGACATTAGCTCAATGGCAGTTTGTGATTGATGTTAACCTAACCGGACAATTTCTATGTGCCAGGGAAGCCATTAAAGAATTTTTACGAAGAGGAATAGTTCCCGATCGATCCGCAGCCTGTGGAAAGATTATATGTATGAGTAGCGTGCATGAACTCATTCCCTGGGCGAGGCATGCTAACTATGCCACCAGTAAAGGCGGTATTAAAATGCTGATGCAAAGCCTGGCCCAGGAATATGGTAATCAAAAAATCCGGGTTAATAGTATTTGCCCCGGAGCCATTAAAACGCCGATCAATAAAACGGCCTGGGAAACACCAGAAGCATATAATAGTTTGATGACATTAATTCCTTATAATCGCATTGGAGTGCCGGAAGATATAGGTAAACTGGCCGTATTCCTGGCCAGTGATGACAGTGATTATATTACCGGGGCAAGTATTTTTATTGATGGGGGTATGACGGTGTTTGAAGGGTTTGCTACCGGGGGATAACATATTCAGCAGGATAAAAGGAAAAGAGAAATGCAACATGGCGAACCAAGCAAATATGGATACTGAACAGGAACGTCTTAATGCCAATGCGCAAAAAGACGTCCCGTTGGAAAAATGGGGACCTTATTTAAGTGAAAGGCAATGGGGTACCGTGCGCGAAGATTACAGTGCCAATGGAAATGCATGGGATTACTTTACACACGATCAATCACGGAGCAGAGTATACAGATGGGGGGAGGATGGAATTGCAGGGATCAGTGATTTACATCAGGATCTATGTTTTGCCGTTACTGTATGGAATGGCAAAGACCCGATCCTGAAGGAACGTTTATTCGGTCTTACGAATTCGGAAGGCAACCATGGGGAAGATGTGAAGGAATTGTATTATTACCTGGATAATACCCCTACTCATTATTATATGAAGTATTTGTATAAGTATCCGCAGGCGGCTTTTCCATACGAGCAATTAATAGAAGTTAACCGCAATCGGGCCAAAACAGATCCGGAGTTTGAATTACTGGATACAGGTATCTTTAATGAGAACGACTATTTCGATGTACAGGTCAACTACGCGAAAATTAATGCCGATGATATTTGTATAGATATAAAAATTACTAACAGGGGTCTGAAAGAGGCGGAAATTATCTTATTGCCCACATTATGGTTTCGTAACCGTTGGTTATTTAACGATAAGGTTCAAAAACCTTTGCTGGAGATGCTGCCTCCGTTAACCAATGCAGGAATGCTAAAAGCAACCCATGAGCGGCTGGGCAGTTATCATTTCTATTATTCAATTCCGGATGAAACGCTGATGACAGAAAATGAAACCAATACAGAAAAAATATATGGATTGTCTAATGAATCGCTATTCGTAAAAGATGCGTTTCATGATGCCTTGGTCAATCATAATCATGAATTACATGACCAACTAAAAAATAAGACTTCAGGTACCAAGTTTTCACCGGTCTACCGGCTATCAGTTCCAGCAAAAGAATCTCGACGTGTTATTTTGCGATTAAGTATCGATGAGCTACTGCATCCCTTTAACGAAGAATTTGATGCAATATTTATCGAGCGTAAGAAGGAGGCAGATGAATTTTATGAAAAAGTTTTACCTGTTAAGGCATCAGTAGATATCGCTTCCGTACAGCGACAGGCTTTTGCCGGGTTATTATGGAGCAAACAATTCTATCAATATGATATTGAACGGTGGATTGAAGGGGATGCTCTATACATCCATCCACCAGTTGAAAGAAAGTATGGCAGAAATTCGGGATGGGATCATTTGAAGATTAAAGATGTGCTTTCCATGCCCGACAAATGGGAGTATCCCTGGTTTGCTGCCTGGGATCTTTGTTTTCATTGTATACCCATGGCCATGATAGATCCGGCATTTGCCAAAAATCAATTAATATTATTATGCCGTGAGTGGTACATGAGCCCTTCGGCACAAATTCCTGCCTATGAGTGGAGTTTCAGCGATGTGAATCCCCCTATACAAGCATGGGCTGCCTTACATGTTTATCGTATTGAGAAGGAAATACACGGCGACGCAGATTTACATTTTCTGAAGCGCATCTTTCAAAAGCTTATGCTCAACTTTACCTGGTGGGCCAACCGGGAAGATGAAAATGAAAATAATATTTTTACCGGTGGATTTTTAGGATTAGATAATATTGGAGTAATTGACAGAAATAGTTTGCCACCCGGCACTTTTTTAGAACAGGTAGATGCCACGGCATGGATGGGGATGTATGCCCTCAACATGATGGAAATGGCCATGGAGATTGCTCAAACAGATAATAGCTATGAAGATGTGGTTACCAAATTCTATGAACATTTTGTATTAATTGCTTCTTCCTTAAATGAAACGCTATGGGATGCGGGAGACAATTTTTTTTATGATCGCCTGCATTCGGGCGATGGAAGCAGTATTGCCCTCAAAGTTCGTTCTATCGTGGGGTTAAGTGTACTGTTTGGTGTGGCTATCATCAAAAATGAAACATTACAGAAACTTCCTGATTTCAGAAAACGAATGAATTATGTTAAGAAATACCGAATGCAGCGTAATAAGTTTTTGCCTTGCGAGCAGGTTAGTAATAATGGAGATCTGCTCATTTCATTAATTCATAAGGAACGCTTGTTGCAATTGCTTACCGTAATGCTTGATGAATCGGAATTCCTGTCGCCGGGGGGAATAAGGGCCTTATCCAGGTTTCACCAGCAGCATCCTTTCTTTTTGCAGTTCAATCAAACGAATTATTCGATTAGTTACCAGCCCGGAGAGAGCGACAACAACGTTTTTGGAGGTAATAGTAACTGGCGGGGCCCGGTTTGGATGCCTTTGAACTATTTAATAATTCAAACACTGGAACAGTTGCATAGATTTTATGGAGATACTATTAGAATACCTTTTCCATCCGGGTCTGCGAATCTTTTTAATCTTAAAGAGATAGCTAATGCTTTGTCGGAAAGGTTTATTGCCGTGTTTCAAAAAGATAATAATGGATTACGACCGGTTCATGGAAAAGAAAATTGGTTTTATCAAAGGCCGGAAAATAAAGACCTTGTTCTGTTTTACGAATATTATCACGGCGATACCGCAAAAGGTCTCGGGGCATCTCACCAAACAGGCTGGAGCAGTCTGGTAGCCGCACTTATTAAATATCAGTCCTGCACTTCTTAAAACTCACCGATAGATTTCGCCCATTCAACGACTTTCATTTGTATTTTCCTCTTGTCATTTGCAGCTTTGCCAGGTAATTAATGCTATAGGACATGCAACAAAGATTTTCAGCGAAGTCTTCTTTTTTATACATTATAACTATTCTTCTTCTGGGTCCGGTTTGGACTTTCTCCCAACAAAAAAATATAGACACCCTTTCGCTTACTATTACACAGGCTGATAGTATTTTTCTAAAAAAGAATTTATCCTTACTGGCTAATCAGTATAATGTTGATATCAGCAAGGCACTCGTTCAACAGGCCAAAGTTTGGGATAACCCCGTATTAAACACCGATCAGAATATTTACGATGGTAAGTTTTTCCGGCATAAAACGGAAAATGGCCTGCAATATGGTCAGGTATATATCCAAGTTCAACAGTTAATTCGAACGGCCGGCAAAATAAAAAAATTAACCCGGCTGGCAGAAGACAATGTGCTTAGCGCGGAAGCACAGTTTAACGATGTAATGCGCAATCTCAAGTTTTTGCTCACAACTAACCTGAATAACCTCGCTCAATTACAGAACGTCGCTTCCATATACCAGGCTGAGTTACAATCCCTGGAAACCCTGGTTAAAGGAATGGATGAAATGTTGAGAATGGGTGATATTTCCCTGAAAGAAAATACCCGGATTAAAGCATTACTATTTTCACTACAAAGTGATTATTCGGATAATCTGCGGCAGCAAATTGATTTGCAAAAGGAGATTGGGCTCCTGTTGCAATCAGGCGATTCTGTTTGGATAGTGGCCAATGCGGGGCAACCGCTGACTGCTCAACAACTGAACGAATGGAGCGTTGCCGCATTACAGGATTCAGCGTTGCAATACAGGCCCGATTTGGAGCTGTCTAAAAACGTATCCTTATTCCAACACCATAACATCGCTTATCAGAAAGCATTGGCAAAACCAGATTTTAGCCTAGGCATGGAGTACGATAGGCTTAACAGTTATGTGTCTAATTATTATGGACTGGCTGTATCCCTTCCTCTTCCATTATTTAACAGGAATAAGGGCAATATCGACGCTGCAGAATTTGCCTTTAAACAAAGTGGGGTAGTTGTTCAGCAGGTGCAGAATCAGGTAAATAAGGAAGTTTCAGGTGCATGGGATAAATTAAGAAATAGCACTTCATTGCTTAACAACGATAATAATCTATTGCGGAATAGTTACGATGAATTAATGAAAAATATGATAAGCAGTTATCGCGAAAGACAGGTTGGACTTATAGAATTCATCGATTTTTTAGCAACCTATAAAGAAACCCGGATCAAACAATGGCAGTTGGTAACCTCCCAGCGAAACGCGGCAGCAGAACTCAATTATGTTGTTAATCAAAATGTAATTAAACTCTAACCAGTAATATCATGAAACCCTTTAGTTATTTATTAATATTTATTATATCCGTTGTAACGCTGCTGCAATCCTGTAATAATTCTGATGCGGTAACGGAAAAACTGGCCAGGGAACCGCTTATCAGCGACAGCACGATGCAATTACTGAAAATGGATACTGTACAGTTGCTCAACATGGATGAGGAAGTCAAACTAAGTGCGGAAGTAAGTTTTGATGAAAATAAAGTCGTTAAGGTATACCCCTTCAGCAGTGGACAGGTGCTTTCGGTAAAGGTAAGTTTGGGAGATTATGTGAAGGCCAGACAAACACTGGCAATTATTAAGAGTGCTGATATTGCCGGGAATTATTCCGATTTATCGGTGGCGGGTAATGATGTTGCCATTGCCAGGCGAAGTATGGACAATGCGGAGCACTTATACCATAACGGTATCGCCAGTGAAAAAGAATACTTAGAGTCAAAAGAAAATTATAATAAGGCGTTGGCTAATGCTAATAAGATAAGCGAACAAATACAAATAAATGGAGGTGGAAGAACCGCTGCTGATGGGGTCTATATTATCAGTGCCCCCCGAGGCGGTTATGTGGTGGAAAAACAAATTAACCCGGGCAATTTTATCCGAAGCGATAATAACAACAGTCTTTTCACCATTGGTGAAATAAGCGATGTTTGGATATGGGCCAACGTTTTTGAAACAGATGTAGCAAAAGTAAGAGAGGGATATACGGCGAGCATTACTACCATCGCTTATCCGGATAGCATATTTTATGGTAAAGTAGATAAGCTAAATGAAGTATTGGATCCCGTAACGAAAGTGATGAAAGTAAAAATTGTATTGGCTAACAAAAAAGGGCTTTTGAAGCCGGAGATGTTTGCGAATGTTGTTATTTCTCATGATAATGGTAAAAAAGCTTTATCTGTTTCATCTTCTGCCATAATCAGCGAAAATGGAAAAAATTATGTAGTGGTATTTAATAATCCGTATGATGTAAAAGTGCAGGAGGTATCTGTTCTGAAATCCACCAGCAAGAATACATTTATCAGTAGCGGGGTATCGGCTGGTCAAAAAGTGATTGCACAAAACCAGATTTTGGTATATAGGAAGATAATGGACAAATAGGTTTTTAGGATCAGTTTGTATTAAAACGTAAGAGAGGAGCCGGGGTCGTAAAAAAAGTACGCATAAAAATAGTATGAATAAATTTATTCAGCGTATCATTCGCTTCAGTTTACAACATCGTTATTTTGTATTTTTTATGACAGCCGTACTGGCGGTAATTGGATTTATAAGTTATAAAAATACGCCGGTAGAAACATTTCCGGATGTAACCAATACACAAATCGTAATCATTGCCCAATGGCCCGGACGCAGCGCGGAAGAAGTGGAAAAATTTGTGACTATTCCGCTGGAAGTGGCATTGAATAGTGTGCAGAAAAAAGCAAATTTGAGAACCACTTCGGCATTTGGATTATGCTATGTACGTATCATTTTTGATGATGATGTAGATGATGCTTTTGCAAGACAACAAGTATTAAGCCGGCTAGGCAACGCCGACTTACCGGATGCTGTAAAGCCCGATGTTCAACCGCCGTACGGGCCAACCGGGGAGATTTTTCGTTATACCCTGAAGAGCGAAACTAAAAGTATCAGGGAGCTAACCACTATTCAAAATTGGGTATTGGACCGGGCTTTTAAGAGTGTACCGGGGGTGGCTGATGTAAATAGTTTCGGAGGAGAAGAAAAAATATTTGAAGTGAGTGTGAATCCACCGTTTCTGACCAAGTATAATTTATCTTCTTTAGATGTTTATAATGCCATAGCCAAAAGCAATATCAATGTGGGCGGTGATGTAATTGAAAGGAATGGACAGAGCTATGTAGTAAGGGGCATAGGAGTACTGAAGAATATAGAGGATATCAAAAACATATTTATTGATAAACGAAATGGGGTGCCACTACTGGTGAGTAATGTGGCCGATGTAGTAGAAAGTGGAAAACCAAGGCTGGGTAAAGTTTCGCGTGATCTGAACCAGCCAGATGTAATTGAAGGGATCATTGTAATGCGAAAAGGAGAAAATCCCAGTGAAGTGCTGGAACGCGTTCGGGAAAAAGTTAAAGACCTCAATGAAAATATTTTACCTAAAGAAGTCAGGATTGATACTTTTTATGACCGTACTAATTTAATGGATTATGCCCAGGAGACGGTATTACATAATTTATTTGAAGGAATTGTATTGGTTACTGTAATTGTGTTGTTGTTTATGGCCGATTGGCGAACGACATTAACTGTGACTATCATTATTCCTTTATCCTTACTGTTTGCTTTTATGCTTATGCGCATCAAAGGAATGAGTGCAAATTTATTATCGCTGGGCGCTATCGATTTTGGAATTATTATTGATGGTGCGGTGGTAATGGTAGAAGGATTGTTTGTGGCGCTGGACCAAAAAGCGAAGGAGGTGGGAATGGAGAAGTTTAATAAGCTCGCCAAGATGGGCTTATTTAAGAGTACGGGGACTGAAATGGGGAAAGCCATTTTTTTTTCGAAGATTATTATACTAACCTGTCTCGTACCCATATTTGCTTTTCAGAAAGTAGAAGGTAAAATGTTTTCACCATTAGCCTATACATTGGGCTTTGCATTATTAGGGGCCCTGTTGTTTACCCTTACATTGGTACCGGCTATGTCGAGCATACTATTAAGAAAAAATGTGCGGGAAAAGCACAACCCCCTTGTGCTTTTCTTTGAAAAAGGGGTACAAACATTATTAAACATAGTATATCGTAACCAGAAAAAAAGCGTACTGATAGCCTTTGCAATTATGATTCTTTGTTTTTTATCGTCCCGGTTTTTAGGTTCAGAATTTCTACCCGAATTGAATGAAGGGGCACTATGGGTAGAATCAGAATTACCCATGAGTGTTTCGTTGAATGAAGCGGATAGTGTATCCCAGAAAATGATTTCCATACTTAGTTCTTTTCCGGAAGTTAAGCAAGTACTTTCCCAGATAGGAAGGACCAATGATGGTACCGATCCAAAGGGATTTTTTAATGTACAGATACAAGTTGATCTGAAACAGAAAAAGGAGTGGAAACGGGGTATTACAGAAGATGAATTGATTGATGAGATGGATAAGAAATTAAATGTGATACCCGGTTTAGTGTTAAACTATTCTCAACCTATCCGCGATAATGTGGAAGAGGCCGTAGCCGGTGTAAATGCGGCATTAGCTGTAAAAATATTTGGTTCCGACTTTCAAACATTAGATAGTTTAAGTAAACAGGTATTACACAATCTTCAGGGAGTAGCAGGGGTGGAAGACCTGGGAATATTAAAAAACCTGGGACAGCCGGAATTTAGTATCCGGCTCGATCAGCAGAAGATGGCGTTGTATGGTATTAATACGGCCGATGCAAATGCCGCTATTGAAATGGCCATCGGAGGAAAAGCGGCTACTGAACTTTATGAGGGGGAAAGAAAATTTGACATCAGGGTTCGTTATCAGAAAGATTACCGCAGTACCCAGGATGCTATTGAAGAAATTATGGTGCCTTCCGATGATGGAGCGAAAATTCCACTAAAGGAAATCTCGACGATGCAAACACTTACCGGGCCGGCGTTTATCTACCGCGATAATAATATGCGCTACATAGCGGTTAAATTTTCTGTTCGGGAAAGAGATTTGGGCAGCACCATCGCGGAAGCGCAGAAAAAAGTAAACGCGGCTGTTAACTTGCCAAAAGGATATAAAGCTACCTGGAATGGTGAATTCGAAAATCAGCAAAGAGCCAATGCTACGTTGGCAAAGGTGGTACCTCTTTGTTTACTGGTCATTTTCCTGATCTTGTTTATAACTTTTGGAAATGTAAAAGATGCAGTACTTACTATTTTGAATGTTCCTTTCGCCCTGATCGGGGGGATATTGGCGCTGCAGGTAACAGGTATGAATTTCAGCATCAGCGCAGGCATTGGGTTTATTGCCTTGTTTGGTGTGTGCATTCAAAATGGTGTCATTCTTATCAGTGTATTCAGAAAGAACCTGGAAAATAAAATGCATTTGGATGAAGCGATAAAAGAAGGTGTTATCAGCCGGGTGCGACCTGTTGTAATGACCGCATTAATGGCTGCCATTGGGCTGCTGCCCGCCGCCATAGCCACGGGCATAGGCAGTGAAACGCAGAAACCATTAGCCAGGGTAGTCATTGGTGGATTGATAACCTCCACTATACTTACCTTATTAATACTCCCGGTTATGTATGCCCTCGTGTATAAATTTATTCACTATACCCAAAACAGAAAATTCTTAAAGAAAACCGGGCTGATAAAAGGCTAAAAAAGCGGGCCCCGCCTATGGCGGAGCCTTTGCATGTCCACGCCCCGCCATTCCTGGTGGGGCTTTTGTTGATTATTGAATCAATAGGTTTTAGCTATTCGTAAATGATATACATCAACGGTAACATCAATCCAATTTATTAACCGGTGATGCCTTAATATTTCGCCGGCATGCCTGGTTTTGGAGTAGATTTCTTGATAAACTGTCTTATATGTTCATTGGATGCGGCCAGATCTTCTTTACGTAAGTACATCATATGTCCGCTGCGGTAACCTTCCCAACTCATACGGTTTTTTAATTTGCCGGATGGATCTATCTGCCACATATTGTATTTGGCATTGAAATAATCGCAGGCGCCATCATAATAGCCGGATTGAACCAGTACGTGCAAGAAGGGGTTCATAGACATGGCCCTTGCGAGATTGAGACCGGTATTGTTGTTTGTTTGATCCCATGGACTCACGGACCCAAACATATTGTATTTAGCATCTGTTTTATAATTCAACTTTTCCCGTAAATACATATTAATAGGTGGCGTAAAGGAGTGAAGCCAGGAAGTAATCTCCGCATTAAAATCGGGTCGTTCACCAGCATCTTTTTTGTCTACACCACGATAGCGGGAATCTAACCGGCCGACGGTAAATCCTTTATCTCTCAATAATTCTTTCCAGAATAAAGAAGGAGATACATCCAGGTTATTCTGCAGAATCACTTTTTCAGCAATACCTGAATAGCGGGCCATTTTTGCGGCTATTGATTTTTTTTGTTCATCAGGTAACAGGCTTCCTTTATTAATGGCACTAACCAGTTCATTCATCGTAAAATCTTCCACTTCGGGTAACATCGCCGTAAGGTCTTTCTGCTGTAAATCGGGTGGAAGCATTTTATGGTACCAGGCAGTGGCTGCAAAATACGGTAAGCGAAGGGCAGCGTCTACAGGGACGCTTCGTTCTAAACCTAATTCGGTCGGCGATACTAATATCACGCCGTTAAGATACATCCATTGCTGTTCCTGCAATTCAAGAGCTAACCCGGATACGCGCGTAGTACCATAACTTTCTCCAATTAAATACTTGGGAGAGGCCCAACGATTGTAACGCGTAACAAAAGTATTGATCCATTCGGCGAGGTATTTAATATCGGCAATCACTCCAAAGAACTTACTCCGGGGCGTTTCTTTATTGATTATCCGGGAGAAGCCTGTATTCACCGGGTCCACATAAACAATATCCGCTACATCCAATATTGAATTCGGATTATCCCTGAATCCGTATGGCTGAACAGGATAACCTTCATCGTCAATGTTTATCAAAACGGGTCCGGTATAAGCGAGGTGCATCCAAACAGAGGCCGAGCCCGGGCCACCATTAAAAGAAATTATTATGGGCCGGGTGCTTCTATCTTTTATATCGGTTCGTTCGTAGTAGGTATAAAAAAGACCCGCAATAGTTTTGCCATCTTCATCCCATACAGGCATAGTACCCGCGGTAGCCTTATAAGGCACCCGCTGCCCTTTAATAGTTACCTCATTAGTGGTAGAAACAGCGGCATCTGGGTTAAAGGCAATATCAGCGGGTTGTTTTTTTTCCTCTTTAACGGGGGCCGGCGCAGCCGGAGTGGGCGATGGTTTTGGTTGTGCGTTGAGGCATGTTCCATAAAAAACAAGCATCAACACAAAAAAGATATTCCTCATGGTAGTTGGTTTTGGGAGATCAAACTTAAGGAAAAATGATTCGGTATAGGATGGATATTGTGAACATATAATTACCAGTATTGGTCACAAAAATTCCACAAAGACAAGAAATTCTTTTTACCGCAGAGAAAAAGAGGGCTTGGAGTTAACGCTGAGGTTCTCTGCGATACCTTCATTAACTCCTATTCTCTGCGGTAAAAGAAATTGCCTGGGAAGGTCAAAGAAATTGAACTGGTAATAAGCTCATAA
The DNA here is from genome assembly GCA_031360425.1 of Chitinophagaceae bacterium. Classification (GTDB taxonomy): domain Bacteria; phylum Bacteroidota; class Bacteroidia; order Chitinophagales; family Chitinophagaceae; genus Endoryza. The sequence goes on along the minus strand of JANMBO010000098.1, from coordinate 42,144 downwards.
ATCCATTCTCCTCTTTTCTTATTACTAAAACAAATGACGCTCCACCGCCAGTTTTATAAGAGTAGCCGTATTCTTTACTCCCAATTTGGCCATTAAATTTTTACGGTGGCTATCTACTGTAAAAGGACTCAAGAATATTTTTTCGGCTATTTGGGGATTGGTATAACCCTCCGATATCAGTTGCAGTATTTCTTTTTCACGGGGAGTAAGAACAGGCAATTCAAATTTGGCAGCCCGTTGGTGTTCCCGTAGCGACTCCGCCACTTCCCCGTTAATAAAAATCGAACCTTCATTGACACAATGAATCGCTTTTATCAAATCTTCTTTGGATGAATTTTTTAAGATATAACCGGAAGCTCCGTTTTCCAGCATTTTTTTTATATAAATACCCTGGTTAAAGGAGCTCAAACCCAAAATAAAAATACCGGGATATTTTTCCTTCATCACGGCACATAATTCTACTCCGTCCATACCCGGCATGCTTATATCCATCAATACCACATCGGCAGTATTGTTTACAAAAAAACCAAGACAGGATTGGGCATTCATGGCCTGCCCCACCCAGGCAATATCTTGTTCGTTTTGCAACAAGGAATGGATACCTTCAATTACTACCGGGTGATCATCTACAATAAATACCTGGATCATAATTATAAATTGAGTTCAATATTCACCAGCGTTCCTTTTCCCGCACTTGAATGTATGTCTAATTGGCCTTTCAGGTAATCTACTCTTGATTGTATACTTACTAATCCGGCGCCTTTGCCATCTTTCAGAATGGAAGTATCAAACCCCTTTCCATTATCTTCCACCACAATGTTCAACCGATTTTCCTGTCTTACTAATTGTACAAAAACTTCGGTAGCCGAGGCGTGCTTCATTGTATTGTTCAGGAGCTCCTGTACGATGCGGTAAACAATGATCTCGGCGGCATTAGCAATGCGGGATTCCATTCCTACCGACTGGTATTTAACGGTAAGCAACCTGGTAGTATTAATGGCATTGCAGTATTCCTTCAATGCTTCATCGAGACCGAATTTCGTCAGCATCTCCGGCATCATATTGTGTGCCACCCGGCGAAGTTCTTTGATGGAGGTATCAATCATGTCTAATGACCGTTCAAAAACGACCATGTTTTCCGGTGTCATAACTAAATTGTCTTTCATATTGCGTAAGGAAAATTTTACTCCTGATAATAAGCCACCCAACCCATCATGTAAATCTTTAGCCAACCGGCTTCGCTCTTCTTCCTGTCCTTTCAGCATCGAATCAACGGCCACTAATTGTCTATCCTTTTCCAGTTCCCTGATCTGTTGTTGCTGCAATGCTTCTTTTTGCTTTACCAATTGGTGACGATGCCGAAGGTTTCGATACCCCAAAAAGGCAACCAATAAAAAAGCAGCGAGAGCGCCAGCTAAAAAATAATTAAGAGTTGATTTTTGATTGATATTCAGGGATTGTATTTTTTTGTCGGCATTGAGCTGTGCTATTTCCTTGGATTTTTCGGCGGCCTGGTATTTATTTTCAATTTCGGCGATGGTTCTTTTAGTATTCTCCATATTAAGACTGTCGCGCAGCGAAACTACCTGTTTCAAGTACTTGTAGGCGGCCCCCGGTTTATTGTCTTTTTCTTCGGTGGTGGCCAGATCCTGCAGGATTTCTATTTGAGACTTTAAATGTTTTCCCTCGATGGCGGCGGGAAGGGCCATTAATAAATACTTGCGCGCTGATGCATATTCTCCTAATCGTACATAACAAACAGCGATCATTCGCTGGTTGGCCAGTACCTGGAATTTTGTATTGGTAATGGTTGCTTCCGCAACGCATTTTTCATAGTAGGTAATGGCCGTTCTGTACTCTTTGTTTTGCATATTGATCTGCGCCAACTTATTATAATATTGTACATTCAACCGGTGATTATTTAGTCGTTTAACCAGGGGCATCGCCAGGTTTAGGTAAACCAGGCAGGAATCCATTTGCTTCAGAGAAATAAAATCATCGCACACATATACGTAAGCCCAGGCTATCACTTCTTCATTCTTGCTCAGCAACCGTTGCGAAAGAGAAAGCTTGTCATAATAAAGGGATTTATCGTATTGCTTCATGTCATAATAGGAGGTGGCGATTTTTTCATAATAGGTCCCAATAGCTTCTGTTTTCCGTGCTTGATCCGAAGCTTTCCATAATTCCAGCGCATTAAGGTATATCGTAATTGATTCGGCACCCCTGCCTACTTTCATTAGGTTAGCAGCTTTTTCGCTCATACAATTGGCAATTTCCAATGCTATCTCATCTTTTTCTTGTTTAGTTACTGCATTGGTACCTGATATTTTAAAATACATAATGGCCGTGTCATAATTTAAACCGGCTGAATCATATTCGGAAGAAAACTGTTCAAACAATCCTTTGTAATAATAATAATTGGCATAGGCCCGGTCCCAGTTGAGTTTTTTGGTCATGGCATATCCTTTCTCCAGGTATTCATATGCCTTCACGGTATCATAGGCATAATATTCATTTGCCAGCGCATGCAGGAAAAAAACAGTAACCGAATCATTAGTGGATTTCTTCAAACCATTCTGCAAACTATCGATCACATGAGTTTGAGAAACTGCCTGCAGGCTACAGAAGCATATAAGTATATTCCAAAAATATCGTGTGATCAATTGCATGTGAGTTTGCCAATAGAGTTATTCTTCCTAAAGGTTACTATTCCACCTGACAATATCAAAGAAACCCGCTAAAATCACTGTTTCGGGTGATTTTTCCGGCTTGAGTATGAATCACTGTTTCGGGTGATCTGCTTCATAAATTCCCATTTTACTTTTGGTGATCACTGTTCTTTTTGAATGCTATCCATTTTTTCGATTTCGTTTGGAAGAGCGGGTAATTTTTTTTATAGATATAAATAATTAGCGTTATGAAAAGTTTACTGGTTATTATTGCAGCTTTTATCTTTTCTTATAATTGTGTTGCGCAATATGTTGGCATTGGCACCACCAGCCCCCAGGCAACCTTAGATATAAAAGGCAACCAACGGGTGGGAGGAGTATCTCATTTTACTACCTATGATTCAGTAGGCGGCAAAATTGAATGGAGGAATTCAAATTTGTACGTACCCGTCAGTCAGTATTTGATGCAACACTCGGCCGCGGCGGATGGGTTATACTATAATAATACTGCTCCCATCAGCGGGCAACTGGAATACCGTAACCAATTCGGGAATCCTGTTTTCTACACCAACTTCATTAATGGTAATGGTTATTTCAGCAATCGCCTGGGAATTGGGAACCTGACTCCGCAATTTCCTCTTTCATTTAATGGAGCCTTGGGCGATAAGATTTCGCTATGGACCGATGGCACGCCAACCCATTATGGATTCGGTATTCAAAGTGGTTTGTTTCAAATGTTTTCTAAAACTGATTTGGATGATATAGCATTTGGTTATGGCAGTAGTAGTTCATTTACCGAAGCGATGCGAATAAAAGGAAATGGGAACGTGGGTATTGGGCTTACCACTCCAAATGCCAAATTATCTCTTTCCAATAATGGAACAGAATTAGTAGGAACTGCTAGTGGCAATACGTTAAGAACCAACGCTGGTATTTTAGGTACCTCGGCGGGCAGTGAAATTAGTTTGGCCAATATTGGCTATTTAAGCAGCAATAATTCATCATTGGGTATCAGAGCGTATCGAAACAGTACAGGTACCGATTGGACCAGCACTGCTCTGTTATTGGGTTATGATGTTGATAATACCGTGAGAGCGGGAGGAGCTTTTTTTTCCCTGAGTGCTAATGGAAACATTGGAATTGGAACTGCTACCCCTAATGCGCCATTAAGTTTTCCGCCTGCCCTGGGCAAAAAAATTACGCTCTATCCCGGTACTACGGGAGATGTAGGCATGGCTGTTCAGGGAAACTTATTACAGATTTATTCTGATAACCCCAATGCGGATGTAGCGATTGGATACGACCAGGCCGGGGTATTCACGGAAAGGTTCAGGGTAAAAGCAAATGGCTCCTTAGCCGTCAATGGAAATAGTGGAACCGGGGGCCAGGTGCTTAAATCAAATGGCGCAGGAACAGCGCCTTCCTGGATCACTCCTGCTACAACCACCACGCAATACTATCGGACCCCAATAACCTCTGTTGTGCTAACAGACGCTTCACCCAGGTTAGATTTGGATGTACCTGTTTCAGTACTGGTTAATTCCGTTATTACGGTTTCGGTTACAGTAAACATATCAACCGGAACTTTTTTTGGATGTAATCATGGCGAATTATCCATTTCCATTGAACCATTATACGGCGGCGGTTTGTACGATGTAGCAGGAGTCTTTTTTACTCCTTGCGGACAGAATAAATATACCATTTCCACCGGTGAACTACCTCTGCTGGCGGGTAACGGAACCATAAAAGTATTCGGTCCCGGAGCTGGAGGCGTTAAGTTGGGTTTTGTAAAGACTAGCACAGGCGGTCCCGATCTGAGTATAGGTAACATTTCTCCCGCTGTAGTAATAGTTAAAGTTGTTCCATTATAAAATTTATCAGGGTTAAAATATTTTAAAAACCCATCAGGAAATTTAATGATGGTCCAATGAAAAGAAAAAGAACTTGATTAAAAGGTTGCTTTATTAATGATACTAAAAAGAGTTGAAACAATAATTGGATAAATATTTTAAAGAAGTAAGAATGAAAAAAATAGCTCTTTATGCTTTATTGTTTGTGTCTATGAATGTTTCTGCGCAAAATGAAGCGGCAGAAGATACAATCGCAATGTCAGCCATTACCACTATCGGAAAACTTGATGGGACAAAAACCGAAATGAATATTGGAAAAGAAGGGGGCCGCATAATCTCTTCTGATGGAAAAGTAGAATTAATTATTCCCGCCGGAGCCATTTCAAAAAAAACAACCTTCCGTATTCAGCCTGTTACCAATATGGCTCCCAATGGCAAAGGCCAGGCTTACCGTTTTGAACCTTCCGGCATAGAATTTCAAAAACCGGTACAACTTATTTTTCGTTATGATGAGGACGAATCCAGAGACAATATGCAGCTATTGATGGGCATTGCCATGCAGGATAATAGCGGCCAATGGTATAGCCTGAAAAAATTTATATTGGATACCGTTGCGAAAACCCTCAGCGGAGATATTAATCACTTTAGCGACTGGTCAAAATTCGATGAACTCAAAATTGACCCTTCCTATGCCAGGATTAAAGTGAAAAAAAGCATGAGTTTGACTATAAATATGATTACGGCAGACGATGGAGGGGATGAATTGATGCAATTGATTCCTATGAAGAAGAAAAAGATTCCCTGGAGCGCAACCTGGATGGCAAATGAAATTATTAATGGAAATGCAACAGAAGGATATATTTCAGTTACTTCCAGGACATCCGTTAAGTATACAGCGCCTGCCGCATTACCCCCTAAAAACCCGGTGGAGGTTACAGCAGAAATAGCAGGCATTGTCTATAAAACAATAGTAAAAGGAAAATCAGAAACATTTGAGAAGCTGCGCTTAGTGAGCAATATCCTTATCTATGACAATGCCTATGAAGTTACCATGGTAAGCAGCAACGATGCACCGGCAGGAAGTGTGTTAGGAACTGTAACTTATAAAGATACAGGCAGCTTTGTAGTTTCTATTTCAGGGAACGAAGCAAAAATAATTGAAAAGGTTAATAAAAATATTCCTGATAAACTAGAGTATAAAGGCAAGTGCAGGATTGTACAAGAAAAGGCCGGGTCGGGCAATATACACATCATAGGTACAAATAGCATCAAACTAATTCCGCCTGCTTCCCCCAATGAGAACTCCCGGATAGAAATTGTATTTAAACGAGCCCCCACCATATTTCCATTGTTAAAATTCACTTGTCCACCTGTTGGTAGTGGCAGTGAATGGTATAAAGGCGACAATCAACAGGCCAATGTATTTGCGGCTAAATTTCTTGCAGCATATCCCCAACAGGTAAAATTCGAGGTAAAGGATGGAGAACAAACCATTTTATTACTGGGGAAAGAAGGCAGTGAGGTTTTTGTAAAATTTACCGTTAAACAAATAAAAGATGAATAATGGCAGCGTAAGAATTTACTCTCACCCTTTCCGGGGATTCTTCAAAACGAAATCAGAATCACTGTTTCGGGTGATCAGCGGGGGCATTCATTAATTTAATTTCAATTTATAAAATTCATCCCCTGAACACTACCTTTTGTTCTATTGCCGATAGCCCATCATTCAGGTAAGTTTTGATGTTAAAAAAAATGATCATGAAAAAAAATTTAATTTTTATCGCGGTGCCTTTTATAATGGCCCTCTGCTTCCATATTGCTGCACAAGGCCAGAACAGAACCGTCAAAAAAGGAACAAAATATGATACTATTATCGTAAAGCATGTTGATAAACCAATTGTAAAACCCGCACCAAAACCTGCTCCCAAGCCGGTAGCAGCCCCGGTAGAAAAGAAAGAAATTATATTGCCGGTACCCGAATTTATCAATCAGCCTTACTACTACGACAAAGATGATAATAAACTTATAAAGCTGGAAAATGCCAATGCCCTGATGGTTACGAAAAAGAAATCGTTAGGATTAAAAGGAAGCAAACAATTCCTGGGTATGGATGCCCCATCATCTAAAATCAGGTTTACTACCAAAAAGGATATTGTTTTCTTTATTAAGACAAGCGGCGATGTAATTGACCTTACCTCTTATATAAAACTGTACCAGTTTGTGGCAGCCGATCAAAAGCGTGAAGTTATCATCAACGCCAAAGAAGGATTACTGACTGATAAAGACGAGGCAAAAGGAAAGCTGATGAGTTTCAGTGTTAAAATGATTTCCAAAGACAATTACCTGATTCAGTTACCCGAACAACTGGAAGCCGGTGAGTATGGCTTTGTGTGGGTAAAAAATATGGAACTAAAAGAATTTACCGTTTTTGGATTTGGTATCGATTGGAAAAGCAGTGACTAACAATTCTTGATATTTTCTATTGACAATAAGTATTATCCATTTAAACCTTTAAATAAATAACATGAAAAAGATATTTCTCTCCCTGCTACTGGCTTCTCCCCTTTTTATGAAAGCACAGTTTGGGGTAAAAGCGGGCCTCAACTTCGCCAATGTTTCCAAGGCATCTTCCATTAACAACAGCAGCCGGGCCGGTTTTCACGGGGGTATATTCCTGGCTCCTCCAGCAAAAAGAATATTAGGATCCAGAACGGAATTACTTTTTTCCCGGCAGGGGTATAATTATAAAACCGCTTCCAGCACCGGCAATGTTAACCTGGATTATATTATGATGCCGCAGTTTATGACCATCAATATCACCCGGTTTTTCCAAATCCAATTAGGGGGGCAAATGGCTTTTTTGCTCAATGCAAAATCAGATAGCAGTAGCAGCAACGGCGACAGTAGCGGCGGAAAGAACATTTTAAATTTATATAATCGTTTTGATTATGGTTATGGAGGCGGAATAGAGATACACCCCATTAAAGGTCTATTGATTGGCGCCCGGGTAAATATCAGTCTCGGAAATTTATATAAAGATTTGGCTACTACAACACCAGGGTCCACCCCTTCTTTTATTCCCAAGGTAGATGTAAAAAATAATGTGTTTCAGATTTATGCTGGCTGGACCTTTGGCGGTTCAAAGGATTCGAAGAAGAAAAAGGAATAACCATTTTTAATTACCAGCTATTATTACCATTAAACAAATAATAATGAAAAAGAGTGTGTTGCTATTCAGTGGTGTTTTTTTAAGCAGTTATTTATTAATTGCCCAAAATGCAAAAACACTTTCTTATCCCGTACCGGAATACAGCAATGAAATTTACCTGGTAAAAAAAGATACTTCCATATCGCTTATGCGTTTGGAAAAAGGAAGTTCTAAAATGGAGATGAAAGTAAAGATGATGGGAATGGGCGGGATGAACCAGGGATATGAAATGGAAGGTGAAAAATCTACCGTTCGGTTTCCCGGGGGGAATAATCTTGTATTTGTTTTTTATGCGGGTGGGGGAAAGAGTCCCACTTCTCCTGAAGCAGATTCTGCTATGAAGGCAAATGGTATGGATGCGAGTATGATGTCTAACCCCATGGCTTCTATGATGGACCCTTCCCAAAATATTTCATTGTATAATATGGTACCTGAAAAAGGGAAGAGGAAAATTCTTTTACAATCTATGGGTATAATGGGGAAATCAAAAAAGTCCTCTAATAAATATACCCTCAGTATAAAAAAACTAAAAGAGAATTATTATGAAATGATAGTAGATAAGACATTGCCAAGGGGTGATTATGCTTTTGTGATGATGAATATGGGGAGCATGGACCAGTCTTATTCGTTATTTGCCTTTGAGGTGGGGAATTGAGGATCTATTATTGGTAAAGTACAAATAGTATTACCGCCCAGATATTAACCAGAAGTTAATTAGCATGAATATTAGAGCAAGGGCTGTATTGTAGATGGGTGCTGTGGATTGGGGTGGACTACTGGCGGAAACTTGGGCACCAGGATTGCTTGCGGTTACCATCGTACTGTTCGTAAAATCCGTGATGCAGCAACGCAAACTCGTAAGCGCCTCTTGAGTTATTGAATTGTTTCATGGAAGAGGTGGTAACATCATATGAGAACATCAGCCGTATTCCTTTCCATTCAAAACCAACCATGGGTATAACGGCATCGCCAGCCCGCATATGTATTCCGCCGATGAGTTGTGTTTCTCCATCGCCCGATAAATTATAATGTATATTTCCTCCCAGCACCAACTCCGAAGCGCCGGCCTGGGTACTGTAATAGGCCATGGGATTAATAATTACCATGTCGTTCATTTTGTAACTGACATTGGCAAAAACAGAGTAGCGTGGAGCAAGCCGGGAATCGAAACCAGTAGGATCTGCCGTGAAGAAAGATTCTTTAGGGCGATTGAGGTGCCAGGCTGATATACCCCCATTGACGTACAGTTTGTCGGTAGGGAAATAGGCATAGTTGATTCCTGCCTGTATATCGAGATAATTGGTTTGCGGATTATCCAGCACAACACTGGTCGGTAGTGAATTGTCGAAAAATTTTCCATCAAACTGATCAGGAAATTTAAGATTGGCTGAATTAATACGTTTGTTGGCCCATCCGGCATTCATTCCAAAACTTAATAAGTGTGCTTCGCCTAACATTTGGTGATAGGCTACGGATGCATAAACTTTAGTAGAGGTAAGACTGCCCGAACCAGCCACGTCTCTTAAAATAACACCGCCTACTCCGAGCCATCCGGTTTCAATACGGTCGCGGAACAATTGGGCATCTCCCCAAACACTAAAGGTTTTATAGGGCACGGTCATTATGGCCGACCATTGATTGCGGTAATTGGCGCCTATGCGGTAGTCTGCATCGGGTATAAATCCTGTATTAGCCGGGTTTGTAATTAACGGGGTATTGAACCATTGCGAAAAATGAAGGTCCTGCGCAAGTGAATAATGAGCGGTGAATAGTGAATAAGACAGCGTAAGAAAAAGTACTATTGTTCTTTTTCGAAGCATTTCTGCGTTAACCATTTTTATCTTTCCCGATTCTTTCATGCTATCTTAAAATTACATTTTCGTTTTTGTAACCCAAAGGCCTGTTTACTTTTTAACAATAGTTATCCAAATGTTCTAACGAATGAGCGTAATATCTCCTGTTTTTTTCGCTTTCGTTCCGTCACTGAATTCTACTTCTAATGTATAAGCATATACATCCATGGGTTGGGGTTGTCCTTTAAATGTTCCGTCCCATCCGCCCTTGCGGTCGCCTGTTTCATATACTACCTGTCCCCATCGGTTAAAAATTCTCCAGGTCATTTTAGCAATACCAAAACCTTCCACTTTAATAATACTATTTCTTCCAAAGCGACCCGGAGTAAACGCATTGGGTACGTCTAATAACGGCGTAATCTGGGCGGCTACCGGATTACAAACTGTATCCGCACATCCAAACTGGTTATATACAACCAGGCAAGCATTATAGACTCCGGTTGAATTATATTGATGCAATACCGTATCAGGGGCGGTTTTGATAACACTATCTCCATCACCAAATAACCATTTGAATCGAATGCCACCGGTAGATTGATTGGTAAAAATAGTCGGCTTGTTTACTTCCGGAACCGTGGGTGCAAATGTGAATGCGGCCGTTGGGTTTGGATGCACTGTAATGGTTTGCTCTGCAGAGTCAATTAAATTACAGGTTGCCGGATCAATGGCAATCAATTTCACCCGGTAAGTACCTACGGCAGTATATAAGTGAGAAGGACTCGATAGGGAAGAACCCGTTCCATCGCCAAAATCCCAGGTAAAACTTTGTCCGGCCTCTGACGTATTATCGAACACGGCCGTATAAGGTACACAACCTGCGTCGGGGGTTAGAAACCGCGCATCTACATTCGGTGCTATTCGTAAATCTACTGCCAATGAATCCGGCGAATTACAGTAACTGGTATCGGTCACAATCAACCGAACCTTGTAAGTACCCGGTGATACGTAGGCATGCGTAACGGCCCCGGCACCGGAAATTACCCTGGTACCATCTCCGAAATCCCAGGTAAAGCTGTTCGCTCCAAATGGTTTACTTGGAGGGGAGGTTGAGAAATTATCAAAGCGATAAGAAAGCGACTGGCAGGGAGGTAGCTTAAGTGGAGTAAACGCAAGCCTGGCCTGATCGTCGCGTACTTTTACATTTATAAATGACGTATCTCTAATATTACAGGTAGTAGAATCAATCGCGATCAGGCGGATCACATAATCACCTACTGCATTATAAGTATGCCTGACCTGGGCTGCAATAGTAGTAGTATCAGGGCTACCATCGCCAAAGCGCCATTCATAACTCTTCGCGTTTAATACGGTATCCCGGAATTCAAAAGTGAGTGGCACACATCCAATAGAATCGCGCACTCCATTTATAAATGCCTTGGGTCCCGAGCCCACCCCGGCAAAATTGAAAGAAATTTTTACGGCAGCCAGGTTACAACCTCCTGAAGCACTGGCACCATTACCGGGACTTACTACCCCCGGCGTAGTAGGAAAGGTGGCACCCCCGGCACAGTTGGCACAAATGGCCTGGTAAATTGCACCCTGCTCATCAAATCGACTGGTACCGCCGTCAACATGTTCTCCATCTCCACCATCTTGACCGAAATAACTTCCGTATAAAAGACCCGATGCATTTTTTTTGACGACGATAAAATAGAAGTCTTTATTATCTGTCACTTTTTTTATCGCATCTGTTGTAATGGGCATGCCTACAACACCCGCCAGATCGTAAGGATCATTTCCCGGTAGCAGCCATCCGCCCCATCCGGATATATAAACGTTTTCACAACGATCTACCAGGAAGGCAACGGGAGACATATTCGGTTTTGATCCGCCACTTCCAAAAACGGTAGAATAAACATAGGCCGATAGATCCGGTTGTAATTTCGCAATAAATTGTTTCGATCCCGGAATACTCCAAACTCCGGCAGGTTGAACGGGCCAGTTACCCCGGGTGGTTCCCATTACATAGGGAAATCCTCTGCGGTCGAATTTTATTCCATAAATAATATCTACAGATGATGTACCGAGAAAGGTTGCTTTAATAATACTTGCTCCATTATTACTTATTTCTGCTACAAACCCATCTGCTGCGCCTCCCTGGTTGGTAGATTGAATTACACCAGATGCCGTTACCGGGAAATTAGCGCTGGCAGTGGCGCCCGCTACATACAAATTACCGGTGAGGGGGTTTATCTCCAAAACAAACGCTCCATCATCTGCATCGCCTCCCAGGAAACTGCTCCAGGTGATAGCAGCGCAACTGGGGTCGATCTTTAGGACCACTCCATCCTGTAAGTTCTTCTTCGTGGTTTGGAATGTGCTTCCGATTATCGGAAAATCCGCTGATTGAGTTGGTGCCGCTACATATATATTTCCTGCCTTATCCAATACTACTTCACTCCTGGATTCGTCTCCATAATTTCTTAATAAGGAATTAATACCTGAGGTACTGGTAGTAATATTATCTACGATATTCACTCCGTCGTTACTGGCTCCGCCGATCCTCATTGAACCAATTAGGGCGGAACCTGCCGCATTTAATTTTGTGACGAAAATATCACAACCCCCACCCGGTCCAACTAATGGAACGGTGGTAGGAAAATTTGATGAATAAGTACGCCCCATTACCACCAGGTTGCCCTGAGCATCACAAAATAAACTATGCGGGAAATCATTTCCATTACCCCCCAAATAAGTAGCATATAAACGTTGTGTTCCGGTACTATTGAATTTCATTATTCCAATATCCATCGGTCGTGTTCCTCCGCCACCGGCAAAAACTGTTTGAAAAGCACCTGGTGTTGTTGGAAAACCAGCTCCGAATACTATACTGCCAGAATAAAAACTTCCGTCAGGTCCTGGCGTTGCAGTAAAGCCATAATTATCCGATGTACTTCCGGTAAAGGTGGAAAATATTAACGTTGGATCTATAATTAGCGTAGCATTGCGATCGTAATTTTTTACTTTGAACTTTACTGTATTTCCCCCGGTAATTTCATACCAGCATTCAATTTCTTTTTTTCCTTTAGAGGGATCGAACTGAAAAGTGTAAGGATATAATTCTTTAACGGTACCCACCGAGGTAGCAATCAACAACTCCTTATTTTTAATACTCAATTTATCGGCCCCTTCGTATTTCATCGCCACTTTACTCACATCGCCGCCCGGATTTACTATTATGTCATACTTTAAACGGCCATATTCAGAGTAATAGCGTACATCAATATTTGGATAAACATTTTTATAAATCACTGCCTGGAATATTTTTACATTCCTTGCCCATTTGGATGAATCGTTACCGATAAAATAGTTATTATTGGCCGACTGCACACGGTCAGGCACGATTTGACTATTTTCATTAGCTCCTGCAAATTGAACCCGGTAGGCATGCGAGTGTAAGGTTATTGCCGGAGCTATCTCGCTATTGATGACGGGTCTTTGTATGTCGCCCAGTTTATCATTCGAAGTACTTTTTTTGCTTCCATGTTCGTGAACACTACGAATGATCATCCCTAATTCCTTTGGGTTGTGTTGCAAAACAGTAAAGCCTTTTTGCTGTAAGAAAAATGCACCGGCAGGAATTTCTCCCTTAAATTTTATGGCGTTTTCCCACTGCCCCTTGTTTTCAATAAATTCGAAATTGGAAACACTTTGCTGCGCTGCTCCAAAAAGAGTGGCTGTCATAAGAAGTGCACAGAGTACTAAACTTTTCCTTCCCAAGATTTCTTTTTTACAAGTTAATATATTTAGAACGCAATTTCCGGTTAAATCTTACCTCTCAACCATAGTATTTGTTAGCGCTTTAGCGTTAGCAGGTGGTTGTAAATGAACAATTAGTTACGAAATTTTGCTCCAGGGCGTTTTCCCCTTTAATTGATGCAGATAGGTCTTCAGCGGTAAATTTTCGGCCGAATTCAGGTCTGGGTCTTCATCGGTAATTTGAGCCGCCAATTTCTTCGCCAGCTCGAGCCAATCCCTGTCCTGAACAATATTGGCCAGTTTGAAATTAAGGTCCCCGCTCTGTCGTGTTCCTTCTATATCGCCGGGCCCCCGTAATACTAAATCTTTTTCGGCTATTTTAAAACCGTCGTTGGTGGCACACATTATTTTTAACCGTTCTTTCGCTTCATTGTTGAGTTTAGTGGCCGTTAATAAAATGCAAAAACTTTTTTCACTACCTCTGCCCACTCTTCCACGTAACTGATGTAATTGCGACAATCCAAATTTTTCAGCACTTTCTATCACCATTACTGATGCATTTGGAACATCCACTCCCACCTCAATAACAGTGGTTGATACCATAATTTGGGTATCTCCTTCTTTGAAACGACGCATATTCGTTTCTTTCACTTCACTGGTTTGCCGGCCATGAACCATGCTTATCCAGTATTTTGGCTCGGGAAAATAAGCCTTCACATTTTCGTACCCTTTCATCAGGTTCTCATAATCCATTTTGTCCGATTCCTCAATCAAGGGAAAAATGATATAAACCTGCCTGCCTGCCTCAATTTCGGCTTTAATAAAATCCATTACCTGGTGCCGCACTGTTTCATAACGATGTACGGTTAAAATAGGCTTGCGGTTGGGCGGCAATTCGTCTATTACGCTATAATCCAAATCACCATAAGCTGTCATGGCCAGTGTACGCGGAATCGGAGTAGCCGTCATTACCAATACATGCGGAGGAATAGCCGCCTTTTTCCAAAGCAGTGCCCGTTGTGCTACTCCAAAACGGTGCTGTTCATCAATGATAGCAATACCGAGGTTGATGAATTGAACCGTATCCTCCAGCAAAGCATGAGTGCCCACCAATAGTTGAATGCTTCCCTCTTTTACCTGCAGCAATATTTTTTTTCTTGCAGCTGATTTGGATGACCCGGTTAAAAGCTGAACATTCACCGGCAGGTCCTTTATCAGTTGCGTTATGCTGGCAAAATGCTGCTGCGCCAAAATTTCTGTTGGTGCCATCAGGCAACTTTGAAATCCATTGTCGGCCGCCAGCAACATAATCAGTAAGGCAACTATTGTTTTACCGCTTCCTACATCGCCCTGCAGCAACCGGTTCATTTGCTTTCCGCTTCCACAATCTTTCCTGATTTCTTTAATCACTCTTTTTTGAGCACCCGTCAATTCAAATGGCAAATTTCGCTGGTAAAAGGTATTGAAGATATCTCCCACCTGACTGAACACTACTCCTTTTGAATAGAGATGACGTTGCGCTCTTATCAACCCCATTCGCAACTGGGCAATAAATAATTCTTCAAACTTCAGCCGGTTAACTGCCTGTTGATGAACTGTAGTATTTGAAGGAAAATGAATAGCACTAAAAGCTTTATACCGGGAGATCAGCTTAAGCGGTTGTACTATTCTTTCGGGTAATATTTCCGGAAGATCTTTTTCACGGAGCAGTTGAAAAAGTGCCTGGGTTAACTTGGCCATTTGTCTTCCTCCCAACCCGCGTGCTTTCAGTTTTTCAGTAGAGGGATAAACCGGTTCCAGGAAGCTTTTGCCTTCTGTTTTATCGGCAGTGAAAGGGTCAATTTCAGGATGTGTAATCTGGGGCCGGCCCTGGTAAAAGCTTACTCTTCCGAACACGAGATAATTATCGCCAACTGCTAATAGCTTTTCTATAAAAGTTATTCCCTGGAACCACAGCATTTCCAGTGTACCGGATGCGTCTTTCAATTCGCATACCAGTCGCTTGCTTCTGTTTTCGCCAATTATTTCCCTGCTCACCAGTTTACCGGCCACCTGTATGAATTCGGTTTGAGGATGAATGTCACTGATAAGGTTAAGTTGTGTTTTGTCGATGTGCCGGTAGGGGTAATGTTCCAGCAGATCTTTGAATGTAAAAATACCGAGTTCTTTCTTAAGCAGGTCGGCGCGCTGGGGTCCAACACCTTTGAGGTATTCAATAGGAGAGGATAATATATGATTGGGAGTGGTGATAGGTGAAGGTTTTAACTATGCAAATTAGAAAATGGGAGAATCGTCTGTGCTTCAATTAAGGTTTTCTTACTTAAACCAAGTAGTACCCTATTCGGAGATTTTCTGATTAATTATATTTTTAAAATTAAAGAATTTGCCTATTTGCTCATCCGCACATTTGCCCATCCGCACATTTGCCCATTATTTCTTCACATACACTTCCACCCACGCCTGTGCCGATGGATTTCTCGGTGCCGGAAAACTATCTACCTTCCGGTAATGCGCCATAAGGTTTTCACGTATTTTATAAGGATAAAAATTATTCAGGTAAGGAATATATTCATACAATACCAGGTCGTAATGATTATTTTTAATACGCCCGGCAAACAGGTTTGTTTCCTTATCAAACATAGCTACTCCTTTATGAAACCAGAGCGGGTAATACGATCCCCTTTCCAGCTCAAATGGTATTTCAGCCGCAAGAGGTGTTAGCTCGGTCATATTAAGCACTTTCAGGTTCTTGTTGTTTTTTACGAGGGGCATATCCATCAGTCTTTCCATTCCGTCAACCGTAGGACCCGGCAATAAAATTTTTTGAAAGGAGCGGAGATTGGGGGAGCGCCATTTATTCATAGGTACCGCGGAAGTATCTAATTCAATGAGGTAGGTATTCTTATTCACCACATCCGCATATTTATACCCATTGTAAGTACTGTACGAATAGTTTTCTTTTCCGGCCTTAAAAATAAACCGTTCGATATATTTCCAGTACACAGCGCTCCACCACAAAAAAACAAAAGTCGTTGCAGTAATTACTGTCCTCCAGGTATTGAAAGGAATCGGCAGCCTGGTTGCCAGCAATGAAAGTATAAATGCAAATGCAAAACTGTGGAAGTAATTATTATTGTCAATCGGTACATAGCTGGTAACCTGGAATACCGCTGCCTGCGCCAGTATTCCTAAGGTTAACAGGGTGAAAAGCATCTGTTCTTTATTGTAGAGGAACTCTTTAAAATTTTTTATTGCGGACATTAATAACAGTACAATAACAAGGAAGTAAAATTTCAGCCATTGCGATGCAGCAAGAAATTCTGAGGCAATGTCAACCACCGAAATACGGGAGCTGTGCGGTAGCTGGCCGTAATTAAACCAATATCCAAAACCATAGGGGATAAGTGGAAGTATCATTACCGCCCCCGTAACAGCAATGCTTCCCGAAAAAAGAAGTAATGATATCCATTTTTTACTTATCCATGCATGGTATATCAGCAAGGCAAGGCAAAGCAATAAAGCTAACCCCCCACCATCCTGTTTGGTAAAAAAAGAGAAGAAAACAAATATACCAGCCAACACTATGTATAGATAACCCCATTTAGTGAGCGATGAAGCCATTAAGTAACGGAATAAAAACGCGAGTGCCATCAGTTCAAATACAAATACCGTATGATTATACCAGGGCCAGTAGTTGAAAAAAGAATACGAAAGACAAAATACGATGATGGCTAAAAAACGAACGGGCGCCGACAGTTTAAGACTTTTGAAAATGGACCGGAATGAAAAGCCAGCCAGTATATTAATAAATGCCTGCGCTTTAATGAGCGTTATTAATTGTGCCCCGAATAGTTTGAAGAAAACGGCGGGGATTACCCAATACATATATCCCACCGGCATACCAAAATCTTTATAGGGAATTTGCCCCTGCGAAATACGGTAAGCGCCTTCCCAGCTCAAAAAAATATTAATGCGATAGGGGAAGCTGGCAAAAACAGGAGCCAGCGCAATCAATAAAATGAATCCTGCTTCAGCCAGGGATAATATACGTTTCATTACACGAATTTGCGGATAGGAAAAACGAATCCGCCATCAAATTACTGATTGATTATCAAAACCCCAACTATTGCAAGTCCGGTGCTTGTACTGTATCTTGCAGACCGGTAAAACCCCTATATGCCGGATATCATTAAACTACTTCGGATAAAAGACTGGGCTAAAAA
Source organism: Chitinophagaceae bacterium (assembly GCA_031360425.1). Lineage (GTDB taxonomy): Bacteria > Bacteroidota > Bacteroidia > Chitinophagales > Chitinophagaceae > Endoryza. The sequence goes on along the minus strand of JANMBO010000098.1, from coordinate 24,639 downwards.
CCTTTTCCTGTTTATTCCCGCCTTCTTTGCCGGTAAATTGTTTGATTTACTGAATATCGAAGTATTAGCCGGTGGATTTATGGCTTTTAGTTTCCTGGCAAGTAGTATTTATATTGTAAATGATTACCGGGATGTGGAAGACGACCGGAAGCATCCCACCAAAAGCAAGAGACCCCTGGCATCCGGCAAGGTGAAAAAGTCTACTGGAATGATCGTAGCGATCATGTTATTTGTTGCCGGAACAATAGCTGCTTACCTGTTAGATAATAGCGGTAAATTTCTTTTTTTACTGGGTATTTATTACCTGCTCAACCTGGGTTATTCTTTTGGATTAAAAAATATTTCAATTGTTGATATAATCATAGTGTCAGCAGGATTTGTGTTGCGGGTTAAGGGAGGGGCTGTTTTAGGCCGTATCGATACCACTGAATGGCTCATTATTATGACCTTTCTGCTGGCGCTCTTTATGGCTATCGGTAAGCGGCGTGATGATGTTATGCTGAAGCTTTCTACCGGAAATGATATGCGTAAAGCCATAAAAGGGTATACGCTTGATTACCTTAATATTTTATTGGGTCTCGTTTGTGCGGTTATAATTGTTGCCTATATTAATTATACCGTTTCCGGCGCCTTATATAAAGAATTTGGTCACCGGTTGTATTATACCTCTCTTTTTGTAATTGCCGGTATTATGCGGTACCTCCAGATTATTTTTGTACTTAATAATTCCGGATCCCCTACCGATATCCTTTACAAGGACCGTTTTATTCAAATCACCCTGCTGCTATGGATTACCAGTTTTTTCGTGATATTATATTTTAAGGACCTTACTTTTTTTGAATAATTATGAAACATTCTATAGCCAACTGGGGTAATTACCCTGCCATAGAAAGTGAGGAACGATTTTTCACTTACGACGACCAGTTGCAGCAACTCATTAGTAAAAGTCATCATTTTATTCCCCGCGGTAACGGCCGTTGTTATGGTGATGCATCGCTGGCCAGCGAAACGATCAATACACTCAAGTATGACAAGATACTATCTTTCGATACGGACAAGGGTATTTTTGAATGCCAGAGCGGACTTACGCTCGATAAGATTCTCGAAGTAATTGTACCAAAAGGATGGTTTCTCCCCGTTACGCCCGGAACTAAATTTATTACCGTGGGTGGCGCGGTGGGGAGCGATGTTCACGGGAAGAATCACCATGTGGATGGATCTTTTTCTAATCATATTATTGAAATGGAATTGGTATTGGCCAGCGGCGAAATAACCACCTGTTCGCTGCAATGGCGACCCGATTTGTTTGAAGCCACCTGTGGAGGAATGGGGCTAACGGGAATGATCACCAGGGTTAAATTCGGGCTTAAGAAAATCGAGTCTTCCTATATACGGCAAAAACAAATAAAAGCAGGTAACCTCGAGGAAATTATCCGGTTATTTGATGAGTATAAACAATATACTTATTCCGTTGCCTGGATCGATTGCCTGAAGAAAGGCAAGCATTTTGGAAGAAGTATTCTAATTCTGGGCGAACACGCCACCATAGATGAATTACCCGAAAAGTATAAAAGCCATCCATTGAAGTTTCCTGCCCAAAAGCAGATCACTTTTCCATTTAACTTACCTTCCTGGGTATTAAACCGCTTTACGGTTAAGCTCTTTAATTTTTTGTATTACGGTAAAAATTTCAAAAAAGAAATTAATAATGTGGTTAGCTACGAACCCTTCTTTTACCCGCTGGATGCCATCCTGCATTGGAACAGGGGATATGGAAAAAAAGGTTTTGTGCAATACCAGTTTGTATTGCCATTGGAGGCCAAACAGGGCCTTGTTGAAATTTTGAAACAAATTAGTGCAAAAGGAATAGGATCCTTCCTCGCCGTTTTAAAAGTTTTTGGCGAACAGGAAAGCATGATTTCCTTTCCTCAAAAAGGATATACCCTGGCACTTGATATTCCGGTGCGAAAAGGATTGTTTGAATTTCTTGATGAACTGGACCAGGTAGTGTTACAATATGGCGGACGTTTATATATGAGTAAAGATGCCCGTATGAAACCGGAAGTACTGAAAGCCGGTTATCCACGCCTGCAGGAATTTAAAGATATAGTTCAGCAATACAACCCGGATGGAAAATTCCGTTCTATCCAATCCGACCGATTACTTCTAACCCCTCATTAAATAACATTTTGTTCATGCCCACTGTATTATTGTTAGGTGCCACATCAGATATGTCTATTGCTATTGCCCGTACAATGGCTTCTAAAGGATACAGCTTACAATTAGCGGCCCGTAATGAACAACGCCTGCAGCCATTACGATCCGATATGGAGGTCCGCTATCAAACATCCTGCACCATTCACGAATTTGATGCGTTAGATTTTAATTCTCATGTTTCTTTTTTTGAATCACTGCCCGTTAAACCGGATATTACCATTTGTGTTTTTGGATATCTGGGCGAAAACGAAATAGCCCGTGCAAACTGGCAGGAAGCAGAAAAGATCATTCACAGCAATTATACCGGCGCCGTTTCCATATTAAATGTGGTAAGTAATTTTTATGCTAAACAGCAGAAAGGAATCATTGTAGGCATTAGTTCAGTAGCAGGTGAACGGGGAAGGCAAAGCAATTATATTTACGGAAGCGCGAAAGCGGGATTTACCGCTTACCTGTCGGGGTTGAGAAACCGCCTTTTCCACGAAGGGGTGCATGTAATAAGTATACAGCCAGGATTTGTATATACCCGGATGACCGAATCATTGTCTTTACCTCCTTTATTAACAGCCAGGCCCGAACAGGTAGCCAATGCCATATTCCGGGCTATTGAGAAAAAAAGTAATGTGGTGTATGTGAAATGGTTCTGGCGTTGGATCATGTTAATTATTAAGTGTATTCCCGAGTTTATTTTCAAAAAAATGAAACTGTGAAGCAAATTGCTTTTTTTGATTTCGATGGGACCGTTACAAATAAAGACACATTGCTGGAGTTTATAAAACATCAGAAGGGCAGCCTGCGGTTTTACCTGGGTTTCCTGCTAAACAGTCCTTTCTTAATCGCGTATAAATCGGGTATAATTTCCAACCAATGGGCAAAGGAAAGAATGCTCACATATTTCTTCGGAAAAAAATCAGTTGAACAATTTCAACAACAATGCGAAGATTTTGCAGGTAAAGTTATTCCATTCCTGATCAGAGTAAAAGCTTTGAAAGAAATAAGAAAACTGCAGGAGGCAGGAGCCGAAGTGGTTATTGTTTCAGCCTCGGCAGAAAACTGGGTACGACCCTGGTGTGAAAAGGAGAAGGTGGATTGCGTGGCTACCCGACTGGAATATAATAATGGTTTTATTACCGGAAAGATCAACGGGCTTAATTGTTATGGAGAAGAAAAAGTTCGCCGAATTCAGGAAAAGTACAACCTCAGCGAATATGCCGCCATATATGGATATGGAGATACAAAAGGTGACAAGCCCTTGTTAGGACTTGCCAGCTTTTCATTTTATAAACCCTTCCGGTAATTACTGTTTTATCATTTTTCGCACTTCCTGTGAGGTATTCCCGATTGAAACTTTCATCAGGTAGGTGCCTTTGTTTAGCTGTTGCAAATCCAGGCTAGTGCTTATTGATACTTTATCTTTCATTATTTGTTTCTGCTGCACCCGTTTACCATCTACGGAGTATAGAGAAATGGTAACCATTCCCTGGTCAGGTTTATTGATTACCACCGTTACCTGTTTTTGTGCAGGATTCGGGAAGTGATCGATCGATGATAAACCAGGTACAGATGAGTTTATTATTGAAATGGTGCTATAGCTGCTTTTTTGGTCGCGGCTCACCTGCCGGATGCGATAGAACATTTTCTGTGTGCTCTTATAATCATCAGTGAACTGGTAATTATGCATCGTAAAAGAATTTCCGGCTCCGCGTATTTCACCAATGCGGGTGAAATGGATTCCATCGTCGCTTCTTTCTATTTGAAACAGATCATTCTGGTACTCACTTTCTGTAGCCCATAACAATTTGTTCTTAGTACCTGATTTTTGTGCATTAAAATACAGCCATTGCACAGGCAGGGCGGAGGGTGCCGAACGAATGTATACCGTGTCTTTAGTGCTCGCTCCGGCATTATCTGTAGATTGTAGTTCAAAGGCGTAATCTCCCAACATAAGGAAAGATAATGCAGGTGTTGCTATGCTGGCATTTGAGATAGAATAAATAGCGGGTCCCGATAGCTTCGTCCATTGGTACGAAATAATAGAACCGTCCGGATCATACGTGCTGCTTCCATTTAAATTAGCTGTAGAAGTTACGGTCAGGATATCGGTTCCCGCTTCGGTAACTGGTGGTATATTGGATACAACACCGTTTACAACAGTAACTGTAACGGTAGAGGTAGCTACGCTGGCCCGATCATCCACCACTTTTAATTCGAATACATATGTTCCGGATACGGAAAGTCCGGTAACCGAAGTTAATCCGGTGCTAGAAACAGGAGTATTTATAGTTCCCGCAGCAGGGCCTGAAACTTTGCGCCATATATATCGTACAAGAGTTCCGTCTGCATCGCTGGAATTTATTCCACTAAGGTTAACTGTAGCCGTAGAGGTAGAAATGGTAATATTTGGTCCGGCATTAGATATGGGTAATATATTTACAGGTAGGCTTTTATTTTGCCCGAGGAACCATTCGTATATATTCGGATTTTGCCAGTTATAATTGTAATCGTATGCACGGTCCCATATACCATGCCCGCCACTGCTGTATAAAGTCATTAAGGGTGCAATTGCCGGATTGGCAACTTGAACTCCCGCTACCTGGCTGGTTGTGCAGCCAGCACCTACCACTCCATCATCCAGTGCATGAAAGGCCCACAAAGGAAGATTGGCTGTGGCGATATTACTATAGGTAACGCCGGAACAGGTGCCGCAAACAGGTGCTACGGCGGCAAGTTGCTGGGCATTGGATAAAGAAGACGTTGCATAACGCCAGGCCCCTCCCCCTCCTAAACTAAGCCCGGTAACAATAATCCGGTTAGTGTCGATACGAAGATTTGCCTTTGCATATTTGATCATTTCATCGGTATAGAAATTTACCCAATCAAAATAAGTTGTACTTAGTTGAGGTGATAATACGAGGAAGGTTTCCCATTTTCCATTCCAGAAAAACCGCATAGGATTCCCCGCATTGATATATTTAGGAATGGCATTATTGGCCACAGACCATATTTGCGATGTGCCGTTTCCTCTTTCCCCCATTCCATGAAGAAAAATTATAAGAGGGTACTTAATAGTAAGGTCAACAGTATAATCAACAGGCTTATATTCGAGGAAGCCAACCAACTGGCTATTGGAAGCGATCAGGGTTTTGGCTACCTGTTGCCCGGAAGCAGCCATGGAAAGAAACAATAAACCGAAAGCGGGTATAAAGTTTTTCATAGTTAGTACGGATTTTTCTGCTTTAAAAACAGCGGATTCAATTTTCGTTGCTATTCATCTTTTCTACTGCTGCTAAAAATAAAATGAATTCGGGTGGGGGGTAGAAAGAAAAGAAAAACCTGTCAGGTTATAAATCGGCTGACAATGGAAGTTGATTTTTTAGGGATAGAAAATGGGGGCTGTTGAATAATTTGGTAGGTAGTTTTCATGGGGATTTTGTTTACTGCTTAAATGGGTACAATATCTATACCAGCCATCGGCTCCTTACCTTTTATTTCCGAATTAAGATGAAAATTAGTAATAATAAGGGAGGGGTATTCGTAGTTTTTCTAAGTTGTTCCTAGTAGTTTCATTAATTCATTATCGTAATAGAAAGTGCGGCATTTTGTGGAAAAAAAAAGAGCGATGATTTTATCATCGCTCCTTGCATTATCGGCTTTTTATAGTTATTGCTTTATGAATTTTGTTACCAGCTTTTTCCTGTTGCCAGTGACAATTTCCACAAAATAAATTCCTGTTTTGAAGTCAGTAATGGATACCGGAATCTCATAGGGAGCAAACCCTTTATAAAATTGTACCTGTCTTACAGCTTTTCCGGTAGCATCATAAATAATCATCTTCGATTGACCTGAAGTGTCGCTGCTGTACCGCAGGGTTATATTGGTGGTAGCCGGATTTGGATAGGCTGTTATTTTATCTGCATAACCAGAACCTTCCCCAATGGTTTTGGCAACGGTCGGGTTGGCTGACCCTCCGGTAGAAGGAATAGAAAGCCCTGTTGTTGAATTAACCGTTATTAAAACCGTATCGGCTGATGATGCTCCCGAATTATCTGTAACCACCAGCCTGAATAGGTAAGAGCCCTGTACCAGGTTTGTAACGGAAGTCATACCGTCGGAAGGATTATAGATATTACTTTGCAGTGGTCCGCTGATTTTACTCCAGGCAAATGAAGTAATATAACCATCTGGGTCATACGAATCGTATCCCCGTAAAGTGGCCGTGTTACTGGGTAACGTTAGGGCGTTGTCGGCTCCTGCCCTGGCAATAGGTGGGGTAGAGATGGGTATTATAGGTGCTGACCCGGGATTTACAATTACCATCAACGTATCATCCGCCATTACCCCCGTATTATCAGTAACCAATAGCCTGAAGAGATAAGAACCCTGCGCCAGGTTAGTTACTGTGGTGGAACCGGCTGATGGGCTAGAAATATTGTATTGCGATGGCCCATTTAATTTACTCCAGTTAAACAAAGTAATATACCCATCCGGATCATATGAATTGTATCCATTTAAGGTAATGCTATTTGCAGGAAGTGTTATAGAGAAGTTAGGCCCTGCCTTTGCAATAGGGGCCATAGAAACAGGTATGGAAGCGGGCCCCGGATTTACTGTTATCATTATGGTATCGTCGCCTGTTGCACCGGAATTATCAGTAACTAATAATCTGAAAAGATAAGAACCCTGCGCGAGGTTTGTAATGGAGGTAGAGCCAGCTGATGTGTTACTGATGCTGAATTGCTGTGGTCCGCTGATTTTACTCCAGCTGAACGAAACAATATAGCCATCAGGATCGTACGAATTATAACCACTCACCGTAGTGCTGTTGGTTGGCAGCGCAATGCTGGAGTTGGCACCGGCTCTGGCTATTGGGGGTAAAGAAGCAGGTGGACCCTGGCTGGCGCCCGGATTGACAGTTACAATAATATAATCTACACTTGTGGCTCCCGCGTTATCTGTCACAGTCAGGCCAAAAGTGTAGGTACCCTGCACCAGTCCGGTTAGTGCGGTTGAACCACCACTCGTGTTGGCAATGGAATAGGATGCTGGTCCGCTTGTTTTACTCCAGTTAAAGGATACGATTGAACCATCGGTATCGTAGGAAGCATAACCATTGAGTGTGGCATTATTGGTAGGTAGCGTTAATACGATGTCGGCACCAGCATTAGCTAATGGCGCTTGGTTGGTAGGAGGCGGGGGGGCCACCGATGAATTAACCGTGATAGCTATAGTATCGCTTCCTGTTGCTCCGTTGTTGTCTGTTGCAGTCAGTTTAAAATTGTACGTGCCCTGTACAAGGTTGGTTGCAGTTGTATTTACCGCTGCTATATTGGAAATAGTAAATTGAGCAGGTCCGCTGATTTTACTCCAGTTAACAGAAACGATGGATCCATCGGAATCATAAGAATCAGACCCATTTAATGTAGCACTGTTAGTCGGAAGGGTAATTGCATAATCGGCTTTAGTACGGGCAACTGGTGCAATATTACCACCAGTGAAACTAGAAGATACGGTAATAGTAACGGTATCCGATGCCAAACTAGCCCGGTTATCAACAACTTTTAATTCATATTGATATGTTCCGGGAGTTGTTAATCCAGAAACTGAAGTTAATCCGTTGGTAGTAATCGCTGAAAGTATATTTCCTGTTATTGGCCCGGAAATCTGCCTCCACGTATACCTCACCAGGTTACCGTCGGCATCGGTGGATCCCGAACCATTCATTGAAGCAGTACCGGCTGCACTTGAAATAGTGAAATCATTTCCAGCCCTGGCAACGGGTAATATATTTACTGGCAAACTCTTGTTTTGACCCAGGAACCATTCATACATATTTGGATCGTGATAATTATATTCAGTATCGTACGATCTACCCCAGATTCCATGTCCACCGCTTGAATATATACTCATCAAGGGTTTCACTGCCGGGTTACAATTGTTGATACTCTGTATAGAAGTGGTGGTACAGCCTACGCCCACTGTTCCGTCATCCTGTGCATGAAAAGCCCATACAGGAAGATTGGCATTAGCAATATTGCAGGCATTGTTCATAGAACAGGTGCCGCAAACCGGGGCGATTGCCGCCAGTTCTTTCGCATTGTTAAAAGAAGAGGAAGAGAAGCTCCAAACGCCACCGCCACCCAGGCTCAGGCCGGTAAGGAAAATGCGGTCTGGGTCAATTCGAAGGTTTTGTTTAGCATAATTTATCATCTCCGACACATAGAAATCTGGCCAGTTACCATAAGCTGTGCTAAGTTGTGGCGAAAGAACCAAAAAGGTTTCCCATTTTCCGTTCCAGAAAAATCGCATAGTATGACCCGCGTTAATATTTTTGGGAATGCCGTTGGCTAATACCAGGGGTAGGTTCGTAACACCATCTCCTCTTTCTCCAATACCATGCAAGAAAATGATTACTGGATACTTTGTAGTTGGGTTGGCGTTATAATCTACCGGCTTGTATTCATAAAAGCCGATAAACACCCCGTTCGAGGCAGTGAGGTTTCTTGCGACCTGTTGCGCTGGCAATAAAAGGGGGATTAAAAACAGGCTGAGGCTTAATAACTTCTTCATAGAGTTTATCACTTTCCAGGGTGTAAAAATTGGGTGAACAAATCAGGGCGATTATTGAAAAATAAATCGCTGATTGTTTATCAAATAATAATTGGAATGGAATAAATCTTGGCCGTATCAAAACATGCCATCGCCTTCTACCTAAATGAAGAAGATCAGAACCTTTAATCTAGACCAATCACAGCTTTAATAGGGGAGGAAAAATAGTTAACCCGAATTGGCAATCACTATGCCAAAGTATAACAAAATAATTCTACTTTGAATTTGTCCTGCAACTGTGAACTAACCGTAAACGATCTTGCCTGCTGCCAGTCAGGTTATTATCAATTTTTCCACAGGTGATTCTTTTTTTGGGAATTGACTGATCCTTACTTCCCGGTTTATCTTGCAGCATAATTGCTGAGGGCAAAAGGAAAATGAATGTTCATTTTTAATATTGAGAGGAAAATTCTCCGGTTAAAATTTAAATGAAAAAAGGCGATGAGTGACATCGCCTTCTCTGAAGTAGCAATTGAATCAATTTCCTAATTTTTTATGAATCGGGTTATCATTTTCTTTCTGCTATTGATCATTACTTCAAGGAAATAAATACCGGATTTCAGCCTGGATACATTTACCTGATTTTCGTAAACTGCCTGTCCTTTCACAAACAGGTTGGTTTGAACCAATATTCCGTTTTGGTCATATACCGCCATTTTTGATTGCCCAACACTATCACTAATACACTGCACGGTTATTATACTGCTTGCAGGATTAGGATAAACGGCCAGGCGCTCTTCATAACGGAAATTATTTATTACTATGATAGAAACACTGTCTGTGCGCGAAGCGCCCATGCTATCCGTTACAGTAAGCTCAAAAATATATTCTCCTGGTCCCAGGTTGTACACGCGTGTTACGGCATTTTTTGTATTTGTAATGGTAGCGGAAGTACTACCGCTTACCTGTTTCCAGTTATAATTTGTTATCATTCCATCAGGGTCGTAAGAAAGGCCCCCGTTAAGAATGGCAGAACTGGCAGGTAAAACAATGGAAGAATCCTTGCCCGCATTAGCTATAGGTTTAGCATTCACCGCTGCTATTACTGTTAATTTTACCTGGTCTTTCGCCGTCGCTCCTTTATCATCTGTTACGGTAAGCTCAAAAACATATTCACCCGCCTGAACACCGTCTATATTAGGTAAGGAGGTATTTGAATTTACTATCGTGATGGCACCCGGCCCGCTTATTTTCGCCCATGTATACAACGTAATTGTACCATCCGGATCGTTGGATGCCGATCCATTCAGGTAAATTGTAGGACTTGGCAGGCTAACAGAAAAGTCGGTACCGGCATTAGCGTTTGGTGGTTGGTTGGGTAAGACTGGTGCCGCATTTACAATCACTACAATAGTATCACTATCTACCGCTCCATTATTATCAGTAACTAACAAACGAAAGTTGTAAGAACCCTGAACCAGGTTAGTAAGGGCAGTGGAGGAAACAGAAGCGTTAGCAATGTTATATTGAGCAGGCCCGCTGATTTTACTCCAGGTATAAGAAACAATATTGCCATCCGGATCCGAGGAGGCGGAGCCATTCAGCGTGGTGTTATTATTGGGTAATGTTATTGAGATATCAGCACCCGCATTGGCAGCAGGCGCCTGGTTTGGTGGTAGAGGTGCCGCATTTACCATTACAGTTAAGGTATCGCTGTCGATAGCGCCATTGTTATCTGTAACTACCAGGCGGAAGCCATAAGAACCTTGTACCAGGTTATCAAGACTTGTTGAGGCCGCATTTGCGTTTCCTATTGTAAACTGAACCGGCCCGCTTAATTTAACCCAATTATAAGATACGATGGAACCATCTGGATCAGAGGAAGCCGAACCGTTCAGGGTGGTAGTATTATTAGGTAATGTTATTGAGATATCAGCACCTGCATTGGCCCGTGGCGCAACATTTGGCGGTGGAGGGGCATTACTCACGATCACTAGAATAGTATCAGAACTGGCTGCTCCATTATTGTCAGTAACTACCAGGCGGAAGCTATAATTTCCCTGTGCCAAGTTGCTCAAAGTTGTGGAACCAGCAATGGGGTCTGCAATGGTGAATTGCCCTGGCCCACTTATACCGCTCCAGGCAAATGAAACAATTGAACCGTCCGGATCATAAGAATCAAAACCATTTAGAGTAGTACTATTGGCGGGCAGTGTTAATGATATATTTGCACCCGCTCTGGCAATAGGCGCCAGGTTTGCAGGCGGAGGGGCCGCATTTACCGTTAATAATACTGTATCGTCATCCGTAGCTCCATTGTTATCAGTAACCACTAAACGAAAACTATATGTTCCCTGGACGAGGTTACTAACAGGAGTAGAAGAAGCGGTCGAATTGCCGATGCTGTACTGGGCAGGGCCATTAATTTTACTCCAGGAATACGATATGGTACTGCCGTCGGGGTCAGTAGAATTTGAACCGTTTAATGTGGCATTGTTAGCTGGCAAAGTAAGCGTGTTATCCGGCCCTGCATTGGCATTGGGTATTTGATTAGGCGGTGGCAGACTCGGCAGGTTAACAGTTACCTGAACGGTATCTTTTCCAACAGCGCCCAAATTATCTGTAACCCTTAATTCAAACTGATACACACCCGACACCAAACCGTTTATTCCGCAGGAGCCATACATATTATATGGCATGTTGTACGCCGCAGGGCCCGAAATTTTGGTCCATAAATAACTTACAATACTTCCATCTGCGTCGTTGCTTCCCCAGGAATCGAGATTAGTGATGTCAACCGTTAATGTTTGGTCAGCCCCGGCTACGGCAACAGGAGCAAGGTTTGTTCCGGGAGGTCCGCTATTTACAGTGATTTGTACCGTATCGAATTTGGAAGCGGCGCGATTATCAGCTACCATTAGTTCATAAACATAAACGCCCGGTACGTTGAGCCCGATAACGGAAGAAGAGACATTATTGGGTGTTTGTATAATCTCTGAACCTGGCCCTGAAATCTTCCTCCATAAATAACGCACGATATTTCCATCCAGATCGCTGGAGGCATTCGCATTGATTGTTGCGTTGGTGGTGGGAAATGAAATGGTAATATCAGATCCCGCATTTGCAACAGGGCCGGTATTAACTGGCAAACTCTTATTTTGTCCCAGGAACCATTCGTATATATTTGGGTTTTGCCAATTATACAGGGTATCATAAGATCGGTCCCAAATGAAATGTCCTCCATTTGAATATATTGTCATTAAAGGTTTAGCTGCCGGACTACAATTATTTATAGCCTGGATAGAACTGGTTGTACAACCCGCTCCAACAATTCCATCGTCCTGGGCATGAAAAGCCCAGACGGGAAGGTTAGCATTAGCGAGATTACAGGCATTTGACATAGAACAGGTGCCACATACCGGAGCTATTGCAGCAAACTTCATTGCGTTCGCCAGGGAAGCGGAAGCATATTTCCAAACCCCTCCACCACCTAAGCTAAGCCCGGTAAGATAGATGCGATTTGTATCGATACGAAGGTTTTGTTTGGCGTAATTAAGCATTTCATCAACATAGAAATTCTGCCAGTCGCCATAGTCGCGGCTAAGCTGGGGGGATAGAACTAAAAAAGTCTCCCATTTCCCGTTCCAAAAAAAACGCATAGGATGCCCATTGTTGATGTACTTGGGGATTCCCTGGCCAAGCACAAAGGGTAATTCAGTAGTTCCGTTTCCACGCTCCCCGATTCCATGGAGAAAAATAATAATTGGGTATTTTTCGGTTGGATTGGCTGCATAATCGATCGGAGCATATTCATAAAAGCCAATATACTGACCGTTGGAGGAAGCGGTTAGCCCATTAGCCACTTGTTGGGAAGATGAAGAGAGAAAGAGAAGTAAGGAAATGGATAAGAAGCATATAGCCTTCCTAATCAAATAGGTAAAGTTTTTCATGCAAATGGTTTTTCGGAATTAGGACTTATTGCGATTTTGAAACAGCGCACACGGTCATTCTTAGGCAACAACCTTACCAAAAAACGTCTTAAATGCATCTTTATGTATGTTTGACTGACTTATTTATTAGTGACTCGATAGTTCCAGGTACACGGATAACTATCCCTAAATAAAACTAAGGGGGGAAATCGCCGGAATGCAACAAAAAAACAGCCAAAAAAAATATACAGTTACTAAAGTGAAAAAAATGTGGGAAAGTAAGTACGGAATGGAGCTATTCTAAAAAGAAAAAGCAAGCCTAATTATCTTTACTTTTTTGAATGAATGATTTAGGGGTATGCAGGAATTCTTTCCGGCTGACATTCATTTTTACTAATGCCTTAAGCATTGAAAACATTAAGACAGGTATGTAAAGGATTGCTTTTAGCGTTTCCGCATTATAAAAACTAAAAGGTAAGGCTATTATGAAAGTGAGAATGTATACACCGGAAAGCAGCAACCACCATCCAGATGCAGGGAACAGGATTGAAAAATGAAATATTTGTTGCAGTCCAATTATCAATAGAATGAGGCTAAAGGAAGCAAGAAATATAAGCCGGGGGGGAATGAGGTTAAGAAATAACTTGTTCCAATAATTGGCAGTTTTTGGCAGAGGCCCCTGTGCCTTATCAAAAAATAATTTCAGATGTATTATTTGAGATTCCAGCCACCTTGTTCTCTGCTTTTCGTAGACCGCCCGGCTGGCCACTTTTTCGTCAAGTACATAAGCTTCTGCCAGGAATTCTATGGCAATATCCGCTTTCATTATTTCAAAATCTATTTCCCGATCGCACGCTGGATTTCCGAGTATTCCCGGCTTATTATAAATTTCTTTGATCTTGTTGAATTCAAAAGCCATACCCGAACCGATTAAGGTTGATGACAGGCCCACCGACCGGAGTCCTTTCCTGAAAAAATGATTATTTATCTCTTCGCTCATGGCATCGAGTACAGCCACTGCCGTATTTCTATTTTTGGCGATTCGATGACATTGAACGGCTTTATAGCCTTTTTGAAAGGCATCGTTTACCTGTTCGAGGCATCCAGGCAACATTACATTATCGGCATCCAAAATAATAGCAATATCATATCGATCCGCAGGAATTGAATTGAGCAATTCATTTAGGGAGCGGGCTTTGGAGCCTATTTCAAATTGTACTTCCAGCACATTAACTGGAACTGCTCTTAATAATTCTATCGTCGCCCTTTGCAGTTGATCTGCCGCAAAGAAAACGTCAAAGTATTCTGAAGGGTAGTTGTGATTTCTTGCCTCCTGGGCTGTATGCACTACTATATTATCTTCTTTATAGGAAGGTATAAGAACGGCTATCCGTTTTTTTTGAGGATTGCTGACATACCTTTTGCTTTTTGTAATTTTACCGGCCACTGCTATCAGGAACAGGTACAATACATTTACCAGCATATAAGAAAATAGGATCAGAAAAAATACTTTAAACAACGTTGTTAACATGTACCATAAACGATTTAAATTTCAAACTAGTATTATTTAGCTCAGTTCAGTTTACACAACAGATCTGCTCGATGAATAAAGGTTCCAGGCTACTCCTTTTAAAAAGAAGCGCATTTGGACAAACTGTTTTTTAAGTAAAAATTGTGTTAGCGACTTGGGCAATGATAAAAAAATAAAGAAAAGCGTAAAAACAGTCATTTGATACCAGGAAGTATTTCTACGCATGTATAGAATTCGGTTTCGGGTGTGGTAATAAACTTTCAGAGGGTTACTTTTTCCAACAGTCATTGATTCTTTATGATAAATGGTTGCATCCGCCGCATACCATATTTTATATCCTGCATTTAAAATCCTGGCCGACCAATCCCATTCTTCATAATAAAGGAAGAATTTCTCCGGGAACATGCCGGTAGTATCCGCCACTTCTTTTTTAACCAACATAGCGCATCCATGGGATCCGCTGGTAGGTCCGGAAATATTATATTGACCTAAGTCTTTTTCCGATTCTCCTCTAATGGTGGTTCGGCCTGTATATTTATTCATGGGAAGAAAGCCTGCATATTGAATTGTATCGGGATGATGATAGTACATGATTTTTGGAGAAGTTACTCCAATAGTGCTGTCTTCTGCAAATGGCTTCAACAAATTATCCAGCAAATCCTCTGTCATTACAGTATCATTGTTTACAATAAAAAAAAAGTCGCCTCTTGCCTGCCGCATGCCCCAATTATTTCCTCCGGCAAATCCAAGGTTCTTATTGCTTAATAGCAGACGGGTGTTGAGATATTTTTCCGGCTGAATTATTTTAGTAACATCCTCTGCGGAGGCCATGTCGCAAACCAGGATTTCAAAATTTTTATAATGTAATTTTTGGGCGGACTCCAGGAAATCTACCGTAACGGACGCCTGGTTATAGTTGAGAGTGATAATAGATATGAGTGGTGGTTCTGAATACACTTTCTTCTTTTAAGTACAAACACAATCCCGCTGGTTAAAGCGGGATTGTGTTTGTGTTATAAAGATAGTGTAAATTATGCATTCGTTTTTTGAATCAGGGCAGAGGGAGTATTAGCCATGATCCACAGGTCATACATGAAATTATATCTTTCCGCGTAATCGATATCAAGGGTTAGTCTTTCTTCTGTAGACATTTCATCCTGTCCTCTTTTCTTAATTTGCCACAATCCAGTGATTCCGGCCGGCGCCATAAAACGCTTAGCCCATACATCAGTAGTAAGTGCAGCCGCTTCATAAAGTGGGAGTGGGCGGTTACCTACCAGAGACATATCACCTATTAAAACATTAACAAATTGGGGCAATTCATCCAGACTGGTTTTGCGGAGAAACAAACCGACTTTGGTAATACGAGGATCATTATTAATCTTAAAAAATACAGACTCACCGGTTGAGTCAGCGTTGTACTGATTCATATGTAGAAAATCTTTTCTCATGAGGTCTGCACCCGTGTACATGGTGCGGAATTTGAAAAAATTAAAGATTTTATATCCTCTTCCTGCCCTTTTAGAAATATAAAATACAGGTCCCCGCGATTCAATTTTAATTGCCAGGGCTATGAGCAGAAAAATAGGGCTAGCAATTAAAAGAAGAATGGAAGATAATATTATATCAAATCCTCTTTTGAGTATGTTACGCGAATCCGGTTGATCATTAGCCGAGGTTTCAATGGTATTTTTGTCTCTCAGCAATTGGGATCGCTGCTTAATTTTCTTGAGAAAATTTATTTTACCAAAAAGGTGTTCGCTTTTGTAATCGTTGAGAAAAAGGATTTCATCAACAAACTCCAGTTTTCTGATCGATTCGATTTCTGCTACCGATGCATTAGCGGCATCAATAATAAAAGGAACTGCAGAAATGTCTGTAAGCGTACTGACGTATTGAAAGATATCCGAAATTTCTTTATTGTTTATAGCCGAATCAATAATAAATACAGCAGGAACTGAATTTTCCTGGGATACTAGCCTGTTCAAAATGAATTTTGCATTCTCTGTATTTTCTGCGGCATAACCTGTTTCATATGATCTGATGAGGCAATCAATACTGCTTGTTTTGCGACCTATGTAAAAGAAATCAGCTCTCTTCTTATCTGCAACGGTGGTATTGCTCTTAGGAGAAATAGTGAAATGTCGGTAATTCTTCTTCCGTATCTTTTCTTCAGGTGTAATAGTAAGTTCCATTAAGTAAGGTTTGAGGGTTTTTGATTTTCATAACGTACGCAATAGTTAGGCTACCTCAGCTGTTATCCTCACTCCTTTAGAAGCGGAGATTTTATGAACAGCCTCCAGTAAATCGATCGGATTAAATGGCTTAGTGAAATGTTTCTTAATTCCATATTGCAGGCATTTCGAATTTGTTTCCTCTTTGTCCATAGACGACAAAACAATCATGGGAATATTCCTGTACAATCCACTTATAGAAAGCTGTTCAACAAGTTCCCAGTTCTCCATGTCCGGCAATTGTGCATCAGTTATAATAAGGTCTGGCAAATTCTTTTTAGACAACCAATACATAGCTGAGCATCCATCCGGTGCAGTAATAACCTGATAGTCTTTTCCAAGTACAGTTTGAAGCAAGAAACGTATCGCTTTACTGTCATCAATTGCGAGTATTTGCTTTTTCATGGGCAGAAAAAAAATTTAATTTGAAAAATTCGCAATTTTTCAACAGGCATGCATTTGGATCAATGGTTTCACAGGGATTGGGATATACTATAGATAGCAATTTAACAGCTCAACTTAAAAGCGGCTTTATACATGGTTATGTGGATTGCAATCGGGTGTTAATCAGATAGCAGTGGCTATTCGAAGGATTTGTGAGAATCAGGCAAGCTAATCAGAGTAGAAAAGGTAAGGACGTTCAGAGGATCTTGAATGGATGTTCGGTTAGGAATGGTAAAAGTAGCAACAATTATCAATAAACCAAATATCCTATTATTATATTTTTGTAAAGCGAAGATACGGGACAAGTCCTGATTTCCTATACCCTTTCAGTGGTATTTGGGTAGTTTCTGGCGGGAGGCTTTTTCCCATAAAACTGATTGATTGTTCTTTAGAAATCGCCACAAACCAAGAAATACAGATAAATTCATGAAGAGAAAATAGAAGGGGAGGTAGAGGACTTTAAGTTTGATTTCCCTGCTGGCAAGGATCCAACCTGCAATGGCCATTGAGTAAAATAAACCTTGAAGCATCAAAATCATTTCGTAAAAAGTGCTGCTTTCTGAAAACACAATAAAAATGTTTGACAGTAAAATGATTATAAGAGCAACCGGGCATATGGTCCATCGAAGTACCCGGTGCGAAATAAACTGGAATGAAAGAACAGGGTATCTAAAAATATTAAAAAGCTCCTTAAGCATTATCATTGCCTGAAATGCGCCCGCTGAAATCCTTATTTTCCGCTTCATTTCTTCTTTGATCGAAGCTGAGGGAGCTTCCGCTGCATAAGCGTTTGGTTCATAGCGCAATACGTATCCCTTGGTGCAAATTTTGAGAGATTGTACAAAATCCTCCAAAATTGTTCCTTCCGGTGCAGGCTCAAATAATTCTTTTCGAACGGAAAACAATTCACCCGCCGCTCCAATGGTAGTATATAGATCTGAATCAAGTTTCTTCAGAAAGGACTCATATTTCCAATATAGACCTTCTCCAGCGGCGGCTGCGCTGTTAATTCCTTCCTGTATGATCTTTTTTTCACCAGCTACTCCTCCCACAACCGGGTCGGAATAATGCTTAACAATTTCATTTATGCAATCTTCATTGAGAAGAGTATTAGCATCACAAAAAACAACAATGGAAGCGTTGATATGAGGAATACTTCTATTCATAGCCGCCGACTTTCCCTTTCTTTCTGGCTGATACAGATGCTTGATCGAAGGATACTTGCGAATGATTTCGTTGGTTCTGTCTGTTGAGCCGTCTGTTATGAAAACCAGCTCAATCAATTCTTTTGGGTATCTTAAACTAAGACTGTTTTCTATTTTTTCTTCTATATAATCTTCTTCATTGTAGGCGGCAACTACAAGGGCAACAGTTGGCGTAAAAATAATTTTTTCTGGAAAATGTCCGAATCGCCTTGGAGTACTTTTTATTTTAACCACCAGCCATAACAATATTCCATAACCTACATAACTGTAAAAAATGATAATCAGGCTTATCCAAAAGGCAATTTTACTGAAGGAAACAAGATTAATGATCGTCATAATTGTCTTGATCTAATTGTAAAGCCGAATTCTTGATTTGGTGCGAAGAAAGAGAAAAGAATGGGTACTTAAAAGCATTCTGTCAAAGAAATACCACTATTATGGTATAATAATATACCTAAACTTCTTTCGACAATAATTTCTCTTATTGAAAATTAATTCTATTTTTGAGGTTCATTCTTTAATCTTTCCAATCATCCGCTCGGATTACCCCAGTGCAATACCTCATTATTCTTCGACAAAACCACCCTGATAAACACCTCCAATATACCTTCCCTAACACAAAGATACTTGTGTAATAACCTGGTAATGAACCTGTAGTTAGGCTATAAGGTATTAAAAAAGATGTGCTTAATTGAATCTTATTTATGAAGAAAGTATTATTTCTTACCTCAATTGTAATGTTTTCATTACTCAACGTGATGAAATCTCAGAATGTTTTTAACCCGAATGATCTGAATCGTCGCTGGGTTAATAATGGAACTAATTACAGTAATGATAGTACCTTGTTAACAGCCAACCCGGACCCAAATATTTTAGGATTGCAAAAATGGGTTTCTGTAAAAACATCCGGTATTGACAGTGGTGCCTGGGGCAAAGACTTCAAACCGTATTTCATTAATCTCAATGGTATTCAGCTTTCCTTTCGGATTAAGTATCCCAAGAGCTATTCGAATCCTGATAGTATTTCAAAAAAATACCCCGTCATGCTTTTCTTCCATGGTGCAGGAGAGCCTGGCTGTCCTTCTAACGGAGGGATATATAATAATGAAAAGCAATTAGTACATGGAGGCCAAACTTTCCGAAACAGGGTGGAGAGTAATGAATTCGATGGATTTTTATTATATCCGCAGGTTGTTACGGGTTCAGGTTGCTGGAGCGACTGGGGCATTGCAGGGTATGCCGTTAATTATAATGCAATTATTGCGATGTTGGATTCAATGGGTAAGTATACCCGTTTGGATATAGATAGAGTACTTGTTGATGGTTTATCAAATGGAGGAGTGGCTGCCTGGTCTATGACAGCTGTATTTCCTCAACGGGTGGCAAAATCAGCCCCTTCCGCTGCCGCCTCCCAACAAACTAATTTCTCAGATTTCGTTCATATCCCCATATGGTTTGCGACAGGTGGCAAAGATACCAACCCGAGCCCCTCTTATGCCCAAAGTACCTATGATGGGGTGAAAAACCTGGGAGGTAATATAATTTGGACGCTCTATCCAGACCTGGGCCATTTCGTCTGGACAACCCATTGGGCAGAACCCAATTTTGTTCCTTTCATGAATGATATGCATAAGGCCAATCCTCTTGTTTATTTTCAACGCTATGATTATTGTCCCGACTCTGCCATTAATCCAAAGATTGGAATTACCGCCGGCTTTTATGCATATGAATGGCAAAAAGACGGGGTGACGATAGCAACACGGGTAAATGGAGTTAATACAATAATCAACGGATTTTCGATTATTTCATATACCGGGAATGAAATAACAGTAAACGCATTCGGCACCTATCGCGTACGTTTTAAAAGATCTTCTACTGCAGAATGGAGTTTGTGGTCGCCCAAGCCTGCTGTAATTTATCCCAAGGCAATTACGGTTACCCCACCCATTACGGTTAGTGGTTTACGTAGTAAAGTTCTTCCCGCAGTAGATGGAAGTACTTCTGTCCTCTTAACTTTGCCCACCGGATATTACGGTTACCAATGGGTTAGAGTAGGAGATAATGCGGTTGTTTCCACCTCCAATACTTATAATGCTCCTATTGGCGAGTATAAAGCAAAAATTATTGAGCAATTTGGATGTGGAAGTAACTTCTCACCCTCATTTACTGTGATAGATGCTGCAGGATCCCCTAAACCCGATGCGGCTAAAAACTTATTGGCCTATGCCAATTCAGTTTCTGGAATACAGCTCGAATGGAACGAAAATCCCAATGCAGGTCAAAATGAAACTGGTTTTGAAATATACCGAAGTACAGCCAGTGGAGGACCCTATCAGCTTATCGCTATTACGGCTCCCGATGTTGTTACTTATCTCGATCAGAGTATTGCAAGTAGTACTCAATATTATTATGTAGTGCGCGCCGTCAGTGCTTTTGGCGCAGCAGCTAATAGTAATGAGGCTGCAGCTACCGCGCAACAGGACCTTTTGCCACCAACTGTTCCATCTGGGTTAACAGTAATCTGTGCAAGCCGAACTAATGTAACATTAAAATGGAATGCATCTACAGATAACCTGGCCGTCGATAAATACGATATATATATTAATGGAGTAAAGTCTTATTCTACCTCTCAAACAAGTTTTGCGATTAATGAATTGGCGTCTCTCCAAACATTTGCTTTTTCCGTACGAGCCAGAGATGCAGCCGGTAATGTTTCGGAACCCAGTAACCAGGTAAATGCGAATACGGCCATGCAAGGTTTGTGTTATAAATATTATTTGAATGCAGGGGGTCTTACGGAAATTCCCAATTATAATATTTTGACACCGACCGCCCAGGGTATTGCACCAAATGTGGCGTTTACAGCAGGCGGTATAGATAATTTTGGTTATTTGTGGGAGGGATATATAAATATTACTACGGCCGGAAATTACCGGTTCCAAACCTGTTCGGATGATGGAAGTAAGTTTTATTTCAATCAACCCTATAATCACGCAGCTGCTGAAACGGTTAATAATGATGGTTTACACGGTACTACCTGTGCAAATAGCGCAACCATTGCTCTTACACCAGGTGTTTATCCGGTTGCAGCTACCTTTTTTGAGGCTGGAGGTGGAGAGTCCATGACATTGAACTGGTCCCTTAACGGTGCGACATTTGCAGGAATTCCAAATGCCAACTTTACAGAAACGTTTACCCCGGGTGGGTTCGCTCCGGCAGCACCCTCTAATCTTTCTGCTGCAGCGCAAACCTTTAATAAGATTAATATTTCCTGGACCGATAACAGTAACAATGAAACGGGTTTTGAAATAATACGTTCTACAAGCCCGGCTGGTACCTATGATGCGGTGGCCACGGTTTCGGGAACTTCCTATTCCGATTCCGGCTTATCCGTCAACACCGTTTATTATTATAAAGTAAGAGCCATTGGAGCTTATGGTCAGTCTGCCTATGCTTCAGCAGAAACAATCTGGAAGCTGAATAATACCTATGCGGATGATTTGGGAAGTACTACACGTACATTGGCCGGTGGCGGTGGCTCGGCAAACCCAACTTTTAATGGTGCAGATAAAAAAGAAGGAAGTCATTCGTTGTCATTCGATGGAATAGATGATTATGTGGTAGTTAATAATAGCAGTGGAGGTGGGTTCCCCAGTGACGGAGTATATGCGCAACGAAGCATATCGATATGGGTTAAACCAACGGTAACTACCGGTAAACGCATGTTGTTTGATTTCGGTGGCCCGGATAATGGGTTGGCTCTTCGTTTTAATGGCAATAGCCTGGAAGCTGGAGTAGCCAGTGCAGGGACGCGCACAACTATTTCGTTAACTAACTTCGCCAATAGTTCTGGCTGGGTAGCCGCCGGTTGGAATAACATTGTTTTAGTTTATAGCAGCATCACGATTCGATTGTACTTGAACGGTACCCAGGTAGCGTCTAATACTGGTCTTGCATTCAGCAGCATCGCTGCCAATAGCACCTCCTTATCAAGATTAGGCTATCCAAATACAGAAAACGCGTTTAATGATGTTCAGACTACCTATGCTTTTTATTCTGGTTTGATGGACAATGTTCATATCCGGGTAAATGAAGCAGCTTCAGCAACAGAAGCGGTGGCTTTTGCAGCCAATAACCACGGTCAATCTATGGATACTACACTGTTAGCTCCGGCTGTTCCCAATGCTCCTTCCAATTTGGCAGCACAGGTAGTTTCGAAGGATAATATCAATCTTACCTGGAATGATAATTCTTCAGATGAAACAATTTTTGAGGTATGGCGCTCGGTAGCAAACCAGGCAAACTATCGCGTTATTAAAACAATTGCAGGAGGTCCCGGATCTACTAAAAGTTATAGCGATAATGCGCTTTTTGCCAATGTCACTTATTATTATGTAATTAAAGCGGTGAATTTGGGTGGAACTTCAGCTAATTCTAATCTGGCCGTTGCTACTACGCTCAATACAAGTCCTGTAATTACAAACATCCTTGACTTCACCATGAAGTATGCTACCGTATATCGGTTACCGATTAACGCTATTGACGAAGACGGCGATCCTATGGTATTTACTTTTGAGAACCTTCCTTATTTCGCCAGCATTGAAAATGTCAGTAATGGTAATATTAATGTGGTGTTTGCCCCTACCGTGGGAGACCAGGGCGCCTATACTATTATTGCCGTAGTAAACGATGGTCACAACGGTTATGATACTACTTTTTTCACGATGGTGATTAACGACAATACAGTTCCCGTGATGCCGGTTATTTTAGACAAAGTGGTGGACGAGGGCAAGACCCTTGTTGTTCCTCTAAGCGCTAATGACGCAGAAGGAAATAACTATATGGTTTGGACTTTTGCCAATATGCCTTCCTTTGCCACGTTTGTGGATAGTGGAAATGGAAAGGGATCCATTACCCTAAAACCAGGGTATGCAGCTTCGGGCACTTATTCTATGACGGCGTATGCTGATGATGGTAACGGCGCCTGGGCAAGCCGAACATTTAAGATTATCGTAAATGAAGTGGACCCGAATGAAAGCATACGGATTAATTTCAAAACCTACTCGGGAAATGTGCCCACCTGGAATGATATAGACCTGTATGCAACAGCCCCATTCAATAAGCCATCGCTTATTACAGCAAAGGGACAAACGACCCCTATTGGCGTTACCGCTCTCAATACTTATTATGGAGGAACAGCCGCTGGGGTACAAACGGGAAATAACTCAGGCGTATACCCGGATGCAGTACTTAAAGATTATATGGAGTGGGGTACTTATAATTATGGTTCTACTGATACCATGCGTCTGCGGTTTTATGGATTAGATACAGCGCGACGCTACAACTTTGTTTTCTTTGGAAGCTCAACTGTTAATTGCTGTGGAGTTAACGCGAATTCGGTTACCACGTATCGAATTAATAACGGTGTGGCTACGGTAAGGTTTTATCTTAACAGTACAGAAACGGATACCATTTTCCAGGTTAAGCCAAGTGCCGCCGGGCAGATTGATATTACAATGATTGGAGATGCCAATACTGCACAAGGGGGTGTTTTGAATACATTAGTAGTAGATGCGGCCTATGACGATGGTTCTTCGCCTTCCAAACCCCTTAATTTGAAGGCTTACTTTACAGAAAATGCCGGGGTAAGGTTAACCTGGACAGATCGTTCATACAACGAATTCAGCTATAAAGTTTACAGGGCAACTGCTAAAACGGGTCCATATACTTTGCTCAACCCTGGCGTTCAGAATAAAGATAGTGCGGAGTATACCGATATTACCACTACTCAATATACCAGTTATTATTACTATGTAGTGGGAGCTAATAATTACGGAAATGGTACCAGTAGTGATACGGTTAATATTATAACAGAAAATAATAAACCTGTAATTGCAAACCTCGATAATTTCAAAGTAAAAACGGATGCTAGTTACCAGGAGAGTTTTACTGTTACAGATTATGTAACTGATGTGGTAACCGTTTCAATAGCCAGGAGTCCTTCCTTTGTCACCCTGAACAACCTGGGGAATGGTAACTATAGAATAACGGCAACCCCTACCATCGATAATTTGGGTCAACACTTCCTTACCGTTGTTGCTAAAGATGATAAGGGCGGTGTAACATCCAAAGATTTTATTATTACGGTGGCAGACAAAAACACCAACAGTATATTTGTAAGCTTCGGCGATTATAGTAAAGTATCGTCTGCCCCCTGGAACAACTTCCTTCACTATGGTTTACCGGGAATATCTATCAATAACCTCGTAGATGAAAACAACAATCCTACTACCATCAGTATGACAATGATAGATGGCTGGAGCAGTATGTTCCTTACTGGTCATAAAACCGGTAACAACTCAGGGGTAGTTCCCGATTCTGTTTTGTCGGGTGGTATTTATTATACAGGAATTAACACCCGGTCGATTTCTATTACCGGTTTAAGCCTGAGTCCAACCAAGCGATACAATATTGTAGTGGTCGGCAGCCAGAATGAGGGCTATGAGGCAGTGCTGCGGTTAACAACAAATGTG
>JANMBO010000083.1:0-11430 GCA_031360425.1 Chitinophagaceae bacterium | reverse complement strand
ATCCGGTACCCGGTTGCTCTGGTTCTTTTTCCATATCCCAGGGTTTATGCCCCCACCGGTGGCTGCGGTTTTTCCATTCTTCTTTCATTTTTTCTTTTTGTTCCGGCGTCATATTATTCCACATCATTTTTTGTCTCCAATTCATATGACGGGATCCTCCTCCACCCCCAAAGCTGCTGAATAAAATTTTGGATAATACCAATATTCCCAGGCCCTGCCAGAATGTGATGGTTGAAATATGCAGCGCCGGAACAAGGGCATTATTCCAAAGTAACATAACGACTCCGCCAAAAACTAAAATGCCAAGAATCGCTAATGGGATAAATAGTAAAAATCGTCCTCTCCTGTTTGAATGCATCATAATTTCAAATTTTTATTGTTCAATAATATCTTTATACAACTGTTCTAATCGTTTTCTCAGGTGCAGCACCGCATATCGTTTGCGGCTGATCAGGGTATTGATCTTCTCCCCGGTGCGTTCCGCTATTTCTGAAAACGAAACGTCTTCCAGTTCATTCCACACAAAAACCTGTTTCTGTTCTTCCGGTAATTCATCCAGCGCTGAAAATAATTGTTCCCAGAAAAAATTCCTGAGATGTTCTGTTTCGGGAGTGGCATTTTCTGCCAGCAACATCTCTTTGAAATTGAATTCACCCTCCTCTTCACCGGTAAACATCTCATCGAGTGAATCGGGTTTCGGCCGGCGGTATTTATCAATGATCCGGTTCCTGGCTACCCGGTACAGCCAGGCACTGGTCAGTTCGATAGGTTCGGTGTTAATCACATTACTGAACTGGTACCACACATCCTGCAGAATATCTTCCGCATCTTCATCGGTATTCACTCTTCCCCGAATGAAATAAAACAACCGCTTTCCGTACTCGCGCACGGCCTGGATGATATTTTGTTTTGGCTGATTGGTCACTGGTATGATTATGGTCTCTCCCATTACTTTAGGGAGACGCACGAGTAAAGGAAATATTTTAAAAGGAGAAAAAAATGTTAGCCCTTCCGGAGGTTGTTACCTGTGCTGGTTAATATAGGTAGCGATGGTACCCACCGGAGCAATCCATAATTTATTTGAAGGATCCCGGGCATATGCTATCAATTTTCGTAACATAGTTAAGCGGGTGGTTTGCACACCACCTTCACCCATTTCATGGCCGGCCAACACAACCCATTGACCATTTTTCCGGGCTTCCATCAACAAAGGCAACAATTGTTCAAAGTCTTTTCCATCCATTTCAATTCCGGTTATCTGGGCAAAGTCGGTGAAAGCCGGATCGTTGGCTGACTCTTCCATATAACCGCGACCTGTAATAAACATCTCCGCGACCAGCGGAACATAACTTTTTGTGTGGATGCCCCGACCAACAAATTTTTGCCCGCAGGGATACGCAAAGACGATGGGTTTAACGCCGAGTAGTTTTTGTATTTTATCGTTGGCTTGTGTTAATTCCGCTTTCATGCTATCCAACGTATAATTTTCCAGCGCATGTGCTCTCGACCAAACAAAATTTCCGGAACAGGGATGATACAATGAATGATTTCCTATTTCATGCCCGTTGGCCACCGCTTTTTTCCAGCCAGCAAGTCGTTCTTCTACCGCCGCAGGAACCACATAAAAAGTGGCTTGGGTATGCAGACTATCGAGCAGGGCCGTTCCACCTTCCACCTGGCTATAACGGGCATCATCAAAGCTTAAACTGATCGCTGACTCTTTACCGACGGGCCAGGAAAAAAGTTTCGTTGATTGTGCGAATGAATAATGCGACACAAAAGAAATCAGCATTATTAAAATAATCCGAATCATATATTGGTTGTTTGCCGGATAAAAGTAACATATTAAATAAGGATCGTTGTGCTTGCTTTTTACGCGGTGGTTGCTAAGTGCAAGACAACAATGAAAGGAGCAATGAAATGTAATTTATCTTATCTCAGACCTCCTGTCTCGTGTTTAACCGCGGAGAACAAGAGATACAAGAGGTTTTGCTGAGTTACTAGCCCCCCGGTTGCTGTCTCACCAACCGGAATTATCATTTATAAATGATTTAAAAGTATATTAATCTAACCATACTTATTTTCTTTGCAACACTTCTCCGATGAGCCTTGCGCATGAGCCTGAGGACTTGAGGTATTATTAAACTCGATTGCTGTCTCACCAACCCGAATCATCATTTATGAATAAATTAAAAGTATGAGTAAACTGATAGTATGAATTAGCCATTGATCATGAAAGCCCGTAAAAAACTTCTCAACGAATAAAAAATATAACAGTAGCGGGATAATTGTTGTCTTTTGAAACGCTGGTCTTCTTCCTAAAACAGGTTCTGGTCGGCTATTTATTTCTGCTCGTAACGGCAGGAATCGTTTATCGAATTTTCAATTTTTCTTTAATATCCATTTGAATGGCCGTATTATCATAGGGATAATCATACCCTGGTTCAGTTACCAAGGTGCCGGGCAGGTTCTGATCCACAAAAGTCTTAATACGAGTCCGCTCTACTCCTGAATAACGGCCACCAATTAATACCAGGTCAACCCTGGGTAATGCTTTTAATTTTTCCATCCCTTCTTCTTCGCTTAACGTGGCATAGGCATTGATACCGCCAATTTCCTTTATCAGCAGCAACACTTCCTGCCTGCGAATGGGATTGCCTCCAAATAGTACCATCACCGGTGCCTCTGCATTGGTTGTAATAATTTCAGTTACCATGATTTCCCCTTTTTGAATATCGTTACACTTTTATTCCTCTTTTCATGGGTACTTCTACAAAAATCAGTTCCGTATCTGCCATTGCCTGGATTACTATATCATCCGCTTCATAAACGCCCAGTGCATCACCTTCTTTCAATACATTATTTTCTATCAGTACCGAGCCAGTTGCACAATGGGTATACACTCCATTTTCTTTCAAATTCATTTTGTACGACAGCGTTTTACCTGACTCTAATCTTGAAATACTGAAAAATGCATCCTGGTTAATCCAGGCAGAATCATTTCGCCTGTCGGGACTTACTGCCAGCAAGACCTTATTCAATTTCTCTTCTGCATTATATTCGAAGCTTTCATGCCGGGGCGGCACATTTATTTTTTTGGGATAAACCCAAATCTGGAAACTGTGAAATGGTTCCGTAGCCGAAGCATTAAATTCACTATGCATGATGCAGGTGCCGGCACTCATCGTTTGTACGCTGGTAGATGTAATCACTCCCTCACTCCCGGTATCATCTTTATGTGCCTGGGCACCCCGGATAACAATGGTACTGATTTCCATATTCTGATGCGGGTGCATCCCAAATCCTTTACCCCCATTGACGATATCATCAGCAAATCCGCACAGTTCACCAAAGTGAGTTTGATAGGGTACAAATGCATAGGCACTTTTTTTCCATTCATCCTGTTTGTGAATCCTGTCTGTATTACGTCTTACTATAAATGGCATACCGCTATTGTTACTTTAGAAAAATACAACTGTTATTTTGCTTTAGTTTTATTAGCCCTGCTAAAAAAGTAAAGAAGGCAAACGGTTACCACTATATGCATTGCACAAAGCACCAGGGCATAGCCAGTGGTAATACCTTTAATTCCCATAAAGGGTCCTGCTAATGATGCCAGCATAAAAAGGATTGAAAAAATACTGAATACCCGAAATCCATTATTCGTGTATTTCTCCATCAGGAAGAATACCAGCGAAGCAACAATGGATGGTACGATACTGGCCATTATTACCGGCACTATGGTCAGGGGTTGATTGGGTTGTACAAAAATATCGTCGGTAATAGTGCCGAGACTATGAAATACGAAAAACAAAATGGCATTAATTACCGCTGCAACAACTGCAGCAGTTAACCCGGCGGTAATGATTTGTTTAAAACTTAGTTTACTGGTCATTTTTGGTTGCTTTGAATATTTATAAAATAAAAGTTGGATTAATAAAATATCACCTGGACTTCTTTACATCCTCCCAGGTATGTAAACAGATCACTTCTCCGCGGACAGATCCTTTTGCCACTTCCAGAAAAGCAGGTGCCAAAGCAAGCGTATCAAACTCTGCCGGCATACCCATTTGATTGGCCGTATGCCCAACAGGAGCCACTCCAAAATGAATACAAATGGTGTTTACGCGCACCTTATCATTGATTGTTTCGGCATTCAGTCCGAACGTGAGGCTATTTACCGCTGCATTTTTAACGGATGCGAGCCACAGGTTTTCAACATTCGGAACAAACCCTGGCAATCCATGCGCAAGGCCACCACTCACCATGGTATACGAGGAGCCCTCCTGCTGCTTAAGCAGGGGCAAAAACACCTTAGCCATTAATACGGTATTAAAAAACCCATGCTCAAACGCATCGTCTACCAATGAAGTTTCCGTTTTCGTGGGTGCCGTGGCCAGCGTAACAAACCCAATGGAAGAAACAATATGATCAATAGGTTTTCCATTTAGAACCTTTACCACGGCTTCCTTTGTTTTTAGCGCTTCGGCTTCATTATTAAAATCGCCGGCCACTGTGTAGAAAGGTTCTCCTGGCTTAACCAATATGGTCTTCTTCAGTTCCTCCAGCTTTTTCTCACTCCTTGAGATCCCTACTACCAGGGCTCCTTCATTTAAAAAGGCTCGTACAATTCCGGAGCCAACTGTACCAGTTGCCCCGCCAACTACAATTACTTTGTTTCCAAACATGTCTTTTAATTTTACTTTTTATTTAAAAAATCATTTCAGATTATCGATTGTTTGTTTCAGCACTTTCAGGCAAATTTCCAGGTCACTTTTTTTAACCCCTTTTAACGCATCATTAATAGCCGCTTCTCCGCATTGTGTTGCTTCTTCTTCCAGGGCTTTCCCTTTTCTGGTGAGATGAATTTTAAAAACCCTGCGGTCCGATTCATGGTCTTTCCGCTCCACAATACCTTCCCGTTCCAGGATGTCGATGATCCGGGTAACATTGGCCCGGTCGCGAAGTGAATGACCGGCTAATTCCTGCTGCGAACATCCATCTGATTGCCAGAGGTGGGTAAGCACCCGGAACTGATCGGGTGTTATAGGGAGGTTTTTTTCTTTCATATGCTTTGCCAGTTGCCTGTATACATAAGTATAAGCTACTCCCAATATTCTGCCGTACGATTGATCAAAAGAAACTTTAGCCATGCGCAATTGTTAAATACGCAACAAATTTACGATTTACTGATAATCGGCCAATTTTTTTTTAGATCAGTACCAGACCAGGCAACGGATGCTTCAAAAAAAAAGTACTAAAAAATAACTGGTTGGGCTATAGTCATGCTGCCCGATGGCGGGTGGGCCAAGAGTATTGATAGTAGAAAAATAGCAACGAAATACGGGGCGTTTAAATGTTCAAATGACAAGAATCATATTTCTCACCAGTCTTTCTTTCTACCTTAATTTTTTATATTCAACACATAGCAGCCAGTAATGGCAAAGTTCTTTGAGCTGCGATGAATCTCTTTTAATTTTTTTACGGTAATTAAAACCATACTGTAATGAAAAAATTTATGCTGGTTCTTTTAGTATTGAGTCTGATTTTTTCCTGTAAAAAGGAAGCCACAAAAACAGTCAATACCGATAATGAAACGACGCTTACGGGTGGCTTAGCCAAAGCAACTTCTATTCCATCCGTAACCATATGTAATCAAACCTGGATGCAGAAAAACCTCGGCGTAACTACTTACCGGAATGGAGACCCCATACCGCAGGTTACCGATCCGAAGGCCTGGTTAACATTAACCACCGGTGCCTGGTGTTATTATAATAATGATCCGGCCAACGGACCGGTATATGGTAAATTATATAACTGGTATGCCGTAACCGATCCACGCGGGCTGGCTCCGGCCGGATGGCATGTGCCCAGTGATGCTGAATGGACAACATTAACGGATTGCCTGGGCGGAGCAACGATCGCCGGAGGTAAATTAAAAGAAAAAGGACTTAAACATTGGACCTCTCCCAATACGGAAGCTACCAACAGCAGCCGCTTTAGTGCATTAGCGGGTGGCAACCTCGTTTCTATTGATGGCCTTTTTTTTAATAAGGGATTATTAGCCAACTTCTGGACATCCACCCCATTCAGTTTTAATGCGGCGTATTACCGGAGGCTTTTGTATAACAGTGGCAGCGTACAATCTTTTGGTGGTGCCTTTAACGGAGATGGATTTTCGGTCCGTTGTGTGAAAGACTGATTTCTTTTTTCAAATACTTCTTACGTGGTAGCTAACCGCGGAGAACAGGAGATACAAGAGGGTTCGCACTCCCTGGTTGGTGTCTCACCAACTGGAATTATCATTTATAAATGAATAAAAAGTGTATGAGCCTAGCTATACTTATTTTCTTTGCCGCTGCTCTCCGCTGAGCCTTGTGCATGTGCCTGAGGACTCGAGGTATTATTAACCCTTAATCCCCGGTTGCTGTCTCACCAACCGGAATTAAGAGTCTGTACGAATAAGGACCTGATCCTATACTGATTATTTATTATTTTCTGTATTTCCTTCCCGGTTTCCCGGCTGTATGATGAATAGCGCTGATAAGAATTTCCCGGCTGCGCTTCTTTATTTTGAATACAATAAGGTAAGGAGAAAATCAATCTCCGTTTCCCTGAATTTCATGTTGCTTCTGCTTCCAAATGACTCGGGATGATCCGCTATTTGTTGTAGCTTTTGTCGTATGGCTTTTCCAAAACGTTCGCCCAACCCTGATTGCTGCTCTTCATACCAGGCATAAGCCGCTGTATATTCTTATTTGGCAAGGGGATGAAGGCGGAACTGCCAGGACATTATTTTTCACTTTTCCTTTTTTTATAAAATTGCCGTGCTTCTGCCTCCACTTCTTTCAGCGTGTATGTTTTCTCTTTGCCGCTTTCCATTTCTGAAAAACGCTTGTCCATCTCAGCTATGAAAGCTTTATCCTTCCACCTGTCTGTTTCCGCTTCTTCTGCAAAAGTCTTTACGACTGTAAGTACCGTTTCTTTTTGCCGGCTATTTAACCGGGGCAGGTAATGAAATATTTCTTTATCCAAAGATTTAACTGTACCCATAGCTTGATATTAATACTTATCAGTTTAATCCTTATCCCGCTAGTTTTAAAGGGCATTTTACCTAATTTACTGCTGTGACCACCCCTGATAGCCCCACCTCGAATCATGTTTCCAATTTAATCCTCCGGGTTTCTTATTAAACCCAAGAGATTAAAAATACTAAATGTAATTTATAACAAAATGCCGATCCGGAGTATCGTCGCCCGGACAGTATTTGAATAGCGATATACCGCTGAGAATTTATCTGTAGCCCCGATTGCGCAAAAGGACCGCCTGTTAGCTGCCGACGCTTTCAATTATACCCAACGCTTCTTCGGGTGTCAGAACAGAAATGTCACTATTCTTAAAGCCTTTAATATCTCTGGTTACAATTGCTTGTATTTTCTTATTGGAGAGCGCCGTATTGAGCTGAATGGCATCCTCAAAGTCTTTTAGTCCGGATTCAATTGCTTTATTGATAATATCCCCGGTTACATCCATTGTCGTTGAAATAGCCTTAATGTCTTTTAATAAGGAGATCATCTCCTTGTGGCTACATGTCTTGCGCAGGATGTAATAAATATTTGAATATGATAAAGCTGAAATGTAAATATTCAACTTTCCTTTGTCGCCATAGTCAAGCAGTTTGGAGGAAACATTGGAAAAAGGTTCTCGATTTGCGAGTACATCTATAATGACGTTTGTGTCCAGGAATAGATGTTTCATTTGCTATGTTTTTTCGAGATGCTTTCTTCTAACATTTGTTTATAGTTAAAATCAGATGGGAGCTTTATTGATCCCCGTAGTCGCCTTATACGAGGTGTCATTTCATTTGTTGAATTGTCCTCAGAAGCTAAAGCTTTTAAGTAATTTTCTACCAGCCCTGATAAACTACGCCCCTTTTTTTGGGCATATTTTTTTGCGGTTTTTATCACTCGTTCTTCAATTGTCAAGGTGAGCTTTGTTGTCATACACGTGTCTATTGTTAGGTAAATATACGTATATTTTGAAATAAGTCAACAGTCGATTTTTGAGGTCAGTAAGTTGGCAGCTAACTAATAAATATACAAACCCCGGAAGATTTTCAAAAATCAACAGATCCCTGTTAAATGATTGCAATGAAACTTTTCTGGCGGCAGGCTTTCTATTTCAATTTATTATTGGAAGCATCCCTTAAAAAACTCCCATATCATTTCATTGCCGTTGAAATCGTTGCATACGCGGCCAATGATAAATTTAGGCAGGTACTGTGAAGCGCCGGGCAGGGTATGACCGCCATTGTTGATTTTTACCAGGCACACTTTTGTATTATTAAGCCCGCCAGTGTACAGGTACTTTACCGCGGTGCATTGATCTCTTTTATTTTTATCAGGAATATATTCGGTGATGGGAGTAGTAGCCGTATGATTAACCATTATATATCGTTGCACCGTGGAATCGGTATGCATACTATATCCTCTTTCGCCGGTTAATTTATTGCCTACCGGTCCGCCTGCATATTTCACCAGTGGATCCTTCGTGCCGTTCATGATAAGAATGGAAACAGGCTTTGACAGATAGAACTCCTTCCACAACCGTTCGGGAATGCTGGCACATACGGGCGCTACGGCCAGCAGACGCTTACTCATTTTGTAGGATAAATAGATGGAAAAGAAACCGCCGTTGGAAATACCGGTAGCAAATATCCGGCTGCTGTCTATCGCATAATTTTTTACCAGGGTATCCAGCAGCCGGTTAATGAACTGCACATCATCATTAGCGGAAATGGATTCGTTGAACTTACGCCCGTCGTTCCATTGTTTATTGATGCCATTGGGATATACGGTAATAAAATTTTCCTTATCGGCGATGCTATCCATCCCTATATACCGCTGCACTTGTTTGTGGTTACCACCCCCGCCATGAAATATCATCACGAGGGGCATCACTTTGCCTGCCTTATAATTTTTGGGCAGGTGCAGCACGTACTCCCGTTGGGTATTGCCTACCAGTATTGTACCATCGATATCTTCCCGGGCCGGGGCTATACCGGCCAAACAAAGAATACAAACAGCAATAACAAACGCTTTGCGCATAAGACGGCTTGAGGGCTAAGACTGAAACGGCCGGAAGGGGTTTACTATTGTTTTGTTAAGGGGAGAAGGATTATATAACCTGCAATTAAAAATCATATTTAAAGAAGGCGCCATTCTTAATTTCTAAAACAGTATTCAGCTCACTGTTACTAAGTCTGCCAGTATAGCAGAAAAAGCAATGTTAAATGTTCGCCCCAGGTCGGGCTCTCAAAATACTTCGTCTATGTCTAATGTGACATAATATGTCCCGGAAGCGTTGGCACAAGGCAGGCTCTTACCGCAGTTTTGCTTTGCGTATTGGTTTTGTGCGGCTGCGGTATGTGCCTGACTTGCTGTGTTGGCTGTTTGTGTTTGTCCACCAGGATTGTGCAAATATTATGCAATTAATGTGCAATTGGTGCAATTCATTTTAGGTCAAATTACTTGCCTTCCATGATTGCTTTTACTTTTTTCTGCAATTGTTTTTTGTCTGGCAAATAAAGCTGATACTTAGAAACGAAAATTTTATTGGAGATTCCACCCGTTGCAAACTCAACTAATACTTCGTCTTTCTCGGCTGAAAGAATAATGCCGATTGGTTCATTGTCGCCCTCAACATTTTCTTCGGTCTTGAAGTAATTAAGATAAAGATTCATTTGTCCTATGTCACCATGAGCAACATTTCCTATTTTAAGGTCTATGAGTACAAAGCATTTTAAAATACGATGGTAAAATACAAGGTCAATGGAGTAGTGCTTATTGCGAAGAGAAATCCTGTATTGCCTGGCTACGAATGCAAAGCCTTTACCCAATTCAAGTAAGAACATTTGCAGGTTGTCAATAATTTTCTGTTCAAGGTCTTTCTCCGTTATTTTGTGGCTTTGCGGTATTTTGAGAAAGTCCAGAATGTAAGGGTCTTTAACTGCTTCGGTTGGATGAGTAACAATATGCCCTTTTTCTGAAAGCCTTAAAACAGCTTTTTTGTCTTTGCTTAATGCAAGCCTTTCAAATAAAGAAGAATCAATTTGTCTTTCAAGTTCCCGTACAGACAGGGTTTCATTCAGGGCATGTTTCTCATAAAACTTTCTTGCGGTATCATCAGAAACCCCAATCAAAGCAATGTAATGGCTCCAGCTTAATTTGGCAGACACTGTCTGCCATTTCTGATAGGCAAGATAAAATCTCCGCATATCCAAAATATTGCGTCTGCCAAATCCTTTTCCATAGCGTTGTCTTAAATCTTTGGAAAGCTTTGCCAGTAGCTCACTTCCGTACTCAGCTCTTTCCTGCCCATGTTGCTCATATTCTACAATGTGTCTGCCAATTTCCCAATTAGCTTTTACCAGTTCTGTATTTACTGCTTTAATAGCATTTTGCCTTGCCTGTTCAATGGTCAAACCAATGCTGTCAAGTAGTTGATTATATTTTTGTATAGATGGTTTCACAAGTGTAAATATAGTTTAAGATGCCTGGCCTGGATTGTTTCCCTATTAATATTTTCACGAACTTTTATAAGTGAACTTCTTTTTTGATACAAGCTGCATATTTTCATGGCATCATCGTTGCATCAACAGCATAATTTTTTACCAGGGTATCCAGCAACTGGTTAATGAAGGGCACATCATCATTAGCGGAAATAGATTCGTTGAACTCACGGCCATCATTCCATTGTTTATTGATACCATTAGGATATACCGTTATAAAATTTTCTTTATCGGCGAGGCTATCCATCCCCATATACCGCTGCACCTGTTTGTGGTTACCGCCGCCCCCATGAAATACCATCACGAGGGGCATCACTTTGCCTGACTTATAATTTTTGGGCAGGTTGGATTTTGACTTGCGGGAATGACTGAGAATTTGATTAAAATTCAAAGATTTAATTTTTATCAGTAAATGAAATCAGTTAAAACCAAACCAAATTATAATAAACTGCTGGCAGATATTGGCCATACCATTGAAACCGCCAGGCAAAATGCTGTAAAGGCTGTGAACACAGAACTGGTAAAAGCTAATTGGGAAATTGGCAGACACATTATAGAGTTTGAACAGCAGGGTAATGAGCGGGCAGAGTACGGAACTGACCTGCTGGCAAGGCTTTCCAAAGATTTAAAACTGCGCTACGGTAAAGGATTTGGCAGACGGAATATTCTTGATATGCGCAGGTTTTACCTGCCTTTTTCAAAATGGCAGACAGTGTCTGCCAAATTAAGCTGGAGCCATTACATCTCTCTTATAAGTATTACGGATGATGTGGAAAGAAAATTTTATGAAAACCAGGCAATCAACGAAAATCTTTCGGTAAGAGAATTAGACAGGCAGATTAACTCCGCTTTGTTTGAGC
>JANMBO010000075.1:0-60122 GCA_031360425.1 Chitinophagaceae bacterium | reverse complement strand
GTTTGCTAATTGACATTTTCTTTGAC
Source organism: Chitinophagaceae bacterium (assembly GCA_031360425.1). GTDB lineage: Bacteria > Bacteroidota > Bacteroidia > Chitinophagales > Chitinophagaceae > Endoryza. Next base: position 60,096 of record JANMBO010000075.1, on the reverse strand, counting down.
AATCCTATAAATAGTCATGATCAATAATTAATTGGAGAAGGCAGACAGGGCGAGTTCCGGATCCGTAAAAACAGATGTAGCAGAGTCATTAATTAACGACTTCCCTTGAAAAATGATGAGGACTTACGGATTTTCCGTAATTTTCTTTTATGGAGAACAACCAACTTCAGCAACAGCTCTTTATATTTCTAAAAGAGCAATTGCCTCCCCATCTTTCGATGGTAGATGAGTTATGCGATTTGTTGGATCTGAGCGGGGATAGTGTTTATCGGCGAATTCGAGGTGAAAAACCGATCAGTCTTGCAGAATTAAAGAAGATTTGCAGCCATTATCATCTCTCAATCGATCAATTGCTCCAATTGGAAAATGAGACAGTTGTTTTTATGGCCCCCGGATTGAACAGTAAGCCCATAAGAATAATTGACTACCTGAAAAATGCCCTTGACCAGCTAAAATACTTCAATACATTTAAAAAAGCGGCATTGCGTTATATCTGCAAGGATGCCCCGGTTTGGGATTTTTATCTTTTTCCGGCTATGGCAGCTTTTAAAACTTTTTTCTGGTCCAAAACAATTAATGATGAACCAGCACTGAGTTCGAAACAGTTTTCGCTCGAAGAATTCTCTTTTCCCGATTGTTATGCGATTGGTCAGCAGCTACTGCGTGAGCACTCCTTACTCGATACTACGGAGATATGGAATAATGAAAGCTTCCATAGCACGATAAGCCAGATTGCCTATTATCGGGATTCGGGTAATTTTAAGAGTAATGCCGATTTTGAAGCAGTGATCCAAGCTTTTTTCGAAACCCTGGATCACCTGCAGTTGCAGGCCGAGAAAGGAGTCAAGTTCATGCCTGGCGATTCAGATGTTTTATATAAAGCCTCTGTAAATTTTTTTATAAATGAACTTATCATTGGCAACAACACGCTCCTGTTTACTCTTGATGAGCAGCAAATAGTAATGCTGGCACATAGCGCATTGAGTTATATTTCCACCCGAGATAAGCGATTTGCGGATAAATCTTCTCTCTATTTTAATACACTCACCAGCCGTTCTACCTTAATTAGTAAAACAGGTGAAAGAGAACGCAACCGGTTCTTTAATACTATTCGCGATAAAGTGAGCGCATTGCGGAAGTAACCTCTTTTAGAAAAAAACATTCCATTGTGTGGTACTTGATTTCTCTAAGAATTTTTTTCATCAAATACCCTTTTTATAAAAATTGAATTGGTATCAAATAGTTCACATACCAGCCTGTTTCTTACATTGCCATATGCTTTATGTGTAAGCATGGAATTGATATTGCCCGCCGGAGGATTATCCTTTATGGGAGATTCAATTGAAAATTCAATTTTTTTTTGGACCAAGCCTCCATATATACGACGAGTCGTTCCTTGGCAATATAATTATTGACGCTTTTTAAATGGAAATTAATCCATGCGAATGGATACAGTCGGATTACAATACTGTCGTAGGTTAACTTCCAGATCTTGGTATCTACAATATCTCCCGATTTAGGCCAATGGTCTTTCTCTTCGGCCTTTAGAAGATCATCTTTAGCAGCAAGCTCGTTGGCAAAAATAGTAATCGTTCCATCCGCCACAGAGGTCCAGCTTCTTAATTCCTTGTACGTCATGCAGCCAAATTTTCCATTCCCATCACATTTATTGACGCTACGTTTCACATTGGCGAGTGGAAGATCGGAACTATATTCCAATTATAAATATTCCAACCCCGGAAGAATAGGTATAAATATCGTATTGAATAGCTAAAGAATAAGAAATTTCCTGATCACTTAGCGTAAACGAATTCTATATACCAGCATCAGCTTCACATAAAAGTTGTCATTTACATTCCACCTGTATGGCTCTTGCTGCTGATAGCTTCCGCTGGTTAGCCTTCTCATCATACTATAGCCCGCCTCTGCATTCAACACGATATTTTTAGTGAGATAGGAATCGAGGTAAACACCTGCCTGGTTTTCATTTATTCGCCAGTAAATAGTTTTTACATCGGCATATGAATTGGTTTTAGTCCTTATAATTAATCCACAGTAGAAATCATTGTTCATCCGGTATTCAAAATTCAGATTCCCTGGTAATAAGCCAAACAAGTTCGTCGCGTTGTTTATTTTCCAATCGATTCCAACCCGCGGAAGTATAAACAACCCGAAAAGTTCACCATTTACATATAAGCCAAACTGTTAAGTAAGGTTTTCTCTTGCTTTATAATTAAGCAGGATTTGGCCACCTGTTTGTAATACTCTTTTTCGGTTGAAAGATTCGGTATTTACCCGGAGAATAAGAGTCGACTGTAAACTCCACTTATTATTGTATAACGTTTTTATGAATGATATGGGTAACCCCAAACCATAGTATGACTGGCTGCTATCTTTTTGGCCGGGACTCTTAACCATCCATTTTTCTGCAAAAGGGCTTATTATGACCGCATCTTTCCCTTTGCCCAGGTTAATAGGGATACTGGTGTTAATGGACAGATAATTCAGAATAACTGGTATTTTATTATGATTAAGTATTCCTGCATCTGGACTATTAATAGCCCGAACACCTAAAAGGTCAATAAAAGGTTGGGCTTGAGCGGTAGTGAATAAGCATAGACTTAAGCCGAAATAAAAAAATATTTCAATTGAATTTGATAGTAATTCCTTCATAGCCACTTTTTTCCATATCAATTCGTTTCTTCTATCTACTGATATATCGATGCAAGTTGGGAATATTTTTTTCATTATTATTTGGCTGTTTTTGTTATTTGAGACCTGGGTTTAAATAAGGGTACGGATATTTTCGATACCCCTATAGAACATTAAAAGCAAAGCTTACATAATAAATTGCGCCTGCTTCCGGATTACCAAATGCATTCAGGTAATAATTGTTGGTTAGATTAGTGCCACCAATTTTGATCATTGATTTTATAGAAGGGAATTTATAACTCACTTGCATATCCAAAGTGCCGAACGAAGGCACGGTTCCCTGAGCAAAATCACTTTCATACAGGAAATCATTTTGCCAGCGGTATTGAAGGTTGAAACCTACCCGCTTGTTTTTTCCCATACCCCAATTGGCGAATCCAATATTGTACCTGATTTCCGGGGCATTAAAAGATGCTGAAAATCCTGATGGAATGTCGCTGATCTTATCTGAAAATACATTGGCACTGATAGAAAAATTATTAGGTAATCTATAGTCAATGCTGGCCCCAAAGCCATAGGTTTTTACTTCACTACTGCTATTGGTAACGATGGAGTATATATTTTTGGTAGTGGCACTTGTTGGTTGAACCAGTGTTGTCCTGCCCAGGAAATTGGTATAGGTGCCCCAGTAACCATACACATCTATCAGTACTTTTTCTTTAATTAGTCCTTTATAGCCTACTTCAAAAGATTTAACAGATTCTGGCTTCAGGTCGCTGTATTTCCAGCTTTTTGTTCCCGGTGAACCATTCTTCAATACGTAACAGGGAATGGTATTGGAACGCATGTAATCAACAATCCAAGGTAATCCACCCAATAGCCTAACACCTCCTCCAATATTCAGCTTTATATATTGTTGTTGCGTGGTGGGAAAACGATAAGCGGTTTGATAAGATAGCCGGAGATGGTGGTCTTTCGCCAGTTTTACCAGCGCCGTAAATCTGGGTGTTAACCTGCCTTCGAAATTAGAATTTTTATCATAGCGGCCCGATGCGGAAAGAGTCAATCGGTCATTAAGTATTTTTTTACTGATCTGCGCATAGGCCCCCACTTCACGTATATTAATTTTTCCCGCGGTATCAATAAAAATCGTTCCGTTTGAATTCAAAACATATTGTTTCCAGTTAGAACCAACCAGGATATCCAAAAATTTCACCAGTTCAGAAAAGTTATATTGTCCTTCCGCCATCCATAAATCCGATTTATCAGTAAATAATCCGCCAGCTGGAATAGGAATGCTCCGGGCTTTATCAAACAATTGTTTAAACTGATCTGAGCCAGCTACTGGTCTTCCCTGGTCAGCGAAGGCTCTTGCTGTGTTGTGTGCGGCGCTTAACGAAGCACCGCGACCCAATGCAGTAAGGAATGCCCCGGTATATTGTGGATACCAACTACCATTCACATTGGCGGGATTATAACTGGGTTTCCAGCTTTCATTAAAAATCTGGGTGGTAACGGTAGCGCTATACGATTCTCCGGCGTCCTCCTGGGTGGTATAACCCCGCAGGAACCAATTTTTATGTTTCAGCTCCAGTTTATATTGCCCCACCTCAATTTCTTTTAATGCATAGCGATTACTTCCAGTGTACACCGTGGTCCCTGTTCCCCAATATCCCGATAAAGAGGCTTCTATATTATCAGTAAGCTTATAGTGCATGGCGCCAGATAACTTTACATTGGTAGTATTAGGGTTGACAACATCTTTTTCATTATACCCTGTTCGGGAAACAGGCAGGGGGTTTTGTAATAAAGGATGGTTCGCAGGTAAAACGGCCCGCATAAAATTTCTTAAATCTACACTGGTTTCATCACCATATACATTCACACCATCATAATTAGGATCGGTAGAACGGTCGCCGGTTTTAATTCTATTATTGGGCCGGTCATAATTATCAGGATTACTGGCCAGCCAGTCTTTAGCCTGCATAAATTGTGCGCCCACCTTAAAAGCGAATCGATTTCCAATTTTCTTTGCCCATCGAAAGGACCAATCGGTAAACAAACTGGTATTATCCCGCTGCTTTTGATCTACATTCATAATCCCCTGTTTAACCTGGAAACTTAACCCCTCGTATTTAAAGGGATTTTTACTGTTTAAGAGGATAGTACCATTCATGCCGCCCGGACCAAATAGTGCGGAACCGGCACCAGGTAATAATTCAACACTCTCCACATCAAGCTCAGTTAAACCAATAAATCCGCCGACCGGGAAATTTAGCCCGGGTGTCTGGTTATCCATTCCATCCATAAACTGGTTTACTCTTGCGCTTCCACTTCCATTAAATCCCCGGGTACTCATCGTTTTGAAGGTGAGGCTGGATGTAGTTACATCCACTCCTTTCAGGTTTCCGATCATATCATAGACGGATGTGGTGGCCGCAGCCCGTATTTGATTCAATCCAATCTTTTCAATAGAAACGGGTGATTCCAATATGCGGGTGGGTACACGACTGGCCGAAATAACAATTACATTCCCCATCTCTGATTTTTGCAGCAGTTCTATATTAATGTTTTGGTCAGCCTTACGGACCATTATTTCCTGTTCTTCAAATCCAATTGAAGAAATCACCAGCGTTACTGGCAACGATGAAACGGTCAATTGAAAGCTGCCATCGGCGGATGTGCTGGTACCTTTTTTAGTTCCTTTAACTAAAACCGTAACATTACCAATAGAATCTTTAGGTATACTACTTTTTACCGTTCCCCTGATAATGATGTTTTGCGCCTGTGTAGTTACGTATGCACAAAGTGCCACCATCAACAGAAATAAAGAAAAACTTGTCTTTTTCATAAAAGCTGTTTTAAATGGAGCCTACTCTTTCCCGGGTTTTCGGCTTCCCCCGTGTTTACATGCTGATATTGATGATTTTTAAAAGCTGTTTTCATTTTGATTATCTACTATATTCTGCCCAAAAAAACCCCGCTATCCCTTACTCCGTTTAGTTACCGAAAAACGATTCCGGGGCATTCGATGCGATCGAAAGCTCAAACTTAAATTGTACAGATTTGGAGTAAGGATAATCAACCTTGTACCGTAGGATGGCGCATTTATGGACCTTTGCAGGTAATGATTCTTTGTTGGTGCTGAGTAAAATCTCCCGTAAATCGGTTGTTTCATATTCAGAAATTGGATTCTATGGCCTCTGAAAAACACAATTTGTACCATTGGATAGTCACCCCTCCTGCTCCTTTTTTTGCCGGATCGGGTATAATTAATGGCGATGGCTTATTGAATTCTCTCAGATCGATTAAAGCAAATTGTTTATGAGAATCATTTGTAATACCTGGCACAAAATTCTGACCCGTAAAGGTTGAAATGTTTAATACTATGCTGATATTGATAAACGGGTATTTAATTAGCCAGTTTCCATTTAATGGAATGGTACCAGAGACATCAATGGTTCCGTCGTAATCACCAAATTCATGGTATTTATCTGCTTGAAACTTTGATAAAAATAATTTTGATGTTGATACCCAGGATTGGTTGTTATTATAAGAAATTTCCATGAAAATATTTCCCTGTACTCCAACCAGGTCGTGAAGTCTGGATCCGCTTTCCCCGGGAACCAGCCTGAAAACAGCTTCTTCCGGTTGATCAGATATTTTTAACCGGGCTTTTAAAAACAATGAAGATCCAACATTTGTAATTCCTGGTGGAATCGTTATGATATCTCTAAAGGTGCCAAAGGTTTCGTTATAGGTAACACCAAATATTAGTTTGTTTTCATTGGGATATAAAACATCCAGGTATTGTCCTGACATGCAGGCCATGTTAATTTCCTTTCTCTTTTGGCAGTAGGAGGAATACGTCTTCTTATAGTGAGATTCCCAACCATTGATAGAATGGGCATAATTATTACAATGCGATAAACTGTCAACATCATAGCCTGAAATGGAAACCGGGTCTTTATAAAAACAAAGTGTATTATTTTTTTTGTAAGCTGAAACTGTCGAAGACTGAAAAGAATTGTTTATGGAATTTTCTGAATGCGTCAGAAATCTGGCTTCTTGTTCATCTGTAATTTCTATTTGCAATTTCTCCTGTATATCCAATAGCAATTCTTTCAAGCTTGCTCTTTTTAGTAAGATCAAATCCCGTTGTCTTTCGGCTGATCTATGAACGTCGAATGATGTTATGTTCATTTTATTATACTTTGATAGGTTGCCGATATTTTTCCGGGTTTTCCGAAATCTGAAAAGTTGGGACCCGATTATAAAATGTATACATATTTACAGGGGGCTATTCCGCACCGTTGTGACCTGATGGACTCCTGACCTCCCTTGTCCTATTGTTATTCAGCAGATGGTAAAAAAAATTGCAAATAAGGTATTTGCTTGTAAGATGCCGCCCAGACATACAACTAAAAGGAAAAAACGGATCTTCATTTTGCTGTTTATTTTCTTTCTCTATTTTAAGATACATTACTGTTTCTTGAGGGAAGCTTTCTGTACATGCTACAAGTAGGTAGAGGGAGAAAAAATCAATTAAGTCGGTTTGCATATTAGATGGTATTGTAGGTTATATCTATATTCAAACCTAATACGGCTTACGGCCTATCCCTAATTGATAATTACTTACTATAATGAAAAAACGCTAAAAAATACCACAAACAGGTAGTTCTACGGAGGCGCATTTATTGGTTTTTGCAAAAAATGCATTAATTTATATTCTGTAAGCAAAATATTCCCAAAATTGCCCGAGCACAATGGCAATTTTTACCAAACTAACTTGCATGGAACCCTCCACTACGCAGGCGCTCTTTTTTCAGCATATAAAAAATTTATTGCCTCCCCATGTTTCGATGGTGGATGCCATTGCAGACCTGTTGAATATCAGTAACGATAGCTCCTACCGGCGTATAAGAGGAGAGAAGGGCGTAAGTCTTGAAGAAATGCAGAAACTGGCAGGCCACTTCAAAATATCTATCGACCAATTCCTCCATATTGAATCGGATTCTTTTCTGTTTAGCGGCAAATTAACTGATTCAAATAACCATTCTTTTGAAGAATGGATGCAGAGCGTTCTCAAGCAGGTGACGTTTATGAATAGCTTCCAGAATAAACACATGTATTACCTCGCCAAAGATCTTCCGTTGATGCAGCAATTCCTGGTGCCTGAATTACTATTGTTTAAATCATTCTTCTGGCGTAAATCTATTTTACATTTAGAGGATATGCGGGGCGTAAAATTCTCCCTGAAAACTATAGATTCAGTGAATATGGAACTGGGAAATAAAATTGTTCAGGTGTATAACCAGATTCCGTCTACAGAAATATGGAACGTAGAAAGTATTAATAGTACCATCCGGCAGATCGAATTCTACCGGGACCTGGACCTTTTTGAAAGCCCGGCTGATGTGGCAGCTTTATACCGGTCTGTTTTTAAAATTATTGATCACATCGAAAAGCAGGCAGAGCTGGGACTAAAATTTGTTATGGGAGGAAATCCAGCATCCAATGCGGCTTCATATTCCTTATTTAATAATGAATTAATTCTTGGCGACAATACTATTCTTGCTGTACTCGATAGCATGATCGTTACTTTTATCAATCATAGTGTCATTAACTTTTTGGCTACCCGTGATAAGCGATTCAATAAATACATGTATGAAAATCTGCAGAACCTGATTCATAAATCCACTCAGCTAAGTATCGCTGGAGAAAAGGAAAGAGCAAGGTTCTTTAATCGGATCCGCGATAAAATGAAACTCGCTGCCCGCCTTTGAATAATAATAAGTAAAATGTTAATCCTTTTTTTAGGGGGAATGATTGTCTGCCCTGGCAATGCAAAGTATTACCTCAGTTATCCTCATTAATTTACCAATCTTACCGAACCCTCAACCTGTATGATACCGTAGCGGATATATACAAATTATCGTTTACCTTTTGTTTGTAATAATAGGGGGCCTTGCTATCCTTTTCTCCGAACCGGAGTTTTCTTAACACCGAATGACCGAATTCGGTAGTAAACACAATGTTTTTTGAGAGGTACGTATCGGCAAAAATGCCTAGCTGGTTTTCGTCCACACGTATATATTTTGAAATGGCCGTGTTATCGTGATATCCTGCCTGGTAACTATTGGTAATAGCCCTGAACAGGCCACCGCAATAAAATCGTTTGCTCACCTGGTGCTCATAAGTAAGACTACCGGGTAAAATTCCAAAGAGCGCGTTTCTTTTATTAATCTGCCAATCAATACCTGCCAGCGGTACGAAGAAAGCCCCGGAGAACTCGCTGTTGTAATAAAGACCGAATTTGTATTCGAGATGATCATTCTTCTTAACGGAGGCCAGCACTAATCCCCCTAATTGAAACGAATTGCTTTTGAATGTTTGAGATCCATAACCGTTCCATCGGGGAATCACTCCCACGGTAAGTCCCCAGCGTTTAGATAAGGGCTTTACAAAATTCAGGGGCAATGCCAGTGATTGAACTTTATCCGGCAAATCGGTAACGGATGCGATCGTAATTTTATAATATTCATAAAATGGGGTAAAGACCAGCATACTGCTGTCTTTATTAAATATATACGGTAAGGTAGCATTGGCCTGGAAGTACTGGTAGTTATTCTTTATATTTTTATCCGAGTGAAGGCCCGCATCGGGGCTGCTGGTATATCTTACCTGCACAATATCTATATAGGGTTGTGCCGATAAATAGCCGGAGAAAAAAAATAAACAAAATAGAAAGTATAAACGTCTTTTGTTTCCAACGGGAGCTTTCATGATATGAATTGGATTTTTGATTGATAGTAAACGATGGTACAGTGGTTTAAATTTCATATTTGATCTATATTAGGTGGTAATGCTTAGGCAATTCGCCCTTTTCTATGGAGTTAAGGTGAACAAACAAACACCAGATATTGGTATTTAGGGAATAAAGAAAACCTCCATAAGCTTTGTAATTCGAAAATAAAACCTGCCGAGGAACGGTAAAAAGAGATCAATACCTTTGCAGGCAATGGCAGATACCTTCATAAATTTGATTGAATGCCCCCGCGATGCCATGCAGGGCTGGAAGACTTTTATTCCCACCGCATCAAAAATCGAATATCTAAATACACTCCTGGGGGTGGGATTTGATACCATTGATGCTGGAAGCTTTGTTTCAGCGAAGGCCATTCCACAAATGGCAGACAGCAAAGAGGTATTAAAAGGACTGCAGCTTGCAGGCAGCCGTTCAAAGTTATTGGCAATAGTAGCAAACACCCGGGGAGCAGAAGAAGCATCGGCCTTTGAGCAGCTCAGCTATCTCGGGTTTCCCTTTTCGGTATCTGAAACTTTTCAACAGCGTAATACAAACAGTTCAATCGGTCAATCATTGCATCGGGTGGAAGAAATCCAAACGATTTGTATAAAACGAAATAAGCAATTAGTAATTTATTTGTCGATGGGTTTTGGAAATCCTTATGGTGACCCTTATTCAGAAGAAATTGTTTTTGAATGGGCCGATAAGATGGCCGCGCTTGGAATAAATATTATTTCACTCGCCGATACGGTTGGACTGGCCACAGCCCGGCAGGTCTTTTCAGTGACAGACTATTTAATTAAGCACTTGCCTGCGCATGAAATTGGGGTGCATCTTCATTCTACTCAATTAAACTGGAAAGAAAAGCTGGAAGCCGCTGTGCGGGCTGGTTGCAAACGATTCGACGGCGCACTGAAAGGAATCGGAGGTTGCCCGATGGCGGAAGATGAATTAGTAGGGAATATGGATACCGAATTAATGATTGGTTACTTTAAGGAAAGAAAGATGTTAAAGACTTTAAACGAGGAGGCCCTGGCAAATTCGTTGCAACTGGCCTCTCAAATTTTTGTTTAATGGAAGTGAGAATTACCCGAAAGGAAGGAAAGCTTCATACTATTGTGTATAAAAGATCAGATAAGACAGAAACCTGGCAGGCATCAGATGATTTTTTTATACTGCATGACCTGAGCCATTTTGCTGTTGAAAAGATACTTGAATATAAAACAGCTTTTATGGGAATGATTAATCAGGGGATGGGAGTCAAAGATTTTGAAGATCGGGAAAAAAGAAAAAAGTTAGATGTTACAGCAGAAGGATGGTACGCCGAAAATATGGCTAATCTTTTCTTAATGGAAATTTCCCAGGGGGAGATAATTGATTTTAATATGGTGTCGCAGGAAGCTTTTAGTAAAATGGAATTACCTTTTCCCGCCCTGGTTTTAACCAGCCAGGAAATAAATAATATAAGAACCTATTTAAGACAGCTTTTGCATCAATGGAATCTTTTGCCCCTAAATGAATCAATGATTTTAACAATTGATGTATAATTAAATGGACTTTCAAATACCCATACAGATACCCACTTTGTCCGAAGGAATAAGTTATACTGATAAAATATTACTTACAGGTTCCTGTTTTACGGAACATATCGGCGATAAATTAAACGAGTTGAAATTTGATATGTTGCAGAATCCAAATGGGATATTGTTCGATCCGCATAGTGTGGCCAGCAGTCTTGTTTCTTATATACACAATAAGCAATACAAAGGGTCTGATCTATCTTTTTTTAATGAACTATGGCATAGCTGGCAGCATCATAGCCGGTTTTCACATATGAATGCTGATGAATGTCTGCGTGTTATTAATGAGTCGCAACAAAGAGCGCATCACTTCCTGAAAGATTCAAATTGGCTAATTATTACCCTGGGTTCTTCCTTTTCTTACCGGTTAATGGAAAACAGTAGCCCTGTTGCTAACTGTCACCGCGCCCCGGCACAATGGTTCCATAAACTCCTGATGACAATAGAAGAAACGAATGCCGTACTCGAAAACTGCATTCACCAATTATTTCAATTTAACTCCACCTTGAAAATAATTTTTACTATCAGCCCGGTTCGGCATATCCGGGATGGAGTGATTGAGAATAACCGGAGCAAGGCACGTTTGATTGAAGTGGTGCATCACCTCGTAAACAAATTTGACAAACTCTATTACTTCCCAGCTTATGAGTTGGTGATAGATGTATTACGCGATTATCGTTTTTATGATATTGACCTCGTACATCCCAACTATTCCGCAACCCGCTTCGTAATGGAACAGTTTATGAAGTATTGTGTGCATGAACAATCGCAGTGGCTTTCAGGTGAAATTCAACAAATTGTTATCGCCCGCAAACACAAACCATTTCAGCCTAACACGGAGGCGCATAAAAAGTTCCTGAAAGTTTATGAGGGAAAAACAATGGAATTGCAGGCCAGGTTTCCTTTCTTATCGCTTGCGGAAGAGCTCATTTATTTTTCCGGCAAAGAATCATGAGGGTTGAATTGGTAATGGTCTTCTAAAAAATTTTCGAGCTTTTTTAACAAAGCCAATTGGTTCCGGGTTCTGTCGAAATTTTGTGCAGGGTAGTGAATGCGGTAATAAATATCTCCGTTGAGGTAATCGGTTATAAAACGCAGGGCCTGCATATAGATCATAAGGATTCCTGCATAATGGATATTTTTATTTTCTTCCTTAGTTAAATGCTCCCGCATAACTTCTGAATACCCGCTGACGATGGCGTCATAAAATTCCGGACGGATTTCAATGCGACTGAGTTCTGTACAGTTTTCATCCTCACTACAGGCCATTGACCGAATCATGTCACCGAGGTCAGAAAAATAGTAACCGGGCATTACGGTATCAAAATCAACGGTGCAAATGACCTTGTCTGTTTTCTTACTAAACAAGACGTTGGCGATTTTTGCATCGTGATGCATTACCCGTATGCGAAATTTCTCCGGTGATTGAGTGATAAAGTCATAAAAATCCTTGTACCGTTTTCTTGCCTTCAACTCACTTACTGCTTCCCGGGCAATATCCATGCGTCCGGCTTTATTTTGTTGCAACGCGTCTTCGAATTGTTTATATCGATAAGAGAGATTGTGAAATTCGGGGATAACTACTTTTAATGCCGCCAGGTCGAAATGGGTAAAGGCAGCAGTAAAGGTTGCAAATGTTTTGGCCGTAGTTTTTGCCTGTTCAGGATTTTGTGCGATAATCTTACCCGTTGAATCCTCAATAAATTCAAATGCGCGCCAGTAATTTCCTTTCTTGTCGTGGTAGAGCGTTTGGGAATTGCTATGATAAAGTGGGGCGGGCAATCGGAGTGCACGGGATTGTTTTTTGGCATATTCCCAGATATTGATATAATTCTGCTGAACATCAAGCGGACTATGAAATACGGAAGCATTAATCTGTTGTAATAAAAAAGGGGCCGTATGACTATTCGAAACTTTCCAGGAGTTATTGATTAATCCACCGGCCAGGGGAGTTGCTGAAAGTTCATTCGCGCTTATCGCTGGTAATTCCGGGTGATAATTTGCAAAAGCAACAGCGGCATCCAGGTAATTATTTTCATTCATTGGCGATCAGTAAAAATAATGCTAAACCGCTTTTAAAAAAATAACAACCGTTTGCGTGATTTTGCCGACCAGGTTATTAATGAGTTTGGCCGGGAGGAGAGTTCCCGCTTGCTTTCAGGTATGCTGAATTTAGAAAACTTTAAACCTTATTCCTTATTCCATCAATGTATCCGGTCTCCTCTCATTTCCATTTCCTGCATGATCCGCGCTTCGTATCCCAGCCATTCCTGCCAGCGGCTCCTTACTTTTTCTTTTTCAATATATGTTTCTGCCAACTCAATAAAAAGAGTGTAATGGCCGGCTTCGCTCTCCATAAAGCGGCGATAAAAATTACAGAGGTATGTATCTTTCAATCCTTCGCTTAATCGTTTAAAACGTTCGCAACTGCGGGCTTCTATTAATGCCATCGTTAGTAACTGATCCAGCAGGCGGTCTTCTACGCGGCCGCCCCTTTGCTGAAATTCCAATAGTTTATTTACATAGGCATCTTTTCGTTGCTTGCCCAGTTTCCAGCCTCTTTTCTGCAGTTCGTTCAGCACCATTCTGAAGTGTCCCCATTCTTCCGTAACAATGGGGGCCAGTTCTTTTACCAACTTTTCTCTTTCCGAATAGCGTTGAATTAATGAAATGCAACTGGTAGCTGCTTTTTGTTCGCAATAGGCATGATCCGTTAAAATAGCCTCGAGGCTGATGCCGGCAATATCGGCCCAACGTGGATCGGTAGGTAATTGCAGTCCTAATATGTTTTTTACGTCGCCGCTTTGTTCCATGAGTAATACAAAAATGACTGCAAAGGTATACTGAAATGTTCCGTTCTTTGTGTCGTATGACGGAAGATTTTTTACAAAAAAAACTTGAAGAGCGCCGGATACTCAATGCATATCGTTCCCTTAGAACGGCCCGGGGTGCCATTGATTTTTGTTCTAATGATTATTTAGGACTTGCTTCCAGATTGAAATCAAATTCAGCGCGCCCATACGAGCTAAAGCACGGATCTACCGGTTCGCGACTGCTGGCGGGCAATTATCCTTTGATTGAAGAGGCTGAAGAAATCATCGCAGCATTTCACGATGCAGAATCGGGCCTCATCTTCAATTCTGGATATGATGCCAATATAGGCTTGCTCAGTAGTGTGCCACAACGGGGTGATACTATTCTGTATGATTACCTGTCGCATGCTTCTATACGTGACGGTATTCACTTAAGTTTCGCGGAATCATTTTCTTTTAGGCATAACGATCTTACTGACCTGGAGGAAAAACTAAGAAAAGGCAAGGGTCATAAATTTGTGGTTACCGAGTCGGTATTCTCAATGGATGGCGACAAGGCTCCCTTACAGGAGATCAGCCTGCTTTGTAAAAAATACAGGGCTGATCTGATTGTAGACGAAGCGCATGCTACTGGTGTGATAGGACCAGCAGGAGAGGGACTCGTTCAATATTTACATTTACAAACTCATTGTTTTGCCCGAATCCACACGTTTGGAAAAGCATTGGGTTGTCATGGAGCTATCATACTGGGGAGCCAAACTTTGCGAAATTATCTGATTAATTTTTCCCGGGCATTCATCTATACGACGGCATTACCCGAGAGCAGTATTGATATCATCCTTTCTTCTTATGCACTTTTTCCGGGAATGCTCCATGAACGGCAGCAACTGAAGCAACTGATTAGCCAGTTTCAACAAGCGGAATTGGCCTATTCAAAATTAGAAAGTGATACCGCTGTACAGGGAATTATCGTTCCGGGAAATGAACAGGCGCGATCAGTAGCTGCCTTATTGCAGACCAATGACCTGGATGTCCGCCCCATAATATATCCCACTGTGCCAAAAGAAAGCGAACGATTAAGAATCGTGTTACACGCATTCAACACAAAGGATGAAGTGAATAAACTAGTCGGATTATTGCGATAAAAGAAAGGCAGTTTATTTTTTTTCCTTAGAAATATAATAAGTGTTCTGTGGCCCTATTCCTTCTATTTGCATGGTACAGGCTTCTTTAAACCATTCGTAATGGGGTTTGTCCGCTGGAATTACAACAAAACTACCAGGGCCATAAGGTTTAATTGATAAGGTAGTATCTAACTTTTCACCAAAAGCGAGGTATACGGAACCTTTAATAATCGTAACGTATAAATTTTCATTATGTACATGCGGTTCTCCGATATAACCTTTCGGAAAATCAGATCGCTCCACAAATAGTCCCTTTTTATCACGTCCGCTGAGGAGATAAACATTGTGTCGGCCGCTGGGCAGGGTGGTATCTTTCGCGGGGGGAACGATCATTTCTGCCGAGGTAGATGGAGTAGGTTTTGCTTGATCGGTGGCCTCTTTGGAGGTTTCGGAATTTTGGCAACCTGGCAATGATATTAATACAAATAGAAAGGGATAAAGGGTTAGCTTTTTCATAGTAAAATATTTTGGTGAATAAATTAAAAAATATACCAGGATGTTGGATGCAGGAAAAAGTTCAAAAAATAAATTATAGAGGATACGGAAACCGGGCGGTCATTGTACCTTGGGAGATATGCTCACTTTTCAATTCTTAAGCGATATTAAGTTACCAAAATCTACCGGTCACAACAATTATTTAATTGAAACAGATGTGCGATTTAATGAAGAGGCAATTAATTTTGGTATTTTTATAAAGAGAATTCAATCAATTATATTCACCGGGGGAATAAATAATTGGGGAAATGGCGGGTGTTTGAAGGCCCTTTTGAATTACATTCCTTTCCAAAATGCTTTACCGGAATGCTAAAAAAAAATTACTTTTAAAAGTTGGAACTCGACCCTGCAAAATTCCGGTTATATGAGAAAAATTCCTTTTGCTGTTACTTCTATCGTAACGATCGGCCTGGTGTGGGCGCTGAATAAACCATGGGGAAAGATCCCTGCCCTGGGGCGATTTATGAGCCCCCAGCATGGCTTTTGGCAAAATGCCGAGGAGGCTGATATGGTGAAAGACCTATCCTTCAATTTTCCTGAATTGAATGACAGGGTAGAAGTATATTTTGATAATCGACTCGTTCCTCATGTATTTGCACAAAATGAATCTGATGTCTTTTTTGTACAGGGATATATTCATGCGAAGTTCCGATTATGGCAAATGGAATTTCAAACACATGCAGCCGCCGGCCGGCTAAGTGAAATATTGGGCGGGGGAGAGAATAACATTATACTTGCTCTCGACAGGCAGATGCGCCGCCTCGGTATGGTAACCGGAGCTAAAAGGGCCGTACTGGAAGTAGAAAAAGAGCCTGCCACCAAAGTTGCCTGCGATTCATATACCGCCGGCGTTAATGCGCTTATTGCAGAATTAACAGAAGCCACCATGCCACTGGAATATAAATTACTAGGATATAAACCCGAACGATGGTCCAATCTTAAGACTGCTTTGTTTTTGAAATATATGAGCTATGACCTGGCAGGAGCAGAAAATGATTTCGAATTAACCAATGCGAAATCGGTGCTTAGTAAAGAAGATTTTGACAAGATATATCCCATAACCCAGGATTCACTGGATCCAATAGTTAGTCGTGGTACAGCATTCGATACCCCTGCTATCAAGCTAAAGATACCTGCGGCGGTGGATTCACTTTATTTTCTCTGGAAAGAAACGGCTTCCATTATTCAGCATAAACCCAACCGCGATAACGGCAGTAATAACTGGGCGGTAGCGGGTTCAAAAACGCAAAGCGGACGACCCATTCTCTGCAATGATCCGCACCTGGGCCTGAACATGCCTTCGCTCTGGTATGAAATGCAATTAAGTACTCCGCAGTTTAATGCATATGGCGCCAGCTTTCCCGGAGCTCCCTGCATCATTATTGGGTTTAATGATAGTGCTGCCTTTGGGTTTACCAATGCTATGCGGGATGTGCGGGATTATTATTCGATACAATTCAAAGACAACAGCCGCCAACAATATTTGTTAAATGGGGAATGGAAATCTTCAGAGTTAGTAATCGATACCTTTCGCGTTAAGGGGCAACCGGAGTTTTATGATACCGTTGCGCATACCGTGTTCGGGCCGGTGATGTACGATGCTTCGTTTGCTGGTTTGGGAGAAAAGCGCAGCAATGGAAAAAATTTCGCGGTTCGCTGGAAAGCACAAGATCCCTCTAACGAGCAAATGATTTTCTATCTGCTTGACCACGCAAAGAACTACAACGATTATTACAAGGCCCTTCAATACCTGACCTGCCCCGGGCAAAATTGCTTATTTGCAGCGAAGAGTGGAGATATCGCAATCTGGCAACAGGCTACCTTCCCGGCCAAATGGAAACGGCAGGGCGATTTTGTAATGCCCGGAATTGATAGCAGCTTTATGTGGCAGGGATATATACCCCGTTCAGAGAACCCACACCAGGTTAACCCTGCCCGTGGGTTTGTTAGCAGCGCAAATCAATTACCTACTGATTCAACTTATCCGTATTACCAGGGTGGGCATTATGATCTGTACCGGGGACGTATCATTAACCGGTACCTTTCCCAAATGAATAGCATTACTCCAAAAGACATGGAAAAATTGCAAACAGAAAATTATAACCTGTTTGCTGAAACCTCCCTGCCTTTACTATTAAAAAATATTGACGAACAGGCTCTAAATGCAACGGAAAAAGTATATTTTAATATTGTCAGGAATTGGAACAGACGGAATGATGCGAATGAAAAAGGCGTTGCGATTTTTACTACCTGGTACGACAGCCTGGAAGTAAGTGTTTGGAAAGACGAATTTTCGGCCATACCTAAACCATGGGATTGGCCGGATGAATACACATTGATTGAAGGATTATTAAAAGATTCAGCGTATAAATTCATTGATAATATCAATACGCCAGAAATAGAAACCTTGCAACAGGTAGTAACCGCCGCATTTAAAAAGGCCGTACCGGTTTTATCGGCAGCTGATAAAGAAGGAAAATTAAGCTGGAGTAAATTTAAAGACAGCGGAATTCAGCACCTGCTGCGGTTAGCGCCCCTAAGCCGATTCCATTTAACTACCGGAGGGGGAACGAATGTAATTAATGCAATCGAAAAATTTCATGGACCGAGTTGGCGTATGATTGTACAACTTACCGATACTACAGAGGCCTATGGAATTTATCCGGGTGGCCAAAGCGGAAACCCGGGCAGCAAGTATTACGACACCTTTGTTGATAATTGGGCCGCGGGACAATATTATCCGCTATGGGTAATGAGGAAGGAAGAGGCCAGGGATAAAAGAGTAATAATGAAAATGAGTTTTGGGAAGTAGAGTGAAAATGTGCAGATGTGCAGATAAATAAGGACATGTAAATTAGCAAATGAGTTGTCTTTTTATGAAAAATCTTTTATGGATTCAAAGACGACAATTGACATTAGATAGCAATAGGGTAATTAAATAATTTAAAAAAGAGTAAATGAAATTTCTTGCAGCTATGATACTAACAGCGCTCATTTCCTTTGTAGCCTGTTTATTTTTTCCCTGGTGGACTATAGCGGTAGCTGCATTTTTAGTAGCGGCACTCATTCACCAGCAACCCGGCAAAGCATGGCTGGCCGGTTTTTTAGGGCTATTTATTTTATGGACAGTGCTGGCTACCTGGAAGGATAATAGCAATGAAGGAATTTTGTCAAAACGCATAGCAGAACTTTTCCCATTAGGAGGATCTTCCTTTATGCTGATTATTGTAACCGGATTGATAGGAGCGTTGGTAGCGGGGTTTGCGGCCTTAAGCGGGAGTTATTTCAAAAATAATAAATAGTAACGGGGTAATCAGCTTTCCATTGTATCGATGAAATTTTCCCACTTTATTATTTGTAATTCTATACACATTTAAATTAGGGTGGATGTTAAATAACCTCCAAATCGGCCAACTCTTAAAGGATTGAAGACTTTTGCCAGGTACTTTAGTGCTGTTTTTTATATGAAGCAATCTATACTTTTCTCACTCTCTATTTTTTTTATCCTGGCGGCAAATGCCGGCCGCATAAGCGGTACCATAACCGATGATAAGGGCCAACCGCTTCCTTTTGCTTCCGTAATGATAAAGGGTACCACTAAGGGAACCACGGCTAATAACCAGGGAAAGTATTTTATAGAAGTAGAGCCGGGGACCTATACGGTAATTGCCCAGTATGTAGGTTATAACCGCGGAGAAAAAAAAGCAACGGTCGAGGAGAAACCGGTTATCGTCAATTTCGAACTGTCACTGTTACAACTTGCATTAAAGGAAGTGGTAGTTCGGCCTGGGGGAGAAGATCCGGCCTACGAGATTATCCGGAACGCTATTAAAAAACGACCAGCTTATGAAAACCCGCTTGATTCATTTACCTGTGAGGCTTATATAAAAACATTGATAAAAACGCGCAAACTTCCCAATAAAATTTTAGGACAAAGAATTGAAGAAAAGGACAAGAAACAAATGGGAGTAGATTCAGCAGGGAAAGGAATTATTTTCCTGTCAGAATCATTCACCAAAGTGGCGTATAAGAAGCCGGATAAAACTAAACTGGAGGTTCTCTCAGGGCGGGAAAGCGGATCGAATGGATACGGGTTTAACTTTCCCACCTTCATTAACTTTTATTCAAATAATGTAACTGTTTTTGCTTCGCAGCTGAACCCGCGCGGCTTTGTTTCTCCCATTGCTGATGGAGCCCTTAATTTTTACCGGTACATTTACCTCGGGTCTTTCTGGGAAGAAGGTAAGGAAATTAACCAGATCAAAGTGATTGCCCGTCGTAAGTTTGAACCCGTTTTTTCCGGGATCATTAATATTACAGAGGGAGACTGGCGCATTCACAGTCTTGATTTGATTGTTACCAAAGAATCGCAATTGGAGCTATTGGATACATTAACCATCAAGCAGATTCATGTGCCCGTTACCCCTGAGGTTTGGCGCACGAAAGACCAGGTGATTACTTTCACTTTCAAAATGTTTGGCATTGATGCATTAGGTAGTTTCTTAAATGTGTATAATAAATACGATATCAACCCCGGCTTCCGGAAAAAATATTTTAATAATGTAGTGGTGCAATATGATACGGCCGTTAATAAAAAATCGAAACAATACTGGGATTCTATCAGGCCTGTTCAACTTGAACCGGAAGAGGCAAATGATTATAAAATAAAAGACAGTGTTTTTGAAGGGCGTCGCGATTCTGCTTTTTCTAAACGCAGTATTGATTCCTTGCTGAAAAGGCAGGGACCTATAAAAATAAAACAAGTTTTTTGGTCTGGGTTTAATCGTTCCAATTTTCATCCCACTCATCCCACCAATCTTTCCTGGGAACCATTACTGAGAATTATTCAATACAATACGGTGGAAGGGCTGGTGGCAAGAGTGAATTTTTCTGTTCGAAGGACATTTCCTTCCTGGAAAGAACAAATAACGTTCACTCCGCTACTCCGCTACGGTTTCAGCAACAAGCATCTGAATACTTCAGCCCAAATTTCTCTTAGTAAAAGGGCATTTACCTGGGATAGCGACGGTGGTAACAGCCACCGGCGAACCTGGATTTTTGCTGGAGGAAAGAGAGTGAGCCAGTTTAATAAAGACAATCCTATTACTCCGCTCATGAATAGTATTTATACATTGGCCGACCGGAAAAATTATATGAAGATTTATGAAAGTTGGTTTGGTGAAATAAGTTATTCGCGGAGGATGGATAATGGCCTGCAATTTATTATCCGGGGAGTATATGAAGACCGTCTGCCACTGTCGAATACCAGCGATTTTTCATTCTTTGGCAGCAAACAAACTAAAATATTTACTCCCAATTATCCTTTTGAAAAATTGAGTGCACAATTCTCCCGGCACCAGGCTGTAGTTGGTTCCGTAAGTGTTGAATTTAAGCCAGGGCAACGATATATACAATTTCCCAGGGGTAAGAGGCCGATTGGCTCCAAATATCCTACGCTGGCTGTTTCTTACGAAAAGGGAATACAAACCATTCTTGGGAGTGAAGTAAATTTTGATAAATGGAAATTTTCGCTGTGGGACGATATCAATTTAAAATTATTTGGCCGAATGCGCTACCGGTTAGGGGTGGGTGGGTTTATAAATGCCCAGTCGGTTTTTATCCAGGATTATCAGCACTTCAATGGAAACCAGTTATTGTTTGCAAGCGAATACCTCAATAGTTTCCAGTTGGCACCGTATTATGCCAACAGCACTACGGCTCAATTTTATGCCATCGGGCATTTGGAACACCATTTCAATGGACTCCTCACCAATAAAATTCCTTTCTTCCGGCGCCTTAACTGGCACCTGGTAGGAGGAGCCAACGCCTTTTTTGTAAATGGAAATAATAATTATGCTGAAATTTTTGGGGGCGTTGAAAATATTTTCAAAGTACTTCGGATAGATGTGGTGGCTTCTTACCTGGATGGCAAAAACGGAACGGTAGGAGTGCGGTTGGGCCTTGGGGGTTTGTTAGGGAATAGCATACGGTTGGGGCGGTAAAATGAAGAATGAAAAATTTAAAAGGAAGAATGAAAAAGTTAGTCGCCGAATTTCTGAATTCACTGAGAATGTGAAAGACTTACCTTCTGATTCTTCACCTGCACATAGGCAGGCAGGTTCTTAATTTTTAATTTATAATTTTTCATTTTCTTAACTTTGCCCCGCTTTATGAATTTTGCCCAACCTGCAATTGGGATTCTCAAAGCAGAATTAAAATTCACTTTTTATGGCGCCTTTACACAATCGGATCTCCCGCCGGGAGCTGAAAGACCGTATATTCAATGATCCTACGCCCCGTATCACCCTATCTTTCTATTGCTATTTTCCCAATTTGGAGCCGGACGCATTTCGA
This sequence comes from Chitinophagaceae bacterium, assembly GCA_031360425.1. GTDB lineage: Bacteria > Bacteroidota > Bacteroidia > Chitinophagales > Chitinophagaceae > Endoryza. The sequence goes on along the minus strand of JANMBO010000075.1, from coordinate 38,210 downwards.
AATGATTTATACAGGAACCTTACAACGCTAGGGGTGATGGGACGCATCTACCTGGCGAGGGAAGGCATTAATGCACAAGTCAGTTTGCCGGCTTCTGAACTCCACAGTTTTCAATCTTATCTATATAGTTATGAGCCATTGGACCAGTTGCGGTTGAATATTGCGGTAGATGATGATGGAAAAAGTTTTTATGTGCTGGATATAAAAGTACGTTCAAAAATAGTGGCAGACGGTATTAAGGATCCTTCTTTTAATATGAGCAATAAGGGCCGATATGTAAACGCAGAACAATTCAATTCATTAACGGCTCAGCCAGGCACGGTGGTCATTGATATGCGTAATCACTATGAATATGAAGTAGGACATTTTGATAACGCGATAGCAGTTCCCAGTGATACATTCAGAGAACAATTGCCTATGGCAGTGGAGATGATGAAGAGTGATAAAGAGAAAAATATCATTATGTATTGCACGGGTGGCATACGATGCGAAAAAGCCAGTGCCTTTATGCTCCATAATGGGTTTACCAATGTATTTCACCTGGAAGGAGGGATAATAAATTATGCGCGGCAGGTGAAGCAAAAAGGGATGACGAACAAATTTCACGGAAAAAATTTTGTATTTGATCAGCGCCTGGGTGAACGAATTACGGCCGAAGTGATTGCTCACTGTCACCAATGCGGAAAACCCGCTGATACGCATGTAAATTGTGTAAATGATACCTGTCATTTACTCTTTATTCAGTGCGATTCCTGTAAACAGGAAATGGAAGGTTGTTGCAGTAATGATTGCAGGGAGTTTACTCATTTACCGGGAGAACAGCAAAAGGAACTGCGTAAAGGAATTGATAAGGGAAAAAATGTGTTTAATAAGTCGAAAGCAAGACTTCAGTTTAAGATGATGGGAAAGGATAAATGAAAAATTAAGAACCTGCCTGCCTGTGCGCAGGTGAAAAATGATAAAGTAAAGCCCCAGCTATAATTGCAGAATAAAACTTGGAAGTGAATCCCTTTTTATTCTCCATTTTTCATTTCTGATTTATCATTTCAAAGAGACTATCAATATTTCTAATAGTTCAATACCTAACTTATAAAAGGTATTTTGAAAAAGGCCTGCATCAGCATTACAATACAAAAAACAGTATAGAGAGAGGAGAACAAAAAGATCTGCCAGTTCTTTGAGCAGAGGTAATATCCTACCAGTGGTAATAATTGCAGGGAGTGCATGCCAAAAAAATGAGCCACCCGCAAATCGCCATACTCTTTGCTCCAATTGAACAAGGGTATTCCCGGGCTGCCATCCACATTGCCCACGGTGTGCGCTAACCGCGCCGCCATAATTCCTCCTTCAAAAGAAAAAATAACAAATAAAATAATGCCCAGTCGAATGCCCCAGAGATAGCTTTTGGAAATATTGAATTGTTTTTGTTTGAAAAATAAGATGGCCATGTAGCCAGTCCATAAGGACAATAGGGTGATAGCAATACCCATTGCACTAAACAGGGCTCCGTATAAGGGCGTTGAAATATTAAAGTGTGATAAGCGGCCATTGGAAGCCTGCCAGGTAATTACGGCCAGCTCAAATAACAGGACCAGCACCACCATTCGGGAGAAAATTCTGACTTTGCGTTGTGCTTCCAGAAGATAAAGCAACCATGCCATCGTCCAGCTGAAAATTGCAATAGATAAGAAAAACTTAAGCGGTTTTATCCAGGCGTTGATGCCCGCTACAAAGGTTGTGTCTTGTTGAAACTGGATCATGCAAAAAACTACTCCCACTAAGCAAAACCAACCGAAGTTGAACAACAGCTTATTTCTTTTCCTTAGTTCCGATAAGAATGCAAGCATATAACAGTATTAATAGTTTTCAGCAAAATAACGCTTTGCTTTAATGGTGCGAATAAGCAGGTATAACAGCAGTCCCACAGGTCCCAGCATAAAGGTGAAGAACAGGCAGGGAATTACCAGCCAATGACTGATGTTATACTTTATTGAATTCTTTTTGATCCAGGTTCCGGTGAGCAGATCAAAGGCCAGGTAATGGACCCATCCCGCAGTAACGGCTGTTCGGTTGGTGAACAATTCCATTACCCCGTTTAGCGATCCAAACTTTTCAAAATCTCCTGTAGTAAAGCTTAGTGCAATGAGCCAGGCATACACAATGGTAAAAAGCGTTATAATTATTCCAATAACAAATTTGTCGAATGGCATCCAGAAAGGGGAGGCAATCAGTAAAACAATCCAGCCAGCAAGCGCAATAGTGCTGCAGGCCTGGAATATTGAATCGGGAGTCATAACTTTTTTTTATTCCTTCTAAACTAAGTATTAATAAGGCAGCTCAGGAAATTTCTTTTAAGGATTGCAGAATTGCCTGCTCCGTTTCTTCATCGGTAAGCTTCGAAGGCTGAAAAGGCTTGCCAATAACATTTTCATACAATTCAATATATCGGTTAGAAATGGTTTGAACCCAATCATCACTCATGGCAGGAACTGTTTGTCCTTCTTTGCCCATAAAATTATTGGCGATGAGCCATTCCCGCACAAATTCTTTACTTAATTGTTTTTGTTTTTCACCGCTTGCCTGCCTTGCCTCAAATCCTTCCGCATAAAAATAACGGGAGCTATCCGGGGTATGGATTTCGTCCATCAAATAAATCTCATCTCCTAATTTTCCAAACTCGTACTTGGTATCTGCCAATATCAATCCCTGGTGGGCAGCAATTTCTTTTCCTTTCAAAAATAATTGTAAAGCATACCGGCTCATAATTTCCCATTCAGTCTTTGTACAAAGATCATTAGCAATAATTTCAGCGGGTGAAATATCTTCATCATGTCCGGCTTCCGCCTTTGTTGAAGGAGTAATAATCGGAGTAGAAAAGAAATCATTTTCTTTCAGCCCTTCAGGCATTATGGCGCCACATAATTCTCTTTTACCGGAAGCGTAAGTGCGGGCTGAATGACCCACCAAATTTCCTCTCACCACCATTTCAATTTTAAAGGGAACACACTTTTTTCCGAAAGAAACAGTGGGTGCCGGAACATCAATCAACCAGTTGGGGCAGATTTCCCTGGTTGCGTTAAGCATATGGGCCGCAATTTGGTTAAGTACTTGCCCTTTAAAGGGAATAGGCCGGGGAAGAATTACATCAAATGCCGATATCCTGTCGCTCGCTACCATCACCAGCCACTTATCTGCAATGGTATATACATCCCTTACTTTACCCCTGTAAAATTGGGTTTGCCCCGCTAGCTGCATTGTTTTCATGAATCGAAATTAGCAGGCGCCCGGTGAACCCCGAAAAAATTATCAAGGGAAATATCAACAAACAGCACCCATTTGTTTAAAAATTAAATTTTTATTGAAAGTATACAATCCGTATTTTGCCTGATAAACGATCACTAAAACTACTATTATGAGAAGAAGCTTCCGTTCTTTGGCGGCTTTGTTGTTTGTAAGTATTTTTTCGCTTGCTGCCGTTGCCCAGACTATCACCATCACTGGTAATGTTAGAAATGGAACCAGCAAAGATGTAGTTCCGGCAGTTTCTGTTTCAATAAAAGGCTCTTCCGCAGGAACATTTTCGGATGAGCGAGGAAATTTTAAGCTTATAACTACACAAAAGCCCCCTTTTACGCTTGTTTTTACTTCCGTTGGGTTCGAACCTAAGGAAGTGACAATAAACAGCGCCAGTGAATTTGTTCAGTTAGATTTTATACCTTCTTCAATTTTAGGAGTGGAGGTAGTAGTTTCTGCCAGCCGCGTTCCTGAACGAATTCTGGAATCACCTGTTTCTATTGAACGGGTTAACCTGGCCAGTATCCGCAATACGCCCGCTACCAGTTATTACGATATCTTCCGCAATACTAAGGGTGTTGATTTAACTACTTCCAGCCTTACGTTTAATACAGTAAGTACCCGTGGATTCAATGGAAGCGGCAGTGCACGGGTGAACCAACTGATTGATGGAATGGATAACCAGGCACCAGGTCTTAACTTTTCCGTGGGTAATGTTATTGGTTTAACCGAATTGGATGTGGAAAGCATGGAGCTGTTGCCCGGTGCATCTTCTGTATTATACGGCCCCGGTGGAATGAATGGTACTGTATTATTGAATAGTAAGAACCCGTTTAAATACCAGGGTCTCAGCTACCAGGTTAAAATGGGAATAATGCACACAGATAAGAGAGAGTTGCCTAAAGTGGCTCCTTATTACGACTGGACCGTTCGGTGGGCTCAGAAAGTTTCTGAAAGAGTCGCCTTTAAGATGGGGATTCAATTTATTCATGCCAAAGACTGGATCGCGACCGATACTTCCAATTACAGAATAGGCGATGTAACTGTAAACGATTATGGTAAAGTTATTCCGGGAACCCGACTTACAGACCCCAATTACGACGGAGTAAATGTATATGGTGATGAAACGTTTACCAATATAAAACCAATTGTTCCCCTGGTAGCTGCTGCCCTGCGTCCGCAATTACCCGCTGCGCTTCAGCCATTGCTGGATCAACAGGTTGGGTTGATTAATACTACTCCTGGTACTATTAATGTTTCCCGCACGGGTTACCCCGAAAAAGAAGTGGTCAATAATAATACTATCAACGTAAAATTGAATGGGGCCTTCCATTATAAACTTACTCCTAACCTGGAAGCTTCCTTAACGGCTTACTGGGGAACGGGAAATACTGTTTATACCGGTAGCGACCGCTACTCTTTTAAAGCATTAAAGGTGGGACAGTATAAACTGGAGTTCAAACATAAGGATTGGTTTATACGCGCCTATACTACCCAGGAAAATTCAGGAGAAGCATACAATGCAACGATTACTACGCGGATATTTAATGAGAACTGGAAACCCAGTTCAACCTGGTATCAGCAATATGTGCTTGCTTTCTTACAGGCTAAATTGGGATTGTTGCCCGGATCTGGTCCGGTAGGTAATCCTTCAGATAATTTTAATTCCCATCTTCTGGCAAGAGGAGTAGCTGATGTGGGACGACCTGTTGCCGGCTCATCCGGATTTACCACTTTGTTTGATAAAGTCCGTTCCATTCCAATTAAGAAAGGAGGAGGATTGCTGGTGGATAGGTCGAATCTTTACCACACAGAAGGGCAGTATAATTTTAGCCATCTTACCGGTAATTTATTTGACCTTATTGCGGGTGCTTCTTTTAAGCGATATACCCTAAATTCAGAAGGTACCATCTTCGCAGATTCTGCTGGTCGCATAAATATTGATGAAATTGGTGCCTATGCTCAAATTTCAAAAGCCGTACTAAAAGATAGAATCAAATTTACGGCTGCCGGACGTTTTGACAAGAACACTAATTTCGAAGGGCGATTTACTCCGAGATTTACAGCAGTTATTAAATTAGTAGAGAATCATAATTTACGGGCTTCTTATCAAACGGCCTATCGTTTCCCCACTACACAAAACCAATGGATCAATTTGCAGGTAGGTGGTGGTTCAATTTTGCTCGGAGGGTTACCTGATCTGAGACAATTCTATAATTTCCGCACTGTAAAAACCTTGAATGATAATCCAAATGGTTTCCCGGCTTATACACTGGAAAGCGTTCGTGCGGGGGGTGTACTCTTGCAGGGAGGAAATGTACCGGGTGCAATAGCTGCACTAAAAGAAGCGGAATTTGGAACCTACAAGCCGGAAACGCTTCGCTCTTTTGAAGTGGGATATAAAGGATTGTTCCATAAAAGAGTATTGGTTGATTTGTATGGATATTGGGGAAAGTATGAGAATTTCCTGGGTCGCCAGATCGTAGTACAGTCGCTAAATAAAGCTAATCCCCTGGCTCCATTCTTAGGGCCAAGCCGAATCCTTTCTATTGCCGTTAACAGTAAAACCAATGTAAATACTTATGGCTTTGGTGGAAGTATCGACTGGATGCTGCCTGGCAACTTTGTAGCATCAACCAATCTTACTTTTGACCGGTTGAAAGAACTTCCTCCGGGATTTATATCTTTCTTCAATGTACCAACTTACCGGTTAAATATGGGACTAAGCAATACCGGGTTTGGATACCAGAAGCGTATGGGTTTTGCTGTGATGATGAGAACCCAGGATGGCTTTTTCTATGAGAGCGATTTCCGCCAGGGTCCTGTAGAAGATTATACCATTTTCGACGCGCAGATCAGTTATAAGTTCCCTGCAAGACGCTCTATTGTAAAAATTGGTGGAACAAATATCTTAAACCAATACTATAAAACCGCGTTTGGTAATCCGGAAGTGGGCGGAATTTATTATGTAAGCTTTGGGTACAACGTATTCTAGAATTGTATTACTATGATGGATTAATAAGTGGCCTCGCCTTTTGGCGGGGCTTTTCTTTAGCGAATGGGCACGAATGAGAACGAATTAACGCGAATGAAGACAAATGAAAGGAATGAACGCGAATGGATAAGAACAGATCAATAATAAAAAGTAACAATCAGTATTTAATCTATCAAACAAAATAAGTAATTCAACAACTCTGCGCCTCAGTTTCTCTGCGGTAAAGATATTTGGAACCGTAGTATAACAGAAGCGGGGAGAAAATCATTTAATAAAAAAACATAGAATAAATCTAAATTTTACGAAGCATCACAGTGAGATCAAGTCTTGATTTCTACCAATAAAGCAAATGATGTGTGACCTGACGCTAAGGAAAAATCATGAGCTGCTGTTTCCCTGATCGATTTACCCAACGAATAACAGCCAGGCTTCCGCGAGCCCTGCAGCGTTTTTTTTGGCCTTTTCCATTTACAAAAAAAGTTTATGAAACCGTTTTCACAAAACTTTGAGCGACCCCTTACCTGTAAAGGATTTCAGAGGGTTTTACCAGCCATTTTCCAGTAATATGCCTTCATTCGCACAAATTAGGTTTCATTGGTACCTATTCGTTTATTAAATATTAAAACGGAAATGCATTACATCGCCGTCTTTTACTATGTATTCTCTTCCTTCTATGCGCAACTTACCTGCTTCCCGGCAGGCAGCTTCGGAACCATACTGAATAAAATCATCGTAACCTATCACCTCCGCTTTTATGAATCCCTTTTCAAAATCGGTATGAATTACGCTGGCTGCCTGGGGGGCTTTCCACCCATCGTGAATCGTCCAGGCCCTTACTTCCTGCACGCCGGCAGTGAAATAAGTGCGCAGTTCTAATAGTTGATAGGTAGACCTTATCAGACGGTTCAGCGCGGGTTCCTTCATTTTGTATTCCTCCATGAATAGCTGCTTATCGGCCGGATCATCCATTTCCGATATCTGCGCTTCAATGGAATTATTCATTACGATTACCTGTGCCCGCTCGTTCTTTACGGATTCTTTTAATGCGTCCGAATATTTGTTACCAGTATGCATGGAAGGTTCGTCAACATTGACTACATACAGCACCGGTTTTTCAGTAAGTAAAAATAAATCTTCGATGGCGTGATGTTCTACCACATTTAATTCAAGTTCCCTTATGTTCTTTCCCTGCTCCAGGTGCGCATGACAGCGTTTCAACACTTCCAGTTCCGCCCGGATCTTCGCATCTCCTGTTCGTGCCAGCTTATCTGTACGTGATAATTTTCTATCTACGCTGTCGAGATCCTTTAATTGTAATTCGGTATCGATAATTTCCTTATCACTTACCGGGTTGATGGGGCCTTCCTCCCTTAATACATTTTCATCTTCAAAACAACGAATAACGTGGATAATAGCATCCACCTCCCGTATATTGGCCAGGAATTTATTTCCCAATCCTTCTCCTTTACTGGCACCTCTTACCAGTCCGGCGATATCCACAATTTCAATTTGAGTTGGTACTGTGCGGTTAGGCAATACAATCTCAGTCAGTTTATCCAACCGGTAATCCGGTACGTCCACCAGGCCCACATTGGGTTCAATAGTACAAAAACGATAATTACTAGCCTGTGCTTTGGCGCTATTGCTTACCGCGTTAAATAAAGTTGATTTACCTACATTCGGTAATCCTACAATTCCGGCTTTTAAACCCATGAGTAAAATTTGAGGCGCAAAGTTAATGGTTTAGGTTTTACCCTCATTAATATTTGCTGGATTAGTAAAAATGATGAAACTTCATTTGCCGATATTAACCCATTCATTATAAAGAGATTTATGGTACTCAATTATTTGTGGATATTGTTTTTCCTCGTTTCATTTGTTATAGCTCTTATTCGCCTGCTGATGGGAGATACCGAAGTTTTCAAAACCATAATGGATGGGGTATTCGATTCAGCCAATACCAGTGTGCAAATATCCATTGGGTTGATTGGTATAATGAGTTTGTTCCTGGGTTTTATGAATATAGGGGAGAAGGCGGGAGCAGTAAATTTTTTATCAAGAATTGTAGGTCCGTTCTTCAGCAGGTTATTTCCAGATTTACCAAAAAGGCACCCGGCCATGGGGCATATGATGATGAATTTTTCTGCTAACCTGCTTGGGTTGGACAATGCAGCCACTCCTTTTGGATTAAAAGCCATGGAAAGCTTACAGGAATTAAATCCAAAAAAAGATACGGCCAGCGATGCGCAGATCATGTTCATGGTGCTGCATGCTTCCGGGTTAACGTTAATACCGGTAAGCATCATTGCTATGCGGATTATTTCAGGTTCAAAAAACCCCACTGAAATATTTATTCCCTGCCTGATTGCCACCTTTGTGGCAACGATGGTGGCAATGAGTGTAACTGCTATCTGGCAAAAATTCAGCCGCCGCCAATGGACGGCCATTATTATTGTGGGGATAATTGGATCCCTGGTGCTGGCGAGCGTGGGTTATTTTTTGCGGGTTCATCTCACGGGCCCGGCCGCCTCCACTTTTTCAAAAGTGGTAAGTAATGGTTTGATACTGCTGTTGTTTATTGTTTTTATTTTAGGAGGACTCTGGAAAAAAATTAATGTGTACGACGCATTTATTGACGGGGCAAAGCAGGGTTTTGAAATAGCGGTAAAAATAATACCATACCTCGTAGCAATGCTGGTTGCGATCAGCGTGCTTCGCTCCTGCGGGGCTTTTGATTACATCATTCAGGGACTGAGTTGGATTTGCGCTTCGCTGGGCCTGGATACACAATTTGTTCCGGCAATGCCCACCGCATTAATGAAACCATTTAGTGGGGGTGGATCAAGGGCAATGATGATTACCGCAATGAACCAGTATGGAGCTGATTCCTTTGTAGGTAGATTAGCTTGCGTATTCCAGGGGTCGGCAGATACTACCTTTTATATCGTAGCACTTTATTTTGGTTCGGTAGGAATTAAGAAAACAAGGTATGCCGTACCCGCGGCATTACTGGCCGATTTGGCCGGAATCATCACCGCCATATTTCTCGCCTATTACTGGCCATGGAGTTAATGGTGAGATGTGAATGGGTAAGAAGTCCTAAAGGAATTGGGAATTTGTAGTTTTCACTGTAGGATGGAAACTATCCAGAATCCAACCTTCTGTATCCTGTTTCTAACCTTTATATGCGAGCGGTGAGCAATGGCCATATCCCGTATCTCGAATTCAGCATCCACCATTCACCGTCTTTATTTAAACGCAAATCTCGCCGACAAAGCAAATGCATCCGGAACAAAACGAATGCTTGGCACTATATCTAATTCCGGTTTCCAGTCTAATGATAAGTTTAATGGGATAGAAGGAAATTTATAATCAAGCCCGATAATGCCTGTAGGCCCCACATATGTGTTGTTATCTCCAAATCCCACATACGCGCCACCTCCATAAAACCAGCTAAACCCTTGCGGCTGAAATTTCTTATGGATTTCAAGTAATGCTCCCACCCCAAAACGACTGCCAAAAGAAATCAATCCTTCAATAGCGCTTTGTTCGGTAATGAAGTATTTACCGGTAACCGAATTGTTTAAGGTAGGGGTGGAATTGCTGAGTCGAACCCCCACGGCAAACCGGTAATCCTGCGCCGCGGCGGATATTGCTATTACTAATGATATTCCAAGAAGAAGGGTTGTTCTTTTCATGTTGTCCAGTTTATCCTATTAAAACGAAAATAATGCCAGTCGTATTGAAACGGTTGTTGTTAAAGTTGTTATAGAGTTTTTTTAACAAGAATGTATTTTTTTGATTAGTTTCCAAACAATTCAAATTTTGTTTTGGGTCTTTTGTCTTCATGCCAATTAAAATTACGGAGAAGTTTTTCGCCTTCGGGAAACTGGGTAACCGGGTACATGACACCTTTTACATCATTGATGAATACTACACGATTCAGTTCTTTCTCTTTGAAGCGCATGTCTATAATATCTCCATTGGCTTTGTTTACCCCGATCAGTAACTTATCATCGTCCTCTATATAATATACACTTTCCGCGTTGCCCCTGGCACGCATATTATCAAATACCCCATCGACGAAGTATCCATTCAGCCGGTTACCTCTAATCTGGTTATACATATTCTCGTGGGCTTTACTGATAAGCAATCCGTTTTCAAAAACATCCATGCGCTCCGCCTTCTTATTGCGGGTATATAAGTAAATGGTATCGCCGGTAACCTGGTTATTGTTCGACCAAAGTATGGGTTGCTGAAACAATTGAAAGATGGAGTCCTTTCCTGAGTAAAACAAACTATCAGAAACCGCCTGTAACGAATCGGAAAAAATACGAACATGCCGGTAGGCCTGGAAAAAACGATCGGTACTGTCGTTGCCCTTATCTTTAACATCCAGTATCGTTGTTCCTTTAATTGTGTCCTTTAGCGCTAGCGAATCTTTGGATGTATGCAAACTGCTTAACCTTCCCGAAAAAAGCGTGTCGGCAGTAATGTAGATAGAATCCTGGTCCTGTTTAAGAATCATGAGCGGATGCTGGGTAGCCCGAAAGGTCCCTTCATTTCGATTGGCTTCTATTAGATTCGCCAGTACCGAAATACCCTGGGCCGTATCGGTATATACAGCGTTTCCTGTTAATTTGTTTATACCGGTATTATCGTCTCTTTCAATTTTATTGGCAATAATTTTTACGGCCCCATCTTCAATAACGGTTCGACTGGAGAAGAATGCTTTTTTATTCTTAAGGTCATAATATCCTTCTTTCGTTTTTATTTTTCTTTGGGCACTGTCTACTATAAGGGTATTCGCAATAAAAGTAGCTATTTCTGTAGTCGTGTTATATAGCAGTGAATCCGTTGTTAATTTGTATTTCGGATCAATCAGAACCACGTCTTTTTTAAAATAAACATCTTTTAAATCGGCATAATAAATGGCTTCCCGGCTGGTCAGTTTGGAGCTGCTATTTTCTACGCGGCCACCGGTATGGTATTCTCCTATTTTCTGGTTAATATCATATTGTATTTCTTCCGAGAATAAGCTCGACTTCCCATCCGTAAGTCGTACTTTTTTTTTCAAATTGGCGATCTTGGTATCCACATGATAGAGTAAGTACTGGGAATAGGTATGAACGCTGTCGTTATCGTTAATATGTACATTGCCAAAAGCTTCTATTACGCGTAGTTTCTTATTATATACGGCACTGTCGCAGTAGAGAAGTGTATTTTCCTGCTTTAGCTGTACGTGCCCCACTAGAAATTGCATTTCCGTAACAGAATCAATTTTTTTATAACCCTGGCGATCGGCATTTATTATCTCCAATATCTTAATGGTGGAATCTGCCACTTTTGGCGGGGGAGGAGGACTTACCTGGGCAATACCTATGAAATGCGAAAGAATACCGACAAAAAAAACCAAAAGAACCCTGGTCATTTTATTGCTTGTCTTTGTTGGATGTACTGTCATAAATTGGTTTTGACAGCGGGGTTGATTTGTCTTTCTTTCCAAACACGGAAACATTTACATAACGTTTGGGATGAGTCTTAAAATCATCGAGTAAAGTAGTTAAACTGCGGTTGGTTTCCCTGATCTCGTCGTATAATTTGCGATCATTTAACAGCGCTCCCAGGGTGCCCTTTTCACTATTCATCCTGGCGATGGTATTTTCCAGTTGGGAAAGGGTTTTCTTCATCGCATCGATGGTTTCCCCGATTTTTACGTCAGCCAAATTGGAGCTGGCGCGTTGCACATTAGCAAGAGTACTATCAATTTTGCCATTATTCTTCGCCAGGTTTCCTGTAATGCTTTCTACGTGGTTAAGCGATTTCGCCAGTGCACCGTTTTGATTATTTAATAAACTTACCAGTGATTGAGAGGAAGCATTAAGGTTGGCGATCATCGACTGGAGATTATGTTTTACGGTAGGATCAATAATTGAGTTGAGTTTTTGAATGACCGCATCCAATGAAAGGAGGGTCTTATTAATATTATCTACCGCGGGATTAAGCGTGCTTTTGAAATCGGCTATTAGGTCCGGGGTTATTTTCACCAATAAGGTGTCCCCGTCGCTTATATATTTGCTGCTATTGCCGAGCGTTACTTTTATACTGGTACTTCCCAATAAGGTTTTTTCAATGCTGGCGTACGAATTGTCAGGTATGTTAATGCTGTTCTTTAGGTTAATAGTAACGATGATTCCGCTGAGGTTTTTATCTTTTGCTTCGAGATCGGATACCCGGCCCACCTGGAACCCATTTATAAAAACCGCACTGGACGATACCAGGCCCTCTACACTGGAAAAAACAGCGTAAATGGTGTTGCTACGCTCGGTAATGTTTTTCCCTTTCAGGTAATTAAATCCCAGAATAAGCACCGTTATTGCCACGGCCGTTAAGGCGCCTACTTTTGTTTCGTTCGATATCTTCATAGTGAAGAAATTTGGTGAGGCTGTTGAACAGCCATTTTTAAAATTGATAAACAGGTTTCTGCCTGTTCAATAATGAACAAAAATATAAAAATTGCTCGGGTGTTGCCAGTGTAATTTAAGACCTAAGGATAGAAGGTAAGAATTACTTTTTCCTGGCCAAAATGCCTGTGGTCTTTGCAGAATTGTCAACCGGTACAGTTTTTTGTGAAGTGTTCTGGTTTTGTTTGGCTTCAATCGTTGCTTTATATCGTTTTACTGCAGTAAATACATTTTCTGCGATCTGATCCTGGCCATCATCGCTGTTCAGATAGTCTTCTTCCTGTCTGTTTGTTATAAAACCGGTTTCTACCAGTATACTGGGCATGGCCGTTGCCTGTAATACCCATATTCCTTCCCAGGTACGTTGCTTAACGCCCGTGCTCTGCCGGCCCGCATTTGCAAATTCTTCTTCTACCAAAGAAGCAAGAATTAGGCTTCTGTCAAAATATTTTTTGGTCCATAACAACGATTTGGCTTTGAATTCCGGGTCGTTAATATCGGGTACAAATTCAGTAGAGTCCTGTACCTGTTCCCCAACAAACTCGCCCTTTTCATCGGAGCGGTCCGCGGCCCATATATACGTCTCCGTTCCATAGCGCGTATCGTTTTTTGAATAGTAAATACTGTATCTGGGAACGCGGTGCGTACGTTTTCTCCTCTTTTTTCCTTTTCCGGTATAATAAGTTTCGGTTCTATATCCCATGAACTTTGTATGCTTGATCTCGGGCATTGCATTGGCGTGAATAGAAAGAAAAAGATCTCCATTATTTTTATTGGCAAAATCTGCCCGCCAGCGATTCGGTGTATTAATATCTGAAGTGCGCGTATACAACACTTTCATATCCGGAAACGCTGTCTCAATTTTTTTCCCCAGCTTTAATGCAATATCCAGGCATATATTTTTTTCATACGAGTAATCTCCTTTGGCTCCCGATGCATTTCCTCCATGCCCCGCATCAATAACAATGGTTCTTAACCCTCCTTTCTGGAAGGGCTTTTTAATTGGATCATTGCTGAACGATCCTAATACCTGGACCAACAAAACAAAAAAAATGCAGAGGGAAAGAAGTTTCTTCATAACTATGCCGATCAATTTTATAGGTTGTTAATCTTCACATATTCTTAATGCATTAATAACTATTTTTGTCCGTAACTGCATTATGATTAACGGACGCAAAAATAGTTTAAAATATAGTATCCCGGCTATAATATTAATGGCTTCGTTGGTAATAACGTCCGATGCCTTCCCTCATTATACTAATAATAAAAAATTTGACAATTCATTAACTGCTTTCCAGGATTCAGGCATCCGGCCCCGCGTCGTTAACGATACGATTCCGGTAACAAAGGATTCGTTGATAACCAAAACAGATACCTTCAACTTAAAACTTTCTAAAGACTCATTAGATGCCCCGGTAAAGTATGAAGCAGCTGACTCCATGGCTTTTGACATTCCCAATAAACGAATCATATTATACAGCAAAGGAAGGGTGATATACAAAGATATTGACCTGAAAGCCGATAGTATCGCGATGGATCAGAATACGAATATGATTATCGCTACCTATCGTAAGGATTCTACCGGCGCCGTTATCGGAAGACCGGTAATGATACAAGGGGAAACCACCATGCAATCCGATGTAATTACCTATGATTTTAAATCGCAAAAAGGAGTGACCCGGAACACTTTTACTAACCAGGGGGAACTCTTTCTGAATATGCAGAAGTCGAAAAAGATATCCGAAAATGAATACTTCGGGTTGTATGGTCGTATGACCACTTGTAATCTCGACACCCCTCACTTTGCTTTTGTTACCCGACGATTAAAACTGGTTAATAAAAAGCTGGCCGTTACCGGGCCCATACACCCGGAGTTTGAAGGAGTGCCCATTCCGCTCTATTTGCCATTCGGCTTTTTCCCTCTTTCTACCGGCCGGCATTCGGGCCTCTTGCCCCCGCAGTTCACGGCCAGCGAACAATTTGGATTGGGCCTCGAAGGACTGGGTTTTTACAAAGTGCTAAATGAATACTTTGATATTACACTACGCACCAATATTTATTCTTATGGTGGATATAATATTTACCTGACCCCTACCTATCGAAAGCGATACCGATACAATGGAAGTTTGAATCTTGCCTACCAAAGCACGCGGATTTTGAGTACCAATGCCAAATCCGAATTCGAGACTTCCCGAACCTTTAATATAGGGTGGTCGCATACCATGGACAATCGGGCCCGGCCAGGAACAAATTTTGGAGCGAGCGTAAACGCGGGTTCTACCAAGTTCAACCAATTTATAGTCAGTAATGCTACCCGGAATTTTTCTAACCAGTTGAATTCCTCGATTACTTATTCAAAAACATGGGGAACATTTGGTAATCTTTCTCTCAGCGCTAATCATAACCAGAATAATAATACCAGGCTTATCAACCTGAGCCTGCCCAATGCGGCCTTCACATTAAATACCTTTTATCCATTCCAGAAAAAAGAATTTGTAGGAGCGCCTAAATGGTATGAGAAATTGGGTATCGGGCTTAATTCAAATATTGCAAACCAGATCAGCTTTTTTGATTCAGCTTTTAGCTTAAGACGTATTATTGATACCATTCAATGGGGAGCGCAGCATAATATTCCTATACAAATGTCGCTGCCGCCTCTCGGGCCCATACAGATTTCCCCCGGCATTACTTACCAGGAGAAATGGTATTCCCGCCAGATGGTACGAAGCTGGAATAATACAGCAAATAAAGTAGACACGGTTTTTAATAAAGGTTTTTACTCTTCCCGCGATATATCATTCAGTTTAGGAATCAATACGGCTATTTTTGGGTTGTTCGATAAATTCGGTAAAAACAGCGCTATCCGTGCAATTCGCCACGTTATCCGCCCGTCCTTTTCTATTAACTACAAGCCCGACCTCGCGCGTAAGGATTATTATGCTACGCAGATTGATACATCGGGCCGGCAATTTCGTTTTTCTTACTATGAAGGAAGTGTATTTGGTCCCTTTAGTGAAGGAAGATTCGGGGGGATAGGTTTTGGTATCGACAATAATATCGAAGCGAAGATCCGTTCCAAAACGGATACCAGCGCGGAAGGAATAAAGAAGGTAAGGTTAATTGATGGATTCGGATTTAATGGCAACTATAATTTTATGGCCGATTCTTTTCAGCTATCGCCCATCAGTTTTTATGCCCGCAGTACCTTATTTGAAAAAATAAATATTACCGCCGGGGCTACTATGGACCCTTACCAGTACGATACAGTGGGATTCAGAAAAAAAGAATATGCCTGGCAGGCTGATAAGTTCTCTCTTGGACAAATTGTAAGCGGCAATATTGCTATATCCGCCAGCTTCCAGAGCAAACAAAAAGATAAAAGCAAAGCCAAGCAGGATGCCGCCGTGAACGATCCCAACCTTCCCCTGCAGACCATGGATGAACAAATGATGCAGCTGGAATATGTACGTCAAAATCCTTCGGAGTTTGTAGATTTTGAAGTTCCCTGGACCTTAAGCTTATCTTATTCCCTTAATTTCTCGCGTCAATTTAAGCGGGATTATAGCGGGTTTAAAACAGAAATATCCAGCAGTGTAAACTGGAACGGAGATTTTAGTTTAACCCCTAAATGGAAAGTGGGAATGAATGGATATTATGATTTTAAAACAGCCAAAATTCAAAGTCTTACTACTTATATCACCCGGGAAATGCACTGCTGGCAGTTAGCTATAAATGTTACCCCGATAGGCCTGTACCGCTCCTTTAATATAACCGTTAATCCTAAATCTGGTTTACTGCGTGACCTGAAATTAAATCGCACCCGGTATTTCTACGGAAATTAATTATTCAGGATTGAGCCATTATATGGGCTTTCATAATAGCGTGTGTTTTTTCTTTCAATTGATCGGCGTTATCATTTTCTCCAACAGGGATAGGGGGAAGAAAATGAATTTCGAGTTTATGCGGCAGCAGGTAAAAAGCTTTGTCGTTGGGCAATGCCTTCTTTGTATTAAAAATGATTCCTGGCAGAATGGCGTTTTTGGTATCTACAGCCAGGCGGAAAGCACCACTGTGAAAGTGGCCGATTATATCTTTTGTCTTATTGCGGGTTCCTTCCGGGTAAATACACATATGTATCCCGGTGGCCAATACCTGTTTCATTTTACGATAACTTTCTTTTCTGCTCAATTCACTTTTACGGTCAACCAATACGGATCCCTTTCTGTAATAAAATCCGAATAATGGAATTTTAGCAAAAGAGGTTTTGGCAATTGTTTTATTAGGGCCGGGTATATATGAGGAAGAAAGCGGAACATCCATTAATGAATTATGATTACAGGTAACTATATACGTGGTATTGGTGGCGAAGTTCTCCTTGCCCTTCACGGTAACAGGGCAACCTATGAGGGTGAGCCATATATTCATCCATAATCGGGCGATACGGATAAACAAAGCAGAACTGCGTGGATCTGGCAACAGGTTAGTGAGCATGGAGGGAATAAAAAAAATCAGGAAAGTGGTTATAAAACTTATAATCCCCCAGAGAGCCCAGATGCGGGCAGCTATTTCCTTAAAAATTTTCATATAAATTATAGTGACCAGTCTATCGGGTCTGTTCCATTTTTTGCCAGGTATTCATTTGTTTTTGAAAGATGCCGGCACCCAAAAAAACCGTTGTTGGCCGAAAAGGGAGAAGGATGCGCGGCTTTCAGCACGAGATGTTTGGTTTCATCGATCAGTACCTGTTTTTCCTGGGCAAATTTCCCCCACAAGATAAAAACAACATGGTTTCTTTGATCGGATATTTTTTTAATAACGGTATCTGTGAATTCGGCCCACCCGATCTTTGCATGACTCATCGGTTCATTGGCCCGGACAGTCAGCGAGGCATTTAATAATAAAACACCTTGTTCGGCCCATTTGGTAAGATTGCCGTGGTTGGGAATTGGCATTCCAATATCGCTGTTCAACTCTTTAAAGATATTAATGAGGGAGGGCGGGGGAGAAATACCTGTTTGAACAGAAAAACAAAGTCCGTGCGCCTGGCCCGGGCCATGATAGGGATCCTGCCCAAGTAATACAACCTTCACATGATCGAATGGGGTAGTATTAAACGTATTGAACATAAGCTGGCCGGGAGGGTAGATGGTTTTACCGGCCAGTTTTTCCGTTCGCAGGAAATTCACGATCTGTAAAAAGTAAGGTTTATTGAATTCGCTTTTTAAAACCTCTTTCCAGCTATCGTTGATTTTGACTTCCATGCAGAAATTTTGGTAAAAATAGAAAAGGGAAAGCATTGATAAGGAATCAATCTCAATTAAATCACAATCTTAATTCCTTGAGCAAGGGAAATATATTGTATCCCCAAGTGCACATTTTACAAAACCAGATCTGAGCCTGATAACTATATTCAAAAGCTAGTGGTAAATAGCGGTTTCATAATTGAACAGAATTTTCAAGAAAAAGCCATCTTTGTTTTTTTCTAACAAGATGATCCATGGCATTTCGAAATGGCAATTTCTTTTTGTATTTTAAATTCCATTTGAGCCAGTTAAGGGATAGCCGGCTAAATTTTACAGTTACTATATAATTCACATCTTCCTATCAATGGTCTTCAGGTACAAGCGGACGCTTGCCAGTTTGGAATCAGAAAAGATTCCTTCAACAATCAGCCTGATCATCGTGGTTTTGATAGATACCAATAGCCGTTAATACTAAATAAGTCGGGATGCTCTATCCGGCATAGCTATTTAAAAATAAAAGCGAAATCTATCGACTTCGCTTTTCAATTGTGATCCGGATTGGATTCAAACCAATGACCCCAAACTTAGAAGGTTTGTGCTCTATTCAGCTGAGCTACCGGACCCTGTAAACGGAGGCGAAAATAGTGAAAAAGCCGGAGGCTTCAAACTGAAATTTACCCGGCAAAGCACATACCTAATGATAAAAAATTATATTGCATCGCTTATGAGAGCATTTGAAGATACATACCGGCATAAGGGGCTGCGCAAACAATTGATTGATTTCATTCGGGAAAAAGGCATTTCCGATCAGCGCCTGCTTGATGCCATGAACACTATCCCCCGGCATTATTTTTTAGATTCGGCCTTTGATAAAGTAGCATACGAAGACAAAGCCTTTCCTATTGCAGAAGGACAAACTATTTCGCAACCTTATACAGTGGCCTACCAAACGCAGCTGCTGGACGTAAAACCTTTTGAAAAGATATTGGAAATTGGTACCGGCAGTGGTTACCAGGCGATGGTGCTGGCTGGCATGGGAGCGCAGGTGTATACGATAGAACGGCAAAAAAAGCTTTTTGATGAACATCGATCTTTTATCCTTCGCTCCAAATATCCATCTATCAAATATTTTTATGGTGACGGGTTTGAAGGATTGCCCACGTTCGCCCCTTTTGATAAAATATTGATAACAGCGGCCGCGCCGTTTGTTCCACCAAAACTAATCGGCCAGTTAAGAACAGGCGGTAAAATGGTGATACCTGTTGGGGAAGGAGCCGTGCAGCGAATGTTACGTGTTACCAAGCAGCCCGACGGATCCTATACGGAAGAAGTTTTTGATAATTTTTCCTTTGTTCCCATGCTGGAAGGACGAAATAACTAGATTCAACATTCATAATAATGAAATAATGAAGAAGTATATACTCGATGCGGCCACCACCGCGAAAAAATTGGAACGGATGGCCTATGAAATCGTTGAAAATAATATAGACGAAAAGGAAATTATTTTGGCGGGTATTCGGGTGAGCGGAAGTGTAGTGGCAAAAAATATTCAGCAATTACTGGCGGGCATCTGTTCTATTAAAACAGAACTTATCACTATTGACCTGGATAAAAAGAATCCCAAAGAAGTAAGATTGAGTAAAGAAATTGATTTCACTGGTAAAGTAATTGTTGTGATTGATGATGTAGCCAACAGTGGTAAAACAATGTTGTATGCGATGAAGCCCTTCCTGCAGTTTCATCCTAAAAAAATTCAAACGCTGGTCCTGGTGGAACGCACGCATAAGACATTCCCGGTGAGCACTGATTTTTCCGGGTTATCGGTTGCTACCACAGTACAGGAACATATTTATGTAGAGGTAGAAGGTGATGTAGTGAAGGGAGCTTATATGGAATAAGGAGGATGATGGATGGGAGATGCGGGATATGGGTATTGCTCATGGTAGCCTTGCGAAAGTGAGATACGGGATTCGGGCATTGCTCACTGTAGCTTTGAGAAAGTGAGGTACGAAATGTTGAAAATTGGATACAGGATGTTGAGAAAAGACTAGCCCCAAAGAGGCGAGGGCCCCATAATATTTTGCTAACTGTTTTTTCAGAAATAAAACGGATGTGCCCGAAACGTTCCTTTTGAATTTATTATCAGGGCTGGCGCGGGGATCTTAAAAGTATTTAACATCAGGAGCACTGTGCGTACCCACCTCTTATTGCTTTTAATTTTGGTAAGATCAATATCAGGTGATAAATAAAACTGTCTTACCCGGGGAATATTTCTTCGGTCGAATGTCACGTTGCCGATTCCGTCTCTGCCCAAATTTTCAAACCCACCATACAATCCATCTGCTCCATAACCAATAGCTATATTAAACCAGGCGGGTAAATTGCTTTCTTTAAAGAATGATTTCAGGTTCGTGCTGAACCAGTACGTTTGCCCGTTATAATCTTTCAGCATCCGCTCGTACCAACTTTTACCAAATAATTGATCGGTGCGGTCGTTGAGTTGGGCATCATCATAATTTTTTCTATGAAAAGAAAATTTGAATTGAATTCGTTGCTCATTCCATGCCAGTTGCTGGGAAAGATATAAACCGGTACCTACCGTATTAGCGGCTATATCGCTCCAGCTCCAGCCCCAGCGGGTGGAACGGGCGTCCAAAAATTCTATTATTGTCAGAAAGGCGAATCCACTGCTACTGCCGATAATGGCTGATTGTCTCTCGGAAAACCCGGCCCATTTCCATGCTTTGGCGGAACCGCGGCTGAGGTTATATGCCGACCATCCATGCCCGATTTTGTCCATTTGCAGCCACTCTTTACTATCGTCAAAACTGGTAAATCCTCTTTTCGGGTAATTTTTATACCAGGCCTCGTTCAATACTACCAGGGTGCCGGAATAGGCACTGGTATGAACACCGGATACCAACCAGAAACGGGATTTATTTATCCCCTTGGGTTCTATTAAATAATTCTTCTCCGGTATTATTCTGGAGGAGCCGGTTGAATCGACATTAGTTATCCTGTTGGGAATATCCTGCGAAAACCCCCAGAGGCTAATTGAAAGGGAGACAAATAATATGATCAGATTTTTTTTCAACAAAGAAGTTCTTTCTTTCTCAGGGTAATTTTTGAGGATTCTTTTGCCGGATAACCTATTCACTGATTTATTCCTTTACATCTATTTGAGTACGTTCGTTCCGGGAGGAGGAAAGGGATTGTTTTCCGGTTTAGAATTAATCCAAACGAAGAAGTTATTAGTGAGAATAGGATTCACGCAACGGGATAAGTTTATTTTTGAAATGGCAGGTAGCATCAAAGGAATTTATTTTTAAAAATACAAATATTCTGCTGCTTTAAAGAGTTCATTTGTTAATATTGTTATTCTTACCGAAATTCGGCTTAATTCAACAACTGCTTATTATGGACGCACTTATTTTAGAAAAAGTAAATACCTGGCTCAACGGCAGCTTTGACCAGGCAACAAAAAACGAGATTAAGAAACTTCAGGCAGAAAATGAAAAGGACCTGGCCGATGCCTTTTATCGTAACCTTGAATTTGGAACAGGCGGGTTGCGGGGCATCATGGGAGTAGGTACCAATCGTATGAATAAGTATACCGTGGGGATGGCTACTCAAGGATATGCTAATTATCTTAAAAAAACATACCCGGGCGGAGCAATCCGTGTTGCCATTGCACACGACAGTCGCAATAACAGCCGCTTTTTTGCAGAAACGGTCTCCGGCGTATTTGCAGCAAACGGAATTAAAGTTTTTTTATTCGAAGCATTACGTCCTACACCAGAACTTAGTTTTACGATTCGTCAATTAGGTTGCCAGGGCGGCGTGGTATGTACCGCCTCCCATAACCCAAAGGAATACAACGGATATAAAGCATACTGGAATGATGGCGGGCAATTGGTGCCACCACATGATAAAAATGTCATAATGGAAGTAGAGAAAATTGCTTCGGTGGATGAAGTGAAGTGGAAGGGAGGCGAGGAGAATATAACCATGATTGGAATAGATATTGATGAAGCCTATATAGCCATGGTGAAAAGCCTGAGTGTGTACCCGGAAGTAATTGCCCGGCAGAATGATTTGAAAATCGTTTATACTCCTATTCATGGAACAGGCATTACCTTAATGCCCGCAGTGCTGAAGCGGTTTGGATTTACTGATGTTACCATTGTACAGGAGCAGGCAGAACCCGATGGAAATTTCCCTACCGTTCATTATCCCAATCCGGAGGAAAGTGAAGCGATGAGTATCGGGTTGAAAAAAGCAAAGGAAATTAATGCAGATATTTTGCTGGGAACCGACCCGGATAGCGACCGGGTGGGTATCGGGGTAAAAGATCTTAAGGGAAATTGGGTGCTGATGAATGGAAACCAAACCGCCGTGCTTGCCTTTAACTATATGATTGAAGCCAGGAAGGCGAAGGGAATTGCACAGCCCAATGATATGGTAGTAAAAACAATTGTTACTACTGATATGATTGATGGGATCGCCAAACATAACGGCATTACCTGCTACAATGTACTTACCGGTTTCAAATGGATTGCAGAATTGATTAAAGAAAAAGAAGACAAAGAAAATTATGTAATAGGGGGAGAAGAAAGCTATGGAATGATGATTGGTTCAAAAATCCGGGATAAAGATGCAATTTCTGCGGTGGCGATGTTATGCGAAATGGCTGCTTATGAAAAAGATAAGGGCAAGTCGCTTTTTCAAAAAATGGTTGAATTGTATGTGCAGTTTGGTTTTTACAAAGAGCACCTGATCTCCATTACTAAAAAAGGAATGGACGGGCAAGAACAAATTGCGGTCATGATGGAGAGTTATCGTAGCCACCCTCCAAAAACAATCAATGGCGCGCCCGTGGCGCAGTTACTGGACTATGAATTGCGAAAAGGAAAGAACCTGAAAACAGGAGAGGAGTGGGAAATTAAATTACCCAAATCCAATGTACTGCAGTTTTTATTGGCCGACGGCACCAAGATATCGGCGCGGCCCTCGGGCACTGAGCCGAAAATAAAGTTCTATTTTAGCGTAAACGCCAGGTTGTCTAATGCGGGCGAGTTTGATAAGGTTAGTGCCGAACTGGATGTACGAATTAAAGATATTATCGCGGATATGAAATTATAAGAATGATGCAGCCACATTTAATTCAATTCCGGATCCTTCCTTGGTTCGGAATTCTTTTTTTTACCGGACTGTTTTTTTGTTCCTGCGGAGCTTCTCTGAGCGATGAAAGGGCTATTGAACTCATCCGGTTAAATTATAAACAACAAAATTCTATGGAAGGAGCGGGAACCTGGTTTGTCGATTCAGTAGTGGTAGATGAAAAAACAAGAATAAAAAAAGATTCACTCACTGCCTACCGCGTAATCGCACACACCACAGGTTTATATAAATTCCCTGTTATCGAAGATGCTCCTTCGGGTTATACTGAGCGTTTCATGGATACGCTGCAATTCATTGCCCGTAAATACAATAAAGTTTGGATGGCCGATGACTGGACAATTATAGGGTCGCGGCATGAGTAATCTGGAGTGTGATAAGTTGTACTGCTTAATTCAAACGGCCTATCAGTTCATTTCCTATCCCAGGTATTCTTGCCTTAGTTAGCAGCTTAACTTAATCAAAACTATTATTCCAGCCTTCCGTTTTGAGTTTCCCTGCTTTCTTCAATACATCTTCCTCCAGTGCCTTTTTGTAAGCAGCTACTTTATCGCCAATAGTTTTATCAAAAGCCCCAATAATAGTAGCAGCCAGTATGCCCGCGTTTTTAGCTGCGTTCAATGCAACGGTAGCTACCGGAACCCCATTGGGCATTTGCAATATGGAAAGAATGGAATCCCATCCGTCGATGGAGTTGGATGATTTGATCGGAACACCAATAACCGGTAAAGGAGTAATGGACGCAATCATGCCGGGTAAATGAGCTGCCCCGCCGGCTCCGGCTATAATGATTTTTAAGCCACGATCTTTTGCCGTCTGGGCATAATCAAACATGCGCAAAGGAGTGCGATGGGCGGAGACTATTGTCAATTCAAATTCAATTCCAAATTCTTTCAATATATCAGCCGCCGCCTGCATAACGGGGAGGTCAGTGTCGCTGCCCATAATTATCCCTACGGAAGTTGTCATTCGCTTTTAGTTTATCGTTTATAGTTTATCGTTTGGGTTGCTCCCTGTCTTTAAACTTAAGTCCCCTTATTTCAGCGTTATTCAGATATTTCACGAAATTGGCAATTTTTTTTGAGACTTTATCTGCATATTCATAATACTCCTTGAATTGCTCTTCAGTAATATAACCGTCGTCAAAGCATCTATAAAGCTGGGATTTTACTTCACCGCATTCACCTTTCGAAATACTCAGGGAATTTAAGAATTCCTGGTGGCTGCTTCGTTCGAAGCAATCTGCGATATTATCCATGATTGAACCTGCGGCAGTTTCAATTTGCTCCGCGAATCGATATTCATGTTTCTTTCGCAGGTGCTCTGATAATATGGAGACTTTTTGATAAAGTATTCTTGATAATTGCCAAATATCTAACTCCTCAAATTGATGAATTGTTGCCATTTGCGGGATATTCGGATACAAATAAAACGAAAAACGACAAACGATAAACCGTTTTTACCTCACCAAATCTCCCTTTAATCTCAATAATTCCGTTTCCGCCAGTTTGGTATTATAGCGCGCGGCAATTAGCCTGTCCAAAGCCTGCTCTAAACTGATCTGTGCGTCGCGCAATTCCAGGTAAGTAGATACGCCCTGGCGAAACCGCTCTAAGGCGATGCTCACATTTTCACGCGCCAATGAAATATTTTCTTCTTCCAGCGCCAGCGATTTTTTTTCCAATTCGTAGTTCTTAAATGCATTGCTTAATGCTAAATCTACGAGGCTTAGCTGGTTCTTCAGGAAAATTTCCTGGTACAGAACCTCTAATTGTGCCTGCTGAATAAGTCGCTTGGTATTAAAATTATTAAGAATGGGAACGCTCAGTCCAAACCCGTAGTTAAATCCTTTATTTTGGTTAAACAATGGGGTAAACTGGTTTATTACGGCTTTGTTTTCGGTGCGGCTAAAATTATAGGCTGAATTAAAAGTAAGAATGGGAAAGCGCTCGGCTTTTCTTTCTCTGACTATCAATTTTGATATCTCAATATTCTTTCGGGCAATCAATAAAGAAGGATTGGTATTGGTAATATTGTTTTGCAGATCGCCATATTGTAATTCGGTATTAATAGGTATACTGTCAATTACATTGTAGATGGTTGACAGTCCTACAGCCATTACCTGGTTAAGTTGCTCTTTTAATTGATCTATCAGCGTTAGTTGTCTTAGCCTGGCCGCTTTTCGTGCATTCAGATCTACCTTGGCCTGCAGCAGTTCAGGTTTGGCGCCTAATCCTACACTAAATTTCCGATCAGCCAATTTCACCCGTTCTTCATTGATAGATATCTGTTCGTCAATTGCTTTCAATTGAAGCTTGGACCGAACAATATTGTAATAATTATTTACCACATCTGTTACGGTAGCAACAACCTGGTTTTTTACCGTCAATCCCCCCAACCGATCTAACTCCACCAGCCTATCACGTGTGATAAACATTTTCAATCCGTCGAATAATGTCCAGTTAAGATTAATCGAAGCCTGCAGGTTATTTGATTTAATACCCGAGGTATCTCTTTTGGATCCATTGGGCAATTCCTGTTTTTGCGCATTATTGTTCCAAACTTTTTGTGCCGATCCATTAAGCCGGGGTATGAACGCCGCATAGGTAAATGATCTGTCCAGTGCAAATGCCGAGGAATCGTTTTTTACCAACAAAATATTATAGTTACTCTGCAAGGCAGATGCAATAGCCTCTTCGAGCGTCAATACGGTTTGCTGTGCGGAAGCGGATACGGGCAGCAATAACAAAAGGAACAATTTAAATCTCCTCATTAGTCTGGGCTTTCTTTTTAGATGATAAGAACGAATACAATGCGGGTACTACAAACAAGGTAAGTACAAGGGCGAATAACATGCCCCCCACAATTACAATACCGAGCGGGATACGGCTTTTGCCGGCAGAGCCTAAAGACATGGCAATGGGCAATGCTCCTAATGTTGTTGCCAATGTGGTCATTAAGATTGGTCGCAAACGGGCAACGGCCGCATTCACCACAGCGGGTATTTTTGATTCCCCTTTTCGCCGCATCTGGTTGGCAAATTCTACAATCAATATTCCATTTTTAGTGACTAATCCAATCAACATGATGATTCCGATTTGTGAGAAAATATTCAGAGTTTGTCCAAAAAGGTACAAACTCAATATCGCTCCGGCTAAGGCCAGCGGAACCGTTATCATGATAATGAATGGATCAACAAAGCTTTCAAATTGGGCCGATAATACCAGGTAAATCAGCACCAATGCCAACACGAATGCAAAGAGGGTATTGGAAGAGCTTTCTGCAAAATCTCGGGAGGACCCGCTTAACGATTTCGTAAATGTTTCATCAAGCACTATACCAGCGATCCGCTCCATTTCTTTGATACCATCACCCAATGCTTGGCCAGGGGCGAGGCCAGCCGATACGGTAGCGCTTTTAAATCGGTTGAAGTGATAAATAGTAGGGGGGTTGGCTGTTTCTGTAATGGTTACTACGTTATCCAATTGTATAAGGTCACCGGAACGGTTACGTACATAAAATGCTTTCAGGTCCAGTGGCTCATCGCGGTTTTCCCTGGCTACCTGCCCGATTACCTGGTATTGCTTCCCATTCATTATAAAATATCCAAATCGTCTTCCGCTCAATGCCAACTGGATGGTATTGGAGATATCAAGAATAGATACACCCAGTTCACTCGCTTTCAGACGATCAATCGTAACGGCTAATTCAGGTTTATTGAATTTAAGGTTCAAATCAAAACCCTGGAACACCTTACTCTTGGATACTTCTTCCATAAACCGGGGTAAGCGTTCTTTCAGCTTATCAAAATCGAGATGTTGTATCACGAATTGAACAGGTAAGGATCCCCGGGAGCCAATTCCAACTGAAATAGTTTGTTCCTGAAGCGTTAATACTCTCACGTTTGTATATCGGTTGAGCAGCTGGCTCATTTTCTTGGCAATATCATCCTGCGATTGTTTTCGACTGGATGGATCATACAGTCCCATACTGACAAAAGCATTGTTGGAACCACCCGAACCGCTGAAGCCCGGAGCAAAGGAAAGAATGATTCTTCTTTCAGGAATGGAATCTATCAGTTTTTGTGTTATATCTTTTACCACATTGTCCATGTAATCAAAATCGGTTCCTTCGGGAGCGAGGATACTGGCCCGTAACCGGCTTCGGTCTTCCATAGGTGCTAATTCGGAAGGTAACATTATTCCAATAAAATAAATGATACCCACACAGGCGGCAACAATAACAAATGCAAACCATCGCAGCCGCATAAACGCTTTTAAGGAGAGTCGGTAAAAATTTTCCATTCCCGCAAAAAAGGGCTCTGTAATGCGGTAGAACCAGGAATGCTTCCTGGTAGAAGAAGTTAAATATATGTTGAGTACAGGAGTAAGTGTCAGGGATACGAAGGCAGAAATAAGTACGGCTCCGGCCACTACAATACCAAATTCCCGGAAGAGCCTGCCCACAAAGCCTTGTAAAAATATGATCGGCAGAAATACCACCGCCAGGGTAATGGAGGTGGCAATAACGGCAAAGTAAATTTCTTTGGAACCTTCGCGGGCAGCCTTGTACTTATCCATGCCCTGTTCCATTTTTTTAAATATATTTTCAGTTACTACAATTCCGTCATCCACCACCAGGCCCGTAGCGAGTACGAGGGAAAGCAAGGTGAGTACATTAATAGAAAACCCCGCGATGTACATGATAAAAAAGGCGCCAATCAGGGAAACCGGAATATCTATAAGGGGCCGGAAGGCCATGGACCATTCGCGGAAGAATAGAAAAATTATTATTACCACAAGACCGATAGCTATGAATAATGTTTCTTTTACTTCTTTTACGGCATTGCGAACAAAAGTGGACCGGTCGTAACCTACTTCTACAGTGATATCTCCCGGCATATCTTTCCTGATTTCCTCCAGGCGTTTGTATACTTCATCTGCAATTTCGATTTGATTAGAACCGGGTTGCGCAATGATTCCCAGATTAACCGATGGATTATTGTTTTTGCGGGAAATACTTTCTTCATTTTCCGGGCCCAATTCCGCATTTCCTAAATCGCGGAAACGAATGATTTTGCTGGCATCTTCTTTAATTATTAAATTATTGAAATCGTCCTCTGTAGTAAGTTTTCCATATGCCTTAACGGTCATTTCGGTTGCGTTGCCTCTTACTTTTCCTCCTGGTAATTCAACGTTCTCCCGGTCGAGAGCCGCTCGGATATCAGGTATAGTTAGTTTATACGCGGCCAGTTTAGCCGGATCGATCCATAATCGCATGGCGTATCGACGTCCAAAAATAAATATACTGCTGACGCCATTGATAGTCTGTAATCTCTCCTGTAATACATTCTCGGCAAAATTGGTAAGGTCGAGCAAGCCCCTTTTCTGGCTTTGCACCTGGGCAAATATTATAGGATCCGAATCTGCATCCGCTTTGCTGACTATCGGGGGAGCATCAATATCCTGTGGTAATGCATTAAGGGCCTGCGATATTTTTTCCCTGACATCATTGGCGGCCCTTTCCAGATCTACCTCCAGGTCAAACTCCACCGTAATATTGCTACTACCCTGTGCACTGGAGGAGGTGATGTTTCGAACACCCTGTACTCCATTCACCGCTTTTTCCAAAGGCTCGGTAATCTGTTGTTCAATGATTTCGGCATTGGCACCAGTATAAGAAGTGCGCACATTAATGACCGCCGGATCAATGGCCGGATATTCACGTACGCCCAGATAAGTAAAACCAATTCCACCGAATATCAAAATAACGATTGACAATACAACGGCAAGAACCGGTCTTTTTATGCTTAACTCTGATAAATTCATTTATCGCAGATTAGTGGTATTCGTTGTCAATGTACTTTGGATAGAGTAACGTCGGCGCCTGGCCGTAGAAATAATAATCCGGTGGTTATTACTGTATCATTATTGTTTAACCCTGTTAATACCTGGATGTTGGCGGAGTCGCGTATACCGGTAGTGATATCACTAAACACCGCCTTTCCCCCTTTAAAAAGGATTACTTGTTTTTTTCTTCCTTGCGGTATTACCGATTCGGTAGGAATCATCAGGGCATTATTCTGTCTGCCCAATATCATTTGGACTTTTGCAAAGGCGCCGGGCACTAAAAATTTATCAACGGCGCTTACCACAGACCGTACAGACATGCTTCGGGTATTTTCTTCTATCGCTGATTCAATGGCAATAACCGACGCTTTATAGGTTTTTGAGGATCCATCTAATAAAAACTGCACCTCTTGCCCACGCTGCACTACAGAACCATATTTTTCCGGAACAGTAAACTGTAGTTTTAATTTATTCACCTGGCTGATGGTCGTTAATATATTGGCTGGCGAGATGTATGCACCCATGCTTATGTTTTTCAGCCCGATTCTGCCGTTAAATGGAGCCCTGATTTCTGTTTTACGGATGTTGACTTTTACCAGCTCTATATCTGCCCTGAGGTTATTGATCTGCAGTTCACTTAAATCATATTCCTGCTGACTAATACCTCCAATCTCCAGTAATTGCTTTTGCCGTTCGGCCGTTTTTTCCGCAATCTTTAATTGCACTTCCAGTTTACGTAATTGGGCCTGCAGGTCACCATCGAATAATTTGATTAACAATACGCCTTTCGATACCGGTAAGCCTTCCCTCAAATTAAGTTGTACAATGCGTCCTGAAATTTCGGCGCGAATCTCCGTTTCTTCAAAAGGAAGCAAACTGCCCGGCACTTCTATCGACGAAGCCAGGGATGAAAATTTAACAATAATTGCCTCCACCGAAAGAGGAAGAGCTGTTCGGCTGGCCGAAGCTGCCGGAACATCTTTTTTGTCATTTTTACAACCTGGAAACAATAGCAATCCGAATAATGCCAATGGCCGAATCAGCGAAATAATTTCTTTCCTCATATACAATGTTAAGTCAATATAAATGTACTTGATCAGCTTGGTTAAGAGCCTAATAAACGGGATAAACGGTATCCGGTATTATTCAGCAACAACTTTTATCAATTGCCCTATTTGACGTGCTTTGTGAATCAGTTCTTGCTTTTCTTTACTCAAAATAGTTATGTGCCCCATCTTTCGACCGGGTTTTGTCTCTTTTTTCCCATAAATATGTACAAAAACATTGTCCATTTCCAACACTTCCAGTAACCCTTCATATTTAGCTATTCCACTATGACCTTCAGCCCCCAAAAGGTTTACAATAGCGGCGGGAAGAATGGCATCGGGATTACCTAAGGGATAACCCAACATAATACGCCAAAGCATATCGAATTGAGAGCTGTAATTGGCCTCTATGCTGTGATGGCCGCTGTTGTGAACCCTGGGGGCAGTTTCATTAACATATACTTCCCCTAACTTGGTAACAAATAATTCTACGGCAAATATTCCGGCACTTTTTAATCCTTTAACCAGGGTTATAGCGATAGCTTCTATTTTCCATATTACTTTTTCAGGCAAATCTGCCGGGCTGATCTGGTAATTCAACAGGTTTAAATTTGGGTCAAAAACCATGTCTACCGGGGGATAAAGAACCATTTCTCCTTTATCATTTATGGCAACGATTTGAGCAATTTCTTTATCGATCGTTACCATTTTTTCTAAAATTCCGGGAGCATTAAATCCCTTGGAAATATCTTCCTTTGATCTAATTATTTGAACCCCGCGCCCATCGTATCCTCCCATTCCTATTTTGTGTACGGCAGGAAGAAATTGAATATGCTGCGACAATTCCGCTAATGTTTGGGTTATTATAAAATCGGCCGTTGGAATTTGTAACTCTTTGTAGAATTGTTTTTGCGAAATCTTATTCTTGATGATACGGAGGGCGGATGGTGTAGGAAAAATCTTTACGCCCTCCTGCTCCAGCTTTTCTAACGCCTCTTCATTTACCGATTCAATTTCTATAGTAACAGCGTCTAGATTTTTCCCAAAATTATATACTGCGTCAAAGTCTCTAATATCACCCAAGGTAAATTGATGGCAAAGGTGCGCTGCCGGACAATGGGAGTCGTTCTCCATTAGAAAAGTCTCTACCGGGTAATTGGCAGCCGCCTGCAACAACATTCTTCCTAATTGACCCCCTCCTAAAATGCCTATCTTCATTCTTTGCTAATTGATGGGCAAAGATAAGTGTAGCCTCCTTAGTTGCCTTCATGATAGTACAGTTTTTGCTGACCATTTTTTTCTATCTTTGTTTTATGCGTCCCGATTTTCCTAAAAAGACTTTTTCCGATAAACGCAGCGATTTTAATTTATTGATGGAAGCGCTGGCAATTGATGCCGCTTAAATAAGTCCGGAAGCCTGCCTACCGCAGCCAGGTCCGAAAGAAATTACCAACACTAGCCGCATTGCTTCCCAACTTCCCGTATTTCTGACTTTCAGAATCGTTTTCAAAAACTCAAAAATTTTAAAATGGCTATAATTACAACTACAGATAAAAATAAAGAGACCGTTACCGATTTTCTGCCTTTGCAGGGTACAGACTATGTAGAATTCTACGTGGGCAATGCCAAGCAGGCCGCACATTTTTATAAAACGGCTTTTGGTTTTCAAAGCCTGGCCTATGCGGGACCTGAAACCGGAATTAAGGACCGGGCCAGTTATGCCGTACGACAACATAAACTGACGTTCGTATTTACAACCCCATTGCGAAGCAATAATGAAATAGCCGATCATATTTATAAACATGGGGATGGGGTGAAAGTGCTCGCATTGAAAGTGGACGATGCAACCCGTTCCTGGGAAGAAACAACCAAACGGGGTGCGAAAAGTTATTTGGAGCCTGCTACAATGAAAGACGGTCAGGGATCGGTAGTATTAAGCGGCATTCATACATATGGAGAGACGGTACATATATTCGTGGAGCGCAGAAATTATACCGGGGCTTTTTTGCCGGGTTACCGAATTTGGAAATCGAATTATAACCCCCCGGATACGGGCCTCCTGTATGTTGACCATTGTGTAGGAAATGTGGGTTGGAACCGGATGAATCCCTGGGTTAAGTTTTATGAAGAAGCAATGGGGTTTCGAAACATCCTGACTTTCGATGATAGTGATATTTCCACCGAGTATTCTGCTCTTATGAGCAAAGTAATGAGCACCGGTAACGGGTTTGTAAAGTTTCCTATCAACGAACCCGCCGAAGGAAAAAAGAAAAGCCAGGTGGAAGAATACCTGGAATTCTATAATGGAGAAGGGTGCCAACACGTGGCCCTGGCAACAAATAATATTGTAAAAACCGTAACTGATTTACGCAACAGGGGAGTAGAATTTTTACAGGTACCTACCACTTATTATGATGATCTGCTCAGCAGGGTAGGAGCCATAGATGAAGATATTGAACCATTAAAAGAACTGGGTGTTTTGGTCGACAGAGATGATGAGGGTTACCTCTTGCAGATATTCACTAAGCCTGTAGAGGATCGCCCCACCCTGTTTTTCGAAATTATTCAGCGAAAAGGAGCACAAAGTTTTGGTAAGGGAAACTTTAAAGCCCTTTTTGAGGCCATTGAACGCGAGCAGGAAATGCGTGGTAATTTATAATAGAGAAATATCCCGATAATTTCTCAGTACCACCGTTGGCTGGGCTTATCCACATTGTTAACAATGCGGACTGATTTTTGATTGCTTCTTTGTTTTAATTTTAACGGTTGTTATCTTTAAACGGCAAAATATATAGTTCATTCAATCGTTCTAAATAAGTGTTCCTTCGTATGAGATATATTGGTATTTCTGTAATTCTGATGTTGGGAGTTCTTTCGGCCATTTGCCAGGGGCCCTCATCCAATTCATTTATTGCCTATCAAAAATCTTTTCCCCGCATTTCTGACGTATTGAATCGTAAGGAAGACTCTCTCAAGAAACAATTTGAAGAAAAGAAGTTAACCTGGCCCGCCAAATATATTTATCTCCGCTCTTTTAAATATGATAGCCAGTTAGAAGTGTGGGTGAAGTATGATCAGAAAGAAAAATTCAAATTATTTAAAACCTACAAAGTTTGCGCATTGTCGGGAAGTCTCGGCCCGAAACGAATGCAGGGTGATTACCAGGTACCAGAAGGGTTCTATTACATAAATGAGTTTAATCCTAAAAGTGTATACCATCTGTCGCTTGGATTGAATTATCCCAATTCATCTGATAAGTTATTGGGCGATTCGTTGCAACCTGGGGGCGACATCTATATTCACGGCAGTTGCGTAACCACAGGTTGTATACCTATTACCAACCAGCAAATCGAAGAGTTGTATATTCTTGCCAGTCATGCGAAGAGTGAGGGCCAGGATTTTATTCCTGTTCATATTTTCCCCGTCCAGTTTAAGAATGCTAAAAGTGTGGATTACCTCAATAAGTTTTTAAAAGACTTTCCGGAGTATGCAGGTTTGGCCAGCGAAATGAAAAAGGCGTACCAATATTTTGATAAAACAAAGCAATTGCCCCTTGTTTTAATTAATAAGAAAGGAGGCTATGTGGTAGAGGCTGAAATGCCAATGGATGGGAACAAAAATGGAGTGGGGGGAAGGAGAAAAGAACCGCGGGCAATGAAGAATTTTAATGAAGATGAAATTGCTAAGGTGGTAGACAAACTTCCTGAGTATCCCGGAGGTAATGAAGGTTTCCAGCTCTTCTTAGATGAAGTAAGCAAAGAAATGACTAATTACCTGGCGGAGGACCAGCCAAAGGCTTATGTAATGGTGGAATTTATTATAGATAAAGATGGAAAACCGGCCAATGCAAAAGTAATTAAAGGAGGTAATGAAGATTTGAACGAAAAGTTAGAGGAAAAGTTTGAGAAAATGCCCCATTGGTCCCCTGCAGTTCGGATGGATAAAAACGTAGCGGTCCGGTTAAAGCAGTCGATTTACATAGAAAAAACCTCCCAGCCCTGAAGATTTAATTCGCTTCTGAATATAAATAAAAAAACCAATCGAATTCGATTGGTTTTTTTGTTATGAGTTGTAATTGAATTAAATAATATCAAGTGCCTTAACAAAAGAAGTACAAAAGAAGGGCAGAATGAGTGTCATGTATTCCCAATGACTGAATATTGCAAAACCCAAAGCCGCGGAAGAGGCGAGGAACACTAACCACCAGAAACCTGTATTTTTCTTAGTTTTCTCCATGATGAAAAAATTTTGGTAAAAATAAGGGATGAAACCCAAATATCTATCATAAAATTTTAGTGAATAAATAGGAACATTACCCTATTTCAACCAAAAAATTAAATACACCTGCCACCCCCGTTACCTTGATAGAATTTGAAAATAATCCAACTTGCTGTAATTTGTACGCTTTATTTAATTTCACCCGCTGTAGCCAAAACATTCACTGATGAAGATTCATTTTTATTTACGGTTTCATACTCAATTGGGCCAGTCGTTATTCGTTTCCGGCAACATAGGTTCCCTGGGGAATGATGTTATCGAACAGGCCGCTCCCCTGGAATATCTTAATAATGATTTTTGGCAGGGTATTATTGAACTCGATACGAAAGAAATTGCCCGGCTTTCTTACAAATATATTTTACGTAACGCCGATGGTTATTCTATACTGGAATGGGGCGATGACCGGTCCATTGATCTTACCAAAGGCGGGGTAGAAGAAATTCAGGTTATAGATCAATGGAACCATGCAGGCGAATATGAAAATGTTTTTTATAGCGATCCCTTTCAAGAAGTCTTATTAAAAGAAAATGAAACGAAACCTAAGCGCAAATCGTCGAAAGGATTCAGTCATATTTTTAAAGTAAAGGCCCCCTTGTTAAATAAAAATGAAGTAGTATGTATGTGCGGAAGCGGCCATGGCTTAGGGGATTGGGATACGCTATCGCCCGTTTTACTTACCCGCGAAAATGGATGGTGGAGCGTAAAACTTAATTTACCCAGGGAAGAATTCCCGCTTTCTTATAAATACGGTGTATTTAATTTAAAAAATAAAGAATTTATTGGTTTTGAAGATGGAAGTAACCGACAGCTATTTGGCGACGCCAGCAGCAATTACACCATTTTACACGATGGATTTGTGCGGTTGCCCAATAATACCTGGAAAGGGGCGGGCATTTCGATCCCTGTGTTTAGCCTGCGAAGTAAGAATTCATTTGGTATCGGAGAGTTTTCCGATTTGAAATTATTAGTAGACTGGGCCGGAAAAACCGGCAATAAACTCATTCAGATATTACCAGTAAATGATACGACGGCCACAGGTACCTGGATTGATTCCTATCCTTATGCCGCCATATCAGCCTTCGCCCTGCATCCCATCTACCTGCATATACCGGGCGTTGCGGGAAAGAAATACGCAGACTTAATCAAGCCGTTGAAGAAGATGCAGAAGCAGCTGAATGAATTGGCCGATGTGGAATTTGAACAAGTCCTGAAGTTTAAAATAGCTGCTCTTAAAGAATTGTTTACCCTGATGAAGGAGGATTTTTTAATAGATCCTCATTATCTCGATTTTTTTGAAAAGAACCGCTATTGGTTGGTTCCTTATGCGGCTTTCTGCTACCTGCGCGATCGTAATGGCACTTCCGATTTTAATCAATGGAAAGTGTATGGTACTTATAATAAATCTTCTATCGATAAATATGTTTCACCCAAAGCAAAGCATTATAATGAAATTGCTTTTGTTTATTTCCTTCAATATCATTTACATCTTCAACTAAAAGAAGCAGCTGATTACGCCCACGAAAATGGAGTTATTGTGAAAGGAGATATTCCTATTGGAATATACCGGTATGGGTGCGATGCATGGATGGAACCATCGTTATATAATATGGATATGCAGGCAGGGGCTCCGCCGGACGATTTCGCTGTTCATGGCCAGAACTGGGCTTTTCCCACCTACAATTGGGAGCAGATGGCAAAAGATGGTTTTGAATGGTGGCACCGCCGTTTTGTACAGATGAGTACCTACTTCGATGCATTCCGGATCGACCATATTCTGGGCTTCTTCCGTATATGGAGCATTCCGGTATATTCAGTAGAAGGTATAATGGGCCGTTTTGTTCCCGCTTTATCGGTACAGGTGAATGAATTTAATGAACGCGGAATATATTTTGATCATTACCGTTATTGCGCACCCTTTATAAATGAGGGAATACTATGGGATTCCTTTGGACCCAATCACCATAAGTTTAAACCATTTCTGAAAGAGCTGGGAGACGGATATTACCAGTTGAAAGAAGAATTCTCAACTCAACAAAAAGTAGACGCTCATTTTGCCTCGCTTGAGCAAACCGATGATACGATCAATATCCGCCAGGGGTTATTCGACTTATTGGCGAATGTACTGTTGTTTGAAGAGGCTGGCTCCGACAGGCAGCGATTCCATTTCCGGTTCAATATGGAAAGCACTTCTTCGTTCAAATACCTTGATGCACATACGCAAAACCTCTTAAAGGATCTTTATGTCGATTA
Source organism: Chitinophagaceae bacterium (assembly GCA_031360425.1). Taxonomy (GTDB): domain Bacteria; phylum Bacteroidota; class Bacteroidia; order Chitinophagales; family Chitinophagaceae; genus Endoryza. The sequence continues at coordinate 1,613 of JANMBO010000075.1, read as the reverse complement.
CTTCTTCCGCCGGCAGGATGCATTTTGGATGAAGGAAGCCATGAAGAAATTACCGGCACTGAAAAGAGCTACCAATATGCTTATTTGCGGAGAAGACCTCGGAATGGTACCCCATTGCGTTCCTGACGTAATGAGCCAACTGGGAATACTTAGCCTGGAAATACAGCGAATGCCCAAAGCAACCGGAAAAGAATTTTTTCACCCCGCCGATGCACCCTACCTATCGGTTGTTACCCCTTCTACCCATGATATGAGTACGATTCGGGGTTGGTGGGAAGAAGATCTTGCTAAAACACAACGATTCTTTAATACGGTGCTGGGCCAATGGGGCGATGCGCCGGCTTACTGTGAGCCCTGGATCAACAAGACTATTGTGCTGCAACACTTACATTCACCCGCCATTTGGTGTATTTTTCAATTACAGGATCTGCTGGGAATGGACGAAGCCATCCGTCGGGAAAATCCGCTGGAAGAACGTATAAATATTCCTTCCAATCCAAAACATTTCTGGAAGTATCGTATGCATATCACCCTGGAGCAATTAGTAAAGGAAAAGGAATTCAATATTCAAATTAAAGATTTTATTGAGGCGTCGGGCCGGGCATAAAAAAAGTGCAGGAATAACCTGCACTTATAAACTGTAATTAAACCTGAAACTAACTTACTTTCTGAAAAGTCTGCGTATAGCTGATCGTCGAGTTATTATTTTGAATGTGCAGGTAATAAATACCCTCATGCAATGAATTAACTTCTATTGATTGCTGGTTTGCACCGGCAGACACAGATTTATTTATGCAGATCCTTACTTTTCCTGTTAAATCATATACAATAACGCTCACGGCTCCGGCTTCCGAAGCAGAAACCTGGAAGTTTACATTTGTGTTAGTTACTGTAGGAAATATTTTAACTCCTGTATTAGCTTGCTGAAGCTTAACAGTAACCACTTTTGAATAAGAAATAGAGCCATCAATATCTACCTGGCGCAAGCGATAAAAATTGGTGCCGGCATTAATTTTCATATCAGTAAAAGTATAGCTCTTGGTGCTATTATTGGTAACCGCGGCCCTCACTAAACCAATAGAATCATACCGGATTCCATTAACCGATCTTTCTACAATAAAATATTTATTGTTTAATTCGCTGGCAGTTTTCCAGTTCAGAGTCGATTGGCCATTGCTGAGTTCACCGGTAAAGCTGATCAGTTGTACCGGCAATTAACTGGCTACCCTGGGGAACATACAGGTGTATTCTGTTCTATTTCTGCAAATCTCGCTCGGTTGCTCGATAAAACTTAGAATGTCTCCCACTTCATTCCATATACCCGACAATGTCAGGCATCACTCCTGCCCTTCAATGCGATTGACTGGTACTCCAATTCTTCCAACAAGGCCGCGCACCTTATCCATCCGCTTGGGATCCGAGAACGCAAATAAGAATGGGGCGTGAGAAACATAGTAGAACGCAGACAACCCCTCATGGCGAAGCCACCGAAGTTTCTCATTGCGCTGACTCTTGGGGCTTAAACCTGGTTCTCGGTGATTGGTTTGATCGAATGTAATTACACATTGGACGGAGGCGTTTCTGAGCTGTTCGCGAATTGTAGAGAGTGCAAT
>JANMBO010000014.1:0-11643 GCA_031360425.1 Chitinophagaceae bacterium | reverse complement strand
CTTCAAACCCTTCTCCGATGCCTGCAACGCCTCGTTACTAAAATCGAGGGTACTACGGTAATGCGTTTGTAAAATAAAAAACCGGATTGTCATCGGCGAATATGCTTGTTGCAACAAGGGATGATTGCCGGAAAAAAGTTGCGTGAGCATAATCTGATTGTTATAACTTTTTCCCATCTTTTTCCCGTTAATGGTAATCATGTTATTATGCACCCAGTAACGGGCAGGCACATGACCACCATGGCAAATACTGCTTTGCGCAATTTCGCTTTCATGATGCGGGAACATAAGATCCATTCCGCCCCCATGAATATCAAATTGTTCGCCGAGATATTTAGTACTCATAGCTGAACATTCAATATGCCAGCCGGGAAATCCTTCCCCCCAGGGGCTTGCCCAACGCATGATATGCCCTGGTGAGGTCATCTTCCATAAAGCAAAATCCTGTTTGTTTCTTTTTTCGTCCTGGCCATCGAGGTACCTGGTTGTTTCTCCCCGTGAACCAGCCTCAACCAAATCTTCCAGGATACGCCCACTTAATTTTCCATAGGGGTAATGTTCCGCATATTTTTTTACATCAAAATAAACAGAGCCGTTTACTTCATAGGCATATCCAGCTTCAATAATTTGTTTTATCATTTCTATCTGCTCTACAATATGACCGGTAGCGGTAGGTTCAATGGTTGGTTCCAGGTTATTAAACTGCCGCATAGCCCAATGAAACAGGTTGGTATATTTCTGTACCAATTCCATCGGCTCTAATTTTTCGATCAGGGCCTTTTTTGAAATCTTATCTTCTGCTTCTCGTCCCTCCTCTTCAAAATGGCCGGCATCCGTAATGTTACGTACATACCTTACCTTATAACCCAGGTGCCGCAGGTATCTATATACTACATCAAATGTTATAAACGGCCTTCCATGACCGAGGTGGCTTTCTCCACTTACCGTTGGGCCGCACACATACATTCCCACATGCCCTTTCGTGATGGGTTCAAAAACTTCTTTTTGCCTGGAATAGGAGTTGTATACTTTTAATTCGCTCATGAATATTTTTTTGCCTATCGTATAATTTTTTTAATACTTAGAACGCTTGCCCCGCCCATGCGTTAGTCACACTCTTCAGCTTATGAATCTTTATTAAAATGGCGACCTATATTAAAAATATAAAAATAAATTTATCCCGCCACAACGGGACAACAAACAGCGCAGGTGTAATGAGAAAGAAATGGCATAGGGCAAATATAATAAAATCACTGGTAATTCAGCGCCATTGCAAGTCGGCCAGTACGGGGTAATGATCGGAATAAGGCAGCACAATTCGTTTTGCCTGAATCACTCTTAATTTTTTACTGACCAGGATATAATCGATCCGAAGGGTAGGCGCAACATTGCTGAACGTGCGCCCTATACCGCTACCCTGCTCAATAAAAGCATCTTGCCGGTTACCCTTAATGGTAGCATAAGTATAGGAATTGGGCACATCGTTAAAATCGCCACAAATTATTTCCGGATAGGGGCTTTCGTCCAGTTGCTGTTTTGCCATTTTAGCCTGGTTCACCCGGTAATAATAGCCTGTTCTTAGTTTTCGTGCAATGGACCGCGATGCCTGCATTAAACTATCGTCGGCATTTTTTATTATTTCCAGGTTCCGGTAATCATCTTTTTTCAGCAATATCGATTGAAGGTGGGTAGTAAACACGCGGATCGTTTTACCCTGTACATCCAGGTCAACCGAAATCAAACTTTCAGCCGCTCTTTCTTTCCTGCTGCCGGGATACTGGGTTTTGTAACTGCCAATAATGGGATACTTAGAAAAGATAGCTGCCCCGGCCACCAACTTTCCCTGTCGTTTTATATAATCCCCTACCCAATAACTATAAGGATATCCCATGGCTGTTATCTCTTCTACATTATTATAAGATGAGCCCCCCAGGTCTTTTTCCAAAAATTCCTGGAAACACAAAACATCCGCCTGCTGCTCCCGAACAAATTGCAACATTTCTTTCCTGTTCGATTTCTTTCTTTTATCCTCTTTGGTTTGTTCATCAAACCACGATACATTCCAGGTTAATACCCGAATACTGCTGCTTTCTTTTTGATTATTGAACCGGGAAAAAAAATTAAAGCCTATTAATGCTCTTATGTTTGTAAATCCCAATATTAAAATGGCCAGAGGTAAAAAAAGCCAGCGGGATCGGAAGACAGCCCAGAAAACAACAAAGGCGAGTACGAGAATAAGCAGGTAAGGAAAGGCAAGTCCTATAATGGCTATAAACCACCATTGCTGAGGACTTAAATAAAAGTTAGCGCATGCAAGTAGGAAAAAAACTACTACAATGATGTTGGAAATAATGAAAATCCGTTTGGTGAATTTGCGGACAAATTTTGCCATACTTTAAAATTACAAATTCTCATCTTCTGCGGCCCGCTTCAGGATTTGTTTTTCTTCTTCGGTAAGCTGGTGATATCCTTTTTCTCCAATTTTATCCAAAATGGCATCTATCCGTTTTTGGGTAAGGTTTGGAACTTTTTTGTACGGTTGCGTTCCGGTTGTTTTATAGAAGTATTCCTCTTTGGTTACTTTCTTTACTACTTTTTTTTCGGGATTAAATAAATTATTAAACCAATTGAATAAATTGCTTATGCCTGTGCTCCAGTCGTTGCCTTTGCGCATTTGCCACATAAATATCCAACCAAATGCTGCCCCTCCAATATGGGAAATATGACCTCCCGTATTTATATCTTTGGCTACCATGGCAAAATCAATAATAATAAAAATGATGGTAATTACCCAAAGCGGAATACCTCCGTTAATCATCGGGAAAAAACGATAGTTAGGCGCCAAGATGGTTGTTGCAATGGCAATTGCCATTACCCCGGCCGAAGCTCCCTCAAGGGTAGTTATAGCAGCCGCTTCTTTTAATCCGGGGAACAGGTTCATGCTGATCAAAAATAAAACGCCGCCGGATAGTCCACCATATATAAATAATGGAATAATTGTTTTACTACCGGTAAGGTCCTGCAGTATATAACCAAATATCCATAGCCAGATAATATTACCGATCAGGTGAAAGACCCCATCGTGCATGAACATATAGGTAATAATGGTCCATGGTCTTGTCAGCAGTGTTTCAGGGTTTGAAGGCATGCGGAACCAATCAAATATACCTTTGTAATAGGAACTACCAGCCGCCACAGGATCTGTACTGGTAAGCTTGAAAGAAAGTTGAATAAAGGTGAAAACACAAAATACAATTACCAGTATTGCCAGCAATAACACCAGTGAATTTCCGCTTTGACCAATTCCAGCTTTTTTTGCATAACGTTCTTCCATGCGGCGTAATAGTTTAGGTAAATTTACGAATACCATTATAAAATGAAAGGCCGGGCATATATGCTACCAGTATATTAACAGTGTTTCTATTATAATGTTGTGCTAATAGAAGTTACGGCGGTTGCCTTTACTCTTGTTCCAAATTATTACCATAATCAATCCGGCCGCTGCACCTCCCAGGTGAGCCCAATGAGCAATATTATCGCCACTGGTATTGGCAATTCCTCCAAAAAGATCAAGAGCCATAAAGCCAGGAATTACATATTTCGCCTTGAGGGGAATTGGTATGAACATAATATATAGCTCGGTATTAGGAAAAAGGTATGCAAATGCGGCCATTAATCCCATTATTGCACCGGAAGCCCCCACGGCGGCAGCATCGGTAAAAAGCAAATGAGCAGCTGCAGCCACTACTCCGCAGATCATATAAAATTGAATGAATCGTTTAGACCCCCAGAAATTCTCCAAAATACGGCCAAACATCCATAAAGTAAACATATTGAAAAAAAGATGACTCCAACCTCCGTGCATGAACATATGGGTAATAGGTTGCCATATTCTAAAAAATCCTGATTTTATGGGCATTAATTGTCCGTATGCAATATATTCTCCATAGGGTGAATTTTCCGTAAAAAGTTGGACCAAAAAAATCAGGACATTTATAATAAGCAAGTTTTTTACTACCGGTGGTAAATTTGAAATGCCGGACGAACGATATTGCATAGGTAATCTGTAATTAATATTAAACACGAATATCGGATTAAGGGCTTATATAAAATTCCTAAATCACTTTTTCAACGTTAACTGCACCACATTTTCAATATGACGGGTATGTGGAAACATATCCACCGGCTGGATCTTTGTTACCAGGTACTGATCACCAAGCAAATTCATATCCCGCGCCTGTGTAGCCGGATTGCAGCTTACATAAACTATTGTGGGAGCTTTTATCTCCAGCATTTTCATTACCAGTTTGTCATGCATACCGGCTCGGGGCGGATCCGTAATTATAACATCCGGCTTTCCATGCTGCCTAAAAAACAACTCCGTACATATATCTATTACATCTCCGTCGAAAAAGGACATATGGGTAAGTTGATTCAATAACGCATTTTCTTTTGCATCATCAATGGCTTCTTTTATTGTTTCTACACCAATAATTTTTTTGGCATGCCTGCTCAGGAAAATTCCAATGCTGCCGGTTCCGCAATATAAATCGTATACCGTTTCCTTACCGGTTAAACCGGCAAATTCTCTTGTTACCTTGTATAACTCTTCCCCCTGCGCGGTATTAGTTTGAAAAAAAGATTTAGGACCAATCTTAAATATAAAATCCTCCATTGTTTCAATAACAAATCCTTTTCCTGTATACACCTGTGGATCCAGGTCGTAAAGGCTATCGTTCATTTTAATGTTGATTGTATACAATAATGTAGTAATCTGCGGAAAATTATTGACGAGGTGATCCAATAATTTCTTTCGCTTTATTTCATCTTCATAGCCAAATACCACATTTACCATTATTTCACCTGTTCTGCATATACGCAATTGCATGGTTCGGATAAAACCGGTATGCTGACGGATATCATAGAATTCCCAACCTTCCTGTACAGCAAAATTTTTAACTGCCAACCGGATCGCATTTGTAGGTTCAGCCTGTAAATGGCAAGTATTAATATCTACTACCTTTTCAAAAAAACCACGGGCATGAAAACCTGCGGCTCCAGCCTCCACTCCAGCTGTCAGGTTAGGGGAAGAGGGGGCAAGACCCTCCTTATCTATTTTTTTTTTGTATTCAGCTAATGGAATAAATCTTTTGGCAGCAAAAGTATATTCCATCTTATTGCGATAGTACCGGTTCGGAAATGCACCTATGATGGGGGAAATAGCAGGTAATTCAATCTTCCCTATCCTGCCAAGTACTTCTTCTACCTGTCGCTGTTTGTAATACAACTGCTTTGCATAAGGAAGCATCTGCCATTGACAACCTCCGCAAACTCCAAAGTGTTCGCAAAATGGTTCCACCCGGTCGGGCGAATAACTATGAAAGTGAACGGGCTTCCCCTCGGACCAATCTTTTTTATTTCGGGAAAGTCTTATATCTACCACATCTCCGGGTACAGCATCTTCAATAAAAATGACCTTGCCCGCTACCCTGGCCAGCGAACGCCCTTCCCCCGCATGATCTTCTACTAATACTTTTTCCAGAACGATGGGTTGCTTATTTCTTTTCACGGCGCAAAGATAGATGAGTTTACGGTTTGCGGTTTATGGTTTGTAGTTTATCGCCTACCCACTGCCAAACTGTTTTATTTTAAAAATGGGCATTCTTTATCTGGTTCATGTATCTTGGTTCTTTCATCAAAATGACTGAATTACAAAAAAATTACAAAGGCATTTACTTCATGCTGCTGGCTGCACTGAGCTTTTCCATTATGGGTGGAATTGCCAAATTATTAAAACCTTCTTTTAATGCGCCTCAACTAGTTTTTTACCGCAACCTGGCAGGATTGCTTTTTATTTCTGTTTCTATTATTCGATTCCCCATCAAACAAACGGGCGGGCGATTACCTTTACTCATTTTCCGCGGCATTATGGGAACAATGGCGTTGTACACGCTTCTCTACAATATTTTGCATATACCACTTGGCGCCGCAATGACGTATAATACGATCAATACATTTTACATTGCCCTGCTCTCCTGGTGGCTACTGAAAGAACGATTAAATACGATTGCCTGGATATGTATTATCGCAGGGTTTGCCGGCATTTTACTTATTTATAAACCCTCTGCTGAATTCAGCTGGAAGTATCATGCTATCGGATTATTGCATGGATTGTTTTCGGCAGTAGCCTATTTATCAATTGGTACCCTTAATAAATTCTATGATGCCAGGGTAATCGTGCTGTCTTTTTTACTAAGTGGTTTATTCCTTCCACTTGCAACGATGCTTGTCGGTTACGCGGTACCATTTTCACACGATGATTTTTTCTTCCCTGTATTCCGATTGCCTAATGGGTTCGAATGGCTTCTCCTTGCCGGCCTGGGTTTTTCGGCTTTATTGGGACAGTACTTTGTAACCAAAGCTTATGGAAATGATAAGGCAGGAATTGTATCCGCCATTGGATATAGCAATATAGTATTTGGTGTGGTAATTGGAGTTTTCCTGGGAGATGCTTTCCCTGATATTATTGCTATACTGGGCATTTTGATAGTTATTGGCAGTGGAGTGATAATATCCCTTACGAAGAAATGAAAAATATAGAATGAAAAATATAAAATACAAAAGGGCTCTTTTAATAAAACCCCTCAAGATTATACTCACATTATAATATTCCTGGACCTGGCAACTTTTAAAATGTAAAAGGGAATCTGCAGGATGAGAACCCCTTTACATTTTATATTCTATATTTTTCATTAATTATTCCCTTTGTACTTCTTCTCCGCTTCCTGTGCTTTTTCAAAATCAAGCACCACACCATTAATGCAATAACGCAAACCGGTTGGTGGAGGTCCGTCTTCAAACACATGTCCAAGATGCGCTTTACAACGACCACACTGTGTTTCAGTTCTAGTCGTCCCAAGCGTATTGTCGGGCGTATAAATAATGCTTGTTTTGCTTATAGGTTCATAAAAACTGGGCCAACCACAACCACTGTCGAATTTGGCATTACTCTTAAATAACGGATTACCACAGGCAGCGCAGTAATAGGTGCCAGGTTCCTCAAATTTTTCAAACTTACTGGTCCAGGGCCGCTCCGTTCCTTTCAGACGGGCGATATTATATACATCGGCCGGTAATACTTTTTTCCACTCTTCTTCACTAAGGTTTACTTTGGAAGCAGATGAACGCGAATACGCGGGGTTACTGTCTTTTTTTGTTTCCATATTGGTTATTTTTTTTGTGGGAGTAGGCTGTGAATAACTGCAATGCTGTAAACTGGAAGCCAGCACAATTGCCAAACTCATTATCAGAAATCGTTTCATATAATTTAGATTGATACAACAAATGTACGAAAGCAAGGTTCGCGGAGATTGTCTCGGGGTCAACATACGAACACCTGTTAACATAAATTTCTGAAAACAAGCCTTAAAATTGTTAAAGGAGTTTTAAGTCGCATCCTTTATATTTGTTCGTATACCAAGCATGATGAGTTTATGTTCAATTTAATACTATTTGGCCCCCCGGGAAGTGGAAAAGGAACCCAATCGGAAAAGCTGATTGCCCGTTACGGCCTTAGACACTTAAGTACCGGCGATCTGCTCCGCAGCGAAATTGCCGCGCAGTCTCCCCTGGGCATGGCCGCTAAAAGCATCATGGATAAGGGACAATTGGTTCCTGATGAAGTAGTGATTGAAATGATTAATTCGGCATTGGAAAATAATCCGCAAGCCAGGGGTTTTTTATTTGATGGATTCCCGCGTACCACCGCCCAGGCGGAAGCCCTCGATAAATTGTTATCTCAAAAAGAAACAGAAATAGCTTTAGTATTTGCCTTGCAGGTAAGTAAAGCGGAATTGGTTTCCCGTTTAGTAAACCGTGGCAAAACCTCGGGTCGCAGCGACGACACCAACGAATCGATAATTCGGTCCCGCATTGAAGAATATGAAAAGAAAACAGCCGTAGTAGCTGAATATTATCAAAAGTTTGGAAAAGTAGTTTTGGTAAAAGGAGAGGGAACTATTGATGAGATATTTGATGTTTTGTGCGCGGAGATTGATGCAAAGATGGAAGTGTAAAGGGGATGTTGGGTGCTGGATACTGGTCTCGAAACTGGAGGGGTAGCTCACCCAGTAAAAGTAAATAAATAATAATTCCGACTACCCGATAAAGAAGCTTACTAAAATTATTTGAACAGCTCAATATAAGATTCTATCCGGCATCAAGTATCTGGTACCAGGTATCCAACCCCCGAATCATTTCCCGAACAGCGAATCCGCCCTTTTCAAGCTCCCTACTATCGACTCTTTTACTTTTTGAATCTTGACTTTCTCCGCTTCCAGGTATCGAATTCGCTTTTCCTGGTCATTCCTGACAGAATCCACCTTAAATTCCTCCATCCAGTTATTCATTCCATAGTCGGCATAATTCAGCTCTTTCTGCAAATCGATAAGGAATTGATGATATTTAGTATCAATTTTTGAAGCAGGCAGTTTGTTTAGACTATCCAACGTTTTTTGAATTTGGGAAAGATACCTGCTGATTTTTCCCATTCGCGCCATACCCATATCATGTCCTTCCATTACGTCATGAAACAAAGAATCTTCCCGTGTTTTCAATATTGGGTTGAATCCATCTTTACGTTCGGTATTTTGTTTTGGAGCGCTCTCGCAAGAAGCAAGCACGGTTAAAATAAATAAAGTGAAAAGAATTTTTTTCATGTCATTCTAAAATAAGTTCCGCGAAGTTAATAGCTCTTGTGGAACCGGGCGACGTTTCTTTGTTTTCAACTAATTTCGTTCAATAAATTCCTGCTTGTAATATGAACAAACTCGGAAACTATATTAACGGCCATTGGGTGCTTGGCGAGGGAGAAGGACAACTACTGTACAATGCAGTGAGCGGAGAAGCTATTGCCACGGCAACTACCAGGGGAATCGATTTCAATTCTATTACTCATTATGCCCGAAGCGTAGGCAACCCGGCTTTACGTAAACTTAGTTTTCACGAAAGGGGCAGAATGCTGCGGGCGCTGGCTATTCATCTGCGGCATCATTTGGATACTTTTTATAAAATCAGCTATCAAACCGGCGCTACCAAAGCGGATAGCTGGATCGATATTGAGGGAGGAATAGGTAACCTTTTTGCCAATGCATCACTTCGAAGGAAATTTCCGAACGAACCCTTTTGTGTGGATGGTGAAACGCACAACTTCAGTAAGAACAATACGTTCATCGGCACGCATCTATTGGTGCCTAAGGAAGGAGTAGCCATCCATATCAACGCATTCAATTTTCCCGTATGGGGTATGCTCGAAAAAATTGGGGTGAATTTATTAGCCGGGGTTCCAGCTATAGTAAAACCAGCGACCGTTACTTCCTTTTTAACGGAAGCGGTAATGAAAGAAATAGTAGCCAGTAATATTTTACCTGCGGGTGCATTGCAACTTGTTTGTGGATCAGCAGGCGACCTTCTGGACCATGTTACTTCGCAGGATGTAGTCACATTCACCGGAAGTGCCACTACTGGATTAATGCTAAAAGCACATCCAAAAATTTTGAGTGAATCCGTTCCTTTTAATATGGAAGCTGATTCGCTCAATTGTATTGTATTGGGAAACGATATACCTCCGGGTTCATCGGAATGGGATATTTTTATTAAAGAAGTGCGTAAGGAAATGACCATTAAGGCAGGGCAGAAATGTACTGCCATCCGCCGGATATTTGTTCCGGAAAACAGGATGGACGAGGTATGGAAAGCTATCGCCACAGCCTTATCACAAACAACCATTGGAAACCCGCTTAATGATAAAGTAAGAATGGGATCGTTGGCGGGGCAAACACAACGTAAAGAAGTAATAGAACAGGTACAGAAATTACTGGCTTCTTCCCAAATTGTATATGGTTCACTTGATAGTGTTGAACTGATTGATGCAGATGCCAGCAAAGGCGCTTTTATATCTCCCCTGCTGTTGATTAATGAAAAACCTTTTGCTGATAAGGCTGTTCATGAAGTGGAGGCATTTGGTCCGGTAAGTACCATTATGCCTTATAAAACAATCGAAGAAGCCATCGAACTTAGTAAAAAAGGAAAAGGCTCGCTTTGTTCTTCCATAGTAACTGCGAATGATAAACTGGCGAGGCAGTATGTTTTAGGAGCCGCTTCCCATCATGGAAGAATATTAGTACTGAATTCGGATTGCGCTAAAGAAAGTACCGGGCATGGATCCCCATTACCACTGTTGGTGCATGGTGGGCCCGGACGGGCGGGTGGTGGGGAAGAAATGGGTGGCGTTCGTGGAGTGAAGCATTATATGCAGCGCACGGCCATCCAGGGTTCACCAACAACCATATCGGCTATTACAGATGTATACCAGCAATATGCCAAAGGAAATACACGAGGTATTCACCCATTCAAAAAATATTTTGAGGAGTTAGAGATCGGGGATCAACTGGTTACCAAGAAAAGAACTATATCGGCAGAAGATATAAATAAGTTTGCTGATTTAAGTGGCGATCATTTTTATGCCCATAAAACGGAAACCGACTTTACCGGAACTATGTTTGAGAGGCAGGTGGCACATGGTTATTTAATAATGAGTATAGCGGCCGGCTTGTTTGTAGACAGTTATGAAAAGAATCCAGTGCTTCTAAATTACGGTATCGATGATCTTCGTTTCACTAAGCCTGTTTACCCCGGTGCGGAAATACATATCCGGTTTACCTGTAAAGAAAAAATTGAACAGGAACAGAAGGATGAACAGGATATTCCGAAGGGCATTGTGAAATGGCTGGTAGAAATGTTGGATGATAGCGAAGAGCCATTGGTGGGGATTGCAACGATACTTACGATGGTGGCGCAGAGGAATGTGTAAACCCCAAAATGCAGAGTCGCTGCTGTCCGGAAAAAACTCTAACGGTTTCATCACGCTGAACCCTCAAGGCCGGGTGGCCTTCACCCTGGGCCTCGCGCTGCACCTACTTCTTGCTTTCGCATCCCGGCTTCCGCCGGGACCGAACCGGATGAGGCGCTCTACCCAGGGCGGGTGTCTGCAAGAGTAAGTTCATTATAATTTATTTTAGTCAAATCCCGAGTAATCGCAAATAATTTCTTCTCTTATGTATAACAAATGCCTTTCTGGTAAGCCATTATTAGAATCAATTCAATCTTTGCCTGGCAACTGAGGACATTAAAAGAGTCTTAATTTTGATTCTAGACAGGAATTTGATCTCTTCCAGTTGTAAAAAAAATATAGATTAAAATAAGTATTTCGAACTTGGTACTCCTATATATTTTAGATTTTATATCACTATTGTCCGACTAAAGTTATGGAATAGAGAACAAAAAGGGCAGTTCGTTTGAACCACCCATATTAGTTAAGTTTGAGTTACCACACAAAAACGATAACTAATGATGGGTAAAGATAAAAGTTTTGTCGGACAGCCGGTATTATCGCAGATATTGGAGGTAATACCCAGTTCTTTGATAAATAAAGCAAACAGAAAACACCAATCCAACCGGTATTATAAGGCAATACCGTTGCGGGTTCATCTGGTGAGTCTGTTATATGGAGTCTTCAGTTATTGCAATGGTCTTCGGGAGTTATGTGAAGGTATGCTGGCTTGTGAAGGCAAGTTGTCTCATCTG
>JANMBO010000101.1:0-3168 GCA_031360425.1 Chitinophagaceae bacterium | reverse complement strand
TTTATAATCAGAATCGCCGGACTTTTCAGTCCTTTCATTAAAGAACTGTATGAAAGGGCTTACCAGTTTAAATATCCATACCTGGTAAACCATAATAAATAGGTAAGCCGCTTTGGCAACCCCGGTACTTACCCACCAGGCATTATAAAAGAAACGCTTGAATGGTACGTAGCAACCCAAAGACCTGGATAAAAAAATTGCCGGTCGGTGCATTTATGGTCAAATGTCCTTGAACAGGCATTTTCCTTGATACAGCTTTGTACTGTCAATCAAAAACTAAAAAAGAATGAAAAGTAACAACAGAACAATCGGAATCTTACTCATCACCGCCGCCATTGCATTACTCATCCCCTACACAATGTTGACCATCAGTTTTGAATACCCTGGTATTTTAAGGCAGGAAACTGAAACCATTCTGGCCAATTTTTATAAGGGCGGAAATTCCCTGGTATGGACTTGGTTTGCTTTCGCCATAGCCGGTGTTCCTTTAATACCTGCTTATATCATGATCGGGCAAAAATTGGAAAACAAAGCACCCTTGGTACGCATGGCTACAACCATGGGAGTGATTGGTTTAATTGTTCAGATGATTGGCTTATTAAGATGGACATTTGTTGTACCGGTACTTGCTGATACGTTTGTACATGCGGCAGAAGATGCAACAAAAGCCGCCGCCATCGTTTCCTTTAAAACCATTCATCAGTTTGGCGGTGTGATACTGGGCGAATACGTAGGGCAACTTTTCACCATTGCATGGACAATAATGATTACCATTTCATTGGCCCAATTAAAGATGATGCCCAAATGGGTAAACTGGCTGGGTATTATCAGTTCTGTTATTTACTTGTTGGCACAGGCAGAATTATTTGCCACGGTAATAAAAGCTTTTCCGGTATGGGATATGGCTGGCTTTATTGGAAGTACACTCTGGTTGGTTTGGCTGGCGATCGTGGGGGTGATGTTTATAAAGAATAGAAATCAATATTTATAATTCAACAGAAAAATTTTAAATACATAAAATAAAAGGGTAGACAAAAACCTGGGTGCAAAGGGCGAACGCACCCGATCAGGTTTTGTACAATGGGGGCCGGGCGGACGTACAATCATCGGCAGTGCATATCCAGGCTTCATATCCGGCGGGCGGAATTCTGCCGGGCAATAGTTCTAAACTTCGGCTTTTAGTTATAATCTGAACCACCTCACCCTCCCGTCCCTCTCCAGCAGAAAGAGATGTTACCTTTGTGTTTTATTATGACTGATGTACACAGCATAGAACAGCGTCGCTTTAATATGCAGCAGATAAAAGCTACGAATACTAAACCGGAAATGCGGGTGCGGAGGTTTCTGCATGCGCTGGGGTTCCGGTATACACTTCACGATATAACGCTGCCCGGTAAACCCGATATTATTTTACCTAAATACAAAACCCTCATCTTTATCCATGGCTGATTCTGGCACGGGCATGAGAACTGTTAATATTATGTGGTGCCGAAAACAAGAACCGAATGGTGGTTGAAAAAGCTAAAAACCAACAAAGCCAACGATGCAAAAGCAATATATGCATTGCAAAAATTGGGGTGGAAGGTTATTGTTATTTGGGAATGCCTGTTAAAAACTGCAGCTATTGAAAAGACACTTGCTGAACTGGTGAGTAAAATAAGTTAGTTTATATTCCGTTTACGGAAATAAACTAACTTTGATTTTAGTTTACATCTATAGATCCCATGTAAACTAAAAGTTGGAATATGATTTTAGGTAAATTCATAAAACAACCCGGTGGGTACAAGGCTTTTATTCCCGAAGACTTTCCACCAAGCCGGTTGCTGGAATTTTCTCCGGAAATTTTGGCCAAAGCCGCATTGGCGGAAAGGCTTATCGGCAAACTGGATGGCATCAGCCAAACATTACCGGATGCGGAGTATTTTTTGTCGATGTATGTTGCGAAAGATGCTACCTATTCTTCGCAGATTGAAGGAACCCGGGCCACGCTGATGGATGCCCTGGAACTGGAAGCCGGAGTACAGGCAAAGGAAACGGACGCTGATGATATTCTTTTTTATATAAATGCATTGAATTATGGAATGAAGCGATTGAAAAAATTTCCCTTGTCGCTTCGTTTCGTAAGAGAATTGCATAAAGAGTTAATGACAGGGGCACGTACCTCTCAATATTCTGATCCCGGAGCATTCCGTCGTTCGCAAAACTGGATCGGGGGGACCAAACCAGACAACGCGGCATTTGTGCCACCGCCGCCGGATGAGATGAACAAAGCGTTAGCCGATTGGGAAAAATTTGTTCATCAGCAAAATCTGGTACCAGTTATTCAGGCGGCATTAATACATGCGCAGTTTGAAACTATTCACCCTTTCCTGGATGGCAACGGTAGAACGGGTCGCCTGCTGATTACGCTTTTTTTATATGAAAGAGCTGTGCTGGAAAAGCCGGTTCTTTTTCTTTCTTCTTATTTTAAAAAACACCAGCAGGTATATTATAACCGGCTGAACGATTATCACAACAGCAAAGCGGTACCGTGGATTGATTTCTTCCTCGACGGAATAATTGAAACAGCTCAGGCAAGTATTGCTGTTTCTAAAAAGATCAATCAATTGCGGGAAGCTGACCTGCAGAAAATACAGCGTCTCGGTAAAAGAGAAGCAGCCAGCGGCCTATTGTTGCTGCAGCAATTATTTAAAACACCTATAGTAACGGCCAGCTCAGTAGCAGCGCATACCGGCTTTTCCCGGTTGGGTGCCCAAAAAGTAATCGACCGCTTTATCGCCATGGACATCCTGAAACCCAAAGACGAAACAACGAAATACGGCAAGACCTATATTTATAAGAAGTATGTTGGAGTGTTTAATGAGTAGCCTTTAATAATTCTGGGGTTGAAGATGACAAACCCGGAGAAAAGCGGTGATTTGTTTAGTTTTATCTCCGCCATGGCCGATGCCTGCCTGCCGGTCTCCGGCGGCCAAAGCCTTTGGCGACGGCACGCAGGCAGGTACATGATAGAAAGGTCTGCAGTTATAATCTGAACCACCACACCCCCCGTCCCTCTCCTGCAGAGAGGGATGTTACATTTGTGTTTTATTATGACTGATGTACACACAACAGAACAGCGTCGCTTTAATATGCAGCAGATAAAAGCGAAGAATACCAGGCCGGAGA
>JANMBO010000097.1:0-11048 GCA_031360425.1 Chitinophagaceae bacterium | reverse complement strand
CCATAATTTCTTCGCTGGCTCTCTTCAGGATTTGCAATATGCCATTCAAATTCATCCCGGAAATGACGGATGGCAGCCGCGACTGGCCAAGCCGCCGCATCTCCCAGCGGACAAATGGTATTCCCTTCGATCTTCCGTTGAATATCCCACAATAAATCTATATCACTCTGCTTTCCTTTTCCGTATTCAATATTATGCAGGATCTTTTCCATCCAGCCGGTTCCTTCGCGGCAGGGTGAACATTGACCGCAACTTTCGTGACGGTAGAACCGGGCGAGTGTTAACGTATGACGCACCACACACTGGTTTTCATCCAATACAATAAAACCTCCAGAACCCATCATACTACCCGTGGTAAAACCACCATCACTCAAACTTTCATATGTCATCATTCTGGTTTCCCCTTTGGCTGTTTTCAATAGTAAATTAGCCGGCAAGATAGGAACCGATGATCCGCCCGGAATACAGGCCTTTAATTTTTTTCCATTGGCAATACCGCCACAATATTCGTCACTATAAATAAATTCTTCCACGGAAATTGTCATATCAATTTCATAAACCCCCGGCTTTTCTATATTCCCGCAGGCGGACAATAATTTGGTGCCGGTAGATTTACCAATTCCAATTTTTGCATATTCCTCGCCTCCCATATTGATAATAGGGACAATGGCTGCTAAAGTTTCTACATTGTTCACGACGGTTGGACAATCCCACAATCCTTTTACAGCAGGAAATGGTGGCTTGATCCTCGGATTACCTCTCTTTCCTTCCAATGATTCAAGCAAAGCCGTTTCTTCTCCGCAGATATAAGCACCGGCACCCCGTTGAACATAGATATCGCAATTGAAGCCCGTACCTAAAATATTTTTTCCTAACCAACCATTGGCATGCGCTTCTGCGATAGCCTGCTCTAATATGTCAACAATCCATGCATATTCACCCCGGATATATATGTAGGTTCTCCCGCTGCCTAAAGCAAAAGAGGAAACGATCAACCCTTCAATAAGCAAGTGCGGAATAAGTTCCATGAGGTAGCGATCCTTAAATGTTCCCGGTTCACTTTCATCGGCGTTACACACCAGGTAACGAGGCACTCCTTCCGGTTTTGCCATGAAGCTCCACTTCAATCCCGTAGGGAAACCCGCTCCACCTCGTCCGCGCAATCCGCTCTTTTTTACTTCTTCCACTATATCGGCGGGATCCATTTTAAAAGCCTTTTCTACAGATGCATATCCGCCCTCCCGACGATACACTTCATATCCCCGGATACCCGGAATATTAACTTTGTCTATTAGAATCTTCCTTCCCATTGTAATGCTTTTAGCGCTCACCGCACTGCTGATACCATCGTACATTAATACGCTTGTCTATTTCGGCTCCTGACTTTTTACAATTTCGTACTCTGCCTCATCATCAATTGCCATCCTTTTTTTGTTTTCATCCACCATTGTAATACAAATAAATTCAATTTGAAAACACTACCATTTACTTCACCTTCAACCAAAACCTTTTCTTTAACGGTTGCATATCTTTTTTTTATAGTGATGGCCGTTGCCTGGTTCTCGATTTTCCAATAGACCAGGTAACCGGTACTCATATCTTTCAACACTTCTCTTTTCGATTGCACCCAGCCATTGGAATGACCATAGGAAAGATCCGGATGAAGCAATTTTTCTAACTGCACACTGTCCTTGATTACCAGCGCCCGCTCCATCATTGTTACCGCATGCAGTACCTGTGTGGTATCCTGTTGTGCAATACTAATCCGATATACAAAGAGCAAGGGGAATAAAAAGGCGATCCTCTTCATCTATTATTTTTTTTCCCGGTTAAATATCCAACATTCAACACTTCTTTAGTATTTACATCTGAAGGCAAATAAGAATTCCGTCTCAAAAACTAATTATTCAGGCTTGCACTTTTACGACATTCCTCAATAATGGTATCCACTTTTTCTTTTGTCAGGTACTCGCGATAGGTTTTACCCATCTGCATCAACGGGGCATATCCGCAAGCGCCCAGGCATTCTACTGTTTTCAACGTAAACATGCCATCCGTAGTTGTTTGCCCCGGTTTAATGTTCAGTTTATCTCCTATATGCTTTATTATGTCGTCGCTACCATTCAGCATGCAGGGGCCCGTTTGGCAAACCTCAAACATATACTTACCGACCGGCTTTAAATTATACATACTATAAAAAGTAGCTACTTCATATACTTCAATCGGTTCTATTTTTAATAAAGAAGCTACATAGTCCATGGTTGCCGCACTCAGCCATCCTCCAAATTCCTGCTGGGCCAGGTGCAATACCGGGATCAACGCACTTTTTTGTTTGCCTTCCGGGTAAAAACCGATTATGCGGTTAACCTCTCTCAGCTTGTCTTCGTTGAATTGAATCATATAAAAAATGTAAAATCAAAAATGTAAAATGTGCTCCTGCCAATCGATCTCGTATTTGCTTTTTATATTTTACATATTTCATTCATTATTTCAAATTTCTAGGCATCCATTTCTCCCGCTATCAAATTCAAACTACTCATTACAATTATGGCATCACTTAACATACTTCCTTTTACCAATTCCTCGAAAGCCTGGTAGTAAACAAAACAAGGCCGGCGGAAATGCAAACGGTATGGGGTACGTCCACCATCACTAATCAGGTAAAATCCTAATTCCCCGTTCCCTCCTTCCACCGAGAAGTATAATTCGCCAGGAGGTATATCCACTTCTCCCATAATGATTTTGAAATGCCAGATTAGGGCCTCCATCTTTGTATAAACATCTTTCTTTTCCGGCAGATAATATTCAGGAATATCGGCGTGATATACTTCTGATTCCGCGCCCTTGAATTCCTGTACTTTTTTATAAGCCTGCTCCAGGATACGGAGGCTCTGCCACATTTCCTGGTTACGAACAAGAAACCGATCGTAACAGTCGCCCGTGGAGCCTACCGGAATGGTAAAATCAAAATCTTCATAGCTGGAATAAGGACTATGAATCCTTACATCGTAGTCAACACCAGCGGCACGCAGGTTTGGACCAGTAAATCCGTAATTCAATGCACGTTCAGCGGTAATTGCACCAGCCCCAATCGTACGTTCCATAAAAATCCGGTTGCGCATGAAAAGGCTTTCAAATTCTTTCAGCACTTTGGGATATTCTTTCAGGAATTTTTCGAGCCTTTCAAACGCGGTAGCCGTAAAATTTCTTTCCAGCCCGCCAATACGTCCAATATTAGTTGTAAGACGTGAACCGCATACTTCCTCATAAATCTCATAAATTAATTCGCGGTATTGCATTACATACAAAAAGCCGGTATAAGCCCCTGCATCTACCCCTACTATAGAATTACAGATCAGGTGATCGGAGATACGAGCCAGTTCCATTATAATAACACGTAAATAATCTACGCGTTTAGGAGTTTTTACCTTCAATAATTTTTCGCAGGTGAGATGCCAGCCCATATTATTGATGGGACTGCTGCAATAATTTAGTCGATCGGTAAGAGTAGTGATCTGGTAAAGTGGTCGTCGTTCAGCTAATTTCTCAAACGCCCGGTGGATATATCCAACAGTTTGTTGGGCAGAAATGATCCGTTCGCCATCCAGCTCAAGGATATTCTGGAAAACACCATGGGTAGCCGGATGGGTAGGGCCCAGGTTCAAGGTGGACGTTTGCTTTTCAATAGACCCTTCCGGAAGTTTGATATGACTATGTGTTATTGTTTCAGACATTACTGTCTCTTGTTTATAGTTTGTGGTTCTGCAAGGTCGTCAATCGTGATAAATTGGTAGACTTCCATCTTCTGTTCTTATTTATTTTATGAATTTTAAATCATTAGTGACTCAATTCTCCATTCACACATTCGCCATTCGCACATTCTCTTATCTTCCAAACATATCATCATCTTTATCCACCCGGGTTTGATCTTCCAGCGGAAATTCTTTTCGCATTGGAAAATAATCCATCTCTTCTACATTGAGAATTCTTACCAGGTTTGGGTGCCCCACGAAATTCACACCAAAAAAGTCGTAGGTTTCTCTTTCCATCCAGTTGGAACAAGCATAGAGAGCAGTTGCACTGAATACGTCCGGTTTTTGTATATCCAAAAATACTTTGAACCGTATCCGTACATTATCAATCAGGTTATGCACATGATATACTACGGCCAGTTCGCGGCCTTTTTCATTTGGATAATGTACTGCCTGTAAATCGGTTAGAAAACGAAATTTCAACGCATCATCATCATAGAGGAATTGCAATACTTTTAAGTTGAGTTCTTTGGGCGCTTCAAAAGTGAGCATTCCGTAAGGTTCGGTAAACCCGGTTACCTGTTCTCCGAATTTCTCTTGCAGTCTTTGCTTAATTTGATCGTTGGTTAATACCATGGTTAATCTTAGAGCCCCGAGACATACGCTGCGGGGAAAGAATTATTAATATCAGCATCGGGCTCGTGGCCAAAGGCTCGTATCTCCCGGCTTGTTCTTATTGAATTCCATAACTTCCCATTAACTCCTTATATCTATCTCCGTTTCTACGGCGCAAGCTCTCTTTACCAATCAGGTCCTGTACTTTCATAAACCCATCCAACACGGCTTCGGGGCGAGGAGGGCAGCCCGGAATGTAAACATCCACGGGAATAATTTGATCAATGCCCTGCAAAACGCTGTATGTATCGAAAATGCCTCCACTCGAGGCGCAGGCTCCCATGGCCAGTACCCATCGAGGTTCCGCCATCTGGAGATAAACCTGCTTAACTACGGGGCCCATCTTTTTAGCAATGGTTCCCATCACCATCAACAAATCACACTGACGGGGTGAAAAACCAACACGCTCAGCACCGAAGCGGGCAAGGTCGTAATGGGATGCCATCGTAGCCATAAACTCAATTCCGCAACAGGATGTAGCAAAGGGTAATGGCCAGATAGAGTTTTTGCGGGCCAACCCCACTACCTTATCCAACGAAGTGGCAAAAAACCCTTCACCCTGGTATCCTTCAGGGCCTTCATGGACCAACTTTACATCCGTTTGACCGTATATATTATATTGAACCGGGCGACTCATAAAATCTATAATTTAAAATATTAAATATGAAACAACGCCTTACCTACTAAGTTCACTCACTATTGCAATCATTTAATATTATATTATCGCTGACAATAATTGATTTACTATATAAATAATGCCAGATACAGTTACCTTCTAACAAAAATGATCTCAAACTAAATGGCTTTCCTCAACTACCCCTCTTTTACATTCTTCATTAAATATTTTACATTTTATATTTTCAGTCTTCCCACTTCAATGCCCCTTTCTTTACTATATATATAAATCCAGCTAAAAAGAAACCTACAAACATCAGAACAGCCAGGAAACCGTTCCATCCCAGCTCTCTAAAATTAACTGCATAAGGATAGAAGAAAATAACCTCTACATCGAACAAAACAAAAAGAATAGCTACCAGAAAATATTTAATAGCCATAGGTTGTCGAGCATCGCCATGCGATTTTATTCCACTGGCAAAGGATTCCAGCTTATCGCCGGTATTTCGTTTAGGACCAAGGTAGTGAGTAATAGCCATCATAACGGCCACAAAAGCGATGGCAAATAGTAATTGAAGACCAACAGGAAAATACCAGAAGGAACTATCGGGATGTTGGTTAGCAGCGGAAATCTGCAACAGGTACTGAATCATATACCTTCATGAGTTTGAGCAACAAAAATAAGACAGCTAGCCTGAAAAACAAGTAACTAGTTTAAAACTAAAAAATCCCTTCGTTTAAAGTGAAGGGATTTAGTCTATATAAATCAATTTTTCTTTTTAACTACTTTTTTTTTACAGCAGCCGGGGGAGGCCCACTATTCTTGTTTGCCCCCGTTTTAGGTTTAGCAGCAGGCCGGGCAGCGGGGGCCTTGGATAATATTTCTCTAATACGAATAGCATCTGCATTTGTTGGATCTACTTCCAACGCCTTGTTAATATATAATATGGCCGCTGATTTGTCTTTTGCTATATCATTATAATATTGAACCAGGAAAAAATAGGAAGACAGCGCCTGGCTTTTATACCTTACCGAATCAATTGCCCTGGCTTTTTCTGCTAGTATTTTATAAGCCTCCACCGCTAATCCTTTTGAATTGGTAGAATCGTCCTGGCCCTGTTTACTGCGTGCGCACCATAAATAACCAATAATTTCAGTGGGGTATTTTGACTGATAAACTCCGCAAAAAAGGCTATCGGCTGTTACATAATTAGCCGCCTGGTAGTGAGCAAAGCCCCAGTCATACAAATCGCGGTTTGAAGGATTTTTTTTCATCATGAATGATCTGCCCAGCCAATCTGCCTGCGCTTTACGGTCGCCTGATATTTTTGCCAGTTCAGAAGCTTCTTTCATCAGGTCCATTTTAACATCCATGGCTGTATCGGTATCGATGGCCGATTGATAATTCTTATAGGCCTGGTCATACAGGTTGAACTTACCCAGCAGTTTTGCGTAAAATGAATAATCCTTTGATACATATTCAGCGGGTTTCTGTTTAGCAAAGTACAAATCCATATACTTTTTGGCATTTGTTGAATCATTGCTGTCATCATAGCTGTAGGCAATCAATTTATAAAAGCGTGCATCGGCTTTATCTCCGTCGGAGGTAATCCTTTGCTGAGCAGCCGCAATAGCTTCCGGGTATAACTTCCGGGCATAAATGATACTGATCCGGTCGTATTCATTACTAGGACTGGGATCTGATACTCCAAGAAATTTATCAAAATAACCGGCTGATTTATTAATGTCGCGGTAATACCAGTAAAAATACAACTCGTACCAGGAAGGCGCATAATTGGGATCCAGTTGAGTGGATCCTTCAAAGGCAGGTAAAAAATATTCGGGGTTTTTTTGAGTGAGGTATACTTTACCAATTTTATGTTTAGCGGCCGCCATCCGGGGATCGAAGGTTAATGCCTTTTGGTAAGCTGTAACAGCATTTCCCCCATCAATTAGTTTGCGATAAGCATCCCCCAAAAGAATATACGTATCCGGATTCTTGAAATCCTTTATTTGCGTGGCAAGCATTAATTTTTCGACGGCATAATTAGCATCTCCCAACCGCGCATTTATGTTGGCTGCTCCAATAGCATTTATAATATTTACATCTTTATTTTTCGTAAGGCTTAAGGCTACTTCAAATCGCTGACGACCTTCATTGGTTTTTCCCTCCATCAGTTCTATCTGACCCATACCAACTAATATGATGGGCGCATTACCATTTTGCTGAAGTGATTTTGAATAAAGTTCTTTTGCCGCAACAGAGTCTTTAAGTTCTATTAAAGTTTGCCCCAGCCAGTACACAGCGTTTAAATCATTGGGATTAGCTGCCAATACTTTTTCAAAATTTTCCTTTGCACTTTTGTACCGCTCGTAGTAAAAGAACTTTTTACCCTGGTCAACACTCTGGCCAAAAAGCAGGTTGGCTGATACTACAACCCCCATTACTAAACTGATTAAACGCTTCATGTGCGATGGCTTGTTTTAGTGTTTGTAAATGTATTAAATCCTTTTTACTCAGATAGATCAATATTTTGAACTTCGAAACGCATGCGGGCCGGTAACAAATAAGCCCGCTTAAATATCCGTTGTCCTTTTTCGTAGATGAGAAAATTCCTGAACCCGCTGCCAAGTCCATCATAATTTTCCTTTAAGATATAAAACAAAGGGCGGGTCATCGGGTATCTTCCTCCGTAAATATTTGCCTGATAAGGCTTTACAAATGGACCCTTAGTACATCCTCTACACTCAATAGAAGCTAAATTAACTTTTTTTAGAAAACTACTTTGCCCGGGGTCGTCATTATTTCCAATCCAGCTCACCCCAATCAGGCCAACCGCGTCGGCATTTTTGGAAATATAATCTAAAACGGCTTCACTGCCTTTGGCCCCCTCCACATTGGATCCCATCTTTTCACCTTTCAGTAAGGAGTCAACCACAAATCGTACCGTACTGGTAGAGTTAATGCCATCCATCACCACTTTGTATTTAAATCCGCTCGTGCCTTTCACCAGGGAACGTACCTCCTGCATAGTGAAAGCAGAATCAGTTGCTTTATTATTTATAATGAGTGCAATGGCGTCGTAGGCCATTATACCAAACGTTGGTGCATAGGTTAGTGTATCTTTTATTATTTTCTGTTCATCCTCGGTTAGTCCACGCGTGACAATTACCATTCGAATGCTGTCGTATTTAAGGTCGCGTAAACAATCCGCTTCCGATTTATAATGCACAATAATTTTCGCCCCGGAATGTTGGGATTCAAATACCTGTATCTGGGAATCAATTACCGGCCTAAATGATTCATCGGCACATATATAAATAGTTCCACTGGTGAGTGATTCGCGTTGTTGAGTGGGCGATTGATTGTTTTTGCAACTTAGGGTTAAACCAACCAGTGCCAAAAAAATAACCATCCACCTATTATTTCCAATCGCAGAGAGTGCGTAATAATTCATTCCTTAAAATAATTTTTCTTATAGCCCCGGTATATCCGGAAGCCACCGTACAATAAACACAATCCGGCAAAGGCGTACTTAAGAGTTGGATCAATTGAAAACTTGATTCCGAATTTGTCTGCAATTGCAAAAAAAACCCCAAACCCGGCAATAATAATCCCCATTCCGTAATCCATAATGGATCTTCGGATGCTGTGTGCTTTCATCCTTTTTTCATCAAAATCCGTGGCCATTTTTCTTGTTTAAGGGTACGGGCAAGATAGGTTTTTTAGCTGAATAAGAAGTCCGGTTATTACCCTTATCCGCAAAATTCTTTAAGCGTAATAACCGGTTTGTTTATTATTGCTCCGGTACTTCAACCACTACCGGTAAGGTAAAATAAACTGATACATTTTTGCCGTTTTGAAAACCTGGTTTCCAGGCGGGCATTTTTGTAACCACCCTGGTTACTTCCTTATCATATTCAAGGCGCCCTCCACTTTTTACTATCTCGATCGCTGTTACATTTCCTTCTTTATCTACAATAAAGCGGCACTTTATTAATACCCGCGATCCTGGTTCCTGCCCTTCAAAATCGAATCGAAGATTATGTTGTAAAAAACGTCTCATGGCGGTTTCACCTCCGGGGTATTCGGGCATTACCTGCGCTGAAAAATATACAGGCGGTTCTTTATTCTCCGTCACCTTAGGTTCTATAACATTACCAATATTTTCTGCATGGGGTGTAACGGGGTCTTCAGAAGCAGGTGGCCCTTCAATATTTTGTGTTCCTATATTCACGTCTTTATCCAGGTCTGTGTTTTCCGGAATGGTTGCTTCGGCTTTATCTGTAATTATCGGAGTGGTGTACTGAATTGAAGCGGGCGGTGGCTTAGGTAGATCCACCACTGCGGGCTTTATAATATCTACCTGGTTTATTATTATATCAGGAGGAATGTTAATAGTAGGCATTCCTGCAGGTGACGAGGAATCATTCTTCCAGTAATTGAATACAATAAATAACAACACCATTCCTACCATAACACCCATGGCCTTGTACAATCGTCCATTATAATCTTTTCGTAATTCGTAGGCCCCGTACGCTTTGTTACGGTTCTCAAAAAGAATATCCAGTATGTCTGCTTGTAAAATCATTTCCGGTTTCATCTTTCCAGGTTTTAGTTAGTTAATATGGTTGAGATGAAACTTGCGCAAGTTCATTAGTAAGATGCCGTTTGGTTAGTATTTCCATAACCATATAATAGATTATGGGTGACGGGATATTTGATTTGAGATACGGGATGCGGGCGTTGCTCGCCGTAGCCATGTGAAAGTGAGATGCTGGATGTTTTCTAATGTTGAATGATCCCTAATGATAGATTTTTTCTAATTTGGAATAACCCGAACTTATGAAAAACAAGGAATCTCCAACCACCTCAAACTTCAAACTACAAACTACAAACTTCCAGCCTTATACCTTAACCCTGTATTCCTATCTTTGCCCCCATGAAAATCCTGATGGTATGCCTGGGTAATATTTGCAGAAGTCCTTTGGCGGAAGGTATTCTTAAACATAAGGCCCGGCAAGCCGGATTGAATTGGAGCATAGAAAGCGCGGGTACCAATGGTTGTCATAATGGCCAATCCCCGCATCCTTTATCTCAAAAAGTAGCATTGCAACATGGAATTACTATTAGCGGGCAACGTTCACGCAGGATTACTTGCCATGATTTTTATCAGTACGATATCATATATGCAATGGCGCCGGATGTAATGGAGGATATGAAACGGATTGCCGGCAAGGATTATAATGACAAAAAGATGAGATTACTGATGAATGAAATATATCCCGGAAAAAATGCAGAGGTGCCGGATCCCTGGTACGGACCGGAATCAGGTTATCACGAAGTATTTAAGATGATTGAGGAAGCGTGTAGTGCTATTATCAGGAAATATGAAATCAAAAATGAAAAAGCAAGAATGATGAATAAAAAATGAAAAAGCAAGAGCCCGCAAACTTTTTCATTTTTCCTTATTAATTCATCATTCTTAATTTCTAATCATATAAACAATGGTAAAAATAAACGTATCTCTCCCCCAGGGCACCCGCGATTTTGGACCAGAAGTGGTTCGAAAAAGAAACTATATCATCAATACCATCAAAGAGGTTTTTGAACGGTACGGGTTTCAGCCACTGGAAACACCGGCTATGGAAAATTTAGAAACATTGATGGGGAAGTACGGAGAGGAAGGCGATAAACTGATATACAGGATACTGGATTCTGGAAATCCATATAGTAAAGATTTTTTTAGAACATTAGGAATGTATCTTAAAGATCGATATGAATTTTTTGAAGAAAGAAAAAAAGAAAATCCTAATATCAAAAATCCATTTTCCAACCCGTTGTGGAGTTTTGATCCAGAGTACTTAGAATTTACATCCGATGAAATTAAGAAATCAGTTTATTTATCTCAATTAAAAAATGAAACAACTGACAAAGCATTGAGGTACGATCTTACCATTCCCTTTGCGCGATATGTGGCTATGAATCATAATCAACTCAGCTTT
>JANMBO010000096.1:0-41075 GCA_031360425.1 Chitinophagaceae bacterium | reverse complement strand
AAGAAGTCGTGTATAATAAAATTACGCTCGCTGTTTGACAGCCGGTTTTTTCTTTGCTTTTTTCAAAGCCAGTTCAATGGCAGCGCTCAAATTTTCATAGCTGGGTTTACCGATAAAGAATTCCCCATTGATGAAAAAGGCTGGAACTTCTTTTACTCCCCGATCCAATCCTTCCCGGATATCCGCCTGAACATGCCATCCATAAATTGCATTTACCAGGTCGTCAAGAAATTTTTTATTCTTAACTCCCGCTTCTTTCGAATGCAATTTCAAGCTTGTTGTTCCGAGATTGCGGCGATTAGCAAAAATAATATTATGCATTTCCCAAAATTTCCCTTCCTGCGCTGCTCCCACTGCCGCCTCGGCAGCCTTTAAGCTTCTCTGGTGAATACGGGTTTGTGGAAAATGGCGGTAATTCAACCTGATCTTTCCTTCATAATCTTCCAGCAATTTTTTTACCACCTCATTTACCTTGGCGCAGGCTTCACTTTCGTAATCGCCAAACTCCGTGAGGGTTACCGGTGCAGACTTGTCGCCTACAAAAATATCTTTCGGTTCAATAATTTCAACTTCGTCTTTTTTGAATGCCATATATAATCTCCTTTTTAAGTACTTGTCCTGCCTTTTGTACTCACTTAATACTAATAACAAAAAACTTGCCATTTGGTTGATTAAGAGCCGTTTCGTCAGATATCTGACTTACAGAACCCGCTGAAGGTAGTATTTTTTTGTTTTCTTATAGGGCTGATATAAACAATTTACCAACAACATCACAAATAGTTATGATTATCAGCCAGTTAAGGAACCATCCTTTGGGCTATCATTCCTTTCGGTATGACCCTTAGTCAGGTCAAAAGAATCAATCCTCTCTTTCGTTAAATGCCCCTGCCCCACTAACTGTAATTAGAATGGAGAGCTATTTATTTTCTTCTTGATCATTTTTGATAAGTCCCAAATCAATAGTCCCCATTTCTTATTTTTTCTTCCCGTTACTTTTTTCCAGTTCGGGCTTTTCATTTCGAAACACCACGGTATTATCAAACACATCCACCAGCACGGGCTGGCTCTTATCAATATCACCAGCCAATATCCGTTTGCTTACCTGGTTTACAATTTCCTTTTGGATAAGCCGCTTCAATGGTCTTGCGCCAAATTGAGGATCAAATCCCTGCTCAGCCAAAAACGACAACGCATAATCACTAAACTGCAAATGGATACCACTCTGGGAAACCAAACGTTTCAGATTTTCCAATTGAATTTTTACGATGCCAATTATCTCTTTTTTAAGCAGCGGTTGAAACATTATAATCTCATCTACCCTGTTCAAAAACTCGGGGCGGATTGTTTGCCTGAGCAAACTCATTACTTCTACTTTTGCTTTTTCATTAGCGGCTTCTATATTTTTCTCACTCACATTTTCAAAGGCATCCATAATTATATGACTTCCGATATTACTGGTCATTATAATTATTGTATTCTTAAAATTTACTACCCGTCCTTTGTTATCAGTTAAACGCCCATCATCCAATACCTGCAATAATACGTTCCAAACATCGGGATGTGCTTTTTCAATTTCGTCGAGTAATACTACACTATAAGGTTTACGTCGCACCGCTTCCGTTAACTGACCCCCTTCATCATATCCTACATACCCGGGAGGAGCGCCTACCAAACGGCTAACTGTATGTTTTTCCTGGTACTCACTCATATCAATCCGTGTCATCATACTTTCATTGTCAAATAAATATTCGGCCAATGCTTTTGCGAGTTCTGTTTTTCCCACCCCGGTAGTACCTAAGAAAATAAAAGAACCAATTGGTTTTTTGGGATCCTGCAAACCTGCCCGGCTTCGCCGAATGGCATCAGCTACTGCCGTAATCGCTTCCTCCTGTCCTACTACCCGTTCGTGCAAATGATGCTCTAACCGCAGGAGCTTTTGTTTATCACTTTGCAGCATTTTTGTAACCGGTATACCAGTAGATTTAGCTATAATTTCTGCAATATCCTCCGCATCCACTTCCTCCTTCATAATTCGTGAATGTTCACTGATCGCTGACAATAGATTCGACGACTCTTCAATTAGTTTTTCTTTTTCTTTTATTTTACCATATCGTATCTCGGCCACTTTTCCGTAGTCTCCTTCCCGCTCCGCTTTCTCCGCCTCCAGCTTCAATTGCTCAATATCGGCTTTGCCATTCTGCACTCTCTCCACTATCTCCTTTTCTTCTTTCCATTTCGCTTTGAACGTATCTCGTTCAACAGACAGGTTGGCTATCTCTGTATTCAGCTCTTTCAATTTTGCTTCATCATTCTCCCGTTTGATGGCTTCGCGTTCGATCTCTAATTGCCGTATCTGCCTTTCCAATGTATCCAATTCTTCTGGCATCGAGTTCATCTCCAATCTCAGTTTAGCCGCACTTTCATCTATCAGATCAATTGCTTTGTCAGGCAAAAAACGATCTGTTACATAACGACTGCTTAATTCCACGGCCGCAATAATTGCTTCGTCTTTAATCCGCACATGGTGGTATGTTTCGTACCGGTCTTTCAATCCACGCAAAATAGAAATAGCATCTTCCAAACTGGGCTCGTCCACCATCACTTTCTGAAAACGTCTTTCTAATGCTTTGTCTTTTTCGAAAAATTTCTGATACTCATTCAGGGTAGTGGCGCCTACTGCTCTTAATT
This sequence comes from Chitinophagaceae bacterium, assembly GCA_031360425.1. Classification (GTDB taxonomy): domain Bacteria; phylum Bacteroidota; class Bacteroidia; order Chitinophagales; family Chitinophagaceae; genus Endoryza. The sequence goes on along the minus strand of JANMBO010000096.1, from coordinate 38,387 downwards.
CACCCCGCGCCAGGGCAGGCTTCAAAATATTAGCTGCATCCATAGCCCCTTCTCCCCCACCGGCACCCACCAGGGTATGAATTTCATCGATAAATAAAATAATTTCTCCATCACTGCTGCCCACTTCTTTTACCACGGCTTTCAATCGCTCTTCAAATTCTCCTTTATATTTCGCACCGGCAATAAGCAATCCCATGTCCAGAGCATATATAATTTTTGATTTGAGGTTTTCAGGCACATCCCCATTTACTATTCGATGGGCAATACCTTCTGCAATGGCTGTTTTGCCAACCCCGGGTTCTCCTACCAATATCGGGTTGTTCTTTGTTCGGCGGGAAAGGATATGCAAGGTCCTGCGGATCTCTTCATCACGACCGATCACGGGATCCAGTTTTCCCAGCCGCGCCATTTCATTTAGATTCTTGGCGTATTTATTCAATGCATTATATTCCTGCGATTGGGTTTGAGAAGTAACGGTTTCCCCTTTTCGCAATTCTTTAATCGCTGCAATCAATCCTTTTTCGGTAAGCCCTGTATTCTTTAATAGTTTTGCTGCCGCATCGTTTCCCTGAACAATAGCCAGCAATAAATGCTCCGCGGTTATAAACTCGTCATTGAATTGTTTCAAAATACCACCCGCCCGCAACACCACGCTGTTTGCATCCCGACTGATTTGCTGTGCAGGCTCACCGGAAGTTTTGGGTAGTTTGCTGATCAATTCATCCAGCTTACTTTCCACCAGGTTTAAGGTTACATTATTCTTCTTAAGCAAATAATCTACCGGAGAATCCTCCTGGTCAATTAAAGCCTTCAATATATGTTCCGTTTCAATGTTCGGGTTCTGTGAATTAAATGCTAATTGCTGGGCTTGTTGAAAAGCCTCTGCTGCTTTTATTGTAAAGTTTCCTAAGTTCATATTTATATGTTTATTGCCTGAAAAACCTGAAAGTCTTGAATTTGGAAATAATTTCCCTGCTTATCCGAACTTTCTGTTAGTCTTTCGGACTTCCCGACTTATTACTAACTTCAAACCTTATAACAAAAGCCTATCCAAGTGTAAAATTGCGAAACTATGTCATACAAAACTGGTTTTATCTGCATGAAAGTCACATCAATAGCTTTATTTCTGTTAATCTTTCAGCCCGTATTCAGTCAATATGATTTCAGTGGGGTTGATCAGCTTCTTCAACGTAACCAGAAATTGCTCGGAAATAATGTGGTCGCATTGATTTATAAGGATGGCAAACTGATATACAAGAAAGAACTCGGCGACTTTACAGCAAAATCCCCGGCCCCTATTGCCAGTTGCAGCAAATGGTTAACCGCTGCGCTGGTGATGAGTTTTGTGGATCAGGGTAAACTCGATCTCGATGATCCCGTAAGCAAATACATTCCCGCATTTGAAAAGTATATGAAAGGCTATGTTACTCTCCGGCATTGCCTGTCGCACACAACAGGAATTGAACGGGAAGCTGGGAAGATGGGTAAATTTTTAGAGCGCAAAAAGTATGAGAACCTCGAAGAGGAAGCAAATGCTATTGCTTCTAAGGAAATTTCCAATAATCCAGGCAAAGAATTTTTTTATGGAAATTACGGACTTAATATCGCTGCAAGGGTATGCGAGGTTGTAGGCAAAAAAGCATTTGAACGATTGATGCAGGAACGCATCACACGACCACTCCGGATGCGCGCCACCAGTTTTACAAACGACAATGGCAATGCCCCCAACCCGTCGGGTGGTGCACAATCAACAGCCAATGATTATATGAATTTCCTTACTATGATATTGAATAAAGGCATGTTTGAAGGTAAAATGATCTTAAGCTCAACAGCCATTTCCGAAATGCAGAAAGTACAAATGGCTGACCTGCCAATTAAATATACTCCCAAGGTGGCGGAAGGTCTTGAATACGGTTTAGGTGAATGGATCCAGGAAAAGAATGAGGCCGGTATTGCCACCGTGGTAAGCAGCCCGGGATTATTCGGCACCTGGCCTTATGTTGATAATTGCCGGAAATATGCCGCTATCATTTTCGTAAAAACATTATTAGGAGAACAAAAAAAAGATATCGCCCTTCAGTTTAAAGATTTGGTGGATGAACAGGTAGGAGTATGCAAATGAAATATAAAATGGAAAATGGAGAATATAAAACGCAGAAGTGCAGGAAAATGATAGCTGGTTTCTACCCTATCTATTCTGCATTTAGCTTTTTAGCTCCATTCGAACTTCCGGCAAAAAAGAAACTTTTAATATGGTGATATTCCCGGTATTCTTCAAAGATCTTCCTGGCCGTTTGTTTGCCTTCTTTTCCATAGCATAATATAGCAACCGTTCCGCCGCTTCCCCCACCAGTGACCCGAGCGCCATATACGTTATTCGCAGGGCCCGCGTGGAGAACACGTTCTACAATTTCATCTGTATTCTTATTGCCCAATCCTACCGCTGTATAACCGGCATGACTTTGAAACATCAATTCTCCCAATAACTGCATAGTTTCTTTTTTGTCTTTATGCGCAGAAAAAATTTTCAATAAATTATTGAATAGATGAATACGGTAATTTTCCTGCACCGGGTGGAGGGCACAAGCGCGAAGCTTATATATATTATCGGGGTTGATCTGCGTAACGGTATCAAGAGAAATATTATACTTTTCTAAAAAATCTTTTCCTGAAATTTCTTCCGGCAGTTTGTCTCTAAATCGTGTATCAAAGACAGATGGTGGAACATTAGCCAGGAATCCTTTGTAAGGAAGCGATTCCCAATGCCCGCTATTTTTTGCCTGCTGTAAATCATGAACGGAACTACCTTCCTGCATCGCCATTATTGTATAGGCCATAAATGCCGCCGTGCGCACATCGCTGTACGAAGCGCCGCTAACTGCATGACGGATGCCGCTATCTATTCCACAAAACGAAACTCCGGAAGGAATACTTATGGGTGGGAATACTTTATGAGGCTGGCAAATAAGAGGAAGCAATTTACTTTTATGACCCAGGTAACTGCTCAACTGATCCATCAATCCACAAGGCGCACCCACCATAAGGTTCTCGGCTTTTTGCGCGAGTAAGGGAAGTTCAGTATCTCCTAATTTTATTTTATATAATTTTTCCAATGCGCACATCGTTGCTACTTCCAGCGAAGCAGAAGATGAAACACCTTTCCCCATAGGCACGGTAGATACAATCAATACATTCATCCCGGTAAATGGCAGGTTTTTTTCAATGTGCAGTACCATCATACAACCCAATATATAATTGGCCCAATCACCCCCGGGTTGAGAATGAATAAAAGCGGAAGCCTCCGCATAATTTTTGCCGACAAGCAAGCCGCTGTCAATGGAAAAATTCTGTGATTTGCTTTTACCTATCATCGACCTCAGCTGTATGATGGAGTCAGTTCGTTCTTGCACCTGAACAATGGTAGTTTGCTTAACAGGCATTTGCAGCAACAGCGATCCGCTATAATCGGAAATACCTCCCATAATATCCATACGGCCGGGAGCACGGGCCGTAAGTATTGGTTGACCGGAACTAAAAAAATCACTCATAGTTTAATCGTACGCAGCTCTGCTGCTTTTTCTTCGGGCATTGTATCTGCCATAAAGGTATCAGCACCGGTCTCGGGTCCTGCTAAAAACTTTTGCAAGCCGGGTTGCCGCAACGGCGGACAAATTATAAGATGCATGTGATACCCCGTATAATTACCTTCATCGACTGGTGCCTGTGCAAACACCAGGATATAGGGGAAACTGGTATTGAAATTAGCGTCAAATTTTTGGGTTACAGTTTGAAATACCACTGCCAGATCGTACAACTCTTCATCACTCATCGTTATGAGTGTGGCATGGCGGATTTTGGGAAAGATGTAGGTTTCGTAAGCAAAGCGCGCAAAAAATGGAATGAAAGCGACGGCATTGGAATTTTCTGCTATAATACGCGATTCATCTGTTAGTTCAGCATTTATGATATCCTCAAAGATATTAGAATGAAATTCCTTCTGATGCTGTCCCATAGAAAACAATTCTTTCTGTACCACTTTAAATACAAAGTCTGTTGCATATATCTGGCAATGCGGATGCGGATTCGATACACCCACAATCTCTCCCTTATTTTCAAAAATCAATACCGATTTTATGGCTGGATGTTGTTCAAAAAAAATCATTTCGTCACGAAGGGCCCTGAATACTTTCGCTACCTGGCCGGGACTCACATCATTCAGTGTTACATTATGACGCGGATCGTAACAAACTACTTTTGCCATTCCGTTAGCCTTTTGCCGACGATACAATCCGTTATGCATCTCCTGCGCCATCTCTGGTATCGATGGCGACTCCATGCCCACTACCGGGTGATCGTTTTCAAATATGAAGACATCATACGGGTCCGGATTCCTTTTTCCGCTTATCCGTGTATTGCCCGGACATAAATAACATCCCGGATCGTAGACCGGAGATTCCTTTACAGATTTTTTTATTTCAAAATCCCAGGGCCGGTTGTTCCGGTGCGCTGCATAAACAATCCATTCCCGCCGCAAGGGGTGCCAGCGTTTTTCCCATTGACCAAATGGTATGGTTGTGTGCATATAGGATTAAGTATTACTGCCGGTACTTTACTTTTCCTCCCACAATAGTCAGCCTCACTTTAGTTTTCTTTATTTCTTCTTCTTTGCAGGTAATGAGATTGTTGCTAAGCATTACTATATCGGCCAATTTTCCTGGCTCCAAACTTCCTTTTTCTTTATCTTCAAAAGCTGCTAATGCATTTGCCATAGTGTAAGAATAAATTGCTTCTTCTCTAGTCATGCATTGGGCCGGGTAAAACGCCTCCCCGCTTTTAGTTTTACGGGTAACCGCCGCATAATAACAGGTTAATGGATCCACATCTTCTACCGGCACATCGGTACCATTCGTTACTAAAACACCTTCATTTAAAAAAGCTTTCCACATATAAGCCCCTTCGGCAGCTCTTTTATCCCCTAATCGTTTAGGTACAAACGGCGCATCACTCGTACAATGTACCGATTGCATGGAAGCAATTATATTCCATTCTTTGAAACGTGGTATATCTGCCGGATTAACATGCTGCGCATGTTCTATCCTCCAGCGATGATCTTTATTCTTATCATTTTTTATTTGCTCTGCGAATACGTTGATGGTTTCTCTATTGGCCCGGTCGCCAATAGCATGCACGCATAACTGAAGATTATTATTCCAGCAAAATTCAGCGATGGCCTTTAATGAATCGATGTTGAACGTATTTTGTCCCATCCATCCGGCCCGGTCGCTATAGGGTTCCAATAACCAGGCCCCATATGAACCCAAAGCACCATCCAATGAAACTTTTACCGATTTCACCGTAAGAAAGCCATTGCCTTCATTCATGATCGGGAATACGCTGGAATTCCTTCTCAATGATAAATTACCATCCCGTACCATCAGCCAATGCCTGATATTGAGTTTATTTTGCTGGGCAAGTTCCTGCATCCATTTTACCTGTTGAAAGGAAGATCCTGCATCCTGGAAACTGGATACTCCTTTCCTCAGGCATTCTTCTTCTGCCAATCGGATACTTTCAACCCATTGCGCTTTGCGGCTCGATTCGCTTTGCTGATTTACCCACATGCCGTAAGCTCTCCCCGCTAATTGCTGGGCCGTTTCTTCCAGCACTCCTACTATGGCCCCGCTCTTATCTTTTACAATGTCACCTCCACTTGGGTTAAGTGTAGAAGCATTGATACCAGAAAATGCCAGGGCTTTTGCATTGACATAAACACTATGACCACTCGCGTGCGTAAGTATTACCGGGTTATTGGGAGAAACTTTGTCCAGCTCCTCATGATATGGATACCCAAGATAATTTTTTGCTGGGGCCCTATCCCACTTCTCCTGGTGCCAGCCACGACCAATGATCCAATCGCCGGGCTTGGCCTTTTTAACCGCATCTGCTACTAATGCGACAATTTCATCCCAGTTTTTTACTTGCATTAAGTTTAAACTCATTAAGGAAGCACCCAATCCATGTATATGTCCATGCCCTTCAATAAAACCAGGCATAACAAATTGTCCTTTACAATCGATCACTTCTGTTTTATTACCGATATATTTTTTTATCACAGCATTAGTGCCCACAATAATAATTTTACCGTCTTTAATGGCTACAGCCTCTGCATTGGGTTGATTCTTATTAACGGTATAAACCCGGGCATTTTTTAACACAAGATCCGCGGTTATTTCCGGAGGAGAAGTAAATCCACATCCGGCAAATAAGACAGCAACAAAAAAAGTACATACCAGTAAGCATACATTTCTCATGAGTTGTTTTTTCAGAGATAAAATTAGTGAAAAATGATTCCAAAATAGTGATTGAAGTAATATGATTCACTTTCTTAAGCTGACAATCTGCAAGAAAGAAATGTTATGTACAATCAAATAAAAGAATGTCATTAAAATTATTCAAAACCCACTGCCCTATTTTAATAATTAAAGCAGGGTTCATTTAGTGAGCTCCTGTGTTAACTTTGATACAACCTATTCTCTTTACAATCGAATAACGAATCGGAGATTCGCATTCCTATGTATATTGATTGATAATATTCTCCAACCACTCCTGCCTGCCGCTCGTTTGCTTTGGTTCACCGTTGGATAATGCAAATTCTCTCAGATCTTCCAACTTAAGTTTTCCATTCTCGAATGCATTTCCATTTCCGCTATCGTATGATGCATAGCGATCTTTGCGGAATTTTTTATAGGGCGACTTTTGCAGAATATTATCCGCGATTATTAGCGACCGGGCAAACGCATCCATTCCACCTATATGGGCATGAAAAATATCTTCCAGGTCGGTAGAGTTTCTTCTGGTCTTCGCATCAAAGTTTACGCCCCCTCCTCCAAAACCACCGGCTTCGAGAATAATAAGCAGGCTTTCAGTTAGCTCGTTCAGGTTCATAGGAAATTGGTCTGTATCCCATCCGTTTTGCGAGTCTCCCCTATTTGCATCAATACTTCCCAGCATGCCCGCATCGGCCGCTACTTGCAGCTCGTGTTGAAAAGTATGGCCGGCCAGGGTAGCGTGGTTCACTTCAACATTAATCTTAAAATCTTTTTCAAGACCATATTGTCGCAGGAAACCAATTACGGTAGCACAATCATAATCGTATTGATGCTTGGTGGGTTCACATGGTTTTGGTTCAATAAAAAACACTCCTTTAAACCCTTGCTTACGGGCATAATCTTTTGCCATGTTTAAAAACCGACCCAGATGATCTACTTCCCTCTTCATATTCGTATTCAGCAAGCTCATATATCCTTCGCGGCCCCCCCAAAAAACATAGTTCTCTCCTCCCAACGCGATAGTAGCATCCAATGCATTTTTCACTTGTGTTCCTGCATAAGCCAGTACAGCAAAATCAGGATTGGTGGAAGCGCCGTTCATATACCGGGGATTGGAGAATACATTGGCGGTACCCCACAATAATTTTACTTCACTGGCTACTTGTTTTTGTTTTGCATAATCTACTATTGTCTGCAGCCGCTTTTCATATTCAGCAATCGAATGTCCTTCATCCACCAGGTCAATATCATGAAAGCAATAATAGGGAACGCCCAGTTTGGTAATAAATTCAAAGGCCGCATCCATTTTATCTTTTGCTTTACCGGTTGCATCGGATTGTACATCCCAGGGAAATAGTTTTGTTCCCGGGCCAAACGGATCGCCACCGGTATTGCAGAAGGTATGCCAGTAACATACTGCATAGCGCAGGTGGTCCTTCATCGACTTACCTGAAATCATCCGCTTTTCATCATACCACTTAAAGGCAAGCGGATTATCGCTCTGGGGTCCTTCAAATTTAATCTGGCCAATACCGGGGAAAAATTCTTTGTTACCAAGGGTGATGCTCATATAAAATTGTTTTTATTGATTAGTTATATTATAGTTTGTAGTTTGTGGTTGCTAAATTATTAAAATTCACTACGAATCTTAAAATGCGTATGAATAGTAGTGTATGACGGAGGCTAAAGAACTGCAAACTACAAACTCATTCCTTCTTTCCATTTATGGTAGAATTCGGAATAATTATCCTGTAATATACGCTGCGGTTCTACCCGCTTTATCACCTTCATCTCTTTAAAACCCTCAGCGAAACTATTATATATTTTCGCTCCTACTCCCGCTGCCCGCGCGGCTCCAATGGAACCATCTGTATTATATAATTCCACTACACAGCCGGTAGTGTTGGCAAACGAGGAAGCAAATACTTCGCTTAAGAACATATTGGCATAGCCCGCTCGCACAGTTATTAACTTCATCCCCATTTGCTTCATGATATCCATTCCATAGTTCAGGGCAAAAACGATCCCTTCCTGCACAGCCCTTGCCATATGCCCGCGATGATGCCGGTTGAAATGCAATCCCTTCATGGCGGCCCCCAAATCTCTATTTTCCAACACCCGCTCAGCGCCATTACCAAAAGGATATAACAGCAAACCATCCGACCCCATTTCTACCCGGGCAGCCTCCTCATTAATCTGCTCGTATGAAAGTCCATTGAAAACATTCTTACGAAGCCAGCTGTTTAAAATACCTGTACCATTAATACATAATAAAACCCCGATCCTTTTCGATTGGCTGGAATAATTTACATGAGCAAAACTATTTACCCGGGATAGCGGGTCATAGATTACTTGGTCGGTTACCCCATATACTACGCCCGATGTGCCTGCGGTAGCCGCTACTTCACCAGGTTGTAAAACATTTAATGAAAGAGCATTGTTGGGTTGATCTCCCGCCTTATAGGTAACCGGTATTCCTTGACTTAGTGATAATTCATCAGCGATTTCTTTTTTTACCGTACCATGCGAAGTAAACACCTCCTTAATTAATGGAATAACCGCTTCATCAAATCCAAAAGCTTTAATTATGCTTTTTGAAACCGTATCATTTTTAAAGTCCCAGAAAATACCTTCACTCAATGCCGAAATGCTGGTAGTAATTTCACCTGTCATTTTCATGGCAATAAAATCGCCCGGCAACATAATCTTATCAATCTGTTCATAAAGTTTGGGCTCATTTTCTTTTACCCATGCCAGTTTTGAGGCGGTGAAATTTCCGGGAGAATTTAATAAATGAGAGAGTGTTTCTTCTTCCCCCATAGCCCGAAACGCCACATCACCATAAGTAACCGCGCGGCTATCGCACCAAATGATGCTGTTACGTAAAACATTTTGGTGTTTATCAACACAAACTAACCCGTGCATCTGGTAGGCAATGCCGATAGCAGCAATATCTTTTGGATCGTACTTCTTTGTTTGGTGCGCTTTGAAAATGGCCCGCCGGGTACTTTGCCACCATTCTTCAGGCGATTGTTCAGCCCAGCCTGATTGAAGAGAAATAATCTCCGCCTCAGATTCAGGATATTGCTCCGAGGCCAAACATTGCTGCGTGTTGGCATCTACAACCGACACTTTTACCGAAGAGGTACCCAAATCAATTCCCAGCAACAGCATAAGGCAACTTCGTTTAATGATTAAAAAAGGATCCCCAGATTCGATTTTATAAAATCCAAGGTCCCGGGATCGATAAGACTCCGTATAAATCGGGCACTTAAAAATATAGGATATTACTTTAACTTAAAGGGTCAATTTTAAATGGCTGGTCACAGCCTGATTCCAGGACTAATAATTTTAAGTCCCTTCTGGTTTTTAAGAAAGAATTGTTAGTAAGTTTAGTTATGGCCAAACAGCGCGGCAATATCACCTACACCGGAACAGTGGGAGACACCTGCTTCTACAAAAGGGGCGGTGAATACTATCTGCGCGTAAAAAGTTCATTAACTGGCAAGCGGGTAAAACAAGCTCCGAGTTCCGGAAAACCTTGATGTACGCGGGCATTTTAAGCCGGGCTTCCCGGATTGCTTAGGACTTGTATAAATCTATTCCAAAATCATTGCGTCAGTACACAATGTATAGGACCCTTACCGGTAATGCTATGCAATGGCTAAAGACGGGAATACCGGATAAAGAAGTAAAAAAAGAATTAAACAAATACTTGCTTGAAATTATAGGAATCAGTCTGCCCATTGGGAAATTAAATCAATAAAAATGTTGTGTGCTGGTTCAAGGCGGATAGAAAAAAGATTATTCTTTGGTAAGCTGGTCAATGTCGTCGAGATCCCTGAATCTGCCTGCCGCTTTTTTTGATTGTATGGGATGATTAAGATGAATGAATCTTATTTGTAACCCATCTTCATTATAAAATTGGGCATGCTCGTAAGTTTCTTCGAAGGCCAGCACTTTTACTGCGGTCATTATTTCATTTCTCACAGGTTGTACACCGATGCCCCAAACATAAAATTCATTTCCAAGAAAGGCATCTTCTGTCATATCAAATACAGGCATGCCAAACTGTGCAAATGCTTTAACCAATTTACAGTAATTGTCTTTTGTTTTGTTTACCCACACATCGATATCACCAGTACCACGTACATAACCATGTAAGATGACAGCCATGCCTCCAACAGGAACATATTCCACTTTATTATCATTATGTGCTTTTATAAAATCCCTAAAATGCTCATTGAAAATATTACCCATTCTGGTGCTTGCGTTTTGTGAAAATAGATTTATCAACGGGAGTTTGCGGAGTGGTGCCGTAAAATTGGTTAATCAGGTAGCAGGCGGCATCCAGTCTTTCTTTCATAGATTTATTTTTCCAGTAGCCCCAATGATTATCCGCCTCCTGAACCGTCATGGCCTGGAAAGCCATTTTATCAAGCTTGTATTTTTTGGAGTGGTCGTCCATACCTTAAAATTAATTAAAAGAAATCAAGACCTCTGTAAGAAGCCGGCAAATCTTTGTGCATATCCTGCAATGATAGTTAATATAATACCAGTCGGCGTTGCAATGGAATTTAGGTCATGCAACCACCCTACTTACCAGAACTTGACATAAATAGTGGTAAGAATAAGCAGGGCCAGTACAATCATTACCAAATGCTGAGGCTTTAATTTAAACATGGCTTTATCCAATTCAAATGCTTTAGGATTGATCTTAGGCCCGGCCATACTGATGGCTATCATCGAAAGCATCGTAAAAAAGAAAGACCATCCCATCGTAGTGAGAAAGGGAATTTCCCAGGTAGTTTTCAATACCCCTTTTTCAGCTTTGATTACTTCAAATGCGGTATATAGCGCTGTTTCATGACCAAACCATTGCGGCGCATAATTATTAAAAACCACGGACACTAGAAATCCCACAATAATTCCCGCGATAGCCGCGGCTCCGGTAGTTCTTTTCCAGAACATTCCTAAAATAAACAATGAGAAAATACCGGGGCTTATAAAGCCGGTATATTTTTGAATGAAGGTAAATCCGCCTGTGCCTCCAATACCCAGTAGGTCTTCCCAGGTAAGTATAACGGCCATAATCATTGCGGCCACAATAGTGATGCGGCCAATATTCACTAATTTTTTTTCATCAGCTTCCTTATCAAAATATTTCTTGTAGATATCCAACGTAAAAATAGTAGAGATGCTGTTTGCCTTACCGGCTAAGGATGCCACGATAGCGGCTGTAAGCGCGGCCACCGACAACCCCTTTAACCCGGTAGGTAAAAACCCAAGCACCGATGAATACGCATCGTCCTTTATTTTGTAAAGCTCATCGTTCGTCACCGCTTCCATTTGCGGCAAATGCCCGTTTTTATATAATACATAGGCGGCAATTCCGGGAAGCATAACAATAACCGGCATCATTATCTTCAGGAAACTGGCAAACAGTATTCCCGTGCGCGCCGTTTTTAAATCGGCTCCCAGGGCACGCTGTGTGATGTATTGATTGCAGCCCCAATAATTTAGATTCACTATCCACTGTCCTGCGAAATACATAGCAATGCCCGGCAATATTACGTATCGTTGAATATCATACTGAGAAGCGCCCGGCCCCGGCTTCTTAAAAATCATATGAAAATGGTCCGGCGCCTCTTTCATTAACTGATTAAACCCTGCCAGGGCATTTGAGCCCAATCCGAATTTTTCGCTTACTGCCGTTAATGCCATATAGGTAGTAGCCAATCCGCCAATAATCAGTACCAATACCTGAATTACATCTGTATATCCAATTACCCTCATCCCCCCCAGCGTAATGATTAATGCAAACAAGGCAAGTGCCAGCATAATAACATGGAGGTATTGGCCCCCTGCCATTCCATTGATCGCCTTGGCCCCGAGATATAAAATGGAAGTAAGATTTACCATTACGTAAAGAAACAACCAGAATACCGTCATAATGAGGCTCACTGTTTCATTATACCGCATTTTCAAAAACTGGGGCATCGTGTATATCTTATTTTTAAGATATACGGGCATGAACCATATGGCAATAATAATAAGCGATACCGCTGCCAGCCATTCGTACACCGCCACCGAAACGCCGGCAAAAAATCCATCACCACTCATGCCTATAAATTGCTCCGCAGAAATATTGGAAGCGATCAGAGAAGCACCGATTGCCCACCAGGTGAGTGAACCTTCGGCCAGGAAATAATCCTTAGTAGTAACGGTGCCCGTTTTTTTCCGGCGGTAAACCCATATTCCATACATTGATACAATAACGAAGTAACACAGGAATACGACAATGTCAGCAATACTGAGATTTTTTAGCATAAGCAGTGGGATGGTTTAGCCTGTTAAAATAGGAAATATATTGATTGGGAATTCAAGAGAATAAAAAAAGAAGGGATCGATAATGAGGGCATGCTCACGGAAGCTAAAGCGAAACTGAGATGCAGGTTGATGGATAATGTATATGGAATAAGATTAAAATAAATAATAAGAAGCATGCGACTTCAAACAACCCGCTTTCTACCCTATTCATATCTTTAACTAAAATAAACTGCCATGTACGAACACAAAAAACAACCACTTGCCAGCCGCAAGGTATTTTACAATCGCATTATGAAAAACCTCTTTTCCGCCGGGATGGTATTATTGGTTTCCCTGGCAATTGGAGTAGTAGGTTATAATTATTTCGCGGGCCAGGAATGGATCGATGCCTTACACAATGCTTCCATGATTTTAAGCGGGATGGGGCCTGTTTTTGAGCATCCATCAGAGATCAGTGTGGGGGGAAAGATTTTTTCTTCCTTCTATGCGTTATTCAGCGGGGTAATTTTTATTACTAATATCGGATTTATCCTGGCTCCTGCGATCCACCGCTTCTTTCATAAATTACATCTTGAAGAAAAATAATTTTGAGCAACACAGATTTTTATACGCACCAAATTAAAAGTTTTGCCCGCAATCTGGGCTTTAGTTATTGTGGTATTGCCCATGCCCAGCGCCTCGATGCAGATGCCAGGCGGTTGGAACAATGGCTTAGTAAAGGGATGCAGGGTTCCATGCACTATATGGAAAAATTTTTCGAAATGCGTATCGATCCATCCAAATTAGTTCCCTCCGCAAAATCCGTGATCACCCTTTTATTGAATTATTTTCCGGAACAATATCAACAGCCTGATGCGCCCCGGATCGCCCGTTATGCTTTCGGAAAAGATTATCATGAGGTAATCAAAAAAAAATTAAATGCATTACTCGGCCTAATTAAAGAACATATTGGTGAAGTGCAGGGAAGAGGATTTGTGGATTCGGCCCCTGTACTGGAACGGACCTGGGCACAACGAAGTGGGTTGGGTTGGGTAGGCAAAAATGGCAACCTTATCAACAAACAAAACGGCTCCTACTTTTTTATCGCCACATTGATTACAGATCTTGAACTCCAATACGATGACCCTTTTGTCAAAGATTTTTGTGGCACCTGCACCAGGTGCATTGATGCTTGTCCTACCGATGCCATATTACCCAATAAAGTGGTAGATGGAAGCAAATGCATTTCTTACTTCACGATTGAATTAAAGGAAAAACTGATTCCGGAAGAATGGAAAGGAAAATTCGATAACTGGATGTTTGGTTGCGATACCTGCCAGGAAGTTTGTCCCTGGAACAGGTTCGCTGATTATACAAATGAAATCGAATTTCAACCATTACCAGCTATTTTAAATTTTAGTACTATACAATGGGAAGAACTTACTGAAGAAAGTTTTAAAACCATATTCCGGAATTCCCCGCTGAAGCGAGCGAAATTTGAAGGAATTAAAAAGAACCTGAAATTTTTACAGTAGTCCCCGGGCTGAAGCCCGGGGCAAGTCATGAAGCCCGGGGCAAGCGAAAGGCAAATCATAAAACCACTGGAAAAGTTGAACAGCGGCATTAAAATAAGATTCCCTCATCAACAACTTCAGTGTTTTCTTATTAAGCCAAAAACCCTTTAAATCCTGGTTCTGACAATTTCCCATAACACAACACCCGCCGCGGTGGCAATATTAAGTGAATGCTTCATCCCTAATTGCGGTATTTCTATACAACCATCACATAATTGAATCGTTGATTGTTCCACCCCCGTAACTTCATTCCCGAATATAACAGCGATCTTTTCATTATTGCCATTTCTAAACTGGTGAAGCAAAATACTGTTTTGCGCCTGTTCGGCTGCCAGGATGGTAAACCCCTGCGACTTCAATTCTTCAATAGCCGTTTTCGCATCGGGGAAATGTTTGCAATGAACGGTTTCATGTGCACCTAATGCAGTCTTGTCAATTTGCTTATGCGGCGGATGAGGAGTATAGCCGGTAGTAAATACGCTCTGCAATAAAAAAGCATCGGCCGTCCGTAAAACACTACCTACATTATAAGCACTGCGCACGTTTTCCAATACCACTACAATAGGAATTTTTGCCGATTGCCTGAACTCTTCCACCGACTTCCGGTTGAGCTCTTCCATACTCAGTTTTCGCATGGCGCAAAGTTAATGCGCAGATTGAAAGTAAGATCACCAGAAATGGAATAAGAAATGTTGGTAACAAGGGGATTATTCCCAAAGACTTTGGTAGTTTACTCCTTCAGGACTTATGTCAAAGACTTTATATTTGCTTCCCAATGGCCAAATCCTCTTCTGATACTCCATTAATGCAGCAGCACCGGGCAATCAAGCAAAAATACCCCGATGCCATATTGCTTTTTCGGGTAGGTGATTTTTATGAAACCTTCGGCCAGGATGCTATTATTGCCTCCCAGGTATTGGGTATCACGCTTACCAAAAGAAATAATGGGGCCGCTTCCTCCAGTGAACTCGCCGGCTTTCCGCATCATGCGCTTGATACCTATTTGCATAAACTAGTAAAAGCAGGGCACCGGGTGGCTATCTGCGATCAACTGGAAGACCCTAAATTGGCCAAAGGAATTGTAAAACGCGGGGTGACTGAAATGGTAACCCCCGGAGTAGCTACCAATGAAAAGCTTCTCGAGCATAACACGAATAATTTCCTGGCAGGTATCCAGGTTACCGATGAAAGGTTTGGATTGGCACTGCTGGATATATCCACCGGTGAGTTTTTTATCGCAGAAGGTAACCAGGAGTACATTGATAAGCTGCTTCAAACACTGAAACCATCTGAAGTAATTTTTCAGCGAAGTTTTCAGAAATTCTTTAAAGAATCCTTTGGTAATAAATTTTATACCTACCACCTCGAAAGCTGGATTTTTGAAGAGGCCTATGCCACCGAAATATTATTGAAACACTTTCAAACCCATTCGCTGAAGGGATTTGGTATTGAAGATTTGCACCAGGGAATCATTGCGGCCGGTGCTGTATTGCATTATCTAAAAGATACGGAGCACCCTAACCTGCAGCATATTACTTCGCTGCAACGTATCAACCGCGATGATTACCTGTGGATGGACCGCTTCACGATCCGTAATCTCGAATTATTAAGTACCGGAGTGGGCGATGGGCATACCCTGCATAAAGTACTCGATCATACTGTTTCGCCTATGGGTGGACGAATGCTGAAGCGATGGATTGTGTTGCCACTAACCGACATGAATAATATCAACGAACGGTTGAACCTCGTGGAATATTTTGTTATAGAAACGGAATTACGCACCGGCATTATCCAGAAAATAAAACTAAGCGGCGATATAGAACGACTGGTGAGTAAAATATCATTGAAGAAAATAAACCCACGGGAGGTTATGCAGATTGCCCGTGGATTGCAACAGGTAGAAGCTATTAAACAGATTTGCTCTTCGGCAGGAAATGAATACCTGAAGCGACTGGCTGATTCATTAAATGCCTGTTCCTATATACGAGAAAAAATACAGCAGCAGGTGGTAGAAAATCCTCCGATTGCCATTTCAAAAGGCAGCGTAATACAAAATGGGGTTGACGCCACATTGGATGAATTGCGCCTGATCGCACATGGTGGTAAAGAATACCTGGTAAAAATGCAGCAGCAGGAATCCGAACGTACAGGGATTTCCTCCCTCAAAATAAGTTTTAATAACGTGTTCGGGTATTACCTGGAAGTAACCAATTCGCATAAGAATAAAGTTCCTCCCGAATGGATGCGTAAACAAACCCTGGCCAATGCGGAACGGTATATCACCCCGGAGTTAAAAGAATACGAAGAAAAAATAACAGGAGCCGAAGATAAGATACTGACTATTGAGCAAGAATTGTATGACAAGTTATTATTGGAACTGCAGGATTATATAGCACCTATGCAGGTGAATGGTCATGTGCTGGCTATAATGGACTGCATCAGTTGCTTTGCCAATAATGCCCTGCAGTTTAATTATAAAAAACCACAATTGCATAATGGCAGCGAAATGGAATTACAGGAAAGCCGCCACCCGGTTATTGAAAGAAATCTTCCGCCTGGAGAACCTTATATCTCCAATGATATAATGCTGGATACTTCCGGTCAGCAAATTATCATCTTAACCGGACCAAATATGAGTGGTAAGAGTGCCCTGCTCCGGCAAACAGCGCTTATTACATTGATGGCACATATGGGAAGTTTTGTGCCTGCCAATGTTGCCAGAATTCCTTTAACTGATAAAATTTTTACCCGTGTAGGAGCTTCTGACAATTTAAGCGGAGGCGAAAGCACCTTTATGGTGGAAATGAATGAAACCGCCAGTATAATAAACAATATTACTTCCAGGAGTCTGATTTTATTAGATGAAATCGGGCGGGGCACTTCTACCTACGATGGTATTTCCATCGCGTGGAGTATTGTGGAATTCCTTCATCATTCGCCGCACCAGCCCAAAACGTTATTTGCAACCCACTATCATGAACTAAATGAATTGGAGAATAAACTTTCCCGTGTTAAGAACTACCATATTACAAATAAAGAAGTCGGCAATAAAGTAATCTTTCTTCGTAAGCTGGCGCCTGGAGGAAGTACCCATAGTTTCGGTATACATGTGGCTAAAATGGCTGGTATGCCCCCCACCCTTACTAACCGGGCGCACGAAATACTGAAACAATTAGAGACCCTGCACGAAAAGGAAAATTTAGGTGAGCAGGTAAAACAATTAAGCGCACAAAAAGTACAACTTTCTATTTTTGATTCGCATACCGAAACATTTGAAGAAATGCGCAAAATGCTGGAGAGCACCGATATTAACCGGCTCACTCCCGTAGAGGCCCTCCTTAAGCTCAATGAAATAAAAGGATTGTTGAAGTAAGTATTTTATTGAAAGTTCCCAGCCCTTTGCCAGCCAGCTTTTCTAATGAATTTTTTTTCCGAGATTTTACAAAACCGCCCTATATTTGAATAAACAAACACTGCTTTATGAGATTGTTAAATACTTTTTTTACTTTAACCTTTATGTTTGTCCTTGCTTCCTGCAAGCAGGATTTAGGCACCACTATTGTAGCTAAAACGGGGCTAGTGCTGGAAGGTAGCCAGGAAGTACCTGCCAAACCGGGAGCCGGAAACGGTACCATGGATCTGGCTTATAATAGAACTACCCGCACTCTTTCTTATACGGTTCGCTGGAACTCTCTTTCCGGTACCATCGTCGGCATGCATATTCACGGTTCGGCCGGTGCTGGTTCCAACGCGGCAGTCGTACAAAATTTTTCTGGCTATCCCACCGCACAAAGTGGCACTTATTCAGGAACATTTTTTGTTGATGGAATTTCGGTAAAAGAGGAAGATCTTTTGCGTGGTGGTTATTATCTTAATATTCATACGGCACTCAACCCGGGTGGCGAGATAAGAGGACAGATTGTTTTGCAATAAGAACAGGGAACGCAATAAATAAAATAAAGAACTTTAAATATAAAATGAAGAAGTGATTGCCTGGTTGTGTCCAGCAGCCAGGAAGTTCCAAAGTCCGAGAGAGTTTTCCATCACAAGGATCCATCTTTCGGACTTTCTGATTTTCGGTCCTTCCGACTTCTTCCAATACGAATTGGTTGTAGAATTAAAGACTTGATCTATCAAACAGTGTATTAAGATTTACCTATGCCCCTACCTGCCTCAATTGGTAAACAGGCTCTCTTCTTTATGAAAGGGGCGATGCACACGGATATAATTTGTTATGTTTTCATTCAGTGATTTTCTTACTGTCCCTGCGGCTCTTCGGTTCAAAATTTTTTTACCGCAGAGGCACTGACGCAGAGTTATAGATTGACTCACCTGGTTTGAAAGTTCCAAAACTGGTTTTTACAAATTAGTTGTAATTCGTGTTCCCTCATTCGTCTTTTTTGGCGTGCTATCATTCGCATACCCCCATTCGTGTACATTCGCGTTCAAATATTCACGTTAAAGTACTTTTTTCAATTTTTCAATCAATATGTCTATTTCGTTCTTTGTATTCTCTTTGGAGAAGGAAAAACGGACGGTTATCTGGTTTGGGTTATTATTGACGGCCCTGATTACATGTGAGCCCTGTTCGGCCCCGCTGGTACAGGCGCTGCCACCACTGGCACAAATGTTATTAATATCCAGGTTGAACAAAAGCATTTCAGATTTTTCTGTCTTAGGAAAAGAAACACTCAGCACGGTATATAAACTATTTCCGGATGGATTGCCATTGAACACCACTCCTTCAATGTGCTTTCCCAGTTGTTCCATCGAATACATTTTCAAACCCCGGATATACTCACTATCTTTTTCATAGTTTGCGGTCGCAATTTCCAATGCTTTGGCAAACCCAACGATTCCATAGAGGTTTTCAGTGCCGGCCCGCATATTTCGCTCTTGCCCTCCCCCATGTATGTAGGGCTTGATTTTGATATTTTCGTTGATGTATAATAAGCCTACCCCTTTGGGCCCATGAAACTTATGTCCGGCACCTGTTATAAAATGTACCGGGGTATTTCGAAGGTCAATAGGAAAATGTCCTACCGTTTGAACCGTATCGGAATGAAAAATGGCCCCATATTTTTTGCAGAGATTACCTACCACATGCCAGTCGAGCAGTGTGCCAATTTCATTATTCGCATGCATTAATGTAACCAGGGTTTTACCTGGTTGGACAGAAAGCAATTCCTCCAGGTGTTCTAAATCTACATTGCCATCTGCCAATAATTTCACATAACTTAATTCGGCTTTTCCGCGACAACGCAATTCCTCTGCGGTATGTAAAGTAGCATGGTGCTCAATTTCAGAACTGATAATATGGGTACAACCCAGGTCCCGAATGGATGCGGTAATAGCGGTATTGGAACTTTCCGTTCCACCCGATGTAAAAAATATTTCGGCCGGATGAGCATTCAAAATTTTTGCCACAGACTTTCGCGCATATTCAATTGCCAGGCGGGTTTCGCGTCCATAGGAGTAGATCGATGATGGATTGCCAAACTTCTCCGTCAGATAAGGCATCATTGCTTCCAGTACCTGCGGGTCAAGGGAGGTAGTAGCCGCATTGTCAAGATATATTCGTTGATTCATTGCATCCAATTAAAAACTCCGCTATCAGCGGAGTTGTAAAAGTCTGAAATTATTTTTAAACCACGCGTAACTCCTCAAACGGTTGTACCAGATGCATACCTGTCTACATGAATTCTTTAATATCCTGCATTAGCCGTAATGCAATATTATTAGCGGTAGTTTCAAAACTACTTTCGGCGTAGATACGTATGATGGGTTCGGTATTGGAACTCCTCAGGTGAACCCAATCGCTATCAAATTCTATTTTCAGTCCATCTTCTGTATTAACCGGCTGGTTCTTGTACTTGGTTCTTATTTTTTCAAAAATACTTTTAGGGTCGAAGCCGTTTTCGAGTTCAATCTTGTTTTTAGAGATAAAATAATCGGGATACCTGGTCCGGAATGACCGGATACCATTTTTATGTGTTGATAAAGCACTTAGGAATAAACCGATTCCGATGAGTGCATCGCGGCCATAATGCAGATCGGGGATTATGATTCCGCCATTCCCTTCTCCCCCGATAACAGCTTTCACTTCTTTCATTTTTTGTACCACGTTCACTTCTCCCACGGCAGAGGGAAAATATTGCCCGCCGTGGCGGAGCGTAATTTCTTTAAGCGCCTTGGTACTGCTCATATTACTCACCGAATTACCCAATCGCTTGCTCAACACATAATCAGCGACCGCCACCAGCGTATACTCTTCTCCAAACATACTGCCATCCTCACATACAAAACACAAGCGATCTACATCGGGGTCAACCGCAATACCCAGGTCAGCCTTATGTTTACGAACAGCGGCACTTAATTCGGTTAAATTTTCCGGCAGCGGTTCAGGGTTGTGAGCAAACTTGCCCGTGATTTCTTCATTAATAACCGTGATTATTTCTACCCCCAATGCCTTCAATAAGGGAGGTACAAATAACGCACCGGTAGAATTCACAACATCCACTACGACTTTAAAATTCTTTTTTCGAATATTTTCTATTTCAAGGAGAGGGTAATGAACGATGGCATCAATATGCTTTTGCAGAAAAGTATCGTTGAAGATCAGCGAACCAATTTTATCTACCGAATTAAAACTGAAGTCTTCTTTGGCGGCTTTTTCCAATATCCATTCTCCATCTTCCGCGCTGATAAATTCACCCTGCGCATTTAATAGTTTCAGGGCATTCCATTCTTTTGGGTTATGACTGGCGGTAATAATTATTCCGCCGGCAGCCTTTTCCCAAATCACCGCCATTTCAACAGTGGGTGTTGTAGATAAACCCGCATCTATCACATCTATTCCCATTCCGATTAGGGTACTTACCACCAATTGCTGCACCATATTGCCACTGATGCGACCATCACGTCCCACCACCACCTTCTTGTTCTTATTGTTTTGTTGAAGCAGCCAACTACCGTATGCGGCGGTAAACTTTACCACGTCCAGTGGAGTAAGGTTTTCACCTGTTTTACCGCCAATAGTTCCACGAATTCCAGAGATACTTTTAATCAATGCCACAGTGCTCAATTTAACGATTACAAAAATAGATTTTCTTCTACATTCAGAACATTACCAGTTTGCGGTATTTCAAAGGATTGAATGGGGAGCATATGGCAAGGGCAAAATAAAAAGAAATTAATTACCCACCTTATAAAATTTGCCAAACACTCACTATATTCTCCAATTGTTGATAAGATGTCAAATATTCACATTATTCAATAATTTACCGGTTAAGCAGTTGGCACCCCTACATTTGTAAAAAGCTTTTCAATGGTGGCTGCTGCGGATTGGTTCAAAGACTGGTTTAATTCATCGTACTACTACAAATTATATTTTGAAAGGGATGATGATGAAGCCGCCGCTTTTATCAATCGCCTGCTGGCACATCTTCAACCACCTCCCGGATCCCGCATGCTGGATGTTGCCTGTGGAAAAGGCCGGCATTCGCGGCTGTTGGCCGCTCGGGGTTACGACGTTACCGGCATTGACATTTCGGAGGAGAGTATCGCTGCAGCTAAGCAATGGGAAAGTGAACAATTACATTTTTTTCAGCATGATATGCGGCTGCCTTTCTTCATCAATTATTTTCATTACGCATTTAATTTTTTTACCAGTTTCGGTTATTTCAAAACTGAGCGGGAGCACTACAACGGAATCCGTACCATTGCGCAATCCCTGCAAAGCGGAGGGGTTTTTGTTTTGGATTATCTCAATGTGCATTATGCCGAGGATCATCTGGTACACAAGCAGGAAAAACAACTGGATAATGTTACCTATTATATGACGCGCTGGTACGATGAGAAACACTTCTTTAAAAAAATAATTATTGAAGACGATGCTCGGGAAGAACCGCTCGAATACATGGAAAAAGTAGCCAAATTTACCCTGGGTGATTTTAATGATATGTTTGCGTATCATCAATTGCAGGTACAGGAAGTATTCGGCGATTATTCGCTCGGACCATTTGATGTAAAGAAATCACCCCGCTTGATAATGATCGCAAAAAAAGTATTACGGTAATACCGTTATTTTTCTTTGACCAGGATAAAGCGTGGTGCTTCCGTTACATTCACCTTTATTATTCCATCGCTGATTTTCCTTTCCGTTCTGATACCCGTTTCAGAATTTTCCTGCAGGCTGATTTCTGTTGCAATGCCCGCTTTCTTACCGACGTTCAATTCGTAATTGTCCACCCTGGTTCCATTATAACTGGGGCAATAAATAAAATAGGCCGCCGAATCGGGAGACTTCGCGCTACGGTATTTGTACACCCAAACTTTACCTTGTTCACTGATAATTTTTTCGGGTATGTAGTCGCCTATATTATTAATAAGCGTGCTGATATAATACCAGGCCGGGTAAGGTTCATATTTATCCTGCCCCACATGCCTGATAACGCCACAACTTAAAAAGATCGTTGGCTCATCCTCTCCGTAATCATCCTTTATCCAATAAATAATCAGCCGGTCGAATCCCGAAAACGAAATGGCATTAATTCCCCTCAACAACATAATTCCCTGGCTTTGCTTGGGACTATATCCTTTTACCAAGGGGGTGCTTACTTTGCTCTTTTGATTTTTATCGTACCCATATTCCCCTAAAATACATTCCACCCCCGGCGCATACCGATAAGTATAGTTGCGAACTTTAGTCATGCGTTGGCGCAGCAGGTCTTCTTCCGGCGAAGCACCCCGGGTAGCGTATGCAAATCCTTCACCGGGGAATCTTGGTTTCCCGTCTACTGAATAGCTGTGATATTGCACTCCCCCTTTCCATAAGAATTGCTGATCGCTCCGGAGGTTCCTGCATAAAAAGTCGAGTATACGAAGCCGGTTGGTATCAAGACCAGACATTCCACTCATCATCAATTCACTACCCGGATCGGCGTTCTTAAGCCCGGTACGCTTACCCATTTTGCCTTCATGTCCATCGTAATCGGCGCTGCTTATAGCAAAGTATTCAATGGGGTTACAATATTTATCGCCCACCCAATTGGCATCCACTTCATTTCCATTTTCAAAAATATTCATAATGCCTCGTCCACTAAATCGCGGAGTATTATAAACCTGCAGCTGGTTTGTATCCACTTTTGTATTGCCATATAATGCCGCGAGATGCCAGAACATGTCTGCATGCCTTCCATAACTAAACGGATCCTCTGTATTCATTCCGATTTTTGAAATGGGGCGGTCGCGATCGTCAAACCCTTTTTTCTTCATCCAATACGGTACTCCTAATACAGAATACCAGATACGGGCTTTGGCGTAGCGTGCGATAGAATCAGCAAAAAAAGTATAGTCTAACACTCCGCCATTCCACCATCCCTGGGCAGCCAGGTTAAACTGCTGGTTCGGATATTCATTCACCGAATCCCGGTCAATAAAATCGGCCGGTGTATACAGGCGCGTATTATAAAATGGTTTCATCCATTTCAAAGGAACTACCTGGTAACTATTGATCCCTAAAAACTCCCGTAGTGTTTTAGGTGATAACCTTGGCCCGGTGTACTCCATTGATGGAGGAGCCGGTATTTTGCCCAATGCACAACCGTATAATACAGATTCCGTAATATTCGCTTCCCAGCTATTAAACCGAAACATTATATAGCGGCTGCTGTCTTCAATAGTGAGTTTCCGCCATCCCCATTGGGTTATATCTCCTTTGGTGGCAATAGCCGCTTTCAATTTCCAGTTTTGCATGGTTCCCGTATATATCCAAACACTATCAGACTGGCGTGCCATATCATACAGATATATCTCAGTCAATTTATAGGGAATCCGCAGATCCACCACTATACGGTTTCCTCTTTTCTTAGGATAATAAAATGAATAGGCCAACACCGGGTTTGGGTTGGTAACCGGATGAAAGTCGTTAGGTTGTTTATTGAATTTTGGATCTACGAAATTGTTTTCATCAAACAAATTAAAAGCAGTTCCCCCTCCTACTCCTTCATATCCGTTCAGATCATAAACATACTCTTTATATATGGCCGTTATTTTTTGAGGAGAAGAACAGGCCGATTGCAGTGGCCGGGGTGCTGTTATCATACCTACCTCATTAACACGGTTACCGCAGGAAAAAAACAAGACTAATAATATGATACCAATGGCAAATCGAGACATAATCGGTAGTTAGTTTGAAAATTGATTTTTCTTTTTATTGTTTAGTAAGAGGTAGCGCGAACACTGGTATAGCGCATCGCTCAGTTGTTTCATTTCCTCTTTTATCGGAAGAACGGACTGATCCGTACCAGTTTGTTTATTGATTTTTATGGAAACCATTTCCTCTTTACCAGTTTGCAAATGCTTTCGATAATAATAATCTCCCATAATAACCCCCGATTGCTGCTGGTCAGGATCAAATATAAAGGCAAAAGGATGCCGATGGTTTGAATCGAGCAGGTTGCGACCAAGCGTGGAATTCGTAAACGAGTCTGAACAAAATCCCGCAATAGTTGGCATTATATCTACCTGCGAACAGATAATGGAACTCCTCGACGGTGGCAACATGCGGGGGGAATAAAAAAGTAATGGCACATGCTCGGCCGCTAATCGTTGCGCGGTCCAGGCAGGCGAAAACATAGTACCTGCATCGCCCGGTATTCCGTGATCTCCAATAAAAACGAAAATGGTATTGTCGTAATATTTTTCCATTGATGCTGCGTGCATAAACTGCTGAAACGTGTAATCAGTGTACCGAAAAGCATTGTATTCTTTCAATTTGAGATTGTAATTCACCTGGTCACTAAACCCAAAACGGTTCAGCGAATCTTCCGTTGTTGCACGTACCATAAAGTCAGTATCTTCCTCGGGTATGGTATACGGCCGGTGATTATCGGCCGTTTGAATAATAGCAAAAAAAGGTTTGCTCTCCTGTGCCAGTATTTTATTGCTTTCCAGGAATAAATTCTTATCACTAATACCCCATACATCCAGGCGGGGGGCATCCAACACTTCCTGGTCGTACATATGCAATCCGTAAATATTGTTCATCAGCAATCCGCGAATATTGGCCCAACTTGGACTTCCCCCAATAAAATAATATTTTTCGTACCCTACCAAATCATTTAAAATAATATGTTGATCAACGGCCAACGGATTTCGGCTGGAGGTTTTTGGCATTTCTACATCCGGCACTCCTGTTAAAGTGGCCCACACACCGCGGGCCGTTCCGTAGCTGGGTGTAAAGCAATGATCAAAAAATATTCCTTTCTTCGAAATACTATCAAAAAAGGGAGTAGTGTTCAGTGGATTATTCCACATAGAACTTTTATAGGCACTGAAAGATTCGCAAATAACCAATACTATATTGGGCCTGGTTGCCCTGATAACCTTATTGCCTGTTTCCGTCCGTGAAAAATTAAGCGAAGGGTTGGATGGAAAGCCATAATATTTAGCCAGCACCGGGAATAATTCTTTTACTTTCTTTTCATCATAAGGAGTACTCCGGAATTTGAGTGTGTTAAAAAATGACTCGAATGGATTAAGGGCCAGGTTCGCTTTATAATCGTTGCCTAACCCAAACGCATCGCTCCAACGCAAAGGATATTGATTGAATCTTCCAAAAAGAAAAAAAGCAATTAGCAAAAAAAGAGCAAGGGAACCAAGAAATCCTTTTCCCCTTTTGTTATCACCAGCTGTTTTGACAACTCTCTGAAATGTTCGGTTAATTATCCAGATAATTATTAAAGTGGCTGCCGTTAATATTAATACCAATCGAAGCACCGGGTACGATTGCCACACCATATTCATCGAAATGCCCGCGTCCTGCAGGTAATTAAGTACGCTGGCGTTGAGGCGCTGACCGAGGTAGGCATAATGTGCAAAATCAACCACGTAAAAAAAAATGAGCAGGAAGCTGGCAATACCCCAATAAATCATCCATCCTCTTCTAGCCCTCTTGCTGTTAAAAGGATTGAGTGGTGAAAATCGGGCCAGTAAGAACACTGGCAACACCAGCAGAGAGGCCGCCCGAAAATCAAACCGTAGCCCAAGAAAAAAAGTGGAGACCAGGTCCGTTATTGAGTTTCCCTGGTTATTAAAAAAAAAATAAAATATCATCCGCATCAGCGTCATTAGCAAAACGAAAACAAGACCGGTCCAAATAGCCCATTTATCAAGCTTATGCAGACGAAAAAAACGCATGGTATAAAAATAATAAGCGGTAAAATTATAGTATTTATTTTTGCAGTTATGCTTTTCATTCCCGGTATGGTGCTATTAACATTCTGGCAACACATTCAACCTGTTGATTTGTGGCTGCTCACACATATAAATAAACAATGGAGTAATCCTTTTTTGGATACGGTATTACCATTTATGCGGGAATCATTGTTCTGGGTACCACTCTATCTTTTCTTATTACTTTTTGTAACGATTAATTTTGGCAAGATCGGATGGTGGTGGGTGTTGGCAGCCGTACTAACTGCTGCGCTGGCTGATTTGGTAAGCAGTCAGCTCATAAAAGAAAATATAATGCGAATGCGGCCTTGCCAGGATATGGACGTATCAAGCCATATCCGTTTTTTTATTAATTATTGCCCCCAGAGTTCAAGTTTCACTTCTTCACATGCTACCACCCATTTTGCGCAGGCCACTTTCTTTTTCCTGACGCTGCGGGATTTCGGCAAATGGGCCAGGTTGTTTTTTGTGTGGGCGTTCCTGATTGCCTATACACAGGTATATGTGGGTGTACATTATCCCTTTGATGTAATTTGCGGAGGCCTTGTGGGATGCATAATTGGATTTCTTGTGGCCAAAATGTTCCATAAACAGATAGGAATACTTAGTTTAGAGAAATAATAACTGCTGATGGTTGAAATCTTTATAATTCTGGGATTGATTTTATTAAACGGGTTGTTTTCCATGGCAGAAATCGCGCTGGTATCCGCCCGAAAAGCGAGGCTGGAAGGGTCGGCAAACAGAGGTGATAAAAGAGCGAAGGAAGCCCTGGAACTTTCTGAGCACCCTGATAGGTTTCTTTCTACCGTTCAAATAGGCATTACGCTAATCGGCATTCTAACCGGAATATATTCGGGCGAGAAATTAAAGTCAGACTTTGTTGTATTCCTAAACGGGTTTGAATTAATAAAACCGTATAGCAATGGTATAGCCACTACGATCATTGTTATCATTATCACTTATTTTTCGCTGGTATTAGGTGAATTGCTTCCCAAACGGATAGGGTTATCAAGACCCGAAACGATTGCCAAGATTATGGCGAAACCGATGCGGATGATCAGTATCGCCACCCACCCCTTCATCTGGTTTCTCAGCAAATCCACGCATTTCCTGGTTAAGCTTCTTAATATAAAAGCGAAAGACACCCAGGTGACCGAAGAAGAAATTAAAGCTATTATCAGTGAAGGAACCGAACAAGGCACCATTGAAGAAGCGGAACAGGAAATTATAGAACGCATATTTCATTTGGGTGATCGGAATATCACTTCCTTAATGACACACCGAAGTGATATTATTTGGTTTGATGTAAACGATAATGAAGTATCCATCCAGGAAAAAATCGTTAACGAACCTCACTCGGCTTATCCAATCTGTGAAAATGATATAGATAACATTAAGGGAATGGTTTCTATAAAAGAACTGTATGTCACCAACGACCTTACCGTTTTTAAACAATATATGAAACCGGCGCTTTTTGTACCGGGAAATATAACCGCCTATAAAGTGCTGGAGAAATTCAAAGAAAAAAAATTGCATGCCTGCTTTATTGTGGATGAGTATGGCAGTGTACAGGGCATGATTACCCTGAACGATATATTGGAGGCAATTGTGGGAGATCTTCCGCAACAGGATATACAGGATTATGAGATTGTGGAGCGGGAAGACGGCTCTTACCTGGTAGATGCGCAAATTCCGTTTTATGATTTTCTGAGTCGTTTTGAAAAAACCGAATGGATGCATGAAGGAGAACAGGAATTTGATACCCTGGCGGGCTTTATCCTGCATAAAATGGAGCGCATTCCTCACACAGGTGATAAAATGGAGTGGCAGGGCTTTTCCATAGAAATCGTGGATATGGATGCGCAACGAATTGATAAAGTGATGGTAAATGTTTCCCAGGAAATCAGGGAAAATCTCGACGAATCCTGATAGCAAATCAACGATACCCTTTTGCTGAAAATACGGTTGGCATATTACGCTACTTTTACCCTTGACCTCCTCCCAAAATGGCACCATCTTTGACTATTGCTCCCCGGCAATAGTTCTAAAATCCGAAACCATGAAAAACCTATCAACTTTACCAGTTGTATTATTTTTAATGATAACTGTTCTTGTTTCCTGCAAAAAAGAATCAAGCCCTGCTTTTTCGTCTAATCCGGCCAATGATGTTCCGGAAACAAAAGCACCGGTTCAAAAAGCAATTACCTTAACTATTAATGGAAATATTGGGGGCTACCAGGAGGCGCTGCCAGCCCGGTACGATTCCACCACTAAGGAATACCCGTTAATAATTTTTATTCATGGTGTGGGCGAATTGGGTAATGGCAGTTCGGATTTGTGGATGGCGGCCAATATTGGAACACCCGGCTTAATTAAGAACAATAAATTTCCTGTCAGCTTCACCGCAAATGGAAAAACTTTTTCCTTTATTGTGTTAGCTCCGCAGTTCAAGGCCTGGCCGTCAAGTAATGATGTAGATGCCATGATAAGTTACGCTCTTTCGAAATATCGTATCGATACCACCCGCATTTATGTAAGCGGTTTGAGCATGGGGGGCGGTGCCACCTGGGAATACGCGGCAGCTTATAATTCACGTATAGCAGCTATTGTTCCAATTTGCGGTGCCTCGGGACCTACCAATGAGAAAGCGCAAAAGATTGCACAAGGCGGTATAAGTGTATGGGCCTTTCACAACCTTGATGATGGTATTGTAAGCTCCTCCAACTCTACAGGCTATGTAAATAAAATAAATAGTTACAATCCGACCACGGCGGCCCGTATTACCTTATGGCCAACAGGCGGACATGATGCATGGACCAAAGCCACCGATCCAACCTATAAAGAGAATGGAATGAATATGTATGAATGGATGCTTCAGTTCAGTAAAAAAATAAGTCTGTAGATCATTATTCGTTGTCAATGGCAGAGTATCGGCAGTAGAGTTGAAATTACTTACAGAACAATTACAGTTTTCTTGTTATTCTTGAAAGGGCTATGCCAAAAAATTACAATTTAACAATGAAATCAGGAGCCAACTCTTGATTCCAGGATATATGCTCCCGCCTCCCGACTCCTGACTTCTAACTCCCGCCTCCCGCCTCCCGCCTCCTGACTCCCAACTATCTTCATGCTCTCCGCATTGCCCGAATCAATTGCCTGTTCCTTCGATCGGCGCGGGCATTCTGCAAAGACAATACGGCCCAAAGGGCGGCGGGCAACCATCCAATAAGTGTTATCTGCAAGATCAGGCATAGTATTCCGGATAATATTTTTCCCCTTAAAATAAAGGAGAGCCAGGGAAGTAAAATAGCTAATAGAATCATAGCAATAAATTGAGCATGTTAATTTAGGAAATCGGCAAATAAAAAGATTGTGATTTTTTTTAACCGGTATAGCAAAATGTGGGAACCAGATTCGTTTTCACCGTCTAAAATTCAAATGTGGCCTGTGTTGCCGGATAATCCAGCTTGGTACTTTTCCTGGTACCCCCGGACATAACATGAAATATATTGATTTGCTTATCGTACATCTCATAAAAGATATTACTGGATATTTCTATTTTTTTAGGAACATTGGCCAGCTTAATTACCTGGAAATAATTCCAGGTCGATTGTTCCTCCAGCTCGTATCCTACATATTGCAGCGTAAGGGGCTTACCATCCGACTTTATTTGCAAATGGCTGGTAATATAGGCTGATATTTGTTTTTCCAATAAGGCTTTGTCGGTAGGATGATACATATCAACTACTGCATTATTAGCTTTTGCCAGCCCTTTTTCAAAATCCTCAGTAAATACCTTACAACTAATTTCCAGGGAATGATCAGTAGCATTATACTCCATTTCTGTGACACTTATATATAATGGATGAATGGCAGGGTAAATGGAAGGAGTGGAGGCAAAGCCAACGCCTGTGAGGACCAGCAGAACTACGACTGACATTTTTAACCACTTATAGACTGATGTCACCATTGAAAAATTAGATTTTTGAGTTACAAATCTCTTGTTTATTTTCCACACAAATTAGATCAAACCGTTAAAAATTAGACGCCTTAATTACAGCGGAGGTTGTAGCTTATGGAGGAATTCTGGCTTTATTTTACGTTAGGCAGAGAACATATAGCGGATTTGAGCGGGTATGATCACATCCTGTTTATAATCGCCCTCTGCCTGCGCTATAACGTTGCCGACTGGAAAAAATTACTTGTTTTGGTTACCGCTTTTACCATTGGTCATTCCATTACCCTTGCGTTAAGCGCGTTGAATTATATAACGATTTCGTCAGACTGGATTGAATTTCTTATTCCCGTTACGATTGTAATTACCGCCTTAAGCAATGTATGGCAAAAAGAAAAAGCGGTGCAATCAAAATTTCCATTAATCTATTTCCTGGCTTTGTTCTTTGGACTTATTCACGGATTGGGCTTTTCAAATTATTTAAAAGCACTATTGGGGAAAGACGAAAATATCCTCACGCAGCTGCTGGCATTTAATATAGGATTAGAAGCAGGACAACTATTAATAGTTGGAGGGGTATTAATAATTACTTTTGTTTGCCTGCAGGTTATTAAATTAAACCGGAGAGAATACATAGTATTTTTGTCTGGCGCAGTATTTGGATTAGCTTTAGTAATAGCCCTGGAAAGATGGCCGGTTAGGAAAAAAAAGAAAGTAGTAGGCCAATCCGAACATCCAGGCAAGATACATGATATGCCGATTGCTAAAATATTTCACATTAATAAACTACGAATAATATGAAGCGTTTCCTTTTTTCCTGCAGCCTGATGTTTTTGGCTAGTGGAATTGTTTTGGCTCAAAACATCCAAAACAATCCAGGCTCTAACCACGGCAATAAATTTGAACAATTAGGAGGTATTCTGCCCACCCCTAATGAATATCGCACAGCCAGTGGAGCTCCCGGTCCAAAATACTGGCAACAACGATGTGATTATGATATTAAATGCGAGTTGGACGAAACTAACCTGAAACTGAAAGGAAGTGAATTGGTCACCTATTTCAATAATTCTCCCAATGAATTAAGATACCTGTGGCTACAAATGGACGAAAATCAGCACAGCACGACAAAGAATGCGGATTATCAAAACAACCAAACAATGCCCCGCCAGCTTAGCGATGCGGCTATCAAGCGATATGAAGAGGGAAAAGCGGATAATGGGTATGGATTTAATATCACCAAACTTACCGATGCAACTGGTAAGCCTTTAAAGTATACTGTTAATAAAACCATGATGCGGGTTGAACTGCCCATACCGTTAAAACCAGGGCAGCAATTTATTTTCAACCTCGACTGGAATTATAAAATTGTAGATCGCATGCAATTTGGTGGCGCCAGGGGCGGGTATGAATTCTTTCCTGAAGATGGCAACCACCTTTTTACCATGGCGCAGTGGTACCCGCGTCTTTGCGTTTATAGTGATGTAGTAGGTTGGCAAAACCACCAGTTTACCGGGCGCGGTGAATTTGCACTCACCTTTGGAAACTTCAAAGTGCAAATGACAGTACCGGCCGATCATGTTGTTGGATCCACCGGGGAATGTCAGAATTATTCCGCTAATCTTTCTCCCGCGCAGTTTGCGCGCTGGCAAAAAGCACAAACAGTTAAGGAACCCATTGAAATAGTTACACTGGAAGAAGCTAAAAAAGCGGAACCACAAAAAAGCAAGGCTAAGAAAACATGGATTTTTAAAGCGGAAAATGTGCGGGACTTTGCCTGGACCAGCAGCCGCAAATTTGTTTGGGATGCAATGCCTGTTTATGTAGAAGGCAAAAAAATTATGGCCATGAGTTTCTATGGCAAGGAAGCCTATGGAGTATACCGAAAGTTTTCTACCAAGGCCGTTGCGCATACCATCCGGACTTATTCAAAATTCACCATCCCCTATCCTTACCCGGTTGCACAAAGCGTGGAAGCAGCAAATGGTATGGAATATCCCATGATTTGTTTTAACTATGGACGCACTGAAAAAGATGGTACTTATAGTGAAGGCACTAAATACGGGATGCTGGGAGTGATCATTCATGAAGTAGGTCATAATTTCTTTCCAATGATTATTAATAGTGATGAACGCCAGTGGAGCTGGATGGATGAAGGATTAAATTCATTTGTTGAATACCTTTCCGAAGAATTATGGGATAATAAATTCCCTACACGCGGTGGACCGGCCTGGACCATTACTGATTATATGAAATTACCCAAGGACCAATTGGAACCGATTATGTCGAACTCGGAAAACATTGTTGGTTTTGGACCAAACGCCTATACCAAACCGGCAACAGGATTAAATATACTACGCGAAACGATCATGGGGCGCGAGCAATTTGATTACGCCTTTAAAGAATATGCGCGCAGATGGGCGTTCAAACATCCCGAGCCCGCTGATCTTTTCCGGACCATGGAAGACGCCAGTGGAGAAGACCTGGATTGGTTCTGGAGAGGTTGGTTTTTCGGAACGGATGCCTGCGATATGGCCATTGATACAGTAAAATATTTTACTGCGGATACCAGTAAAGATCCCGAGCCCTCCAAAGAAAGTACTTCCATGCGCGGCCTTCCTAAACCAGCTGGTAGTACATATGACGATGTTTCTAAAATCCGTAACCGGGAAGATAAAAACATTCAATTTGAGTCGGACAAGGACAGTACCCTCCAGGACTTCTATTACCGATATAACAGGGGCCTGGAGAAATATGATACCTCCAAATACGCGGTAACCTCTCCGGGAGGCTTTACCGAAGCACTTGATGCAGATACCAAAGCAAAGATTGCTGATAAACATTTTTACGAAATCACGTTCAGCAATAAAGGCGGATTGGTAATGCCCTTAATTGTGGAATTTACTTTTAAGGATGGTACCAAAGAAGTGGATCGCATTCCTGCACAGGTATGGCGCCTGAATGAAGGAAAAGTTACCAAGGTGTTCATGAAGAATAAAGAAGTAGCCAGCATAAAATTGGACCCCATGAAAGAGACGGCTGATATCAATGAGAAGAATAATACCTGGGGAGAAATAGCAGCTTCTTCCAAATTCACCACCTTTAAAATGAAACAGGGCGGTGCCCGTGGACAATCCCAGGGAATTAACCCGATGCAGAAAGCGGAAGAAAAGAAGAAAGCCTTTTAAAATGAAGAATGAAAAATAAAAAATGTAAAATGTAAATGAAAACCCCGGCCAGGAAGCCGGTTTTTTTTTTGTTTGTAACAGATCTGGGGAATGTAAGAAAAGAATAGGCAAGACATAGATTACTAACAAAGGCGGGACTGCCATATGATACCCCTCATCTAGGTAATAATTTCCAGATTAACAGGATTTAAACAACAAGACAACCAAGATCACCACAAGAGGTATCCAGAAAAAAATAAAAGACTTTTTCATTTGATTAGGTTTATAACTCTATTTGTTATTATTCTTACCCGTCTTTTTTAAACCAGTTGAATCAGTTGTTTTCTTTCTGCCGCCTTCCTTCAGCGCGCGGTCGATGATCCATTCTATATGCCCGTTCACGCTACGAAATTCATCTCCTGCCCACTTTTCGAGAGCTTTATATATCTCTTCATCGATTCGTAACACAAAATTCTTTTTCCCCGCCATCAGTATGAATTATTGATAAAGCGTTCCGGTATTTAAGATCGGTTGGGCTCCCCGCTCTCCGCATAACACTACCATCAGGTTGCTAACCATGGCGGCTTTTCTCTCTTCGTCCAGGTGAACAATTTCTTTTTTGGAAAGCATTTCCAGTGCTAACTCAACCATACCAACAGCACCTTCCACTATCTTAAACCGGGCGGCTACGATAGCGGTGGCTTGTTGACGCTGCAACATGGCTCCGGCTATTTCAGGTGCATACGCCAGGTGACTTATCCTTGCCTCTTTAATTAATATTCCGGCCGGCGCCAACCGATCGCTTAATTCTTTTTCCAGCATTACGTTTACCTGTTCACCTCCATCCCGCAAAGTAATAGTTGCATGTTCATCTTCCATATGATCGTAGGGACAACTGGTAGCCAGGTGGCGGATGGCCGCCTCACTCTGCACTTTTACATAATGAACATAATCGGCTACATCAAAAGCCGCTTTAAAAGTATCCTGAACCTGCCACACAATTACCGCGGCAATCTCAATAGGATTTCCCATTTTATCATTTACTTTCAACTTGGCACTTTCCAGGTTTTCAGAACGAAGCGACATCTTTTGTTTTTTGTACAACGGGTTTACAAATAACAAACCGTTCTCTTTAGCGGTTCCTGCATACTTACCAAAGAAGGTGAGCACCCGGGAATAATTGGGGCTAATAATAATTAATCCCATACTTAAGAAAACGCCGGCCAATAGCGTAATAATAGCCATCACCAAATACCACTGGCTCCCCCCTGTTTCAACTTGCGTAAATAAAAACGCGGAAGCACCAAAAAGGAGTAAGGACGCCAGTAAAGTAAGAAAGCCGGAAACGGGTCTAAGAGTCTTTTCCATATAGTGTAATTTTGAATGATATCAATTTGATATCAAATATACATCAAGCCCGGAAATGACAAACTTTTTTAGGATGAATTATTTTAGGGCTTTATGAGCGGTAAAAAACAAAGTGCCACCGCGATCGCAGTGGCACCTTTTTCCCAATTGTATCTTATGTAGTATATCGTACTCTTTAAGAATCTCCCTTACCTCCCAAAGGGATCAATCAAATACCTCTCTTATTTCGCAGGTGGCAAAGCCATCACCCCGTATCGCGCATCTAACATCCAGCCTCCCGCCTCACGCCTCCCTCTTTTCTCCTCCCGTCTGCAGCATCACGCCTCTCTTCTAATTCCCCCTCGTACTTCCATCCCTTATTTTTATCTTTTTCTTCCCCGCATTTTTCTTTTCAAATTCCAACACCTCTTTGGGCTTACTGATTGCTTTCTTTTCTCCTACCGGACCCGTAACGACGGCAGGGCTCGATTCTAATTTCCCCAGGGTATAATTTTCAGTCCGGACAATGAACCCGGTTTCTCCATCATAATATTTCCAGGCTCCATGTTTCAAGGCAGCGCCTTCATTTTTTATAATAACCTGGCGGTAATTATCCAGTTTATCCGGATCCTCCACATCAATAGTATCATATTCCTTATCCGGGTTGAGGGCCTTCCAGCTTTGTTCCAGTCGCAACTCTCCATGGATGGAATAATATCGGCAAAAACCATCTTTTAAGCCCCACTTGTAATTTTCTGTTCCAACCAGGTCGCCCGATAAACTATATAAACGCCACTCTCCTTCTTTCCGGTCGTATTTATACCATCCTTCTTCCTCGTATCCCGGTTCACCGCGAACGGTTTCATAGCGATGTACCCAGGGCCCCTGCTTCCTTCCTTTCATATCAATCCGATTAAGGGTATCACCATTCGCATTAAGGGTATAGTCTTTCCATTGGGAAAAACCATTAAAGGAAATGAAGAGCAGGAAGATCAAAATACAAGGCATGTTTTGTATGTTTATATACTTATCAACGAAAACCGAACCGTTTTATGATGCCAAAATTACTGCAAAACCCCTGCCGGGTTGCAGGTTTAACAAGCCTGTTACTTCTTAGTTCCTTTTCCCTGTTATTTGCACAAATAAAACCAACAGCAGGTTCCGACCGACTCAAAACGGTGCTGCAACGCAAACTACTGGACAACAAGTCTATGGTTAAAGACATCCAATTCAAGAATATTGGACCTACCATAATGGGGGGCCGGGTAGTTGATCTGGACGTCAATCCGGATGACCCCACTGAATTTTATTTAGCCTATGCGTCCGGCGGCTTGTGGTACACTACGAACAACGGACAAAGTTTTATGCCGGTTTTTGACTCGGAGGATATTCTTACAATCGGAGATATAGCTGTTAACTGGAAAACAAGAACTATATGGGTTGGAACGGGTGAAGTGAACAGCAGCCGTTCTTCCTATGCCGGTATAGGAATGTATAAGAGTAATAACAATGGAAAAAACTGGGAATGGATCGGCCTGCCGGAATCACATCATATCGGGAAAATTCAATTGCATCCTACAGATAATAATACTGCGTGGGTAGCTGCATTAGGGCATTTATACTCTCCGAATAAAGACCGGGGGATTTATAAGACTACCGACGGCGGTAAAACCTGGAAGCAAACATTATATATTGATGATAATACGGGGGCTATTGATATCGATATAAATCCTTCCAACCCCGATGAATTATACGCGGCCATGTGGTATCGTACACGCAGTGCCTGGAATTTTGAAGAAAGCGGCAAGACAAGCGGAATATATAAAAGTACCGACGGGGGAAATACCTGGCAACTCAGCAGTAAAGATGGCGCGGGCTTTCCGGTGGGTGATGGAGTGGGAAGAATTGGTCTGGTGGTTTATCCTAAGAATCCACAGACTGTTTATGCAATAGTTGATAACCAGTCTCGCAAACCAGATACCAGTTCAAAAAAAGCAGATACGGCTTATAAGGCGTCCGATTTTAAGGACCTGACCAAAGAATTATTTGCACAACTCGACGATAAAAAGCTGGAACAATTTCTACGCCGGAACCGGTTCCCGGCAAAATATACGGGCACGGTGGTAAAAGAAATGGTAAAGAATGATAAGGTTAAACCTACCGCTGTTTATGACTACCTGAATGTGAACGACGGATTCGTTAATGCCGGCATATATGGTTGCCAGGTGTACCGCAGTGAGGATGCCGGCAAGACCTGGAAAAAAACAAATGAAAAAGATATTGCCATTTATGCTACTTATGGCTATTATTTTGGGAAGATATACGTATCTCCCTATAATGAAAACAAGGTAATAATATTTGGCGTACCCTTACTGCTCTCCACCGATGGAGGCAAAACATTTAAGAATATTGATAAAGGCAATGTGCATGGAGATCATCACGCTATCTGGATCAATCCCAAAAAAGATTCGCATATAATTAATGGGAACGATGGCGGCGCCAATATTACCTACGATGATGGTGCCCATTGGTTCAAATGCAATACCCCTCCGGTGGGACAATATTATTCGGTAACTACCGACGAGGCAAAACCGTATAACGTTTATGGGGGCCTGCAGGATAATAATGTATGGTATGGTCCTTCTAACCATAAAGAAGATATCGGATGGATTGATAACGGTGAGTACGACTATAAATCACTGGTGGGTGGTGACGGAATGCAGGTACAGGTGGATACCCGCGACAATACCACTACCTATGCCGGCTCGCAGTTCGGTAATTATTTTCGGTTGAACCGTCTTACCCGCAGTGATCGTAAACCCATACGCCCCGCACATGATTTAGGGGAACAACCACTCCGTTTTAATTGGGAAACACCCATTGTACTCAGCAAACACAACCAGGATGTTTTTTATTATGGTACCAATAAGTTTCACCGCTCCCTGAACAAGGGAGATAACCTGGAGACATTAAGTGGCGATCTTACCAATGGGAAAAAAGAAGGAGATGTTCCTTTTGGAACCTTAAGTGCTCTTACCGAATCGCCGCTGAAATTTGGTTTGCTGTATGCCGGATCGGATGACGGCAATCTTCATATTTCAAAAGACGGCGGCTATACCTGGAAAAAAATAAGTCAGCCATTGCCACCCGGGTTGTGGGTGAGTCATATCACTGCTTCCCAGCACAAGGAAGGGAGAGTATATGTTACCCTCAATGGATACCGTAATGATCATTTTCTTCCTTACCTGTTTGTAAGCGAAGATTATGGCGAGCACTGGAAAGCACTGGGAAAAGATCTGGCATTTGAACCGCTGAATGTAGTAAGAGAAGATCCCCAATACGATAGTATATTATATGTGGGAAGTGACGGGGGCCTTTATGTTAGTATTAATGCAGGGAATAGTTTCATGCTATGGAGCGCCGGATTGCCGAAATCGGTACCGGTCCATGATATCGCTATTCAACAGCGGGA
>JANMBO010000061.1:0-137185 GCA_031360425.1 Chitinophagaceae bacterium | reverse complement strand
TTCCTACATTTAAGAAACTAATTCATTTCCCCAACAAATGCTCATGAGAAAGTTTGTCGTTTTACCGTTTTTCCTCTTATTTTTTTCCGCGGCTGTTTTTTCGCAGGCCTATAAAAAAATTCATTACCAGGCAACCCTGATAGATACACATAATGATTTTCCCACGGCTTCCATCGAAAAGAAAGTAGGGCTGGACCAGGACCTCAAAGGCAAAACCCATTCGGATCTGAATCGTTTTAAAGAAGGAGGTGTAGATATACAAGTCTTTTCCATCTGGTGCGATGGGGTGGTGAAAGAACCTTATGTCATGGCTAACCGACAAATCGATTCGGTATATGCATGGACCAACCGGAACCCCGACAAAATGATGATGGTATATAATAGCGCGGACCTTGCCAAAGCCGTCAAACAAAAAAAATTAGGCGCCATGATGGGAGTAGAGGGCGGTCATATGATAGAAAATGACTTGAGCAAACTCGGTGCTTTATATAAAAGGGGCGTTCGATATATGACACTTACCTGGAATAATTCCACTCCCTGGGCCAGTTCGGCTATGGATGAGGCCTCCCCCCAACCCCCTCCGAAGGAGGGGGAGCCAATGACTTCTATTCAAAAAAAAGGACTTAGCGATTTTGGGAAACAGGTGGTGCGGCGCATGAATGAGCTGGGTATGCTGGTCGATCTTAGTCATGTGGGCGAGCAAACTTTTTGGGATGCCATTAATACCACTACCAAACCAGTATTGGTTTCTCATAGTTGTGCTTACGCGTTGTGCCCGGTATTTCGTAACCTGAAGGACGATCAAATAAAAGCAATCGGAAAAAATGGAGGCGTTATTCATCTTAATTTCTTTTCGGGATTTGTAGACAGTACTTTTTTCAGGCGTGCAGGAGAATTCAATATATCACACAAAGCAGAAAGGGATTCGCTGTTAAAAACAGTCACTGATCCTTTTTTTGCAGATAACTATTTATTTGAAAAATATTCAGTTGAAGTCGCTTCCATGCGGCCGCCTTTGTCCATGCTAATCGATCACCTCGATCATATGGTACAATTAATTGGAGTGGATCATGTAGGATTGGGTTCCGATTTCGATGGTATCAATTCCTCACCCCGGCCATTAGATGATGTAACGAATTTCCCATTGATAACGGAGGAGTTATTCAAAAGAGGATACAGCAAAAAAGATATAAAAAAAATTCTGGGAGGAAATTTCATCCGGCTTCTTAAAGCGAATGGCCAGTAACAATTCATTGAAAAATAAAGTAACCAAATGTCAGAAACACCAAGGCCCACTGACCGATCCAAGATTCCATTGAACAGGGTATTGGGTTTGCCTACTGGTATTTTATTGGTAGCCGGCATTATGATCGGATCAGGTACGTTTAAAAAGATCGCACCCATGTCCCAATCGCTCATGAGCGAGCCCTGGATATTGCTGGCCTGGGTGATAGCCGGTATTGTTACTTTATTGGGCGCTTTTACTTATGCAGGCCTCGCAAGTATGACAACACAGTCGGGTGGCGTTTATGAATACCTGCGGCTCATTTATGGGAAATTCTTCGCATTCCTTTTTGGTTGGATGATGTTCACTATTGGTGGCAGCGGGGCCATTGCTGCCCTTGCATTTGTATTTGCGCAATCTGTAAACACCTTATTTCCTCTTCCCGAACCACTGCATACACTCAAAGACTTATCAATCGGAAATTTTATCTTTCCATTTGCCAGTTCAGGGATTAAACTCCTTGCCATCTTAACAATCGTTTTACTTAACTGGATCAATTACCGCGGGGTGAAAAATGGCAGTGTATTGAATAATGTAGTAACGGCTGCAAAAATTTGCGGAATCGCTTTGCTTATTGTAATGGGGCTTTTATACACGCATCCTTCAGGTGAAAACAGCACGGTACAAAATATCAGTATGCCATCGGGTATTGCCTTATTCAGCGCCTTATTCGGTGCCCTGCTCAGTGCGTTATGGGCCTACGATGGCTGGGCCAATATCACGTATATCACCGGTGAAATTAAAAATCCACAAAAAAATGTGCCACTTGCAATAACGGGTGGCGTATTAATAGCAATGACATTATATATCCTGGTTAATTACGCCTACATGCAGGTGTTACCTATGTACGTTCTTGCCGCCATTGGTGAAAACGAGGTGGCCGCTGCAAAAGTAGCGGGCGTTATAATGGGAGATACCGGAACTATAATTATCTCCCTGCTTATCATGATTTGTACATTTGGCGCGGTGAACGCCTGCATTATGGTGTATCCCCGATTATATTACCGGATGGCACAGGAAGGTTCCTTCTTTAAAAAAGCCAGTTATGTGCATCCTCGTTTCCGAACTCCGTATATCTCTTTGTTATATTCCTGTATCTGGAGTAGCATACTGGTCCTTTCCGGAACCTTTGACCTGCTAACCAATCTCGTAATTTTTACCGGGTTTCTTTTTTTTGGAGCCATCGCCTGGGGGCTGATCCGGATGAAAAGAAAAGGATTGATTACAACCAAAGTAGTCGGTTATCCATTTACTCCCATAATTCTTATACTATTTTCATTGGTGCTGGTGATTAACACCATAAAGGTCCAACCGCAGCAATCATTATTGGGTTTGTTAATGGTATTTAGTGGCCTTCCTCTCTATTATTATTTCAAATCATCCAACAAAAAATAACAGGATAATTCCAGAATAGGATAAACTACTTACCATAACCTTCATTATTGGTTTAATGCGAAAATCCTGTTTTCATTCCTCCATGAAAGGAACAGGAATTATGGAGGTATCCGGCACAATTACTATCGACCGGCAATAAATATAACAGGGATAAAAAAAATAAGGAGTTGCATCGGCAACTCCTCACTGGAAAATTAAATTGGCATGCCATATCAATTCGCATTACTGGTTGCCGAATTAGTCTTAGCTTTTTTACCAAAGAAATCACCAATTCCACTAAAATTTTCATTTAGTAATTGTTTACCTTTCTCCATCATGTTTTTCTTTTCTTCTGGAGTCATTTTTGAATACCGATAATAACCGTACGCGGCGGCGGCGGCAAGCAGCATACCCATAGCCTTCTTTTGCATAAAATAATATTTTTATTGTTAGATGATCTGTTACCGCCTATATCCCTTACAATACCGTGCCGGAAGTTTTCAAAAGGTTTAAATTAACAAATGATCCATTTTTAGGATTGGGGGATGAGAAATATTTTCCTCAGTTTGGTCCCTCCCCTTGTCTTTGTATTGAATTAAAAATAGCATTCCGGGTACCCCAGCGTATTTTTGGAACTTTTCCGCAATTATATCCGAATTAAGTAACTTGGTTTACCTGCTTAAAAAAAAGCTCGCTGTTATAAAAAAAACTATCATGAAGAAAACCATTCTCTTCCTGCTTCTTCCTTTACAATTACTGGCTCAAAATTTTACTTCTAAAGAAATCGTCCGATGGCAAAAACAGGCTCAGCAAATTTCAATTATCCGCGACAACTGGGGCATCCCGCATATCTATGGCAAAACAGATGCTGATGCCGTTTTCGGATTACTCTATGCCCAATGCGAGGATGATTTTAAAAGAGTGGAATTAAACTATATTGAAAAACTCGGTCGCACCGCGGAACTAAAAGGAAGTACTGCGGTGTATGATGATTTGCTTATGCGAATGATCATTGATACCGCCGCTGCTGAAGCAGACTATAGGAAAGCACCTGCCTGGTTAAAAAAACTATGTAATGCATTTGCAGACGGTATTAATTATTATCTCTATAAAAACCCCCAGGTAAAACCAGCTTTATTAACCCGGTTTCAACCCTATTACCCGTTATTATGGACGGATGGCAGCATTGGCGCTATCAACACGGCGGACCTTACATCTTTTGACCTCGCCAACCTTTATGGCAAAAGTAACGGTCCGCTGGCGGCGGGTATGCCTTCTTCCATTTCAAAAAATATATTGGAAGAAAAACTCACCGGATCCAATGGTTTTGCTTTTGCACCGAAGATCACTGAATCAGGAAATGCTATTTTATATATTAACCCACATGTAACTTTTTATTTCCGTCCGGAAGTACATATGGTGAGTGAAGAAGGATTGAATGCGTATGGCGCCGTTACCTGGGGACAGTTCTTCGTTTACCAGGGATTTAATGAGCATTGCGGATGGATGCATACGAGCAGCGCCGTGGATGCGGCCGATACGTATATTGAAAAAATCAGTAAACAAAAAAATCAGTGGGTGTATGAATACGATCATAAGCAAGAACCTTTGATTGAAAAAAAGATCTCCCTCCAGTATAAAACAATTAGTGGAACCAGGTCCATAACTATCAATGCACTCTTTACCCGGCACGGGCCTGTAATGGCCAAACGCAATGGCGATTTTCTCAGCCTGCGGGCCGATAACAGAATTTATAACGGTCTTGTTCAATGCTGGCAAAGAACAAAAGCCAGCGGATTTGAAGATTTTAAAAAGACGATGGCCTTGAATGGAAATATTTCCAACAATACAGTATATGCCGATGGGGATGGAAATATTGCCTATTGGCACGGTAACCGCATTCCGATACGAGATCCTTCATTCGATTGGACAAAGCCAGTAGATGGAACAAACCCGGCAACAGACTGGAAAGGCCTTCACCAAGTGGATGAAACCGTTCATATCTATAACCCTGAAAATGGCTGGATACAAAATTGTAATTCTACTCCTTTTACCGTGGCAGGTTCTTATAGCCCACAGCGTAAAAACTTTCCGAAATACATGGCGCCTGATGAGGAAAATTTCAGGGGATTAAATGCAGTGAGAGTATTAGGTGCTGAAAAATTGTATACAATCGATAAAGTAATCAAAGCGGGTTATGACACTTACTTAACTGCGTTTGAAGTACTGGTACCCGCGTTGGTACAATCATTTGAAAAAAACATCCATCCATCCGATACATTATATGCTTACCTGGCAGGCCCGGTAAGTGTGCTTAAAAACTGGGATTACCGCTGCGGAGAAAATTCAATCGCCACCACCCTGGCAGTTGAATGGGGACAACGGATCTTACCAGCTATATTCCGTACAAAGATTATTGCTGATGAAGAAGCGGGCCAGGTGGATAAAGCAAAACATTTTGCTGAACATGCTTCTACCAAAGAGATTATTGACCCGCTATTGGTCACCATCCAAAATCTTGAAAAAAGATTCGGACGCTGGCAATTGGCCTGGGGAA
Source organism: Chitinophagaceae bacterium (assembly GCA_031360425.1). GTDB lineage: Bacteria > Bacteroidota > Bacteroidia > Chitinophagales > Chitinophagaceae > Endoryza. The sequence continues at coordinate 131,969 of JANMBO010000061.1, read as the reverse complement.
CTATCAACCGGCTTCAACGAATCTCCGGCGAAATCGATAATAAGTTTGATGATCAGAAAGAAAGTATACCTGTTGGCTTTGTATCTTCTACCTGGGGTATGCTGCCTTCTTATACCAGTAATACCTATCCTGGCACACAAAAAAGATATGGTGCTAATGGCAATAGTTTTATCTGCGCGGTAGAATTCGGGAAAAAGATTAAAGCAAAATCTTTATTAGCCGGGGGGGAAAGCGGCGATCCCAAATCGAAACATTTTTTTGACCAGGGAACTATGTACAGCAAAGGACTATTTAAAGAGGTGCTGTTTTATAAAGAGGATGTGCTGAAGCACGCAGAAAAGACTTACCATCCCGGAGAATAATTTTAATCCTTAATATTAAACACAGTAATATGAATCGTAGAAACTTTCTGAAAAATAGTTCGGCAGCCGGAATTTCTGTTACCGCTATGGGATTCGCTGCGTGCAATAATAATACTCCGGTTACAGTAAAAGAAACCCCTGTAACTGAATCCGTAGATTTCGCATTAAATGAGATCACTATCGATTCACTGCAAGAAAAAATGAAGTCAGGTACATACACTTCAAAAGCTGTTACCCAATTATACCTCGACCGAATTCAACAGATTGATAAGGCGGGCCCCCGCCTGAATGCTATCATTGAAATTAACCCTGATGCTTTATCCATAGCCGAAGCGATGGATGCTGAAAGAAAAAACGGAAAAGTTCGCGGCCCTCTTCATGGAATTCCGGTATTGATAAAAGATAATATTGATACAGCTGATAAAATGCAAACTACAGCGGGTGCGTTGGCTTTGGAAGGGAATATCGCTAAAAAAGATGCGTTTATCGTTGGTAAACTCCGTGAAGCAGGGGCCGTGCTGCTCGGCAAAACGAATTTGAGTGAATGGGCTAATTTCCGTTCCACCAGTTCTTGTTCAGGCTGGAGCAGCCGCGGCGGACAAACAAAGTGTCCCTATATTTTAGACCATAACCCTTGTGGTTCAAGTTCGGGATCGGGTGTAGCGATAGCGGCAAATCTTTGCGTAGTAGCGATCGGTACCGAAACAGATGGATCCATTACTTGTCCTGCATCGGTAAATGGACTTGTGGGTATTAAACCCACCGTTGGCTTATTAAGTCGTTCCGGTATTATTCCTATTTCTTCCACACAAGACACAGCTGGCCCCCTGGCCAGAACAGTGAAGGATGCGGTTATTTTATTGAGTGCCTTAACCGGGGAAGATAATGAAGATGCTGTTACTGCAACCAGTCATGGAAAAACACATCCCGATTATACGAAGTTCCTGGATGCAGCCGGATTAAAAGGAAAGAATATTGGTATCGACCGTTCAAAGAAAAGTATCAATCATCACCTGAATGCATTACTCGATGAAGCGATTGAAGTATTGAAAAAACAGGGAGCCAATATCATAGAAATTGAATATGCTTCTAAAATAGATAAATTGGGGAAATTCGAGATTGAAATCATGCAACAGGAGTTTAAGGCGGGAGTGAATAACTACCTGGCAAACGCTAATCACAAAATAAAATCATTAAAAGACGTAATTGAATTCAACAAAAGCAACGAGGAAAAAGCAATGCCTTATTTTAAACAGGAGCAACTGGAACTGAGTGAAAAGAAAACCGGGCTGCAAAGCAAAGAATATACAGAAGCGCTGAGCAAAGGTCGGGATGCTTGCCGTAAAATAATAGATGCCGTAATTGCCAAACATAAACTGGATGCTATTGCAGGCATCACTATGGGACCGGCCTGCAGTATTGATGTAGTGTATGGTGATCGCTGGGGCAATGATTTCCTGACACAGCCCGCAGCCATGTCGGGCTACCCGCATATTTCGTTACCCTGCGGAATGTGCTATAATTTACCGGTGGGGCTTTCTTTCTTTAGTGGAGCGTATACCGAACCGCAATTAATCAGTATTGCCTATGCCTACGAGCAAGTCACTAAAAAAAGAACGGCTCCCGCATTTATAAAATCTTTTTTGGATTAATTACGCATTTATTATTATGAGAAAAATTCTATTACTGATTATCCTGCATTCGCAGATTTTACAAGGCCAGCCATCCTGTGATATTATTATCCGGAATGGAAAAATCATTGATGGAACGGGTAATAGCTGGTATTATGGCGACATAGCCGTGAAAGATGGAAAAATAATTAGCATTGGAAAATTAGGCACTGCTACTGCGGCAAAAAGCATAGAAGCAAAAGGATTGATTGTGGCCCCGGGGTTTATTGATGTGCATGGGCATGTTGAAACGGGTATTCTTACCCGGCCGACTGCAGATAATTATATATATGATGGCGTTACTACCGTTATTACCGGAAACTGTGGTGGATCGGAAGTAGACATTCCCCTTTTCTTTAAGCGATTAGACAGTGCAGGGTCGTCTATAAATGTAGCTACCCTGATTGGTCACAATACAGTAAGGGCTACCATTATGGGAAGAGATAATCGTCAGCCTAGTACTGAAGAACAATTTAAAATGGAAGCATTGGTAGAACAATGCATGAAAGATGGCGCTGTAGGATTATCTACCGGGTTAATATATGTACCCGGCACTTATGCAACAACAGATGAAGTAATTGGCCTGGCAAAAGCAGCTGCTAAATACAATGGCCTGTATGCTTCTCATATTCGTAATGAAGAAAGCAGCGTAACACAAGCAGTCGAAGAAGCAATTAATATTGGAAGGCAGGCCAATATACCCGTACAGATTTCTCATTTTAAAGTGGGTGGTAAATCGAACTGGGGGCGATCCAGAGAGACTATAGCTCAAATTGAAGCAGCCAGAAAAGAAGGTTTGGATGTAACTATAGATCAATACCCTTATACGGCCAGCAGCACCAACCTGGGAGTACGTTTACCGGGCTGGGCAATCGCCGGCACCCAGGATTCCATCAATGCAAGAATAAATAATACAGATCTACGAAAGAAAATAATTGCGGAAATGCTGGCTGAAATTAACCGTTACAGATTTAAGGACTACCGCTTCGCAGTAGTGGCTAATTATGCAGCCGACAGCACATACAACGGAAAAAGTATTTCGGATATTAATAAGCTTATGGGCCGAAAAGCCAAAGCAAAAGAAGAAGCAGAAACTATATTAGATATGATAGGAAAGGGAGGCGCCCAAATGATTTATCATACCATGAATGAAGAAGATGTGAAATACATAATGAAATATCCGTTTAATATGGTAGGAGCTGATGCAGGGGTTCCCCTTCCCGGGCGAAGTATGCCGCACCCCCGCGCTTATGGAACCAATGCAAGGATTTTGGGTAAATATGTACGAGAAGAAAAAATAATTTCTTTGGAAGAAGCCATCAGAAGAATGACTTCTTTGGCTGCGCAAAAATTTCATTTACCAGATCGGGGGTTATTAAAAGAAGGAATGGCAGCAGACATTGTATTGTTTGATGAAAAAGAAGTAAGTGATAAGGCAACGTATGAAAACCCACATCAGTATTCCATTGGATTTAAATTTATACTCGTAAACGGACAGTTGGTATTGGAAAATGGACAGCACACGGGGATAAAAAGTGGAAAGGCATTGTATGGGCCGGGAGTCAACAAATAAGAATGGCTGCACCTTGTCTAATCTATCCTGAATTTCCACCAATAAAGGAAGTGTTTTTTAGAAGGGACTTAACTTTTATAATGGCAACTCTACAATTCGCTTGTTTAAAGGAATGCCACGAAGACACGAAGGATTAATGTAAGACTCTTTTAATAGTTCTTTTCGGAAGTGTGTTATCTTATGAAATAGTAACTCTACAATTCGCTTGTTTATAGGAATGCAACGAAGACACGAAGGATTAATGTAAGACTCTTTTGATGATTCTTTTAAGAAGGAGGTTATCCCTTGAAAAGGAAACTCTTCCACTTTCTTGATTAAAGAAATGCCATGAAGGCACGAAAGATTATGGTATAACTCATTTAAGAAGGGTTATCTATTGAAATGGTAATTCTCCCTTTCTCTTGTTTAAAGGAATGCCACGAAGTCACAAAGGATTATAGGATAACTCTTTTGATATCCATTTTTGTCTTTCCAAAATTTAGTATTAATCCAAGCCGGCAACCCGAACACTTTAAATAATTAATGGTTTGAGCATAGTCTTCATCTGCAATGGCACTTTTGGCTTTCAATTCGAGTATGATCTTATCAAAAACTACAAAATCAGCATAAAAATGATGCCGCAAAACGATGTTTTTATAATGGATTACATATTCTTTCTCTCGTTCGTATTGTATCTTCCCCATTCCTAGTTCATATTCAAAAGCATCTTTGTAAACAATTTCGAGAAAACCAGAACCCAGTTCCTTTTGAATTTCAATGCCAATTCCAATAATTTGGCTTGACTCTTCCTGAAAAGGAAAATCAGCAAGCCGTACAGGATAATTCATGTATAAAATTAGTGCTGCCTGATATCCTTAAACATGTGAAAACACATTGGTATTTTGTTTTTTTCCCTAATTTTTTGAGGAAATATCCCGAAAATATAATAAGTATTATTATAAATCAATTAACCATTTCGTGCCTTCGTGGCAATGATTACCAAAATGCCAGGGTTTTATTTCCCCGTGTAACCTAATTTATTTTCCTGCGTCTTATTTATATGTGCGATGAAAATGAAAAATTAAACCATTAATCATAAAATAATTAGTCATGAAAGGCAAATACATCACCACCCAAATCAGGATCGCTGCTTTGTCTGGTCGCCCGAAAAGATAAGGCGTTAACAGTATCTTACTCATTCTTAAAAGCCACCCTCTGGTGGCTTTTTTATTCCTATTATCGGTAGGCCTGGTGAATACCGCTTTCTCTCATCAGAAACTCACCTCCTAAAGTCTGCCTATCGCATCCCCCTGGTCAAAAAAGAATGTCAAATATTATTACATAGTTGTATATTCAGTAATGCTTTCGCAATAATCTTTTTGCAAGCGTCCCCTTGCATTAAAAAATTCATCATCACTAAATTATTTTTATGAGGCGTAGAATTTTTCTTAAAGAGGCCGTACTGGGTGCCGTGGCCGTCAGCACAGCCGGTTTTATACGTTTTAATGGTACTAATTATGAAGGGGATTGCGAAACGACCACGGATATCCTGGGTCCTTTTTACAGACCCAATGCGCCGGTTCGTTCTGATATGCGGATTAAGGATGCGGCTGGCCAGTTGGTAGTATTAAGCGGGCAAATAAAGCACAAGGATTGCAAAACTCCGTTGAAGAATGCCTGTATTGAATTATGGCATTGCGATGCCAAAGGGGTGTACGACAATGATTCTCCAGACTTCAAATACCGCGCAAAAACCTATTGTGATGATAAGGGAAATTACAGTTTCAAAACAATTATTCCGGTACCCTACGATGTGGGAAATGGGAACGTTCGCCCGGCACATTATCATTTACTGATTTCAGCGGCCGGCTACCAGAGCCTGATTACCCAATTGTATTTTACGGGTGATCCCAATCTTTCCAAAGATTCCTCCTCTTCATCACCCGCCGCCAAAAGAAGAATCCTCGATATTATAAATGGCCCCGACGGGGAGAAAACGGTTTCATTTAATGTAACCATGATGGAAAAATTACCCGCCGATGTGGGAGTGATTGATCGCCTGGTGGGAGTATATACTTATACAAATGACAATAAGAAGTCGGAAGAATTATATAAGAAAGACGGAATGCTCTGGATTAAAGATGGAAGCAGTATTAACGGAGGTTATCCGCTGGAATATTCAGGCAATAACACGTTTGAAGATTATGGGAGAAATAATAAGTATCAATTCATCATACAGGAACCTGGTTCAATAAAACTCTCCTATAGCAGGGTACGCCGGGATAAATCCATAGAATCATGGGAAGCAGTGAAAGGAAAATGAGTCTTATTAAGATACGCTGGTTAATCCTTTTATTCATACCACTCGCTTCTGCCGCTCAACAGAAGCAGCTCGACAGCTTATTAGCATCCCAAAAAGATTTTAGCGGCGTCGTGTTGGTGGCGGAGAACGGAAAACCGGTTTACCAAAAAGCAGTAGGTTATCGTGAATTCGCTAATCATTCTGCTTTACATGAAGACGATATTTTTGAACTGGCCTCTGTTTCCAAACAGTTTACGGCCATGATCATCATGATGCTGAAAGAAAAAGGTAAACTTACCTATGATGATTTAGTGGAGAAATATCTCGAAATACCTTACAAAGGAATCAGCATCCGGAATTTGCTTACGCACAGCAGCGGCCTCCCCGATTACCAGGCAATCATGGATAAGTATTGGGATAAGTCAAGAGTAGCCGGCAATAATGATTGTATCGAATACATTAATAAGTATGCGCCCCCAAAACTATTTGAGCCGGGTGCAAAATATGAATACAGTAACACCGGCTATCTGTTACTGGCCAGTATCGCAGAAAAAGCAAGTGGGAAAGATTTTATTGAACTCTGCCGTCAATGGATTTTCTATCCATTAAAAATGAAAAGTACCGATATAAGAACGTTGGCAGAAAAAGCCTCCATCAAAAATTTCGCTATTGGTCATATATATGTAAAAGAAAGAAATCAATATATCCGGGCCGATTCATTTCCTTCTTCCGATTATACCATTTGGCTGGGCAACCGGAAAGGGCCCGGCCGCGTAAGTTCAACAGCAACTGATTTATTAAGATGGGACCAGGCTTTGTATACCAATACGCTAGTAACTCAACCTAGTTTGCAGGAAGCCTTTTCTCCAATGAAACTAAATGATGGCAGTTTCTCTGATTATGGTTTTGGTTGGATGCTGAAAGCAGATTCTGCATGGGGAAAAATCGTATATCACACAGGAGATAACCCGGGTTATAAAACAGAGATCATCCGCTACTTAGATAAAGGGAAAACGATAATCCTTCTCAATAATAACGCTCATGAAAAGGTTGATCAACTTATTAAAAGGATGGAGGCCATTCTGAAAAATGATCAATGATGTTACTTCAAAACATTTTATCAGGATTTTGCAGATACCCTTATAACCTTTGTGACAAATAATTTTCCGGTCCCTCCACGAACTTCAAAAAGATAATCCCCTTCTTCTCCGGGCACAAACTCAAAATCAATCGTCTCCCCAATAGAAATTTTTTGAATAGAAGCCTGTTTTATTACTCGTTGGTTAGGTGGCAGGTCAGCTCCGTCCTTCGCTACTATTCGCCAGGTAACAGGCAATCCATTATGCAATAGAGAAACATTAAACCGGGGCCCCAATGCGGTAATATTTATCACCCGGAACTGGTAACTTTTTCGAGCTTTCAAAAACAAAGTATCCTTTTCTCTTTTGCCATTTATGAAAAATATCCGATCCTCTACGTCCTGACCTCCCTGGCCAATCAGGAAAATCTTATTTTTTTCTGTATCATATTTTACATTCGGTTCTTTTACAATCATGGCCCCATACATGCCTTTCAGTAATTGGTCATTGTGCATATGCGTATGATATATGTACGTTCCCGACCGCGGGGGTGTTATGTGGACCACAAAAGAATCTCCCGGTTGAATCATGGGTGCAAGCCGTTTTCCTTTGTTGCCCCAACCCGAAACCCCATCAAAGTAACTTTCGATTTCGAGTCCATGCCAGTGCATGGTCGTTGCTTCTTTTAATTTATTAATGACTTTTATGGTTACCGGTTCATCCCGGTTCAGAATTATTGGTGGACCTGGAACACTTACCTTTTCATCAGAAACCTGGTTGCCCTCTAATAATATAAATCCGTTCCCCATAAAGCTATCATACCAGTTTGGTTTTTCTTTTATGATTAGAGTTAAAGCTCTTTCTTTTACTTTTTTATTTTCCGGATTATTTATTTCATTACCGGATGGCAAAACATGAATGCCCATAATGAGGCCGCCCATACCATCCCGAACATGCGCGGTAAGATCTTTCTGGTCCATTTCCTCCATGGCAGGCACTTTCCGAAGAAATGATCCCGCCGTTATATGAACCAGTGTATGACAATGAAACAACCAACTGCCCGGCCTTTCCGGTACCCATTGCATAGAAATCGTTTCTCCGGGCTCTAGTAATTCTGTAACCTCTTTTCGTATATTTTGTTTCCCATAAAAAGTGTTTTGGTGCAAATTTCCTTTACTTGTTACATTAAAAAAGAAGCCATGCAGGTGCATGGGGTGTGGTTGATTACTAACGTTGATCACTTTCCAGTTTACTTCCTGTCCCTGCCGGTAAGTTAATCGTTCCGTATAAGGCCAGGTCATTCCATTGAGGACAAGTTCCTCGCCGCCACCAGCAACACCATTCAATGTATCGTTCCAGATACCGATCATAATTATTCTTTCTGCCGCAACAGGTTTTTGATTCGCCGGATCAACGATGAATCCGCCGTACAATTGGCTGTCGGTAAAATAAGGCAGTCCCTCATCTAATGAATCACTGGCAGAAGCCCGGTAAAAATAGGTTCCGGCAGCTCCTGCCTTAAAAGAAGTATTATAAGTTTCCCCGGGGGCAATGGTAATGCTGTCTTCGGCTTGTGCCGGTCTTGAACAAAATCCATGTATCACCAATGGAGCATCAAGGGTGTTGTGAACACTGGCATTTATATTGGTTCCTTCTTTTACACGAATTAAAGGGCCGGGTATTTGTAATGGCTTTCCTTTTTCTGCAAAAGCAAATACATGGATGCCTTTGCCTTCATGAGATTCGGGAAACCAAATACCATCTCTTGCTTCCAGATTCACGGTAAGAATACCCTGCCCCTCCGGCAGGCGGGCCTTTTGTAATATACCGGCAGTCCGTTTATTATCATTTGAAAAAATTTCTTCCATTGAAGGAGGTGTTGGGAAATACTGTTTAATTTTTGGCAGCATTTCCATTGGATCAACAAATGCTTCCTCCCCAATCCTGCTCTCCTCGCTGGGTGCGCAACTGATTATTTCCCGGTAGAATGGAACTGAAGAGTTATTCGCTGTAGGGTTATTCTCGAGGCTTATTTGGTCAGAAGAACTTTTGCCTGGATTGTTTACTCCCAAAAACAGAATAGGAACCAATAAGAAGAACAGGAAACCAAAAAAAACTTTCATAAGCGTATATGTTTGGGGAAACTTTCTGATTAACCCTGGCTGCAATAAATTCATATTATATACAAGTCGGGTTTATACCTTTTCGTCCTTAAATGTATGCTTATTGTTTCGGAACCTCCCGTATATGATATTCCTGGATCAATGCCGGATTTTCCGGTGAAAGCGTAAAATATATTTCAATATTGGTTTTCTCGCCTTCCACGATAAAAGAACCGCGTAACTGGTTTTCTGCTTGCATTTCTTTTACAGAAATTATTTTTCCAGCCTTATTATACAAATCGCGTGCATATTTTTTAAGCGTGTCGATGGGATAGTCTGGGAAAAAATTTTCGGCAAAGATTCCGCTTTGCTCAGCAGTAGTCCAATCAGGCAATAATTTCACCAATTCATTTTTTCTTTGTTCCAAAATTCGCGAACCGGGTAATGTCCTTGGTTGTAGTTGGGCCAATTTTATTATAGTATCGAGTACCTGCATATTTACCCCACCCACTCCCGCATAGGTGCGATTGGCAAATGCCACCACTCCGATTCCATAATCGGGCATGATGCGCCACTGGCTGCCAAAACCGGGTAACCCACCACTGTGCGCGATATATACTCTGCCATCGCAATCGCGCAGCCAACCCAACCCATAACAATAAGCGGAAGCAACCGCGCAATTTCGTCCATCAGTATATTTATAATCGGGATTAAGCCCATTGAACCGCCAGGGATGATGCATTTCCCGTATTGAACTTCTTTTTACCGGACCATTATCTGGCATATTAGAGGGAGGCCATGCCGACATATGTAAATCCATATAATGAGCAAATTCATCAATAGAAGTAATCATTCCACCCATGGCACCCCATGAACCATCTTTTGTATCGTGTAACAAAGTTTCCTCGTTCCACTTTTCGTTGAGCCACCGGTACCCATGAGCCAGTTTTTCGGGCGCCACATTACCATATTCCCATTCCGATGATTTCATACCTAATGGTTGCCAGATATTTTCTTTAATGTATTGCTGATAAGGTATTCCCGAAACTTCCGTTATTATCCTACCCAACAGGGCAAATCCAAGATTACTATATTCAAAGACCACATCTGGAGGATTGGAAAAAGAAACTTGTTTTTCAATCAGCTCAATTAATTCCTTATCTGTATCAGCCAGCTGCCGGTCGCCCCAGGGATTATCTTCCGGAAACCCCGCCCCGTGCGTAAGCAAATGACGAACCGTAATAACGGGTGCATCAGCCGTTGCATACTTCAATTTTTTCAAAGCAGGAATGTAAAAATAAGCAGGGTCATCAAGTCGCAGTTTTCCATCATCGCGTAATTTCAATATGGCCATCGCCGTAAAACTCTTGCTCATAGAAGCAATGCGGAAGAGAGAAGAGGAAGTAACGGGAATTTTTTTTTCGATATTAATAAAACCGTAATTACCGGTATGTATCAGTTTACCATCTACAACAATTCCATAGGCCAGTCCAGGGAAATGATTTTTTACCGCCGTTGCTTTATAGAGACTATCAATTACAGGAATAGCTTTTTTAATCTTTTCTAACCTGGCTGGATCTGTAAACACGGCTGGTTGATAAAAGGAATCGTATAATGCCGATTGTTTTTCAACCGCCGGCCTATTCCTGCAGGAGAAAAGAAACCCCGTCAAGCTTAATAAAAAAAAGAATTTATACATATTCGGTATTTATTTCTACACGCTGTCTGCTGGCTTCCCCTGCCTGCATTCTTCACCTTTCAGTCTTTTGCCTGGCGAAGACGGCAGCCAAGGATTGGTGTTTAATAAATGTAAAATATAAAACCGGCTTTACGCCATAATTAAGCATATTAGGATTTCAGTGAGACAACTTTACATTGAGCGTTTTATATTTAAGATTTTACATTTCTCAAAAAGCTTTCTTCTCGCCCAAATATTTCGCAAACCATTCTACATTTGTTTGCATAGTCTTTAATACCATTTTTGGTTCGGTTGGTCCATGCGGTTGACGAGGTAATGCTAATAAATGAACCGGAACATTTCTCCTGCGCAGTGCATTATAAAACATCACCGAATTACTGAATGGAACCCGCTGATCGGCTTCCCCATGTTGAAGCATCACCGGTGTTTTTACATTTTGAACAAAGCGAAGGGGTGAATGCTTGTCATATAAACTCCAGTCATTCCACGGGTCCACTTTGAAATAAGAAGGAAGAAATCCTTCAATATCATCTGTAAGGTTCTGGTGAACAAGGTCAACTACCGGTGCACCGATAGAAGCCACTTTGAACCGATCGGTATGTCCTATAATCCAGCTGCTCATAAAACCGCCATAACTCCAACCCATCACTCCCATTTTATTTTCATCTGCCACTCCCATTTTTATTACATAATCAACACCGGCCATTATATCTAAATAATCTTTTCCACCCCAATCGGCCCGGTTGGCGGTGCGGAATTCAGTGCCATAGCCGGAAGAGCCCCGGGGATTCGGACGCAACACGGCGTATCCCATTTCAGCTAAGGCAGCAATAGGATAAGAGCCCTGGTTGGCAGCTACACATGCCTGAGAAAAAACACCGGCTGGTCCGCCATGTACATTTAAAATGAAAGGCACTTTTTGACCGGGTTGATAATTCATAGGGTAGGTCAGCAATCCTTCTATTTCTTTTCCATCGGCCCCTTTCCATTTTATTACTTCCGTTTTTGGCAAAGGTTTACCGGCATAATCTGCATGGAGACTGGTAACTTTTACCGGTGAATAATTATTCACGGAGCTGATATAGGCCTCTGGTAATTGGGAAGGATTTTGTAACGTAAAAGCAATTTGTGTCCCGGATGAATTTAGTGAAACTGCATTTATCAATCCGGTTGCTCCTTTACTCCATTCCCTAACAGAGGTACCGTCAACGCTAAGCTGGTAAATACTATTTAAAGTCTTATTGGCTTCTGTCCATAAAATATATTTCCCATCGGGTGTCCATCCAAGTATGCCACCGTTCTCATCAGGTGTTGATTTCAGCCGCCAGGTTTTGCCATCAGTCAAAGAATAAATTTTTGCATGCCGGGGGCCGGACCAATCAAGAGGCATTTCTGAACAATAATACACAAGTAATTTTCCATCAGGACTAAACTGCGGATTAGTTTCCCCTGCAGGTGTGTTGGCAATTGATTTTAGATTCCCTGTTTCAATATCAATCAAAGAAATATCACTGTATATATTATCATTTACCTCCGGGGATTTACCGTGGCTGAAGGCAATACTCTTTCCATCGGCACTCCAGTCAAATGCATTTACGTTATAATTTTCTCCACCGGATCCTGTGGACCTGGTTATTTTTTTCTGTACATATTTCCCGGCGGTATCTTTTTGATTTAACCACAACACGTAAAGTCTGTTTTGCTTTACTTCTTCATCCATAAAATACCAGTCGTTCTTTGCTTTTTTATTTTTCTCTTCTTTATCCATTGCTGCATCTATCATCGTAAAAGCAATCATTTTGCCATCGTGGCTCCAGTCATAGTCCCCTACACTTGTTTTTACATCAGTCAATTTCTCTGCTTCGCCACCATTAAGCGGAAGCAGATATAAATTGGTTTTACTATCCCGGGAAGAGGTAAATGCAATCCATTTGCCATCGGGGCTCCACTTCGGGTTAGAAGAATTTTTATCACCCTTTGTTAATTGAACCGCATTAGTGCCGTCTAAATTGCAAAGCCAGACCTGGTTTACATATTCACTTCGGTCGTCAGTCATCAACGCCTCGCGGACAGTATACAACACTTTACTTCCGTCGGGTGAAACCCGGACCGACGAAATGTTTTTGAGCTTCAGGCATTGCTCCGGGCTCCAATTCTGGGCAATAACCATACCTCCAGCCAATAGGATTAAAAACATTGCTAATAAGAAGACTTTACTTTTCATATACATTATTTTAAGTTGAGCGAATCTTAAAGAAAGAAGTGAAATTTTGCCGCTATTACTTTACCTGTTTAAGAATCTCCCACACGGTTTTTTCACCAGGATATTAATCCGGCTGTAAAAATCTTGACAGCCAGTTCTTTCAAATTCTTTTGATGGTCCAATGCTTAATCGGTCAATATAAAATAGGGCGGTCCAATAATGAGGCGAACCTATTCGTCCTAAAATCTATTCGTATTCTTATTCCAGAAGGTTTTACCAATAGGTATTTTGAATAACTACATCGATCTGTGTTTTAAACTCACGAAAGCGGCCAACAGGCAGGTGAAAAATTTCGTGGATAATGATCATGGCTGAAGGTCTTAACTTAAAAACGCTACAACCAGGAACTATCACTTATTGAAAAACAAACAAAATTTTCTCCAGGTTCAGGCCCGGCAACTCCTAAGTTACAAAACCTGTACTTATAAACCGGTAATCTGCCTACCTTTAAAATAATAAAACAAATCATATGAAAATAGTAAATATTCTTGCTTACTGCCTGCTGACGCTGGCCCTTTCCGGCCAAACCACCATCGGACTGGAGTTATACAGTTTTCGTAATCAAATACCCAAAGACATACCAGGCATGCTTTCGACTATAAGTAAAATGGGAATAACAGAGTTGGAAGGAGGAGGAACCTATGGCTTACCGATAGAAGAATACAAACAACTATTAGATAAGAACAATTTAAAAATGATCAGTATCGGGGCCGATTTTGAAAAACTCCAAAAAGGACTGCCTGCTGTAATGGAAGAGGCAAAAGCATTAGGTGCTAAATACGTTGTTTGTTTCTGGATACCCCATACCGGAGATAATTTTACCATCGACGATGTAAATAAAGCCATAACCGTTTTTAATGAAGTGGGCAAGGAATTAAAAGCGAATGGACTTTCTTTATGTTACCATCCCCATGGATATGAATTCCGCCCCTATGAGAAGGGAACACTATTTGATTATCTCGCAAAAAATCTCGACGCGAAATATGCCAACTTTGAAATGGATGTATTCTGGATCAAACATCCGGGGCAGGACCCGGTTGCTTTATTAAAAAAATACCCGAACCGTTTTTTATTGATGCACCTGAAAGATAGAAAACCGGGTACAGAGGGGAATCAATTGGGCCATGCTGATGTAGAAACGAATGTAGTGCTTGGAGCCGGTGACGTAGGTATTGCCGATATCATGAAAGTGGCAAAGAAATACGGCGTAAAACATTTTTTTATTGAGGATGAATCTTCGCGTTCGATGGAACAGGTGCCAATGAGCCTGGTATTCTTGAAAAGTATAAAATAGCTTGTTTACTAATTAAGCTAAGAGATCAAAAGAGGAAAGGAGAATAAGTAAGTCTTATAACTTCAAGATCCCCCTTTGACTCTTTTCTCTTTTTTGCTCTTAGCCATATATTTCTTGGTTAAGATGTAAAAAAAAGAGTCAATTCGAAATAATTAATAATGCAATAATTTCTCTATCACTCCACCCAACCTCGCCTTCGCCATAAACACCTTCTCCAGTTCCATATTAAATGGTATAGGAGTATCTATTGATGCACATCTCAATACCGGGGCATCTAATAATTCAAAACAATGTTCACATATCCAGGCGGCAATTTCCCCGCCAATTCCGCCTACCAATGTGTCCTCATGCAATAACAACACTTTACCCGTGCGGGAAACAGCGGTCCGAATGGCCGTATAATCTAATGGCAGCAATGTCCGTAAGTCGAGAATATCTATTGAAATTTCCGGATGCGCCGTTGCATATTCTTCAGCCCAGTGTACGCCGGCTCCGTAGGTAATAATAGAAATTTCATTTCCTTCGCGCACATGCCTTGCTTTTCCTATTTCAATTTCATAATAATCGTCTGGCACCGGCCCGCTGATACTCCGGTATAACGCTTTATGCTCAAAATATAAAACAGGATTAGGATCATTAATAGCAGCAATCAATAATCCTTTTGCATCCATGGGAGTGGAAGGATATACTACTTTTAATCCGGGTGTATGTACAAACCAGGCTTCATTACTCTGGCTGTGAAAAGGACCGGCTCCTACTCCACCCCCGGTAGGCATGCGAATCACGACATCGGCATTTTGCCCCCATCGATAATGAATCTTCGCAAGATTATTTATAATTTGATTAAAGCCTACCGTTACAAAATCGGCAAACTGCATCTCCATTACACTTTTGTATCCTTCCAAACTAAGACCCAATGCAGCCCCTACAATTGCGCTTTCACAAAGTGGTGTGTTTCTCACCCTTTCTTTTCCAAATTCATTTACAAAACCATCTGTTATTTTAAACGCGCCTCCATATTCGGCAATATCCTGCCCCATCAAAATAAGGTTAGAATGATGCTGCATACTTTGCTTAAGCCCTTCGCTGATTCCATCAATGAGGCGTAACCCCCCTACCCCCCGAAGGGAGGATTTATCATCGCTCCGGCCGGTTGCCATAATTTCGTTTTGCTTTTCTTCGGTGAGGATAAGTGCGGATGCCAAGCCCTCCCTTGGGGAGGGTTTGGGTGGGCTGTATACATCATCCAGCTCTTCTTCTATATCTGCCACAACAGACCTGGTATTGGATCCAATGACGAGTTCGCTTTCAATCTTTTCTTTGAATTTGGTACGGATATTTTCTATATCAGTGTCAGTTAATACATTCTCCAATCTTAGAAACTCTTCGAATTTTATAACCGGATCTTTCTGCTCCCATGTTTCAAATAAATGCTTAGGTACATATTTGGTACCGCTTGCCTCCTCATGTCCCCGCATGCGAAAAGTCATACATTCGATGAGGTAGGGCTTTTGATTTTCTACGCAATATTTTCTTACCCCTTTAATAGTATCGTAAACACTTAGAATATTATTACCATCGATTTTAACGCCATCCATTCCATAGCCTTTAGCTTTCTCTACCAGGCTATCGCAACGATACTGTTCGTTCACGGGCGTACTCAATCCATACCCATTATTCTCAATAACGAAAATCACTGGCAGCTCCCACACGGCAGCCGTATTAAGCGCTTCATGAAAATCACCTTCACTGGTGCCTCCATCTCCTGTAAAAGCAAGGGATACTTTATTTTCTTTGCGAAGCTTATAGGCTAATGCTACTCCATCCGCAATAGCCAACTGCGGACCAAGATGAGAGATCATACCACAGATATGATGCTCGCGGCTTCCAAAATGAAAGCTTCTTTCTCTTCCTTTGCTATATCCTTCTTTAGCTCCCTGCCATTGCATAAACAATTTGCTTAGCGGCATATTTCTCGAAGTAAAAACACCCAGGTTCCGATGCAGGGGCATAATCCATTCATCTTCCTGCAGCGCCATAGTGGCCCCTACCGAAATGGCTTCTTGTCCAATACCACTAAACCATTTGCTGATTTTCCCCTGTCGTAGTAAGACAAGCATTTTTTCTTCAATCATCCGAGGCCACAATAGGTTGTGGTAAAATTCTAAAAGTTGGTCGTTGGAGAGTTCTTGACGATTAAATTGCATAAACAGAATAATAAATCAGCTGTAAAGTTAATTTAAATCGGGCCAGTAGCTAAGGGTTAATCGGGCAATTAACGATTTGCTTTTTCTTTACCAGTATCTTCTTTATACAATATAGATGTTACAATAGATAACAAGAGACTGAAGAGAAGGGCCCACCAGAAACCATCTACCTTAAAACTATCCATCAAATTGTCAGCTATTAAAATAATGGCGGCGTTAATAACAAAAAGAAACAGGCCAAAGGTTACTATAGTGATAGGGAAAGTCAGAATTATGAGAATAGGTTTCAGAATACCATTTAATATGGCTAATACTACAGCGAGAACGATCGCCGCCCAAAAATCATCGACATGAATACCTTTTAATATTTTTGATAATCCAAAAGCAACGATCGATGTTATTATAATACGCATCAGAATTTTCATACAACTATTTCCTTAAAGTTAAGTCTTCCATATTAAACCACTACCAGTTCATAAAATTCTACGGGCTGCAGGTATTTATTGGCCAGCTGCTGCAGTTCCTCCGCAGTAACTGTTTTTACAATTTCAATTCCTCTATTAAAAAACTGTTCGTCCAGTCCATTTATTAATAAACTTTTCCATCGTGCCAGCACATGGAATGGGCCATCGAGATCGCCCAGTACTGTTCCAATCATATAATTGCGGATCATTTGCAGTTCTTCATTATCTACCGGTTCATTACGCAATAATTCCATTTCTTTATACACTTCATCTATGGTAGCCTGGCTCACTTCCCGTCCTGCTTCGGTACTTATCATCCAACCACTTTCCTTTACCTGGTTCAGCAGGTAACTGTATATGCCATATGTGTAGCCTTTGTCTTCGCGGATATTGGCCGAAAGCCTCGATCCAAAAAAACCACCAAACACATTATTCAGTACCATCACTTTCTGAAAATCGGGATGGTGCCGGTTAGGAAAAGGCCGTACAATACGGATAGCAGCCTGAACACCATTGGGGTCATTTGTGACAAAATGCTTTTTCTGCATGGATGGCTGTACTGCATGAATTGCCTGCTGCTCATGATTGCGGTGCGATTTGAGCGCTAACTTCCCAAAACTATTCTCTAATTGCTGCAATATGTTGGGAGGTAATTTACCGGCTACAAAAATGATACAATGTCCTTTTTTATAATAACGCTCATAAAATGAAACGAGGTCATCGCGGTGTAAAGCCGAATAGTCTTCCAGGTTATTATACGTTCCGTAAGGATGGTTTTCTCCAAACAGGCAAGCATCAATCAGCCGCCCCGCTACAAAATCACATTTTTGAAGTCCCACTTTTAATCGTTGCTGCGAATTCTGACTATAAATAGCCAGTTCTTCCTCCGGATAAGTAGCTTCTGTAATCATTTCAGCTACTACCGGTAATAACACTTCTGCATGTTTATTCAAGCAATGAAGCGTGATCTCGGCGTGTTCACTATAACAGGCGCGACTAAGGTAAGAACCGTAATATTCAAAATGTTCATTTAACTGAAACGCTGTTTTTTGTGTGGTACCATTCTTTAATAAAAAATTAGTAGCCGACGCCACTGCCTTTTTTTCCTCGTACCAGTTACCCGCATTAAATACCCAGTTAATCATCACCACCTCTTCCGCTCCCATATTTACGGAATAAACTTCCACTCCATTGGAAAGAGTGGCCTTTTCGCAGGCTGGTAATTTAATATCAAATTCAACCGGTTCCTTAATGGCCGGGGCTATTTTTCTATTGGTCAAATTTTTTGCACTGTTCTTAATTGTCTCCATAATAATACAGGGTATTGGAATTATTGTGATCAAAAATGGTACGACTATAATTCAAAACATCATCCTTTGTAATAGCAAAATATTTATCCCGGTCGGTATTGAATAAAGTAGCATCACCCAATAATTCATAAAAGGCAATACTGTTGGCCCGAGTCATCACACTCATATCTTCGAAGGCAATGGCGGATTCTGTTTTGTTTTTAATTTTTGTGAGTTCCTTCTCGCTTATTCCTTCCTGCAATAATTTTTCCAGTTCTGCTTCTACCGCTTTATCTGCCGCCTCCATCTTCACTCCCTTTACCAGTTTTCCTTCAATGGCAAGCAATCCGGCATCTACGGAACCAAAATGATGACATTCAATATGGCTGAATAATTTTTTTTCTTTTACCAACGCCTGGTACAATCGACTCGATCCTCCGCCTCCCAATACTTCCGTAATCAGGTCGGCAACATAATATCCCTTACTCATCCGATCTTCCATATGCCAGCACTTATATAATGCGTCGAGTGGTACTGTCGCTTTTACTTCCTTCTTTCTCGGAGCGGTTTGCTTTGGTTCGTCCGGAAGATTTCGAATATATTTTTCTCCGGGCGGAATATCGCCAAACCATTTTTCTGCTAACCGTTTTATATCGTCTGTGTTAATATCTCCCGCTACTACCAAAATGGCATTTACCGGTCGGTAATGTTTGAAGAAAAATGCTTTTACATCCTTTAATGACGCGTTTTCTATATGAGATAATTCCTTGCCGATTGTCTGCCATTGATATGGATGATACTGATAGGCCATCCGAAGCATATGAGCCCACACATCTCCATAAGGTTTATTGATATAATGTTCTTTAAATTCTTCGCACACTACTTTGCGTTGCACTTCCAGGCTTTTTTCGCTGAAGGCAAGTGATAACATACGATCACTTTCCAGCCAGAATGCGGTCTCTATATTATCGGCCGGTAACTGAATATAATAATTGGTAAGGTCGTTACTTGTATACGCATTATTTTCACCCCCTGCCATTTGCAGGGGTGTTTCAAAGTCGGGAATGTTCACCGACCCTCCAAACATGAGATGCTCAAATAAATGGGCAAAACCCGTTTTACCCGGATCCTCATCTTTTGATCCTGCATCATATAATACATTCACTACTGCCATAGGTGTGGAGTGGTCTTCGTGCACCACTACCCGCAACCCATTGCTTAGCACGAATTTTTCAAATTGAATCATTCCTTTTTTTTTATAAAGAACCGCAAAAATAACAACAAGTTGGGGGAATTAGTTAACTGTGAATGGTCAATAGTCAATAAATCCTTCGCGGGTGAATTAAGGAAGAGAACTCCAGATCCAGGTGGGTTATACTAGCTTCACTTTTGACTGTTTTCAGAGTATACTCTTTACTTTTAGTGTAAGTAGCGTGGGGCCGTCTTCCCGAAGGACCAAAATCTTCAGCTTTCCTCCGGGTGTTTGTAACAATGTTTTATAGGCTTGTATGTTATTGGTAAAATTATTTTCCACTGCAAGCACAATATCTCCCGGCTGAAAACCGGCCGCCTCGGCCGGAGAATTGGGCATTACGTCTATGATGCGAATTTCTCCATCGATTACATACATCCCTAACCCAGTATAGGAATAATCAAATGGATCACGCAGGTGCGAATTCGGTATCAGGTACAGATCGCGACGGTCATAATTAATTATTAGATTGAATCGACGCAACAAATCGTTCCCAATCAGTCCTCCGAGATAAGGATAAGAAGTAACATTAAATTCATCTTCGAAAATATAGGTAGGTACATTCCGGAATTTATAGGGGCCAATTTTTACCTGTTTCAAAACGCCCTGTTTCATCTGGGCTTTTCCTCCCAGTCCTTCTGCCTGGGTAGCCTGCCATTTGCGTCGGGGTTTTACAAAAGCACTGTCCTTTACAAAATCACTTGATAATAGCAGGCACATACCGGCGCCCGTGTCAAAATAAAACCGGTTAATTACTTCTCTCTCATCTTTTATTGCGGTAGTTACCACCGGAAGGTTTATTATCAAAGGTCTTATTAGAAAGCCTCCGCGGGGGTATTTCATAGTTCCTTTACTATATACATAAATCACGGAACTGTCGTAATCGATTTTTACTATATAGCGTGACAGGAAAGAATACCCGATTATTCCATCGATCTTTTCACCATAAGAACTGGTTAGTACTTCATAATCGTTAATGTGGAAATTGAGACTATCTACGGTAAGTTTAGGGAGGTGCAATTTTAAGTTATAGGCAAATCGTACTGTTCTTATGCCTGCGATTCCACGAATGGTCCGATCACTCATTTCAGTTTTAATCTTTAGCCTTTCCGTGGTTACAGAATCAAGTGAAATACCCCCACTGCCGGTATCGAGGATAAAATTCAGCGTGTCACTAAAGTTACCCAATTTGGCTTTTAAGGTGATAATTCCGCCGGTAAGTATCCGGAAAGAAAAATGGGTAATTAATTTGGCCGGAGGCGGAATAAATTCTTCCTGTGCCCACAAAAGGTTAGTAAACAATAAGGCAATCATCAATATCCTGTTCATTTTGGGCATAGCAAGCAATTAAACTGTATTTTCAGGCAACGTATAAAGACAATAGTCCTATTCTTTATGCTGCTCTTTTTACTTCAGTAAATTAGTTTATTTATGATATATAGCCACCACCACTTGTATAAATTAAACAAAGAAGGTATTCCTGAAATCCTTTAGTATTTTTGCCTTTCAATTTTTTTTATGGACTTGCAGTCGCTATACCACCGTGCATTACAATTTGAGTTTCTCACCGTGGAGGAAGGAATGTATCTTTATCAGCAGTCTCCATTGGCTGAACTAATGTTTTTAGCGGATGAACTGCGCAAGAAGCAGGTACCTCACGGTAAAGTAACCTGGCAAATTGACCGGAACGTGAATACCACCAATGTATGTATAGCCAATTGCAAGTTTTGTAACTTCTACCGGATACCAGGTCATTCCGAAGCCTATATAACCGATATTGAAACATATAAAAGAAAAATAGAAGAAACCTTCCGTTGGGGAGGCGACCAATTATTATTGCAGGGAGGTCATCATCCGGAGCTTGGCCTGCGGTTTTATACCGATCTGTTCAAGCAACTGAAAGAACTCTATCCCACCATTAAACTTCATACCCTCGGCCCACCCGAAGTGGCTCATATTACTAAACTGGAAAAGTCGACGCATCGCGAAGTATTGATAGAATTGAAAAAAGCTGGTATGGATAGTTTGCCGGGAGCAGGCGCTGAAATTTTGATTGACCGGGTAAGAAGGCTCATTTCAAAAGGTAAATGCGGAGCGCAGGAATGGTTGGATATAATGCACGAAGCCCACAAACTGGATATCACCACTTCGGCCACTATGATGTTTGGCCACGTAGAAACTATTCAGGAACGATTTGAACATTTAATAAAGCTCCGGGAGGTGCAGAGCCGTAAGCCGGAAAACGCTAAGGGATTTTTAGCTTTTATTCCCTGGACTTTCCAGGATGCGGATACTCTGCTTGCCCGCATACGTGGTGTACACAATCTTACCACTCCCGAAGAATATATCCGAATGATTGCTATCAGTCGGATAATGCTTCCCAATATAAAAAATATACAAGCCTCGTGGTTAACAGTAGGCAAACAAACTGCCCAGGTTTGCCTGCATGCGGGAGCAAATGATTTTGGAAGTATTATGCTGGAAGAAAACGTTGTGAGTGCAGCGGGTGCCCCGCATCGGTTTACCTATAAAAGTATACAGCAAGCCATTAAAGAAGGTGGATTTGAACCGCAGCTCCGCAACCAGCAGTACGAATGGAGAAAATTACCTGAGATGATTGAAGAGCAGGTGATTGATTATTGAGTAAGCGGTAAAGAATTACCCGATTGTTATTACCTGGTCAGGTTTGATAAATTGTTGAAAAATAAAAAAAATTATTTGCCGCGATCTGAAAGTCGTCGGGACAAATAATTGACGAAAGTTATTGGAACCAACAGAGATTTCAACATTGCCAGGAAACTGCCCCAATCTAATCCCCCACTATCGCGGGAACATTAATACTACTTCCATAAAACAACGCATTCAAAAAAAGTTTATTGGTACCATACCAGGTGCCCCGGAAATTTGGGTCATCGGAAAATAAAATAACCCGGCCACTTCCTTCAGCCCCTACAATAATAGACGCTGAGCTGCGTATTTTTTTTAATACCGATGGATGCACATACCCGCCAATTAACGGATCTGCTGTGTATTGTGCCACTGTACTGTATGGATTGGTGCCAGGTTGCAAAAAAGTGAGCCCGTTACGATATACCGAAACAGTTCGGTTAGTAAATCCAAACCCTATCGGGTGCGTGGTATCAAGATCTACCCGAAAGATAGAACCGCCCATTGCTTTGGCGCCTTCAATATGAACAGCCATGTCAAAATCCTTACGGGATAAGTTGCCTTTACTACTATCGGCCGGCAATAATTTTTCTTTGGTAAATCCATTTCGGAGGGCCCACTCTGTTCCGGTTTTAATGGTGATAAGGGAATTGCCATTCTGTACCCAGGCTTTTATTTTATCCGTATTGTTCTTATCTATTAAGCCATAGTTACCCGATACCATTATAATAGTATTGTAGCGATTGAGATCGGCACGGCCAATATTTAAAATATCCAGCTTGGTAATGGGCATATGCAACCGCTGATCCAGGAGGTGCCAAATTTCACCTGCTTCCGGTGCCGCTATACCGGTTCCCACAATCAATGCAATTTTAGGTTGTAGAATCGTGCGTACATTGGGGCTTCCCATGTCAATACCTTCTTCGTTATACCCTGTAGCAACAGGATATATTTTAAGCCCTGATATATTATTTACTTCCTTTACTAAACTGAATAATGAGTCAGGTGAAATCCGTTGAAGGTTGACAGGCAATACAATTGTTCCATAACCAAATTTCACGGTTTCGGCAGCTACCTTTAAAGTAAACGGACGAAAAGCCGCCTGTACAATGGCTCCTCTTTCCTGCAAATAATAAATGGCACGGTGAATATTATAATCCGTTGCAGGTAACACGTATGCATAATTACTTTTTTCAACAGGTGGTCGTTCCGCAGCAGGTGATGCCACTATTCGTTTGCCTTTGTTAAAGGATGTCTTAATTTCTGCGTAGGGCAGGTTATAGGCATGTATTAAACTCCAGGCCGATGCATCATAGAAAGAACTATCGCCATAGGTTATTTGTTTTTCAAAAACCGAGCGTAGCATAATATAATTGTCCTGGTCGCAGGGTACATAATAGCTTTTCCCGGCTTCAAATTTTTTCCCGTCAGCCGAAATACTATTGGCTATTTCATATACTTCTATTTCGTGCAATAACAACATACTTATGAATGCAGCGGTTCTTGTTTCGTCCTTTGGGTCACCAATCAGATATCCTTTTACAGGCGATTTAGCAGCTTGCTCTTTGGCAGCACGATAAAATAAGGATCGCAGTTTCAGTAAGTTTTTTTTCTCTGCTAAGGAAGCGCGTATAGTAGTTAAGGAAGCGGTGAACTGGTTGCGGATAGTGAAACCAAATGTTAGCGGAATGGTATTAGTTTCCTGAACATGCCCCCGGGAACTGGCCTGTTCGAATAAAAAACCCGCGCCCCCATAAAAGTTAATATAGCTGCTTCCATATCCCGGATATAATTTATCGTATGATTCCTTGGTATAATACATCGAACCAATTTTATCTGCGGCCGCCGCGAAATATTTAGCGTAGGTAGGATAAATGGTTTTATAAAGGAAATCAGGCACCACCGGATTGTTGCTGGCATCTTCCCCGGGATCAAAATAGAAAGTGGAATTCGTTCCCATTTCATGATGATCGGTTTGAACATAGGGCCTCCATTGATGAAAAAAATGAATCCGGTTCCTTGTTTCAGGAAAGGTTCCTAAAAACCAATCCCTGTTCAAATCGAACCAATAATGATTAAAACGCCCTCCGGGCCATATTTCTGTATGTTCCCGGTCGAGCGGATCCGCTACCGCCGGGTCGGCTTTATGCATATTGGCCCAATGGGTGTGGCGATCCCTTCCATCGGGGTTGATAACAGGGTCCATCAATATCACCATATCATTTAACCACTTTTTTGTTTCCTCTGTTTCCGAGGCTGTAAGATAATAAGCGGTTAACATAGCTGCTTCACTGCTGGAAGGTTCGTTGCCATGAACATTATATCCCAAATGAATTACCAGGGGAATGTTTTCTGTATTGCCATTCAACTGACCGGCCAGGTGTGATTTTCGTATTTCTTCCAGCCTGGAATGATTGGCCGCGGAAGTAAATATAACAGCAATCTGCTGGCGATGCTCATAGGTTTCGCCGATTATTTGTATCGTTACTCTATCGGACAGACGATCCAGCTCTTTAAAATATTCTACCAGTTTATCATGACGGGTATGCTGCGCTCCTATATCGTATCCTAAGAAAGAAGCAGGAGACGGGATTGCAGCATTCATAGTACCCGCGGCCGGATAAAAATAGGCAGGCTGAGAATAAACAACTACCGAGAAAAAAAATAAGAAGAACAGGCTGAAGAAATTTTTGAGCAGCATAGTAATGGTTTAGGTCGGTTATGTACTAAACTACTAAAATTATGCTGGCTGATTTAGGATATTTTTTTTCACCTACACAATAAATGATATGGCCTCCTGGTCTAAATTGATTTGATCGTGGTCAACGGCCAGGTATTCATTCCATGTAAACACTTACCAAAATAAAATACTTCCCCTTTCATTCAATAGAACAACCTGTTTTGCAGTTATTTATTGGGTATTATTTCCCTATTGAAAAACCATGACCACCCCATTCAGAAAAATACTGCGGATTGCTATTTTATTAGTTGCCGGAGTATTACTATTGAACTTCTTTGGGTATTACCTGGTAAACCGCAAATCGCACGAAAATGAAGAATTGATTCGTGTGGCCGACATTGCCGGAAAGCAAGTAGTTCTTAGCCAGGTAATGGTAAAAGATGCACTTATTTTAATTGACGCGAAACTGGAAGAACCAGAATTATTTTCGCTGCAGGAAGAACTAAAAAAAGACATTGCCCGATTTGAAGACAACAATAAATATCTGCAACAAAAAATCAGCTTGCCGGATATTCCGGTAAGTACTACTACACTTGAAATAAAAAGGTTACTTGCCCATTCACAAACTCACTTTAAAAGTATTACGGCGGTTTCTGCGGAAGTGGCGCAGGCCGATTGCCAGCTTCTTCAGCTAAACGCTACTTTGTATAAAAGAGAATTGTTGGCGAACGAAAAGAAATTCAGTCCGCTGATGGAACAAATAACTACCCATTTTTCCGAAATTGTTGAAGAGAAAACGCAGGAAGCGGCCGCTATTAATACAAGCAAATTTATTTCGCTGGTGATTGCGCTGATTTGCCTGGTTCTGCTCGTTATCGAACCGCTTTTTCGGAGTGGCCGCAAAAATTATATGGCCCTGCAAAAAGCGCGTAACGAATTATTACAGGAGAAGCAATACCTATCTTCTATTCTCAATTCACAAACCAATTACGTAATTCGGATAAACAGGGAGGGAAATTTTACTTTCGCAAACCCCGAGTTCCTGAAAACGTTTAAGTATGATGAGCCGCAACTGATGCGCACTCCTTTTTACGCCACTATTACCAAGAAGGATATCCCGCGATGCAGACAGGTAGCGGACGCCTGCTGGAAAAATCCTGGAAAAATCTTTAAGCTGCTTATTAAAAAACCTATTCAAAACTCAACCGGTTTTCTTTGGACTGACTGGGAATTTTTGGCACTACAAAACGAAAATGGCGGTTTTGAAATACAGGGTATTGGAGTGAATGTGACTGACCGGATAATTGCGGAGCAACTAAAAGAGGAAGCGATACAAACCTCCTCCTATGCCATGACATATGCACATATGGGCAGTTGGAAAAGTAATCTGCTCACCGGCGAATTAGAATTAAGTAAAGAATTTATGGCTCTTCTCGAAACACGAACGGAAGAACCGGTACATATCAGCTTTGCCGATTTTCTTACCCGCTATGTTGTTCCGGAAGACAGGAAAATGGTGTTGCAGTTTTATTCTACCATTTCCGCTAATGAGTATGATAAAACCAATGAAACCAGTGCCTGTTGCCAGGTGCTGACCGCAAAGGGACGAGCGCGCTATCTGTTTGTTAAGGGAAAAGTAACCGAAGATGGTAATAGTTTTGGTGTAGCCCAGGATATTACTACCCAGAAAGAAGCGGAACAGGCATTATTAAACAGCGAACAAAAATTTCGCTTACTGGCCGAACACTCAGAAGATATAATCACCGTGAATTCGATAGATGGTTATGTGCAATATATATCTCCTTCGGTAGAGCGGTTATTGGGATACACGCAGAAAGAAGTAGAAGGAGGAAATATTTTTAACTATGTTCATCCCGATGATGT
Organism: Chitinophagaceae bacterium; assembly: GCA_031360425.1. Taxonomy (GTDB): domain Bacteria; phylum Bacteroidota; class Bacteroidia; order Chitinophagales; family Chitinophagaceae; genus Endoryza. Next base: position 105,203 of record JANMBO010000061.1, on the reverse strand, counting down.
CGGCAAATTTTCTCCCTCGGAAGGCAGTCGGCCCCTGGCAGAAACCGAATACATCACTATTCGCTATCGCATGCGTTGCAAAAACCAGGATTATATTTGGCTCGAATCAATCATTAAACCAGTTAAAGAAAACAACCAGATTGTAAAACTGATCTGCACCAGCCGAAACATAACCGGGCGTAGGAATGTGGAAATTGAACGCGAACAATTGCTTTCAGAAGCGAAACAATCGGAGGAATTATTAAGAAGTGTAATCAACTCCACTCCCGACTGGATTTTCATTAAGGACCTTAGTCATCGTTACCTGCTCGTTAATCAGTCTTTTGCGGATGCTATGCATAAAAGTCCTGAATTTTTTGTTGGCAAGAATGATATTGAGGCGGGCTTCCCGGAAGAAATGGTAAAAGGTAATCCAGCCAAAGGGATTATTGGTTTTTGGGACAATGACAATACAGTAGTACGAACTGGAAAATCGCAGTTTATAGAAGAAGAAGCGAACATTGTAGATGGAAAGTCTCACTATTTCAGTACTGCGAAAGTACCATTAAAAGACAGTGACGGATATATTTGGGGCGTACTGGGTTTTGCGCATAACATTACCGACCGAAAACTGGCAGAAGAACGGCTGCAGCGGAAAGATATGTTACTCCAGGCAGTTACCGAAGCTACCCATCAACTGATCAGCAACAATAACCTGGAAGATGCCATGGGGGAAGCGATTCAACTCCTCGGAATTAAGATGCAGGTTGATATTGTAAATGTTTATAAGAACGAAGAAATAAGTAGTGAAGATATCAGAAAAACCAATGAATTACTTCGCTGGGAAAGCGGTCAGAGCGAGATGATATATAAAAACCCGGAGCGGCAAAATCTACCTATTAATACCAATAATATCTTATTTCAAACACTGCAAAAAGAAGAAACTTATTTTAACCTGGTAAAAAATATGGCCGACGATGAAATAAAATTATCGTTGGAAAAACAGGGAGTAAAATCAATTGCTGTTATTCCTATTTTCAGTTTACATAATTTTTGGGGATTTGTAGAGTTCAGTGATTGCAAGATGGAACGGGAATGGACCATCACGGAGTTTTCAATCCTTCAATCCTTTTCTTCTACCCTGGCCGCCGCTATTGAACGTATGCAGATGGAGCAGGAAATGTTATTGGCGAAAGAAATGGCCGAGCAGGCCAGCCAGGCCAAAAGCGAATTCATGGCCAATATGAGCCATGAGTTACGGACCCCGATGAATGGAATTATTGGCTTTACTGATTTGATTCTTACTACGGAACTACAGCATTCACAACGCCAGTATCTTGATAATGTAAAAAAATCAGCCTACAACCTGCTGAGTATTATTAATGATATTCTGGACCTTTCTAAGATTGAAGCAGGTAAGCTAATTATAGACCATACCCATTTCCGCCTGGATGAATTAGTAGAGGATACTGTGGACCTGCTTACGGTAAGAGCGTTTGAAAAAAAGCTACAGGTAATTTGCCGGATTGATCCGAAAATTCCTTCCTTGCTGAATGGCGATTCGGTCAGGGTTCGGCAAATACTGGTAAACCTGTTAGGGAACGCTATTAAATTTACCGCAGAAGGTGAAATTATTATCACTGCCACTAATACAAGGGAAATATATAATAAAGAGGGAAAAAAATGGACTAACATTGAAGTATCCGTTCGCGATACGGGGATTGGTATTTCAAGTGAAAAACTGAAAAAAGTTTTTGAAAGCTTTACCCAGGCCGACTCTTCTACAACGCGCAAATACGGGGGTACGGGATTAGGACTAACTATTTCGAAGAACCTGGCTGAATTAATGGGAGGCAATCTTTCTGTAACCAGTGATTTTGGACAGGGAAGTACCTTTACTTTACAACTCGCATTAGAAGTAATAAACGAACAACCTCAATTACTCATTGATCATCCCATTCCTGTAAAGCGTGTATTAATTGCAGATGGCAATGCAAGCAACCGGGAATGGTTAAAAGAAATACTCAACTATTTCAATATTGAAACCGAATTGGCCGGCAGCGCCAGGGAGGCTTCCATGCTTCTTGATAAATTACTACAGGTAAATAAGCTGCCAGATCTTATCCTTTGTGATCAGCACATGAGTGAAATAAATGGTACCAGTTTTATTAAAGAGCTGCGTTCACAATCTCAGCTGGAAAATATAGCGGTAAGTCTGATGATTACTTCGCTGGAAAAAAATCTTTACCAGAACGAAGCAGAAAAACTGGGCATCGCCCATTTACTTACCAAACCAGTAAAATTATACGAACTGTACAGTCTTCTATGTTCTCTTTCTGCAGGAAACGTTACCCGTTCCGAAGAAAAACACAAAGCACCGGTAATTGAAAAAATAACAGATGCCGCAACAATAATGGTGGTGGAAGACGACCCGATCAATATGCTGCTGATATCAGAAGTACTGCGGAAAATGGGGTTTGACATAATTAAAGCCGCTAACGGCAAGCAGGCACTGGAAATATTACCCAAATACGAACCCGTACTAATCTTTATGGATGTAAATATGCCTGAGATGGACGGATTTACCACGACGCGTTTTATCCGTCAACTACCCGAACCGCACTGCGGTATTCCGGTTATTGCCTTAACTGCGGATGCCATGGCCGGCGATCGTGAAAAATGTATTGCAGCCGGCATGAACGATTATGTAACCAAACCCTTTCGGATTGAAGAAATAGAGGCGGTGCTGAAGAATAGAACCCTCCTGGTGTAATGTAAAATCTAAAATATAGAATGAAAAAAAGTGAAAGCAACCCGCTATTTACATTTTAGATTTTAGATTCTACAATTTTTATTCCCCGGATATTAACACTTCCTTACAACTCCACTCCCTAATTTCCCGTCTTATTACTGTTTAAAGTAATAACGAAAAATGAACAATCAAAAAAATGCTTCCCTTCTCTTATGCATTGGCATGGACCTCGTTGGTTATGCTACTTATGCTATCCCGGTATTGGGTGAGTTGGGCGATATTTTTTGGGCTCCTGTATCAGCGCTCATTTTCTTTAAGCTCTTCGGAGGATGGAAAGGCGCTATTGGAGGAGCCTTCAACTTCATAGAAGAACTTTTGCCTGGCCTCGATTTTATTCCTTCGTTTACCCTGATGTGGTTGTGGCAAAATTACCTTAGCAAAAGTCCGGCAGAAATAATAAAGGTTTCCTGATAAGTAAAGGGTAGCCGGTAGCAGGAAATATCAAGTACCATATAAACGAGATAGAAAGAAAGAATAATTAGAAAGCTGTTTAAAAAGGCTTAGTCTGATATATTGCCGGGAATCCGCATATGGTACAATAGGAAACCAACGTTTGCGATTCAATTAATCTTTGCTTCAAGCCTTCCTGGCAAACCAGGTACATTCCAGGTGGCCTCCTCAAAATTTGTTTTTTTGCTCAGGCCTATTGGTTCGTGCCATGCTTTCTCCTAACCCATAACAAACCGGTAACCGATTCCTTTAATGGTAATGATCTCAAGCGATTCATCCTCTTTTAAATAACTGCGCAGTTTAGCAATATAGACATCTAAATTCCGGGAATTGAAAAAGGAATCGTTTCCCCACAGCAAGTTGAGAATGTCTTTACGATCAATAATTTTATCCCGGTACTCATATAATAATTTCAGTATCTCACTTTCACGGAAGGATAATTTTTTTTCGTCTTTGCCGGATATTAATGTTTGGCGGGTTAGGTGAAATAAATATTTTCCCATTTTTACTTCATCGGTGGTACCGGGCTTTTTCCCATCCCGTTGATAGCGCAATGCATTCTCTACGCGTACGATCAACTCTTCCATACTAAATGGCTTGCGTATATAATCATTGGCGCCTGTTGTAAATCCCTTTACCAGGTCAGTGGTTTGCGTTTTAGCTGTCAAAAAAATAATGGGAACATTACTGTTTTCGCCGCGAATCTCCTCGGCAATCGTGAAGCCATCTTTGTTGGGTAGCATTATATCTAGCACACATATATCAGGATTGATTCTTTTATACACCTGCAATACAGCAGCGCCATCACCTTCCATTATTACCTCATACCCCCTGCTTTCCAGGCTTTCTTTTACAATCTTACCCAGGAACAGTTCGTCTTCTACATATAATATTTTGATTTTGCTCATAGTATTATGCTGCTACCCTATTTTCCACTGCTTTCACCGGACAAGCCGGTGGTCATTGAAACGAATCACCTCCACCTGTTTGGTAGGTATGTTCACTATAAAAGTACTTCCTTTACCCAATTCACTTTTCACTTCAATAAAACCCATATGCCGCTGTATGATATGGTTTACATAACTCAGTCCCATACCATACCCTTTAATATTATGAAGATCGCCACCGGGAATCCGGAAAAATTTTTCAAAAATCTTACCCTTGTATTCATTGGGAATGCCTACCCCCATATCGCTTACCTGCAGCGCGATATGTTGTTTATGTGCCACGAGGCGCACATCAATCGAAGGAATTTTCAAGCTATATTTAAGCGCATTATCCAGCAGGTTGTAGATTACACTGATAATATGAAGTTTGTCAGCTTCAATAACAAAATCATTCCCGGTAGATTCCAGGGTAACCACGGCATTTTGCTTTTCAAACTGTAGTTTCATTGAAGCCATAACTTCCCGCGTAAGTTCTAATAAATCGAATTGTTCTTTCTGCAAGGGGATTTCTTTGTTCTCGAACATAGATAGCTTTAAAACTTTATCTACTAATAAACCGAGTCGCTGAATTTCGGCAGAAGAAATATCCAGGTATTCTTTGGTTCGCTGCGGATCATTTATCGCATTAAAATTTCGCAACGCTTCTATAGCAACTCCCACGGTAGCAATGGGGGTCTTTAATTCGTGTGTTATATTACTTACAAATTCGTTTTTTAACTGGTTAAGCTTACGGTGCTTAATAAGATTCCTGAACATAAGCACGAAAGAGATCACCGTTAAGCCCACCAGCAGTAAGGATACCAGGATAGGCATTAACAACCGCTTAAAAATATAGGGGCCGGTATTTTGAAGGTTTACCGAAAAAGTAAGCGGTCGAAAAAAGCCAATAGTTACTTCATTGGTTTTTTCTATATCGGGATGCAACAGTTCAGCTTCCCTTGTTCCCTCTTTACGAGTGATTGAAAAAGGAAGGTCAATTTTTTCCCGTCCTAAAAACTTTGTATACCGTTCCCTTATTTCTTTAATGGTTACAGAATCCTGCAATGAATCAACCCCTTGCAAAACCTGGATCCAGGCCGGGTTTCCCGGGCGGCTGTAAAAGCGGACGGTCTGTTCAAGGGAATCAACATCACCACGAACACGTTCATTGAAAACAGAAGCAGTTCTTTCTTCTTTGCCCATAGAAATAATAAAGGTCTTTTTCACTTTGGGTACCTGCTTCGTGGTATCAATCATAACCCGGCGGCGGATAGCGTTCATCATACCTACTGCCGCGTCGTCCCGGCCGCTGATTCTAATATCGAAATTATTGGTATTACTGTCTAGCTTCAGCTTCTCCACCTGGCACTGATTTACCGCCTCCCGAAACAGGATATTTGTACGAATACTCAATAATTGTTTTTCTTCTTTATAATTCTTATTCAGCCAATACAACTGAAATGCTGCTACGGCAATAATTGCCAGCAGCATCAGCACGACAGATAGATAAAGACGTCGCTTATTCATCTACACACAAAAGTAGCTGAAAACTGAATACTGTTTCAGTCGCGTTAACCTTAATTAACAATAAACCAAGCTGTGTTAACCATAGTGTGTAGTTTTGTGTTTTAGATTTGGTTAAAATTTATCATTATGATGAAAAATATTGCCATCGCCTGCTTTGCCTCTTTGATTTTGGTAACCCTTCAGGGCCAGCAACAACAGGGAAAAGTAATTTATGAACGCATGGTGCAAATGCAAATTCGTATTGCAACCAATGATGGCGGAGGAGAGCAGGATAATATTATGCCACGCACACGGAAGGATAAATTTGAATTATCATTTGCCAATAACCAATCTCTTTGGAAACAAATGGAGCAGGAAGAACCGGATGGCGATATGATGTACAATAACGGGGGAGGCGGTGGAGGTGTACAGATTCGAATGATAGGTCCCGGCAGCGATGATATTATGTACAGCAATCTGGATGCATCCAGAAAAGTAGAGCAGCGGGAGCTTGGTACAAAGAAATATATTGTGGAAGACAGTATCCGCCGGATGAACTGGAAGTTGAGCGATGAAAATAAAACCTTGTTAAGTCATGTTTGTCGTAAAGCGATCAGCCAGCGTATCGGCACCCGCATGATGATGAACATGGACAATGGAAAAGTAGAACGTAAAGAAATTGCAGATACTTCTGATATTGTGGCTTGGTTTACAACCGATATTCCTGTAAGTACCGGTCCGGCTGATTACCAGGGGCAATTACCCGGACTGATATTAGAGATAGACGTAAATAATGGACGCAACACCTATAAAGCAATTGAAATAATTACTAAAGTAGATGTCGCCACAATTAAAGAACCAAAAGGATCCAAAAAGCTTACTCCCGCCGAATTTGATAAGGAGAGAAATAAAATGTTTGAAGAGATGGAAAAAAATAATGGAGGGCCGGGAAGAACGATCAGGATAAATAATTAAAGATTCACATAGGTTTCCACTATAGAATTGTGAAGAGTGATACCATTAGCTCTTTCCAATTATTCAGAATTACCCAACCACAGCAATTGCTGCGGTTTTTTTTTAAATCAGATGGAGTAAAAGCGTCCGAATACGGCGTCTAGGAAAGAACCCTTCAGGAATATTCGCTAACGCTTGTCTTCAAAAAAGGAGTACCCGGTAAAAAAAACCACAATTCCTATTATTATTCTCAAATCATGTCTCTATCGCACAATCACCCTCGCCCCTCCTCCACCACCCTGTCCCAACCCATTCTTATTTAAACTATAGGTAAAACTCAACAGGAAAAAGCGGCGCAGGTTGCGCTGGCGTATGTCTTCAATATAGTTTTGATTGCTGGTCCGGCTGATGCCCAGGTTTTGATTAAGCAGATCGTATGCTTTTAATTTTAATTCGCCCCGATTGAATCGCAAAAACTGTTTGCTGATGCTGGCATTCCAAAATGCAATATTGGAATTAAAACCCTCCGCCAACTGGTTGTTGATCTTATAGCTGAAATCCGTGGCAATAAAAATATTTTTGGGTAACTGCCAGTCGAACCCGGTTGTGTACTGCTGCGAAATATATTGCGCATCACGGGCCAAAGACAATGAGTATTTAGTATTATTATAATTCATGCCGGCCCCAACGGACCAATTAGCTTTTTCTCCCAGACTCATATCTAACCGTATATCAGGACCGGCACTAAACGTATTGCTCGAATTCTCCACGCCGTTCACCAGTTGTTTATTCCGGTAATACCCCGCGTTGCTGCTGAGGTTGACCGTTCCTTTAACCGCCCGAACCGGAAATCCAATACTGATATCCCCATTGAAGTTGTAGATCCCATCTACATTCAGTGGCCGGCTGGTTTTAATGCCTCCCATAAACCTATCATCATTCACTATTTTATTATCCGTTTTAATAAGATTTAAAAACAAAAAGAAGTTTTTATTCTTAAACGGGTTGATGCTGGTAAACTGCAATCGTATTGCATGACTGAATTCCTGCTGTAAATCAGGGTTACCTACCCGTATATTCAGCGGATCGCTGTTATCAGGTACCGGCTGTAATTGGGAGGCGGCGGGCTGATTGGTATTAGTAGCATAATTAATCACCAGGTTACTGTATCGCGTAAAATTATATTGCAGGCGTGCATTGGGTAAGAGATTATTAAATGTTTTGCGGATTACGGAATCTTTGGTGCCCGCGATAATCTTTCCTTTCAATTCGGCCGCCTGCCAGCTAACTCCTAATGAATAATTGTATTTCTTTTGTTGTGTGCGTACGCGTAGCCCTGTCTGCGTATACTCATAGTTATTTTCAAAATCATTAGTTAGTAATTGATTCAGCTGATCGTATTTTCCATTTTGCTTATTATAATCGAAGGTTTCTTTATTAGCGGTACTCCGTGTATTGCTTTTGCTGGTACTTACTTCAATCAACGATCGTTTAAAAATCGGCTCTGTATAGGCCACCCTGGCAGTAAAGCCGTTCAACAACCCGGTTATTATATTGCTTTGGTTTATCGAATCGATCCGCTGTAAAGATCCGGTTAAATGATTATAAAATTTATTCACTGATTCCAGGTTCCCTTCGCCATTACTAGTATTAAAACTGTTTTGTAAACTGAGCGAAAACGTACGTCCCTTTCGGCGAAATTTCTTACGAAACAATAAATCGTTCCGGAAATTGAAGCCCTTATTATCCGACCTGTTTCGGCTAAATCCATCAATACTTTTTTGCTGTAGGTTAGAAAGGTTCTCATAATCGGTATACGAATCGTTATGTGTTTCCTGGTAGCCAAACGAAGGAGTAATTTTTAAAGAATGAAAGGAATCAATAATAATATCCGCGTTCAGGTTGATCCGGTGGCTGCTGGTGATATTATTGGCAAAAGCATTTTGATTGCTGAAATAAGAAGAGTCTGGCAGAAAGTATTGCCGCTGGATATGCTTTTCGGTATTGGGGTTATTACGGCTGTAAAAATAGTGGCTTTGGAAATCCGTTTTCGTACCAATGATATTATTATAATTAACCCCGCCGGCACGGGTGGTATTGATACCATTGCTGTTTCCTCCCAGGCCCCCCATGGAAGCTGCATCAGTGCTATTAACGGTAACATTGATATTACCGCCGCTGCTTCCTTGCCGGAGGCGGCTCAGTTCGCCATTGAAATTGAGCATATCAAAAAAGGAAAATCCTTCGGCATTATCATTATTGGCCATACCAATGGCTGAAAACTGCCTGGCTCCCTTAAATGAATTAACATTAAACCGGCTCTCATAACGTTCGTTGGTACCGTACCCTGCCATAGCCTTTCCAAACAACCCCTTCTTTTTATCTTTTTTTAATTTTAAGTTAATGGTCTTTTCGCTGTTGCCATCATCAAAGCCGGTAAGCTGAGCCTGGTCACTCTGCCTGTCATACACCTGCACTTTATCCACTGCATCAGCGGGCAAATTACGGGTTGCAATCTTTGGGTCGTTTCCAAAAAACTCTTTGCCATCCACCAATACCTTATTTACCTTTTCACCTTGTGCCTTTACTGTTCCATCCTTCTCTACTTTTACACCGGGTAGTTTTTTCAGCAGGTCTTCCACACTGGCGTTAGGCTGCACTTTAAATGAACCGGCATTGTACTGAATGGTATCCGCAACCATTGTTACAGGTGGCGCTTCGGCTGCCACCACCACCTCGGCCAATACTTTCGCTACATCATGAATAATTACATTCCCCAGCTCAATTTGTTTTTTATCATCAGTTATACTAAAATATTTATTGCTGTTGTGATAATTGATATGCGTAATCAACAACCGATAATCTCCATTGCTTATTCCTCTTAATTCAAAGCGCCCGTTATTATCGGTCATAGAAAAAGAGATAAGAGAAGAATCTTTGCGTTGCAGCACCGTAAGGGTAGCCCCTGCCACAGGTTGTTTGGACAGGGTGTCGATGATAGTTCCTTTTACCGAACCATTTCTTTGTGCCCATGTCGCAATGGATAATAAAGCAAGGATAAGTATGAAGTAGATTTTTTTCATGGCAGTTACAATGATTCTGCTACGAAAGTATTCTTAAGTGTATAAACAATGAGTTAAACAGGCTTGTTTTAATGTTAATGAAGGTTAAAGAAGAAAGAGAGGTTAGGAGTTTGAAAGTTTCAAGTTTGTGGTTTATGGTTTGTAGTTCATTAGGTGCAACAGGCCTTGCCATAGCAATATAGCCTTTAGCCGGTATTTTAGAATTTGAGCAACCTTAACCTTCAACCTAATTCGCGGCCAACCCATCATGGTCCTTTTCATAAACACTCAGGCTTATTTTCCAACCGCCTGGGCTGTTCCGGAGGGTAAGATCCACGGTTAATTTCTGCAATTCACCGTTGGCGGGTAATAACTGGAAAGCGACAGAAGTACTTTTTTTATCCTCTGAGGGATATTCATATTTTCCATTAAGAATATAGGGGGGCAACCCATCTATTTTTACAATGGTATTCTTGATATTATCAAATATTTTTTTAAATCGTTCTTTTGATTCTTCGAAATTCCCTGATTCAAACAATTCAGCTTTCCAGGAAAATAACTCTGAATTTGCAGAACTGTACCGGGTAATAATGCTGGCTCCCGCTCCGGGCACCATTATTTTTGAATGATAATCGGTAGTCAGTTGGTTACCGCTTATTTTATCGCCCTTGATATTGTTAAAATTATTGGGATAATCTTCAAGTACTTTCTGCAGGGCTAAATTGGTATTGTTATTGAATACTCCCTGCGTCCGCACCGTCGCAGATGATAATAATAACATGACGAAGAGGATGATTTTCATTGGGCTGGATTTATAATAAAACTATAAAATATAGCCTGCCCATACAATAGGAAAAATACTTGGTAACTTTAAACAATATAATAGGCCAGCTGGCGTTACAAAAGATACACAAAGACTCAGCACCTTAAAAACCAATATCAATGCAAAAAAATTCCATGTATTTTGACACGCACCGCACCAAAATGTGTAAAGACATTTACCGTCCTTCCTCTAACCTGGTACGATTTTTCAAAAGTTTATTTTCGGTTCTGATGATTGGGCATTCCCCGATCAGCGATACCTCTTACGCAAAGCGTAAACCTCATTAGTATACTTTTTGCTTATTATAATGCAAAGCACTTACCTCTGAAACCATTATGTATGTGCTGGCCCCGCTCCAAAAAAGCGGGGCTTTTTTGGAATGAAGAATGAAAAATATAAAAATGTAAAGGGGTCCTTGGATTTAAGGACCCCCTTTATATTTTAGATTCTAAATTTTATATTCTTAATTATTCCTGAACTGTCTTTCTATCCTCCTTTCCATTCCGGCAGGCATGTTAGGCATCCCCGTTTGCTGACGCTGCCCTTTGCTGAGGTTATAAGTAAAGGTTAACATGAAATATCTTTTAATGACCAGTGAGCGGGTATCTTCAATATAATTGTCCCCCACAGAGCGACCGATAGCCTGGTTTTGATTCAGCAGGTCATTGGCTGAAATCTTAATCTCCCCATTCTTCTTCTTAAATATTTGATGGGCAATACTTGCATTCCACAAGGGGATGGTTTGGTTGAACCCCTGGCCCCGCCCGGTATTAATATAATAGTCAAAATCAGTAGAGAATACCCAGTTCTTCACTGCCAGAAGACTGAAATCGGCAGAATAGGTTTGTGTATAATACTTCTGGTCGCGATTTACGCTACCGGTTTGCAATGAATACCTAACATCATTATACGCCAGGCTTGCATTTATACCGAAGTTCACTTTTTGTTTAAAGTCCAGGTTGATGCCCATGCTTTGGGTTATAACCATCGACCTGGTGATATTTTCTTTGAATGCTTTAATAATACTTGGGTTCTGGTCTACCATACTCACGTTCTTATTATAAAGGACAGTATTGGTGAAATTAAAATTACTTCCTTTCATTTTCCGAAGGGGAAGTCCCAGGGTAATATTTGAAAAAGCGTTCATCGCTCCGTTCATATTAACCGGCTTGATGGTTTGAACAGCCCCATTTGTTTCAATACTATTAACAATTTTATTATTAGTATTACTGAAATTCAAATTCGCATTAATGAATTTGAAGGAAGCCATATTGAACGAGCTATAGTTCAGGTTCAGGTTATTGGTAAATTCCTGCTGCAAAGAAGGGTTGCCGGTAACAATCTGTAGCGGATTACTGTAATCTGGAACATCCTGCAATTGAGAAACACTTGGCTGATTGGTTCTTCCATTGTAACGAAAACGCAGATTTTTCCCCTGTTTGAATGTGTATTGGAAATTCGCCGTTGGGAAGAAATTGACAAAGCGCTGTTTTATGGTAGTGTCTTTACCGCTTGATGCCCGTAAACTCCGGCTGCTCAGCTCCGATTGCTCCACTGCGCCCCCGATCTGCCAATTGTATACTTTTGTCTGCATGCGGAAATTCAACCCCGTACGGTGAGCTATATAATCATTCTCAAAATAGTTTGTCTGTAATAAGTTAATCTGGTCGTACTTACCATTTGAGTTATTATAATCATACACTTTCCGGTCAGATGTATTTTGACGATTGGTATAGGCATAGTTAAATTCTATCAATTTATTGATGCCAACCGGTTCAGTATAAGAACCACTCACTACGTTATTATTGGACTTTGTTTTTTGCTCTGAAACAAGATCCTGGTTGCGAATATAGTTGGTGGTACCATCCGGGTTAAAAAAGGTATAGGGAGAAAAACTGGTACCATTGCCATTACTGTTACTGAAATTGTTATTAAGACCCAGGGTAAACGTACGACCGGTTTTGCCAAACTTGTGACGGAACAATATCTCATTTCTCATATTATATCCATCCCGCACATTGTTATTTCTGTTACTTCCTGCAATCGCTTTATAATTCTGGGTGGGCGAGTTAGACATTGTAAAACTGGTATCGAAACTATTGCTTTCGGAATTTTGCTTTGCAAAATTAGAGGTGAACAATATCGAGTTCATCGAATCAATCTCGTATTGTACCCGCATATTAACCCGGTGATTCTGGTTTATGCTGGTTGAACGGCTTTCCGAATTTTGAGCAGCCGTAGAATCATTGGCAAAAAATGTCTGGCGCAAACTGCTCCTTTCATTCCGGTTATTAGAATTGGAGAAGAAATAACTTCCTTGTACATCAACCTTACCACCAAACTTATTAGAATAGTTTAGCCCCGCATTGGTAGCGCGATTAATGCCACTGCCACCACCTCCGCCAAAACCACTAAATCCGCCGCCGCCACGGCCCCCACCAAAACCGGCACCGCCACCAATGCCACCGCCTCCCCTGGAACCAAAACCGCCCATAGAACTTACGATATCATTAAAAGAGAAGGTTTGTTTATTGATATTATTAGAACCCGCCAGGATTGAATAGCGTTCATCACCATTAAATTTATTAAAGCTCAGGGTACTTTCGTAGCGCTCATCGGTTCCACCCCCGGCCATAAACCGTCCGAAATATCCTTTCCGCTTATCTTTTTTCAATTTGATATTAATAGTTTTTGCCCGGCTTCCATCATCCATCTTGGTAAACTTAGCCTGGTCGCTCATATCATCGAATACCTGGATCGATTCGATCATGTCCGCAGTAATGTTTTTGGTAGCTAGTTTGGGATCCGTTCCAAAAAACTCTTTTCCGTCTACGTATACTTTTTGTACAGTTTCTCCTTGCGCGGTTACATTACCATCCTTATCCACCTGCACCCCTGGCAACTTTTTTAATATATCCTCCGCATTGGCATTGGGTTTTACTTTAAAGGCATCGGCCTTAAATTCAACCGTATCTTTTTTTATAAGAATGGGGGGACCCTCCACTACTACTTCCTGCAGGGTTGTTCCCTTACGATCCATATAAATCGTATTCAGGTTTACCGTTGGAAAATCTTTCGAAATCATGAAGTTCTTGGACCAGGTATCAAAACCCTGGAAGCTAACCATTAATTTATAAAGGCCCGCTTCGAGATCTTTTATTTCAAATTCTCCCTGTTCATTGGCAATGGTATAAGTTACTACCGAAGAGTCTTTGGGGTTCATGATCGTAACAGTAGCTTTAGCCATGGACTCTTTCTTAACCGAATCGGCCAATTTTCCTATTACACTGCCGGAAATTTTCGTTTGAGCCAAGGTGCCTGAGTATATACCTAACAACAAGAGACTCAGTAAAAAATAGATTTTTCTCATAAAAATAAATAGGAGTGAAAACTACCTTGTTGGACGCTGCTAAAGGGCAAAACTTGTACCGGTAGCTGAATTTATTAGTTCTGTAATGGCCGGGAGGAGCTAAAAGGTTTCCTTAGTGGATAGACGGTTAAACTAACAGCAACCCAACCTACTTTTAAAATAAGTTTTATATAACTTCTTAATCATGCCTCACTCCTTCCTTTACCATGAACACATGAAGGATATAAGGGAAGACTGCATCCATACTTTCTTCGGCACCACGGGGAGAACCCGGAAATGTGATTACCAGGCTATCAATGATGAAGCCTGCTACACCACGTGATAACATAGCATAGGGAGTACGCTGCTGCCCGTAGGCACGGGCAGCTTCCATTAACCCGGGAATATCACGCTCTATAAGGGGTGCAATGGCATCGGGCGTTACATCGCGGGAGGATAAACCGGTACCCCCTGTAAAAATGATCAGCTGGATTCCCTTGGTTACAAGCTGCTTAGTCTTTTCTTGTATAGTATCAAAATTATCAGCTATAGCTTCGCGTATGGAAACAGTCAGTCCGTGTTGTTGAAGTTTTTTTACAATGATATCGCCGCTGAGATCGGGATTGGCTCCTTTGGAAACACTGTCGGAACAAGTGATCACCGCACAGCTCACCGAATCGGGATATTGGTACTTGATGTCCGACTTACCACCTTTTTTTTCTTCCAGTTGAATATGGCTGATGCGAACGCTCTTATCCAGTGGCTTGAGCATATCATAGATAGTAAGAGCGGTAATAGCCGCGCCATGCATGGCCTCCACTTCTACTCCCGTCTTATAAATAGTATGAACTTCTACTGTGATAATGATTTGCATACCTTCCACACGATGGGTAATAGCGGCAAACTCTACGGGTATCGGATGACAATCGGGAATTACATCACTTGTTTTTTTTATAGCCAGCAAGCCTGCTGCGCGGGAAAATTCAAATACGTCGCCCTTGGGAACTTTTCGGTGCTGTATGGCTTCAATGGTTTCCTGCCGGGAAACAGTGACCGTAGCGGTGGCAATGGCTTTCCGGAGTGTATTTTGTTTAGCAGTAATATTTACCATGCGGTGTTTTTTATCCGTGTATTGTGAACGCGGATGGTGTCTTCATTTATTTTCTTTCCACTGGTACCCCTCTTCTTCAAACCATTCCTTTCCCCACACGGGCAATTCAGCTTTTATTCTTTCCACGGTTTCGGAACAGGCATCAACGGCTGGTTTTCGGTGAGTTGATGACGTAAATACAAACAAACATATCTCTCCGGCTGCCACCCTTCCGAGGCTGTGATACACATGCATACAACTGAGCGGGTATTTGGCAAAAATAGCTTCGCGTATTTCGTGCATTTTTTCGAGGGCCATTTCCATATAGGAAGTATATTCAATCGCTTCTACCCTTTTACCATCAATACTGTCGGCCCTTACCTGCCCCAGGAAAATACTGTGCCCTCCGATATCGGTTTTACTGCTGTGCTGTTGAATGCTGTCGGCAATAAACGAGGAAGGAATAGCACCTTCCATAAAAATATTTCTTGGGTTACGTTCGCTCATAATTTTTGCTCTTGCCGTTGTTTTAAATAATTCAATATACCTCCCTGCAGGCTATAAATGGATTTGTAATTCCCACTCCGCTCCTGTAACCATTGAGCTGCCTTAGTGCTTCGCTGGCCCGACTGGCAAAAAAAGACTACAATTTCTTTTTCGTACCGATTGATGTTCTCTTTCAACTTCGACAAAGGAATCTTTTTATAACCAAAATCAAATACATCGGGCATTTCATCTGGTTCTCGTACATCAATTATTTCTATATTATCATAATCCAGCATAGTTACAAATTGATCAATGCTTATCTCAAATGGATTGTTGGTTTTTTCGCAAAGCCAATCATAGTCTGTCTGCCGGAATGTTTCCAATGTAGGAGGTACCAGGGCGTCACTGCCTTCTTTTTTCTGCAATTCCAACTCATAACTCTGGTTGTTCAGCACGTTAAAAGTATATAGTTTGTTCACTAAAGGCTGGCCGATACCGGTAATGAGTTTAATCGCTTCTGCCGCCTGCATGGTTCCAATAATACCCGGTACTACCCCTAACACCCCCGCTTCAGCACAGCTCAATACTTCGCCCGCATTGGGCGGTTCCGGGAAAAGATCGCGGTAATGTACTGTCTTCTCCTCCTCGTTTTGCCTGACATTGAATACAGCCAGTTGTCCTTCGTATTGAGAAACCGCTCCAAATACCAGTGGTTTGTCCAGCAATACACAGAGGTCGTTAATCATATACCTGCTGGAAAAATTATCAGTAGCATCTATAATAATGTCATACTCCCTAACAATTTCCGGTGAATTAGCACTCATGAGTCTTATTATATAGGGAATAATGCTGATATCCGGATTTAATAGTTTAAGGTATGCGGCGGCGGTAGTAGCCTTTGACTTTCCAATATCTTGGGTAATATAAACAGGTTGCCGGTGCAGATTATCCAGTTCAACCACATCATCATCCACCACACCGATTATACCCACCCCTGCTGCGGCCAGATATAACAGGGCAGGACACCCCAATCCTCCTGCACCCACCACCAACACTTTTGCCTGTGTTAGTTTTAGCTGACCAGCATCACCAAAATTCTTAAGGATGGTCTGCCGCTGATAGCGCTCGTATGAATATTCGTTTTGCATGATTAACCACCGGAAAATGGGGGCAATAAAGCCACCGTATTTTTTTCATCTAACGGCATATTGCCTTCCACTATCTTTTTGTCAACAGCAATTATATATTTCATTGTGGCCAGGGAAGGATATTGTTTTTGTAATGCCTCCCTGAGTCCTTTAATATCAGTGATGCCTTGTAACGAAAGACTACTGCTTCCGATAATTTCGCAAAGCTGGCCGAACAAAATAACCCTTAGCTTCATATTCATTTCATCTATATTCAAAATTAGAGAATAGAGCCGAACTCATTCACCGAAAAGACAAATACTCATGCCTGGGTAAAAAGCAGTTTAAAGGATGCCAGCAACAAAACGGTCGCCAGTAAGTATTTAAGCAAATCCTGCCGGAAACGCAGCGAACCAAAATAGGATCCCAATAACCCACCCGTAAAGGCAATTGCCACATAAGCAACCATATCCGAACTGAGCTGAATGCCCCTCGTCAGTTGGCCGCCAAGACCTGATAAGGAATTCACAAAAATGAACAGAGCGCTGATGGCAGCGGTTTGTTTCTGGTTTGTCCATTTCAATAATAAGATAACAGGCGATAAGATAATTCCGCCACCAATACCGATTAGTCCGGATAGGAAACCAATCACTGCACCAATCACTGCGGATAAACCAATTCCTGATTCTTTCAATTTGTCGACTGCTATGTTTTTAAAAAATATAAATCGCGCAATAGGAATCAATAACAAAAGCCCCAGAATTTTTTTATAAATCCCGGCATCGATGGTAATCATTCCGCCCAGGAATGCCATGGGTACAGAGGCCAGGGCAAGCGGTAAAAATATTTTCCAGATAAAATGTTTGCCTCGGTAAAACTGGATGAAGGCAGTACCGGCCACGAATAGATTTAAAAGCAGGGCCGTAGGCTTCATTACGTCGGGTGTAAAACTGAAAAGCGCCATAAGGGCCAGGTAGCCGCTTGCACCGCCATGACCTACGGATGAATATAGAAAAGCGACCAGGAAGAGTAGCAAATAAAAAAGGAACATCATATCCATAAAGGGGACAAGTATTAGGGTAACAGATGAATGGTGACTGGATCGTCCGGGTTACAAATAATTTGTTCTTCATTTACCTGGATCAGGCAATTGGCCAGGGCAAAAGAACTTAGGCGATAGGATTCCTGGGCATCCAGCGTTTTTACAATCCCATTCTCATAATATCCTTTTAAGAACCAGGTTATACCGGAAGGTTTTTTAATTAGGCTTCCTGATGGTACGTTCGCTTTTTTAATTACCGGTTTAAGATTCATAAATTTTTCAAGCGCTGGTCCCACATACAAATAAAAGCAGGTAAGCACTGATGCCGGATTACCAGGTAAGCCGAACACCAGCTTTTTGCCTTTTTTCCCGAAGAATATCGGTTTGCCAGGTTTCTGTTTTATTTTATGGAATAATGTTTTAACTCCACAATGCTCAGCAGCCTTTTTGGTAAAATCATAATCGCCAACACTTACTCCTCCGGTTAACAATACCATATCACTTTGGTCCAGGGCTTCTTGCAATAGCATACTTATTGAATCGAGATGATCACCCGATCGATATCTAAATACCTGCCTGCATTTATATTGTTCTAATGCGGCAGTGAGGGAAAAGGAATTGGATTCATAGACCTGGCCATATTGCAATGGCTGCCCCGGTGATTGCAGTTCATTACCGGTGACAATAATACTGATAATTGGTTTGAGATAAACCGGCAATTCTGCAAATCCGATTCCGGCCAGGAAGCCGATAGATGCAGGAGACAATACGGTTCCAGCGTGCAACGCAAGAGACCCTTTTTTTATTTCCGATCCCTGTTGTCTGACATTATCACCAGCCTTCAGGTTCTCATCTTCAATAATCAGTTCTCCATTAATAATTTTTGATTTTTCTTGTATCACTACTGTGTCGGCGCCAGCTGGAACGGCAGCACCGGTGAAAATTCGAATAGCTTGGCTGGGTAATAAGGTCGTTAAATGACTGCTACCTGCAGTCATTTCGCCGGACAATTGAAGAGGTGTTCCTTTTTTACATCCAAAATAGGATAAAGCATACCCATCCATCGAAGATTGCGGGTAGGCTGGAATATCTGTGGGTGCATAAAGGTCTTTAGCCAACACCAAGCCAGCTGCTTCATTCAGGTTCACCTGATTCATCTCTGACCTGCTGCTGTTATCATCTATGAGTTGTAGCGCTTCCGCAACAGAAATCATTCCTGAGTTTTAGTGTTTTCTATTTTTAAGCAAGCCGGTAATGTCTGGTTATTAGTCTTCAACTGACTGGCACCAAATTAATTTTATTAATGACAAAAACATTATCCACCGATAGTGATCATACTCCGGTTTTTTATGCTGTCGGCCTGCAGGAATTCGAAATCACTGGTAAACTGGCCACCAAGTTCCTTAGCCTTGCTAAAAATACTTTCCTCAATCAGCGGCAAAACTGGCTCACCCCGGCGAAGGGCCGACAACAGGTCTGTTTCGTTATTCGAAAATAGGCAGTTTTTTAGTTTGCCGTCGGCCGTCAGGCGCATCCGGTTGCAGTCACTGCAAAAGGGAGCACTCATTGTACTGATAACGGCGAAGGTGCCAGTATAACCGGGCACCTGGTATTTTTTGGCCGTATCGTGGTTATCGCGAGCGATTGGAATAATGTCATACGAATCGGACGCTCGCTGCAATATCTCCTGCCAGGTGAATACTTTGTTACTAGACCATTTATTTCCACTGAAAGGCATGAACTCAATAAACCGCACATGCACGGGTTCGTTTTGTGTCCAGGCAATGAAATCATTAATCTCGTTATCATTTAATCCTTTTGTTACCACCACGTTCACTTTAACATGAAACCCTTTATCAATCAACATCCGGATATTCTGAAATACCCGGTCAAACTGGTCGCGCCGGGTCATAAGTTGAAATTTTTCCCGCTGTAAAGTATCCAGGCTAACATTTAGCGAACGAATGCCGGATTCCACCAATAGGTCTGTAAATTCATGGATTCTCGTACCATTAGTGGTGATCGTTAGTTTTACCGGCAGTTTTGAAAGAGCCATTATGATATCGCCGGCGTCTTTGCGAACGAGGGGCTCTCCACCAGTCAACCGTATCTTGTTTACCCCATTATCTACGAATATTTTCGCCAGCGCCTCTATTTCGTTGGCCTGCATCAAACGGCTGACCGGTGTGAAAGCATAATCCTCCTCCGGCATACAGTAAAAGCAACGTAAGTTACAGTTATCAGTAAGCGATATCCTCAGATAATCGTGCACCCTGTTATAGGAATCCTTAATCATTCCGTTTTCATTTCTTAAGATTACAGTCTAATATAATCATCCTTTGTATCGATATCTATCACTCCATCAGGAAAATCCACATTAGCCACAACGTCTTTACATTCTTTTAATAATTTCCTTGCCCCGGTATCTCCTTTTAATGCCAGCAGAGACTCAAAAAAGCTTTTATGAAAAAGCGCCGGAACCCCGGGACTGGAATTATAATAACTGCTCACTACCGGCAACCCCGTTTGATGCTGGGTTTCCAACAACTTCTTCAATAGTAAGGAATCTACAAAGGGTTGATCACAAACCATAATTATCAATCCATCCAGGTTCGGTTCTATTTCTAATGCCTCTTTAATTCCGCAACGGATAGAGGAGGCCATTCCTTCTTCCCATTCATTATTAATAATGATCTTCAACCCTTCTTTGAATACAAGTTCTTTTTCCAGTGACTGGCTATTGGCACCCAATACAACGATAACTGGCTTTGAACCCGAACTTATGGCTGCATCTACAGCATGCACCAACAGAGTTTTTCCCTTGTAGGGCAAAATTTGTTTAGGACTTCCCATACGACTGGAGCTGCCGGCCGCCAGCAATATAATACCGGATCGGTTTACGCTGATCTTATTCAATGTAGTCTTTTTTCTACTATTACCGTTTCATCCCTCGCATGAATTACATCAATCTTTTCACGCAGCGACTGCCCTGTTTTACCTGTTAATACCCCTTTTATTTCTGCAACGATCGAGAGAGCGATTTCTTCTGCCGTTTCTGCACCAATATCGAGTCCAACCGGACCAAAAATTCTTTTCAGTTGTGCCTGGTTTAATTTCATACCCCCGTCTTTAATTTCGTTCAGCATACGATCCAGTTTCTTTTTAGGTCCCAGCACACCGATATAAGTAGCATTGGTTTGCAACAACGCTTTTAGCATCGCCAGGTCGTAATTATAATTATGTGTCATGAGCACGAAAACAGTTTGCTCATCGATTGCAATTTGTTCAAGTACTTTTTCCGGTTTGGCTACCAACACCTTGCAGGCGGTTACAAATCGTTCCGAAGTTGCATGGGAGGGTCGGCCGTCTGCTACATGAGTCTCCCAACCGAGGGTATCGGCCATTTCCAGAATAGGAATGGCATCGTTGCCGGCGCCAATTATCACCAATGAAACAGCTGGCTTAATATATTCGATAAAGGCGCTGATGCTTCCCGATTCAGTTATATAATTTTTGAACAACGATTGTTGTTTACTCATAGCGATGGAGGCATCTTCTAGTAATATTTTCTTCGTCTTAGCATCGTTCCAATCACCACTCACACTACCATCTTCTTCCAGCAGCATACAGGTGCCGACCTGCTCATTATTTTTATCCTCTGCTTTGTACAAGGTGATAAGCACCGTTTTTTGCCGCTTGCTCCCGATTTTTTTTAATAGTGAGATTGGGTTTTGGAAATTGGAAGTATTCAATGGTTCAATTAGAATCTGGATAATGCCAGCACATCCCAACTGAACGCCTATTGTACTATCATCTTCGTCATTAGAATCATAGGTTACCAGCTTCGATTGCCGTTGACTCATCACCAACAACGCTTTTCGCAATGCGTCGCCTTCGAGGCAGCCACCGCTGATGGCTCCGGTCATCTGTCCTTCATCTGTCACCAGCATGCGGGCACCAGGTCGCCGGTACGATGATCCTTCCAGGTGTACTACCGTAGCCAATGCCGTTTGACGGCCCTGCCGTTCGGCTTCATCGTATGCCCTTATGATATTTTTTATCTCTTTCATAATCCGTTTAGTTATTCTGATCACATTCTTGTGGGCACCACCGGTCTATCTTTCTGCATGTATTTCGCAGGCTCCTGCTCAAACTTATTCTTGCAACCATCGCAGCAGAAATAAACGAACTCACCATGATAATCGATAACATGTTCAGGATTTTTAGTATCTATCGGTATACCACAGGCGGGATTAATATAAAATTTAGGCTTCCCAGCTTCTTCACGCATTTCATCATATTTTGTAAAGCGAGCTGCCGAAGGCCCGGGTGAGTAGTATTTTAAACAAAAAGGTCCAACAAGTAACTGTTTTAGCTGAAGAGATATTCTACATCCTCTCTTGACAAACCCTTCACAAATCCTTCATCATCGGTAATTAGGTCGCGGGCCAGGATACGTTTCTTTTCCTGCAGCTGAATAATCTTGTCTTCAATGGTATCTTTGCAGATCATTCGGTAAGCGAAAATGTTTTTTGTTTGTCCAATACGGTGGGTACGGTCGATAGCCTGTTGCTCCACGGCTGGGTTCCACCAGGGATCAACAATATATACATAGTCGGCAGCCGTAAGGTTCAATCCCACTCCCCCGGCTTTCAGTGATATTAAGAATACCCGGCAATTTTCATCGTTCTGAAATCGCTGAATAGCCCTTTCCCGCTCAACGGCGCTGGAGCTGCCATCGAAGTATTCAAAATCAATCTCGAGTTCTTTCAACTTTTCTTTGATCAATGCCAGCATGCCGAGGAACTGTGAAAAGATAAGGGCCTTGTGATTCCCCATGTTCTCCGAAATCTCCCGTCCAATTTCTTCCAGCTTAATTGAATGGTTGGGGAATTTTTCCGGCTCATTCATAATAGAAGGGGAATCGCAGATCTGCCGCAGTTTCATTAATCCCTGCAAAATGGTAAGCTGCGATTTATTTATCCCATTTGATTCAATGGTGCCCATTATTTTATCTCGGAAATCATTCCGGTATGCCTCGTAAATACTGCGTTGCTCTTCCTGCATTTCGCAAAACAGGATGGTCTCCACCTTATCCGGAAGATCTTTCGCTACCTGTTCTTTAGTACGGCGCAGAATAAACGGAAATAATAATTTACGCAAATGGTCCTTGCGGTCGGGTTCTCCCAATTTATCAATAGGTATAGCAAATTCCTGGCGGAAAAATTCCATACTACCCAGCATTCCGGGGTTCAGGAAATTCATTTGAGCAAAAATATCAAAGGTATTATTCTGCAAAGGGGTACCACTCAGGCACAGCCTGTTTTTTGATCGAAGCAAAGAAGCGGCCCTAGTTACTTTGCTGGATGGATTCTTGATAGCCTGCGATTCATCGAGTATCACATAATCAAAGGGAATTTCTACCATTAATTTAATGTCGCTACGCAGCGTTCCGTAGGTAGTAATCACCACGTCCGATTGCATAAAATGCTCTTTTAACCGCGTACGCTCTCCTCCATGATGAATGTGATATGTTAAGGACGGTGTAAATTTCCTGATCTCGTTCTCCCAGTTAAACATCAACGTAGTGGGACAAACCACCAGGGCATTCAGTTTACCATGTGTTGCTTTATAATAATGCAAGTAAGATAATGCCTGTACGGTTTTACCCAAACCCATATCATCGGCCAGTATTCCTCCCCAACCTACTTCGCAAAGATAATTGAGCCAATGATAGCCATGTTCCTGGTATGGGCGTAATATATTGGCAAGATGTACCGGAACAGGAATCTCCTTAATTTTATTAAAACCCCGCAGCTGTTCGTACTTCTCTTCTAATTTTACTACCAGTTCTTCTTCACTTCTGTTATCATATAATTCATCGATTACACTCATGTGGTATTTCGACAACTTAAGCTGGTTCTGCTTTCCTTCCCCCACGCGAAACAACAACGAATACTTCTTAATCCATTCTTCGGGCAATATTCCCAAGGTGCCATCTTCCAGCGGAACAAACTGCTGGCGGTTGGCCAATGCCTTCTTAACATCGGCAATGGTTACTTTTTGTTCTCCAAATACAATATCAACCCGGGCATCGAACCAATCGGTATTGCTGCTGATATGTATTTTGGTTTGCGGTTTGGCCGTGTTGAAACGGAAATTTTTCAATGCATTGTGGCCAAATACCGGCACTTTCATATCACGCATGGCATCCACAAATAAAAAGAACCAGTTATTACGTAATACATCGGTTCCTTTTAATGCAAGCTGATTGCCTCCTTCCGGCCTGATGAAATTGGAATGCAGGGATTCCAGTTTTTGCATAAACTGCATTTCCTTCTCGCGGTTGCGGTGAACAATCATTACTTTATCACCATCGGGTATCACCAGTTCATCTTTTCCTCCCGGCTTTGTTTCAAAACCCTTGTAAGTGAAAAAAGGTTGAAAGATGAGGTAATCGCCTTTTTCCTGCAAGACAATTCTCTTCTCCGGTTCGCCATCTTTTATTTCACTAACAATTGAGGGATCAAACTCTACATGGTATTCCCTGGTTAAGGGTAATATAAATTGCAGCAATTGCGCGGGCCAATTTGTTTTATTTATTAATTGCTTTCCTTTGGAATGAAACTTCATTACCAGGTTAACATCTTCCGGTTTCTGCCAGAGGTAAAGGTTCTCTTCAAAAAAGAATAACAGGCTGCTGTCGATTGCATTTTCCGTAACCTGTACGTCTTTCCCATTCAACTTAACCCGGCATTCGATTTCAAATTGATTTTTTACCAAATTGATTTTGAAATAAGGGATAACAAAATCTGTCACCATTCCAATTCCTTTCAGGTGTTCCGTTTTAAACGCTTTCTTTCCATTCAGGTAAAAAACAAATGGGCTGGCCGCAACTTCACCGAAGAGTTTTCTAAGTTTAGGATGAAGGTATTCCACCATTAACGCCTTGGTATCTTCCGGTAAATCATCTTCCTCGTTGTGAATGATATTCTCCCAGATGGCACTGAAGGGAGAGTTTCGGTTAAGGTATTTGGTAATTTCTGTTTCATGCATCTTCCTCAAGGCAGGAATCAGCTGCTGATCATTTTCGTTATACCCTTCCGCGCTAATGAATTTGCTGAGATCCAATTTTTCTACTTTACCAATAAAAGCACTCGCTTCCTCATTACTTTCACCACTCACTGCATCAATGGCAAATCCTGGGTATCCTTCATAATTAAAATTAAATACGACGCCAACGCGCTGTGAAATGCCTGTATTTTTTACTTCGGCGGCTGTTTCATCAACCAGCACTGGATCTGGTTCCGGTAGTTTGAACCGCGGTTTATTAAGATCCTGCGGGGTAACCCGCTTTATAGAATTGTCCATTAAACGTAAAAAAGGTTTTCCTTCTTTATAGGTAAATTCGAACTTGCCTGCCAGGTTATCGCTTAATGCATAGCCGTATGCTTCGAGTAATTTATTTTTTTCCTTATCCCAGTTGCGGATGGTATCAAAATAATAAGGGCCATACGCGTTCAATAACTGGATGAATACAATCACTTTCGGTAAACATAGCGGGTGTTGTTTGTCTTCGTAATTACAACTGGTATCAAAATTCCGTTCTTCATTTTTTCGGATCACCACCTGGTAAGCGGTTCCGTCAATGTCTACCGTTGCTTTTACCATTTCCTCTTTTGCATATTCAATTTCTACCCGTTGCGCGCGCAAATAGGTCTCTGCTTCCTGGTAGGTAGCGGGGGAGCATAATAAACGTAATGTTTTCAGATCAATGAATTTCATTTTTACTACCGTATGCTTCTGATCGTAGGTTGCATCCTGCGACTTAAGCATATTGCGGTCCAGCATTTCCTGTAGCTGTATGAGGGAAGCAGCCTCGTGGCGACAAATATCACCTAAATTATACGGGCAAGCGCAACGCAAGGATAAAGTACGGGGGTCTTTGAATTTTTGAATATGTACTTTATAATAGGTTGCATAACTATCATCCTTCACCCGGAAGGTAACCGAGTCAAGTAATTCATCAAAATCTACCAGCTCTACATATCCAATAGCATGAATTTTTTTTCCGCGGCGGATCACTTCATCCGTTCCATGGGTGTATACATATTTGGTAAGATGGGGTAAGGCCATTCCGTTGATCTATTTGCAGTTGGCAGTTGACAGGTAACTTCCGGGATTACGGTGAGTCGTTAACTGTATTTTGCCCACTGCCAACTCGTACAAGGGCAATTGGCAAAAGTAAAGGAAAAAGGCGAGTTGGATAAGGCAAATAATGATTATTTACAAGAAAATGAATGTAGGAAATAAGGCAATAGTGGATTTGGGATTTAAGGATAGGGAAATCGTCACTTGTGTTCCATTATTTGAAATCAATAATACTAATTGGCTGTAAAGGAACGCTCCCCATTGCCCGAACCCGGATTCCAAATTCCCTGGCCCGTCTTTCCTTTTTTGTAAATTCTTCCTAACAAATCCTGGTATACCATTTGGCCGTTATACCTTTGCGATTATTTAATCTTAATAATACCTGTATGTTGTTGCGAATTATTTTTTCTGTTCTTATTATTTTCCCCTCTTTTGGAGTAATTGCTCAAAAATTAAAGAAAGCAGATAAAGTAGTGGTGGCCAATCTGCAGTCTCACATCCGTTATTTGGCTGATGATAAACTGGAAGGTCGACGGGCAGGAACCGCCGGAGAAAAACTGGCCAGGGAATATATCGGCGGACAATTTCAAGCAATTGGACTCCAGGCCAAAGGAACAGATGGCTGGCTGCAACCATTTGAAATTTATGATGGCAAGCAGGTAAACCCCAATACTTTCTTAATTATTAATGGCGCCGAACTTAAATTGGAGAAAGAGTATTTTCCACTCAGCTGCAGTGCCAATAAAAGTGCCGAAGCTCTTGTATCAATGGCATTGGCCGAAAGAAATGTTCCCTGGTTTTTAGATCTCAAAGAATTGCTGGAAGAAAACAAGGATAATCCTCATTTCGATCTTCCGGATGCTATAAAAATAAAAGCGAACAAATCGGCCGAAAAAGGAGCTACCGCTCTTATTGTATACAACAGTTCTTCCATAACCGATAATCTTCGATTCAACAGCAAAGACCGGATTGAACCAGCTTCCATTCCGGTACTCTATGTTACCGAGGAAGGCCATAAAAAATATCTGGCCGATTCGCAAAGCTCCCTCGATGTAAAACTCAAAACTAATATAGGAGATAAAAAAAGAACAGGTCACAATGTGGTTGGTTACCTGGATAACGGGGCAGCCACCACGGTAGTATTGGGAGCCCATTACGATCACCTCGGGTATGGAGAAGATGGAAACTCTATGTTACGCAATGGAGAAAAACTTATTCATAATGGAGCCGATGACAATGCCAGTGGTACTGCAGCCCTCATTGAATTAGCCAGGTTACTGAAACAATCCAAAACAAAAACTAATAATTACCTTTTTCTTGCTTTTTCAGCAGAAGAGTTAGGATTGAACGGATCCAAATTTTTCACTGAACATCCCACCATTGACTTTTCGAAAGTAAGTTATATGATCAATATGGATATGGTTGGCAGGTTGAACGATAGCAGTAAGGCTCTGCAAATCGGGGGTTATGGCACTTCCCCCTGGTGGAGTCAGTTGTTTAGCAAGATGAGTAACAAAAAATATTTTACTATTAAGTTTGACTCCAGCGGAACAGGCCCCAGCGATCACTCCTCTTTTTACCGGAAAGAAATTCCCGTTTTGTTTTTCTTTACCGGTTTGCATTCCGATTATCACAAGCCTTCCGATGATTTTGATAAGATAAATTATACCGGCGAATTACAGGTGGTCAAATTCATTGCTTTGGTTATAGAAGAAAGCGGCAGGCAAAACAAACTGGTATTTACCAAGACCCGCGAAACTCAAACCAGCAGCACTGCAAGGCTTGGCTCGGCCACCATGGGTATAATGCCCGATTATACTTTTTCCGGTGCCGGCGTTCGGGTAGATGGGGTTTCCGATAATCGGCCGGCGCAAAAAGCGGGTTTAAAAGCAGGTGATATAATTGTACAATTGGGTGAATATAACACCAACTCCATGGAAAATTATATGCAGGCGTTATCAAAATTCAAAAAAGGGGATAAAACAAAAGTGAAATATAAAAGAGGAAATGAAGTGTTGGAATCGGAAGTGGTATTTTAGCAGATGCTGGATGCCGGGATGCTGTACTCAGCCATACAACAATTAATTTTGCTGATGAACAGGCAGAACCATAAAATACAAACCTATAAACTGACTTGTGAGATTCAAACTTGATTTTGACGACCTGGCAGCTGATTTTTTTGAACAAACTCAATTACTCGGCATCGTAGCCCCCATTAAAGACTACCAGTTTTGCTGGTTTCTTAATAACAGGCTCCGGTTCGATTTTCGCAGCAACCATGATATAGAAATACAACTTTTTAAAAAAAAACGACACTATTATTTTGGCGTCTATGAATATAAACAACCCAACAGCAGCTTAGTACATTATTTATACAAAAATCATTTCGACGGAGAATACCTGCTACCAGAATTCAAACACCTCGATTATTTATGGTTATTAAAAGGAGATGTGGTAAGCAGCAGTTTCCTGGACGACCTAAAGAATACTATAAAAGCGTTGAACGGGGTACAGTTGGTAATGGAGTTAACGAATGAGAAAATCAAGAATAGGGGGCATTTGATATTTTAATTGGGAATTAACACATGTGCCAATGGGCGGATTGGCAAATGTGCGAATTTCTTAGTTTCGTAAACCCCATTAATTGGGATCATTTGACCAATTAGGGAATAAATAAACTATTGAGACTTTTTATACATAAAGAATTCGCACATTTGCAAATTCGCAAATCTCCTTACAATGTGGCTAGAACAAAATAATAAGCTTTACAGGAAATTTGAATTTAAAAATTTCTCCGAAGCATTTGCTTTTATGACCCGGGTGGCTATAGAGGCAGAAAAGATGAACCATCATCCGCTATGGACCAATGTATGGAACAAAGTAGAGATATGGCTTAATACGCATGATGCGGGAGATGTAGTAACAGAAAAAGATTATACCCTGGCCAAACGCATTGATGCATTGGTATCATGAGTCACCATCTAGTAGATACCGTTCTGATGGTACGTCCTGCTGCCTTTGGATACAACGAACAAACGGCTGCCGATAATAGTTTTCAAAAACTCCTACCCGGAATCTCCCTCAAAGAATTGCAAAAAAAAGCATTGAAGGAATTTAATGCTATGGTGGAACAACTCCGCAAAAGGAGTATCGAGGTACTCGTTTTTGATGACACCAGCCTTCCCGTTAAAACAGATGCCCTATTCCCAAACAACTGGTTCAATACAATGCCCAATGGAAACTTATCGGTTTTCCCCATGCTGGCAATAAGCAGGCGATTAGAAAAAAGAGACGATATCCTGCAGCAATTGACCATTCAGTTCGAAGTAAAAGGATTTACCGACTGGAGTGAACTGGAAGCAGAAGGTCTTTTTCTGGAAGGTACTGGCAGTATGGTAATCGATCACGATAACAAAATTATTTATGCCTGCTTATCACAACGCACGCACTACACGGCATTGGAGAAATTCGCGCATTATAACCAATATAAAGCCATCGCGTTTCATGCTACAGATGAAAACGGAAAATCTATTTACCATACCAATGTAATGTTAACCATTGGCAATGATTTTGCAGTGATCTGTAAAGAATGTTTTACCGATGAACTGGAATGGATCGCGGTCTCTCAACTACTGCGTACCACCGGCCATAAGATCCTTACTATTTCGCAGCAACAGGTAAACGCCTTTGCCGGCAATATGCTCCAGGTAAAAAATAATAAAGGCGAATCTTTCCTGGTGATGAGTCAAACCGCTTTTGATTCCCTTTCCATCAACCAACGAATGTTACTGGAGATTTCCTGCACACTATTACCGGTAAATATTCCCACTATTGAAACACTGGGAGGCGGAAGTGCCCGTTGTATGATGGCAGAAATATTTTTAAAGAAAAAATAGAGCGCTTGGCCAGCCCGGAGAAATATTTAATGAAAAAGAATGATGAGAATTTGATCGGGGAATAGTATTTGCGATAATATCAAAATACCTAAACAAAGAGTATAAATCAACTATCTATTTTATCGATACCGCATACTCTCCTTTCTCCATAAAATACCCAATGGGTGCCAAATGCTTTTCCAGTTTATATTCTTTTAATAATAATTCGAATTCTTTTACTCCACCTGGTTCAACGGCAATCAACAAACCACCACTGGTCTGTGGATCAGCCAGTATACATTTAATAATTTCCGCACCTGTTACTGATGTGTTTCTGATTAAAATTTTATTTCCATAGCTATCCCAATTTCGGTATGTACCCCCTGGTACCGATTGGTTGGATATATAATATTCAAGATCATTATTGATAAGGGGAATGGCGCTCATATCCGGAATAACTGCGCTTAAATTGCTTCCTTCCGCCATTTCTGTTAAATGCCCCAGCAATCCAAAACCCGTTACATCGGTCATAGCACTTACTGCTGTTAACTTGCCCAGGGCCTCTCCTACTTTATTCAATTGCATCATTTGAATGGCTGCCACCCCTGCATGTGCCGGTTTCAGCAAGCCCTTTTTTTCGGCAGTAGTTAAGATACCAACCCCCAATGGCTTGGTCAGGTATAAAATATTACCTGCTTTTGCCGTGTTATTTTGCTTGATATTTTTTATTTCTACCAGCCCGTTTACAGCCAACCCAAATATTGGTTCGGGAGAATCAATACTATGTCCGCCCGCCAATGGTATTCCAGCTTCCATGCAAATACTTTTTCCCCCTTCAATTACTTTCCTGGCAACGGCCGGGGTGAGTTTATTTATGGGCCATCCCAAAATGGCAATGGCCAGCAACGGTTTTCCGCCCATGGCATATACATCGCTGATAGCATTGGCTGCAGCTATTCTTCCAAACTCAAATGGATCGTCCACCACCGGCATAAAAAAATCGGTAGTGGAAATAATAGCAGTTCCGTTTCCCATATCATATACAGCCGCATCATCCTTGCTATGATTCCCCACCAATAAATTTTTATTGTCAGGTATTGCAAGACTGCCAGATAAAATTTCTTCCAATGTCTTGGGAGAAATCTTGCAACCGCAACCTGCTCCATGCGAATATTGAGTGAGCTTGATAAGTTCTTCCATTCCGTTTAAATTAATACAGTTTCTTTTTCAATTATTTTACTTGCGTTTCTTTCCGCATTTACCGTGGTACATTCTATATTATTTAATAAAGCAGACAATTGCTCTCGGCTATGCAGCCCCTTGCTATACCACTTATCGTAATACTTCAGTAAAAGCCGGAAACAAGATTCAATATCATCTTCCTCTAAATGCCGGAGTGCCATTTTTGTTTCGAGTCCACCCAATCTCTTTTGAATACGCACGATGGCCTCTGCCATTCGCTCTTTGTCCAGTATTCCATATTCCTGCACTATATGTCTTAACCGTTCTTCAAAAGGAATAGCTAAAAAGAAAATGGGTGATTGACGCATGTTATTCCATAAAGGGGGTGGAATATTAATTTGACCGATGCGCTGACTTTCGTCTTCCAGCCAAATCCGGTTTATGTTTTGTGGTTTATGTTTTATGGTTCTTTCGATTAGATCTACGAGAGAAGATTTTGAATCGATTATATCTTCTGACAGAGAATTTAGTGAGCTTTTGATACCTGGTGTTTGGAACTCCTGGCTCAATTTTCTAAGCTCGTGGCACAATAAGTTTTCAAACATTTCCTGGCTAGGTTGTTTGGGCATTCCAATATTGCCGAATGCAGAGCCTTTGTGATGGGCAAGTTTTTCAAGATTGATAGCAGCGGCGCCTTTTTTCCTAAGCTCCTCCAATACATATGTTTTCCCCGAGCCAGTAAAGCCACCAAGAATATTAAAAGAAAAAGGAAAAGAAAAAGTTTCCACTACCCAGGCCCGGTATTTTTTATACCCTCCGGCCAGTGTATAAATTTTAAATCCATACAAATCCAATAGCCAGGCAATGGCGGCACTCCGCATACCTCCGCGCCAGCAGTGGATGAGAACAAGCCGGGAGTGGGGAGTCGGGAGCCGGGAGTCGGACATTCCTACCGAAGCATTTGTTAAGCCAATAGCGGGAGGAAGTTTGCTGATAAGCGATTCTACAAATTCCACTATTGAACTCATCCTGGGACCGAAATAATCGAGGCCAATTTTAATGGCAGCCTGCCGACTTTGTTGTTTGTAGGCAGTGCCTATTACTTTTCTTTCTTCATCGGTAAATAGAGGAAGATTGAAGGCCCCGGGTATATGCGCATGGGAATATTCGCCCGGAGAGCGAACATCCAGTACGGGAAATTGCTTAGACAGTTCCAGGAAACGATCGATTGGTACTTTTTCAATAGCCACACAACGAAGTTAAAAATTAAAAAACCGCTGAATTAATTTCAGCGGTTTTGGTATGTAAACCAGATATCATTTTTATTATGCTTTCCCGCTTATCCGCGTTCACCATTCGCGTTCATTCGCGTTATCTATTCATACTCGCCAAAAATTCTTCGTTACTTTTTGTGCCGCGCATTCTTTTCAGTAATTCATTCATGGCCTCCTCTGTATTCATATCATTTAAATATACCCTGAGCAGGTTCATTCGTTGTAATACGTCTTTATCCAGCAATAAATCATCACGGCGTGTAGAAGAAGCTACCAGGTCAATGGCAGGGAATACGCGGCGATTCGCTAACCGGCGATCCAGTTGCAGCTCCATATTACCGGTTCCTTTAAATTCTTCAAAAATCACCTCATCCATTTTTGAACCGGTATCAATTAACGCGGTGGCCAAAATAGTTAAGGACCCTCCATTTTCAATTTTACGAGCTGCACCAAAAAACTGTTTGGGCTTTTGCATAGCATTTGCTTCCACCCCACCACTCAATACTTTACCACTTGCGGGGGCTACTGTATTGTGCGCACGGGCTAAGCGGGTAATTGAATCGAGCAAGATCACCACATCATGACCGCACTCTACCAGGCGCTTTGCTTTTTGCAGGGCAATCGTAGAAACTTTTACATGTTTTTCTGCAGGTTCATCAAAAGTAGAAGCTATAACTTCTGCTTTAACGCTGCGTTCCATATCGGTAACCTCTTCCGGTCTCTCATCAACCAGCACTACCATCAGGTAACATTCGGGGTGATTGGCTGCAATTGCATTGGCTACCTCTTTAAGTAAAACGGTTTTACCTGTTTTAGGTTGCGATACAATGAGTCCGCGTTGGCCTTTTCCAATCGGGGTAAACAAATCAATAATTCGGGTACTATATTCGGATGGAGAAGTAAAGAGGGTTAATTTTTCAAAAGGAAACAACGGGGTAAGATAATCGAACGGCACCCGGTCGCGCACATCTTCGGGGCTTTTTGAATTAATCGTTTCCACTTTCAGTAAGGCAAAATATTTTTCTCCTTCTTTGGGCGGACGAACAGCTCCATGTACCGTGTCTCCCGTTTTTAATCCAAATAATTTTATTTGCGAAGGGGATACATATACATCATCCGGAGAGGAAAGATAATTATAGTCGGAAGAACGAAGGAACCCATATCCATCGGGCATCATTTCCAGCACACCTTCTCCAACAATTATTCCATCAAATTCAATATTGAATGCCGTTTCGCGGCGGGGCGGATAACTTCTTTGCGGACCACCACCCTGGGTGGGTTGCGTTATTTCCACTGAAGAACCTTGTTCCTGCTGTTGCTCCATTTCGCCTTCCTGTTCCTCTTCATTACCATCGTCCGATTGTTGATCTTCCTCTTCCATCATCTGCATTTGCTCTTCTTCTTCCTCTACTTTTTTTCGGCTTTTTTTAATAACCGGAGGAGGCGCGGCTTTTTCAACTACTATTTTTTTCTTAGGGGCTTCTTTTTTTACTTCTTTTTTCATTTTCTCTTCATCACCACTCATTACATCAGCTTCCTCAGTTGAATTGGCAGTGGTTGTTTTAATAATTCGTTTACGTTTTCCTTTATCATCAACAGCAATACCTTTAACAGCGCTGGCCATTACAGCCTGCTTATCGAGAATTTTATAGATAAGCTCTTGTTTATCGAGCTTTTTGGAATTTGGAATTTTCAGTTCCTCAGCTAAATCGAGGAGTTCAGGAACGAGCATGTCGTTCAATTGCAAAATATCATACATAAAAAAACTTGAGAGTTTAACACCTGATCAATTACCAATCTTACGTCGTGAAAAAATCGTTTGACTTGAGTTTTTATTGAACGGAATGAGAATAACTGATGAGTTTGAGAGATTTTCGGCTAATACTTACCAGCCTTATTCCGGCACAATATTACAGTAATTTTGGAAAAAGCAAAAAATTTTAGCCCCTCATCTAAGGTCTTTCCGCTTTAAAACGGTTTTGGCCTGTGGTTATTGCCACCCGGCAACAATAAATCAAATCCACTTTCCGCTTGTTTTTGCCCGGTTTAACTATTCCTTCCCCTCCAATATCAACTTTCCATCCTGGTAAATCGGCAACACATTGGCCACATTGGGAGTAGTACAAAAGCGAATATCTTCAATCAGCCCGAAACGCTCTACCAGCCTGTGATAGTGGGTTAACAGAGGCACAAATTCTGGTAGGCTTTCTTTGTGCTGTTCATATAATAATAATGCGGTTAAAGAACTATCGCAATGAATACTGAATTGCTTTTTTATATGATGAATAACTGCTCCTGCAAAAAGTGTGTCTTCAATATTGAACCGGTCCTTCCACCCTGCACAACTCAATATGACATTTTTTTGTTGTTTCACCAGGAACCGACATACGGCATCAAGATTAGGGAAGGATCCGGTGATAATTGTTTGTGCTCCATTTTCCAGGGCCATATGCAATAAACGGGTTCCATTCGTGGTTGTTAATACCAGTATTTGCCCTTCAATAAACTCCCGATGATACTCCAGGGGTGAGTTACCATGTTGCAGTCCCTCAGCAATTTTTCCATCTCGTTCACCCGCTGCAATTCCATTTAATTTTTTACTTAGTGATACTGCTTTATCAACCGTATCAACGGGTATTACGCAGGCAGCCCCATTTTGTAAAGCGGCTGCAATGGTTGAGGTAGCTCTGAACACATCGATGATCACAACTATTGCTTTGCTTACATCATATAAATGAAGGAGCGCCGGGGAAAAGCATGTATATAAGCTGGGTTTCTTATCGGCCATCATTCCATAATTTACGACAACAGGTGCTGCCACTTATTACTCTCCGCATAATCCTTAATTACCCGGTTGCGCTGTTCCAGTAAGCGGCGAAGATAGCGGGTTAAATACACGCGGTTCAATATTTTTCCGATCATTCCATAAGGGGTTTCGAAATAAAACAGTTCGATCATAATGGTTCCGTTTTCTACCTGTTTAAAATGGTGCTCGTGCTTCATGTATTTAAAATCACCTTCTATCATTTCATCGGTAAAAGTAGCAGGCGAATCCAACGCACTGATCTTGATTTTAAGCAGCCGTTTCTTTCCCAGGTGTTTTGCCTGCCATGTAACTGTTTCATTAAGGTTTATTAAACCTGAGGTGGTACCTGCCACTGCCACTTCACCAGTTCGTTCTTGTGATTTTTTATGCAGGTTAATACTTCGGCTAAGGTCGAATACCCGTTGCACGGGGGCATTAATAAAAGTGGTAAGATGAATGGTGGGCATAGGCGTTGGATGAATAAACAAATATATCTTATGAAAAAATCATTCCAATTCTTAAACCAGGGTCATTAACAGTAAGAAACTTCCGAAGCAATAAGAGGTCATTATTAGCCAGCATGCTGCCCCTAATTTTCCACTGACGAAAAAGGAAACTTAACCACTATTGCTTTTAATAATTTATCGCGAACAGCAATAAATATCTCCGAATCGATTGAAGAATGTTCCATAGTAACATATCCCATCCCGATTGCCTTTTGAAGTGAAGGAGATTGAGTACCCGACGTAACATACCCGATCTTATTCCCGGCCGCATCTTTAATAACGTAGTGATGACGGGGAATGCCTTTGTCGATCATTGTGAAACCAACCAGCCTGCGTTTAACTCCTTCTGCTTTTTGCTTTTCCAAAATTGACCTTGCGGTAAATTCTTTAGAAAATTTAATA
The DNA here is from genome assembly GCA_031360425.1 of Chitinophagaceae bacterium. GTDB lineage: Bacteria > Bacteroidota > Bacteroidia > Chitinophagales > Chitinophagaceae > Endoryza. The sequence continues at coordinate 69,401 of JANMBO010000061.1, read as the reverse complement.
ACCCAACCTAATCCAGCTTCTAAAGGGGAAGTAGTATCATCAATATCATTACCATATAAACAATATCCCATTTCCAACCGAAGCGTATCCCTGGCGCCCAGTCCGATTGGTTTTACCGGTTGAGTGGCAGGGGCAGAAAAAATAGCGTCCCATATTTTATCGGCATTGCCGTCTTTGTCCTCAAAATATATTTCTACTCCCCCTGCCCCGGTATAGCCGGTAGCACTGATTAGCACATTTTCAACCCCGGCAAATTTTCCTTTTACAAACGTGTAATATTTAAGGTTGAGAATATCGAGGCTTGTTAACGGCTGCAGAATTTTAGTAGCATTAGGGCCCTGTATCGCCAGTAAACAGGTTTTGTCGGAGATATTATGCATCTCCACCTTTTTATTATTGAACTTACTGATCCAGTTCCAGTCTTTTTCAATATTAGAAGCATTCACGACTAACATATACACATTTTTTTCTTCCACACAATACACGAGCAGATCATCTACAATTCCACCTTGTTCATTGGGCAAACAACTATATTGGGCTTTACCGGCAGTAAGTTTAGAAGCATCGTTTGTGGTAACCCGTTGAATCAGGTCGAGGGCATGATCGCCCTTTAGAATGAATTCGCCCATGTGGCTTACATCAAATACTCCTGCATTATTGCGCACGGCGGCATGCTCATCTATTATACCGCTATAGCTGATAGGCATATTATAGCCGGCAAATTCGGCCATCTTTGCACTAAGAGCAATGTGTTTATGTGTGAAAGGTGTTTTTTTCATCAAAGCTTTTTTATATCTGGCAAGTTTTTTAGCGGAGCAAAAATAAAGGTTATCCGGGGTTGTGCATAAATAAAAAGAGCCCCGCAATGCAGGACTCTTTTGTTCCAACTTCAACCCCGCCAGTTGTCGCCTTTGCGACGAGGCGGCGGGTATTTACTGCTGAATCATTCTGCCAAAAACATATAATGAAGCATTAAGCAGGGAAGATTTTTTTTCATGGCTATCCTCATTCTCATCCTGCTGATCCAGGTTATTGTTGTACGTGGTACTTGCTTTTATAACTGTATCTGTTTTTTGAATTTTTATTGAATCGCGGTTGCGCCGGTAACGGTAATTTTTATCCTCATTCGGTTGAACTTCTCCTTCATTTTCCAGGTTGCCGTTATCGTTCGTTTCTTTTTTAAGTTTGAATATTCCCTTTTTTAATTCTTTTTCATCCAGCCTGTCTGTTTGTTCAATACCACCGGGTGTCATTATGTATTCTACACTTTTGTTCCAGTCGCCATTGATCCAGTAGCCATCGCTATTGTCCCAGTCCCAATCTCTCCAATTTCTTCTCCCCGATCCTAGAGAAAACCACCTATTAAGATTCCTGTTCACGCTTTTATCCAATATGATCCGCTTTCCAATGGGGAGTTGTACCGTTACCATGATATGCTGATTCCGGAATTTTTCCCCCCGAGGAATGGAAAATCCTTTATCGAGAAAGAGGATGCTGTCCCATTGTGTAATATTATAACTGATTTTTCTCGCCAGGTCTTCGGCCTGCCCATCCGTTCTTCCGTTGCTGTAGCGTGTATAAAAAACGTGGTAAGAAGAATCCACACTTTTTTCAATCTTTAATCCAACATTGGAAAGTACCAGGCTATCTTCCGTGAAGCGAATACCATCTCCGAAGTTCATCCAGCCACCATAGTACCGCACCTTTGAATCAGCCACTTTAACGGTTAACCTGTCTTTTGCCGGAGATAACTGAACATCGTTCTGAATTCTTGCACCCCCTCTGAAATTTTGATCGATTCCTGCAATGAGGGCAATTAAACTGATCAATCCGATGATCCATAACACCCCAAAAACGTAGGAGATATATGGGTTCTTTTTTGATCCGGCTATTTTACGAATAATCCATACCAGGAAAGCCAGTAAAGGAATACCAAAGAAGAAAAGCAAAGTGCTCCATGCCATCAAAGTTTGCCATCCGTTTTCAAGGAAAAACCCTTTGAATGGCATTACCATTACACCGGCTCCAAACAACCCAGCCATTACTCCCAATAATACCAATGCAATGACTCCCCCTATAAAAAGAAAGAAAGCTTTAAATAATACTCCAATTATATGCCCTAATCCATTACCTGCACTTCTTGCTACCGGGGCAGCTTCCGCGGCAAATGTTTTTGCAGTATTGCCCGCCGATTGTCCAAAGTCCTTAGCCTTTTCTCCCAATTGCTGCGCACTTTGTTTTACTTCTGTACCCCAATTTTGTGCTTTAGTTTTAAGACTTTCGAGATCTCCTTTTACCGTATCGCGGATACTATTCAGGTCTACTTTTTCCCCCCGCATTTCTAATTTCTCTGAAGCCGTTGTAGCAATAGGTAGCGCTATCCACAAAATTATATACGTTAATCCAAGTGTGCCACTAAGCGAGCCTGTTAGTATTCTTGGTCCCCACCACATATCCCAATCGTTCCACCACATGCCAAAAGGGCCGGAGAAAACACCTATAATAACAGGCAATGCAAAAATTAACCTCGGAATCCACACATCAATATTAAAATAAGCCGCTAATCCGCCAGCTACTCCACCCAGTACTTTACTATCCGCACTGCGGTACAATCTTTTAGTGATATTAGATTGAATAGATTTAGAAGGAACTATAATCCATAATAAAATATATACCCAAAAAAGAACACCAATAAATACTACGAAAAGAATACGGGAAATTACCGGATCAATACCGAGGTAATTGGCTAAACCGCTGGCAACCCCACCAATAATCTTATCATCTTCGTTGCGGTATAAGCGGCCGCGACTGGAGGATGCTCCATAACCATAATTTTGTGAAGCTTGCTGGGGATTACTGCTTTTTTGCTGGTTAGAAGTTGCTCCTCCCAGTTCCGCTTCCTGTGCATCAAAATCTTCAGGGCGGCCAATACTGGCAATTACTGCATTTACGTCCTCATCCGTAATGCACGTAGTACCTTTCTTCAGTCGCTCCGAAAATAATTCCGCAATTCGCCCTTCAATATCATTTATGATCTCATCCCGGCCATCTTCCTGGGCAAAATATTTTCGCAAACTTTCTACATATTGCTTCAGCATTTCATAAGCAGTTTCCTCAATAGGTATTACCCTGCCTTGAAAGTTTATGTTTATTACCTTTTTCATTGTCATTTTATTTGAAAGGTTGAAGCCCCGCCCTCAAGCGGGACAGGTGTTAGTTGGTAGTTGATGATGGATTGTCTTGCGTTACTATCGGATTGTTGGTTAAAGAAGCAGTAGAAGTCAGCGATTCTTTCTTGCTGGCCAGGGTATTTACGGCATTAGCCAGTTCGTTCCAGGTTGCCTCTAATTCCTTATAAAATTCTTCCCCTTTAGGGGTTAAGGAAAAGTATTTACGGGGCGGACCGGAGTTGCTTTCTACCCACCGGTAAGTGAGCATGTCGGCATTTTTTAATCGGGTCAACAGGGGATACAAGGTTCCTTCAAAAATCTGGAGGTTGGCCCCTCTCATCTCTTCTACAATATCACTTGGGTAAGCCTCCCCCCGGCGAATGATGGAGAAAATGCAAAATTCCAGTATTCCCTTCCGCATCTGGCTCTGTGTGTTCTCGATATTCATGACTATGTATTTTTTAAGCTAGTGGCGAATAGTGAGTGGAAAAGTGAAAATGCGGATAAGGTTATGATTTTTCCAACGTCCCTCTTACCCTCCCCACTAGCGATTTACCATTAACAACACAAAGATAAGGGTATTTGAATGTACTATGCAACACCAAGTACCATTTTTTTAAAGGTAATGTCCTATATAAACTAATGAGCTTTGCTTTAAAATCAATACAGGTAAGGGTTTTAAAGGAAAATGAGTACAATAAAAATAATACAGTGAATTTATGAAAGGTAATATTTTGGGTTGAGTGGTTCCCAAAATGCGGAAAAATGGCGGAAGTAGAATTAAATAAAAGAAGTAAATAAAAATCATACGGCGAAGAATGCAATTTTGAGTATCCGAGTTTATTTCTTATAAATGACTTTGGCTTTATATCCAGGAAGGCTACGATTGAAAAAACGTAATGAATATGACCTAATCCATGATAGCGTTCTTTGTATTAATTGATCCCTGAGTCTTTATCAATTGTTCTTAGATTTACTGTTTAATTCATACTGATGCCAAAGACCTTGATCGGATCCATTTTTATTTCTTGTTTATTGGTGAGTGCCTGTTCTCCATCGTACACAAAATTTGTTTCGAATTATTCATTCAATAAGAACATTCAATCTCCTGATTATTCGGACCTGAACTATTGGGCAGCTCATCCTTATAAGAAAGATCCTTCCGACAGCATTCCGCAACCATTGAAGAAAGGATACCAGTATGATTCCACGGTGGATGTATTCTTTCTCTACCCCACCTCTTTTACGCAAGGAGATGACAAAAGATGGAACGCAGATATCAGTGACCCTAAATTAAACGCCAAAACAGATTACAGCAGTATTTTATACCAGGCGAGCGTTTTCAATGAGTACAGGATATTTGCCCCGCGATACCGGCAGGCGCATATCCGTTCCTATTTTACTACTGATACAGTAGCCGCGTTAGCCGCCTTTGAATTGGCTTACCAGGATATTAAAAAAGCATTTGAATATTACCTTGCTCACAATAACGATGGCCATCCCATTATCATCGCTTCCCATAGCCAGGGCACTACTCATGCTATTCGTTTATTAAAAGAATTTTTCGATGAGACTGCATTACAGGATAAATTAGTAGCCGCTTATTTAGTGGGGATGTATATACCGGAAAATTATTTCACTAACCTTAAAATCTGTACCGATCCAACCAAAACAAATTGTTATTGCGGATGGCGAACGTTCCAGGTGAACTATATACCGCCTTTTGTACAAAAAGAAAAAATTAAGAGCAGCGTAACCAATCCGCTTAACTGGACAACCAGTGCTGATCCTACTTCAGCTGAATTTAACCAGGGGGCCATACTTCGCAAGTTCAATCGCGTATATAACCACGTTGCGGATGCACAAATTAAAGAAGGTATATTATGGACCCACAAGCCCAGGTTTCCGGGAAGTTTTATGTTACGCACCAAAAATTATCATGTCGGCGATATTAACCTGTATTATTATAGCCTACGTAATAATATTCGCCAGCGGGTAATAGTTTACAAGAAATAATGTCTTTCTCTTTATATGCCGGAATTAATTCATACGCCTCCCCATAATAAGATAGTCGTTATTATTCCGGCCTACAACGAAGGAGCTGTTTTATTATCCGTTATCAAAGACATGCATCCAACCGGGTTTACCTTAATAGTTGTTGATGATGGTTCTGATATTACCTTGGATCAAATGCTGAAAACTTACCCTGTGTTTTATGTACGGCACCGCGCCAATCTCGGGCAAGGGGCCGCTTTGCAAACGGGTTTTGATTTTGCCAAAAAGCTTAATCCGGATATAATAATTACCATGGATGCAGACGGGCAACACCATAGCTCCTCTGTTTCTTCTATGATTGAACCGTTGCTTACTAACGAAGTGGATATAGTATTAGGATCCCGCTTTCTTTCTTCCGGCGAAACATCTGTTCCTATTATGAAAAAATTAGTGCTGCATACTGCCCGCATCATCAATTATATTTTTTCCGGCTTGTTACTCAGCGATGCACATAATGGACTCAGGGCTTTCAACGCAATTGCCTTAAAAAAAATAACTATTACCGAAAACCGGATGGCACACGCCTCCGAAATATTATTTGAAATAAAAAAACACAAGCTTCGGTTTAAAGAAGTACCCGTTACTATTTCCTACACTGCCTATTCAAAGCGGAAGGGACAAAGCATCTGGGATAGCTTCAGAATCTTATTTGATCTAATTTTACACAAACTATTTAAATGACCGGCATCCAACTTGTATTGTTAACAGGAGTGGCTTTTATCAGCCTGTATTTTATCATTCGACTTAAAAAAAAATTGCTGGACCTCGTATTATTGCTGGCACTTATCGTTGCTGCGTTGATATTTATTATCTGGCCCGACCTTACAACGGCCCTTGCCCAAAAACTGGGAGTGGGTCGTGGGGCCGACCTTGTTTTTTATCTAAGCATTCTCATTTTCTGGTTTGTTGTATTGAAGTTATATGCCCGAATACGACAATTAGAAAAATCATTCACACAAATTATACGGGAAGACGCCATTAAAAAAGCCAGTACACCATCAGTTAACCAATCGGCAGACAACGAATAATGCAAAGTAGTTTAGAAAGAATCAATCCCGATACATTGACTGCCGGTGAATCCACCGGGTACGAAACATTACAATTACACCTCGACCGCTATCATTATGCCGCCCGTTTTTTAAAAAAAGGTAACTGTGCCGATATAGCCTGTGGTACCGGGTACGGTAGTTTTTTATTAGCCACGCAATACCCGCTCCTGATTGATAGAATAATAGCGGTCGATATTGATGCGGCAAGTATTGAATGGGCTCGCAGTCGCTATACCCATCCATCTATCGAATATATTCAAAGTGATGCCCTTGCGTTTCAATCGCACAGGACCCTTCAAAATATTATATCCTTAGAAACGATGGAGCATCTGCATGATCCAAAAACTTTTGTACATAACATAAGTCGCCAACTTTCAACAGGTGGCTGTTTTATAGCCTCGGTACCCATTACTCCTTCCATGGATGCAAATCCCTATCACCAGAACGATTTCACAAAAAAAAGCTTCCTTAAATTATTTGGCGATGCAGGTTTCACCCTCATCGATTCATTTGTACAGGTACAACCTTATAAATTATTTTCTCTTTTGTCTAAAAAGGAAGAAAGAAATAAAGACCTGCGTAAGGGTATGATAGGTTATTACCTGCAATACCCATCTAAATTGTTACTCCGGTTAAGCTCCTTACTGGTGGATGGCTTTAAGAACAAATACCTGGTTGCCGTTTTTGAAAAATTATAACCGAATGTTATGGGAGGCAAGCATTTGTTTTTCCTCATTGGTTATGTCGGTTAGTGTATAGCGGCCTATTTCATTTATTAATACTTCGTCCAGTATATCAACCGTATTACCGAAATTAGACGATTCGGCCGGTTTAAGAATCAGCATCAATTCTTTCCTTCCTATTCCGCTTCTGTCCAATGCTGATTGTTTCTGGCGAATTACCGAGCCAATGCCATCGGCAAATGAATAGGAGGCGATGCCATACAAATTTTTTAATAGGGCGTCTGTTAATTCACCATGATAATAGAATATTTTGTTTCCCGCTATTGGAAACACTGTTAAAGCAGTGCTATTCCCAATCGGCATACCAGGGCCTCCAGCCGGCATTACAATTTTCATTGATTTAGGAAGTGACATGGTGGTGGTAAAAATAAAAAAAGTAATCAGCAAGAATCCCAGGTCAACCATAGGAGTAAGATCAACACGCGTAGATAATTTCTTTGATTTTCGCACTCCGGCCTTTTGCTCGGAAGAACAGGTAATTATTTCTGCCATAAACAGAGTTTATATCAGAGACACCAATCGTCGGAAATTCCATATGTTGACACACAAAAAGCCGGGTAATTTTTAGGGTAGCCAGCATTTTTATACTTACCTTTATATGGAAACATTCCGCATTAATAATTTCCTTAAACGTGTTGTTTGTCTATGCAGCGTTCTGTTATTACCGGCACCGGGTCTTATATTCCATCTTTTGTTCAATCAAATCAGAATTTTGCAGAACATCTTTTTTACACAGAGAATAATGTTCCCCTTGACACGCCTCCCCAGGACGTAGTTGAAAAATTCAGACAGATAACCGGTATAGCTGAGCGTAGATACGCAGATAGTAACATGACCACATCGGATATTGCCAGCATAGCAGCCAAAAACGCAATTGATGACAGCGCTGTTGATCCCGAAACAATTGACCAGATAATTCTTGCCCATAATTTTGGCAATGTTATTAAAGGGACCGTTCAAAGTGATGCCGTGCCCTCCTTAGCGAATAGAGTAAAGCATGACCTTGGTATCCGGAATCCAAATTGCGTGGCGTATGATGTATTATTTGGTTGCCCGGGATGGATTCAGGGAGTGATTCAGGCAGACGCTTTCTTTAAAGCCGGTATCGCCCGCAAAGCATTGATAGTTGGCGCTGAAACACTTTCACGGGTAATTGACATCTATGATCGCGACAGTATGATCTTTGCAGATGGAGCAGGGGCCTGCCTGTTAGAATATTTAGAAACGGGCGAAAAGGGAAGCGGCATCCTCAGCGCGGGTGTTCAATCGCATAGCCTGGAAGAAGCGTATTATATTAATATGGGTAAATCCTATTTCCCTCAAAGCGACGAAAAGATCCGTTATATTAAAATGAAGGGCCGCAAAGTTTATGAATATGCCATGAAATATGTGCCGCTTGCTATGAAGGAATGCCTGGATAAAAGCGGCACTCCAATAAGTGAGCTAAAGAAAATTTTCATTCACCAGGCGAATGAAAAAATGGATGATGGAATAATAAAAGGTTTATTTAAGTTATATGGTATATCCAAAGTGCCTGAACACATTATGCCCATGAGTATTCACTGGCTGGGTAATAGCTCGGTGGCAACAGTACCCACTCTATATGACTTAGTGAGAAAAGCATCTGTAGAAAATCATGAATTGAATACGGGAGATGTACTGTTATTTGCTTCGGTAGGTGCCGGCATGAATATTAATGCAATGTGTTACCGTTACTAGAACCATCCGCGTCTCCGGAATGCTCCAATCATCCAGATAGGGATAATCAACATGATTGCCACAGCGATCCAAAATCCATACTGGTTGTGCAAATAGGGAATGGATTCGAAATTCATTCCGAAGATGCCACCAATCACGGTAGCCGGGGCCAGTAAACAGGTCACAATAGCCATCACCTTCATTACTTCGTTCATTCTTAAGTTGACGTTATTGATATAAAGATCCTGCATACTTACCATAATATCACGATAGTTATCACTTAAATCATGTGCCTGTACAATGTGGTCGTATACATCTTTGTAGTACTTGGTCGTACGGTCGTCCAGCAATTCACTCTCACTTCGGATAATTCCGTTTACCAGGTCTCGTACCGGCGCAATATTCCTTTTTAACACAATCAACTCCTTGCGCAATTGGTTAATTTTTGCCAGGCTTAATTTATTACTACTTCTAACAACTTCTTCCTCTACCAATTCAATTTGCTCTCCTAACTTCTCCATAACCAGGAAATAATTATCTACAATCATATCCAACATGGCATACAAAAGGTAGTCGGCACTTCGCTGGCGAATCTGGCTGCGGGGTATTTTTAATTTATGTCTTAACGGATCAAACACATCCCGGTTAGCATCTTCCTGGAAACTAATTACAAAGTCTGTTCCCAATACCAGGCTAATTTGTTCTGTTTCTACCGTCTTTTTCTGATCGTTATAATACAGCATATTCAATAAGCAATACATCACTCCGTCTACCTCATCCATTTTGGGGCGTTGCCCTATACTCAGTATATCTTCCGCTATCAACGGGTGAATATTATAATGCTCACTAATCGTTTCTACGTTTATTTTTTTTAATCCGTCAATATTGATCCAGCTAATCCGGTTGCTGTCTTTATAGTCAAAACATTCTGAAATGCTTTTAAGTTGCTTTTCCTCAATCGTATCAACATTGTAATCAAATACAAAAATCTTTGATTCCTCAGGCTCCACCCTTTCCGGCACCACAGTAGGGTTTACATGCAGAATTTCTTTGGTACGATCGGTACCAAACAGATTAGGCAAATAGAGGTATTTCAAATATTTTTCGGGCCTTAAATTAACATTCATGCTGGTAAGTTAGGAAAAATTGAAATGCGGAGCTATAGTCCGCAACTACTAAATACGTAGCTTCACGATCAAATACAGAATATATGAAATCAATGGCTCTTTGCCTCCTGCTGGTAACTTCCTTTTTTTACTCGTCTTTACATGCGGCCGGTAAAATCAGGGAGTTTTACGAACTTACTCTCTACCACTTCTCCAGCACGGACCAGGAGCGGGTAATCGATAATTATCTTGAAAAAGCTTTGCTGCCTGCATTGCATAAGCTAAATATAAAGGAGGTGGGTATTTTCAAACCGCTTGCCAATGATACGGCAAAGGATAAGATTATTTTTATATTCATTCCTCTGCGAAATGCGGAGCAAATAACTATGATACCCCTGCAATTACTGAAAGACAAACAATATCTATTGGCAGGCAAAGAATATTTGGAAGCACCTTATAATAGTGCCCCGTACCAACGAATGGAGCGAATGCTGCTCCAGGCATTTCCCCTGGCCCCGCAAATGAAATTACCCAAACTGGGCAGCCCAAAAACAGAACACATTTATGAATTCCGCAGTTACGAAAGCGCAACTGAACAATTATATCGCAATAAAGTAAAGATGTTTAATGAAGGCGGTGAAATTGCACTCTTCGATCGGCTACAGTTCAACGCTATATTTTATGCGGAGGTAATTACTGGTGGCCGAATGCCCAACCTGGTATACATGACCAGTTTTGAAAATATGGAAGAGCGCGATAAACACTGGAAAACATTTGGCGAAGATCCAGAATGGAAAAAGCTTTCTGCCTTGCCGGAATATAAGAACAACGTTTCGAAGGCGGATATCATATTGATGAAAGCAACAGGGTATTCGGATTATTGATGGAAGAAGGGTGGTGATTTGTAGTTTATAGTTTGTGGTTCTTTATGCTCGTAGTTTCGAATACAATTTATCCCTCCACAGTTCGGAAAGTTGAAGAAATCCGGAACCTGTATTACCACTTATTTTTTATTTCGATAATTGATTCAAAGAACTACAAACCATAAACCCCAAACTGTTTTCTATAGCTGTTCATACAATTTCCGTAATTTTTCCCGCGTCATTATCTTCTCCCAATCAGTACCCAATGCATTTTCCCAGAGCGGCTTCATTCCCATACTCACGTTAATCATTTTATCAAATTGTTCGTTGCTGAGTCCTTTACAAATGCCTGATGGGATTTCGATTTTGTTCTTCTCAACCATATATTTGAACTCCTTTACCCCGGCCGGATAATATTCTTCGAGTTGATTCATCACTATACAATTACCAATACCGTGTTTGGTGCCAAGCAAATAACTGAGTCCATAACTTACTGCATGAGCCACCCCAACCTGGGAATAGGCAATACTCATTCCCCCGGCATAACTTGCCATCATCAGCTGGTCATCGCTTTCATCATCCCAATGATCCTTTTCAACAAACACTTTTTGGCATAGCTGCAATGCTTTTTCGCCATAGCTTTTGCTGAACTCATTTAAATAGGTTCCCTGCAGACTTTCAATACAATGAATATAACAATCCATCCCGGTAAAAAAACGTTGGTTCACTGGGGCATTGGCCGCTAATTCGGGATCGAGTACAATCTGGTCGAAAGGAGTAAAATCGGAATTCATCCCGAGTTTTCGAGTAGGGCCAGTTAATACAGTGGTACGCGATACTTCTGCACCCGTGCCGCTTAATGTAGGAATGCCTGCTTTATATACTCCGGGCCGCTTTACAAGGTCCCATCCCTGGTAATCGGCGCTGCTCCCGGGGTTGGTCATCATTAACCCAACTGCTTTGGCAAGATCCATCGTGCTTCCACCACCAATACCAATAACCCCACTTACCGTACCAAATTGGTCTTTTAATTGTTTTGACAGGGCGTCTACTTGTGTTGTTTTGGGTTCGTAGGTAACATCCGTAAAAATGATTTTGTCTTTTCCCCGAACAGGCACCCGATTCGGCAAGGCCTTGCCATCAAAAAAATGATCTACCAAAAAAATCATCGGTGCGTCGCCTTTTCGCTGGGGGGCTAAAATTTCATCGAGTTGATTAAAAGAGCCACGGCCATATACTACGTAGCTTACCATTTTAAAATTTCTGAATTTCATGCTTTTTAATTTAACCAAAGAGTTGCAAAGATATAACCCGAAACAACACAGTGCTACTTTACCTCCTGCCAAGAGATTTTGAATTATAAAGAATTTGTTTTGTTAAAAGAAAAAAGTTTGAAATAAAATAAGTTTAATTACAAAAAAACGAAAGCACAAAGCTTTTAATGAAGGTTACGAAGATCTTCACTTGTGGATTGGTGATCATATTCCGGTCCAAATACCCTTGCTTATAAATTTCATAAAATAAACACTCCTTATAAACCGATTCTAATAGACCAGGACCCAAACCTGAATGAACTTTAATAGCAAGTCCAATCATTTGATGTGATAATATATTCAGGTTGGCAGACAGGTCATTGAGTTACATCCAATTAATTTATGCAGCACAAATTGAGATATAATTTGTTTCTAGCCACAATCAAAAAACATATCTACCATGCTGATTTCATTTTCCAAAACCAAACATATTTGGCTATCGCTTTTCCCTTACTGCTGAATAATTGAATGGCATTATCTGATGCCTCGGAGAAAATTTGTGCGGTTAGTGCGGCTTCGCCATTATTGGTAAAAACTTCCACTATACTATTATCAAAAAAAACATGCAGCCGCAATTGATTATCGGTGAGATTTAGCGGGGTCTCGAAGCGGTTCAATGTTTCAAAATTTTTATTAAACGATTGATGAGCCGTTTTGCTTCGATCAATATATAATTTCTTCGCAACCGCATCGTATCCAATTTCTATTTCATGACCTCTCCCCGCTGCCAATTGAATTCCGCAGTTGTTAGAATTTCCGATATCCAGCAGCAATTCAATTTCATATTGTTGTCCTGTTACTGGTAAACGCTTTGTTCCTTCAACCGGAAAATTATTCCATTGCCGTTGACCTGTTCTCAATTTCTGTAAACTGGTAACCGGCTGTTGCAGCAAGATCCACTCGCCGTTTATTTTCTTTACCGATAAATTCCTGGGCAACGACATAGCACCCCGCCACGGCATAGTAGGAATATCATTGGCATAATTCCAGTTATTAACCCAGCCAATACTTACGGGCGCTTTTCCTGCAGGTAAGTTATTATAAACAATCGCCGCATAATAATCAGGACCATAATCCGGACGATAGACTTTTGTTGGCGGGTTTTCATTTCTAAAATTTATTCCATCAAATTCGCCGATAAAATATTGCATGTAAGGCGCCGGTGAATGCATAATAACCCACTTGGTTTTTCCGGGTTCATTACTAACCGGCACCTCAAACAAATCGGGACATTCCCAAATACCTGTCGTATCTCCAGCCGGACCAAATGCACTCATCAACTTCCATTCTTTTAAATTGGGTGAACTGTAAATTTGTATTTGTTTTTCTACCGGTAATACTACAGTCATTACCCACTTTTTTTGTGGCTGATACCAAAACACTTTCGGATCGCGGAAGTCCTTCTTTCCCAAATCAAGCACCGGGTTCTTATCGTATTTCGTCCAGCTTATGCCCTCATCCAGGCTATAGGCAATATGCTGCGATTGATTAATCCCTTCCTGGTGCCCCGTATAAATAGCAACCATCGGTATTTTACCCTGCTTTCCAAATCCACTCGTATTGTCTTTATCCATTACACAAGTACCTGAAAAAATCATTATTTCTTTTCCTTCTTCAATTGCAAGAGGTAAATGCTGCCAGGTCACTAAATCCTTACTAACCGCATGTCCCCAACTCATATGACCCCATCGGATACCCATCGGATTATGCTGGTAAAACAAATGGTACCGGCTGTTATTATATACTAATCCATTGGGATCATTGATCCAGTGCAACGGAGTAGTGAAATGGAATTGCGGACGGTATTGTTCTTTATATAATGGAGGTTGAGCCTGTGCCTGCCCATAAAAAACAATAACCATTATTAATAAAAAGGCTTTCACTTTTGATATATTTATTTAATGAAATACTCAACCCACTAATTTTTTCTCTAAGGCTTCGAGCGATACTCCTTTTGTTTCGGGAACTTTTGTCAACACCCAAATTAATTGTAACACCATCATACCGGCAAAAAAAGCAAAAATAGGCCAGGGATTATCCTTAAAAATACCGTTGGTGGAATCCAAGAAAACAGGGGTGACCAAAGTGATTAACGCCGCAAAAACCCAATGCACACTGGCACCAAATGATTGTCCTGTTGCGCGCACTTTGTTTGGAAAAATTTCCGAAATGAAAACCCATATCACCGCGCCCTGCCCAATGGCATGGGCAGCAATAAAGAATAATAAGAAAATCATTAAGAATTCGGGACCGGCATGGGAATAAAATGACCAGGCTACCATACCCAGACTGATAATATAACCCAACGATCCAATGATAAGTAAAGTTTTTCGACCCAGTTTATCTATAAGGTAGAGACCCACAAAAGTAAAGAGGAGGTTAACACCCCCGATAGCAATAGAGTTAAACAAAGAATCTTTTGCTGCCAGTCCGGCCTTTTCTAAAATTTCCGGAGCGTAATATAATATGAAATTAATGCCAGATAGCTGGTTGAAGCATGCCACCATAAATGCCAGCCAAAGAACGGTTTTGTATTTTGAACTGTACAATGTAGAAATACCAAGTGATGCTTCATGACGGTTACTGGTAATGATAGAAGAAATTTCAGCATCCGCGTCACTCACCCCAATTATCTGCAAAATATTTTTTGCCGCAGCAAGATCATTTTTCTTAGTAATCAACCAGCGGGGACTTTCGGGCACACCCGTTACCATTATGGTATAAATAACAGAAGGTATTGCCAGAACACCCAACATCCATCGCCAATCGTTAGCTCCATCAAACCCTTTCAAAAAATAATTGGAAAGAAAAGCGATTAATATTCCAAACACAATATTGAATTGATACATGGCCCCTAATCTTCCTCTCGTAGCGGGGGTAGATATTTCGGAAATATAAGTGGGCGCCGCTACGGAGGACACGCCGATGCCAATACCACCCAGGAAACGAAAGAAAGAAAAAGTATACGGGTCCATAGCTACTGCTGAGCCAATAGCTGAAACAGCGAAAAATATCCCAATCCATATTAATACTTTTTTCCTGCCGAATTTTTCTGTGGGAATACCTCCAAACATCGCTCCTAATACGGTTCCCCATAACGCCATAGACATAATAAAAAAACCATGAAAAAGCGGAGAAGTATGCCACAGTTCTTTAATAGGAAGGTTGGCTCCGGAAATCACCACGGTATCGAATCCAAAAATAAAGCCGGCCAGGGCAGCTACAATGGACCAGCGGAATAGCTTGTTATTATTCATAAGCAATCGTTGTTTGATAAAGTAAGATAAGAAAAACTTGTCTTTTATCGTGTTCCGCTATTTTGAAGAATTATAGAAAACCGAGGATCGTTGCGCAAGGGATCTCTTTGCGGGTAAAAAAAATATCGCAGCTCTTGTACTAGAACCGCTGTTTCCCTACCGATTACCAGCCAGGCTTCCGAAAGCCCGGCAGCGTTTTTTTCAGACTTTTCCGTTTACAAGAAAAAGATAGTGAAACCGTTTTCACTAAGCTTTGAGCAAACCCGCACCTGTAAAGGACTACAGTGGATATTACCAACCATTTGTCAGTAATATCCTAAAAAATATTTTCTGCTATTTCGCCTTATTATCCATCATATTTTACCGGCTGGTGCAATAATAAACTACAGAAATTCCGCTGCCCGGTCCAGATCAGATGGCGTATCGATTTCAATACCCATATAATCCACTACTATCATGCGAAGGGGAATACCATTTTCGAGATAGCGCAGGCATTCAATTTTTTCGGCTGCTTCCAGCGGGGATACGGGCCATTGAGTAAAATGGAGTAAGGCTTGCCTGCGAAATGCATATACACCGATGTGTTCGTAATAGGTAACTGCCGCGCTTTGATCTCTTGGATAGGGAATTACCGAACGGCTGAAAAATAAGGAGTCCATGTTTTTGTCAACAGCCACCTTTACAAAATTCGGATCATTGATTTCGCTTTCTTTAGTTAACACCTGCATCATCGAAGCTACCTGCACGGAATCATCATCGAAACATTTTAATAATTGCGCGAGAGGTTGTTTCTTAATGAAAGGCGTATCTCCCTGCACATTCAATACAATATCAACTTCCATATCCAATACCGCTTCGGCTATGCGGTCGCTGCCACTTTCGTGTTGTTTTTTACTCATCGTCGCTCTGCCGCCCGAGGAAACGATTTCGCTGAAGATAATATCGCTATCGGTAGCTACTACCACTTCGTCAAACAATCCAGTGGCCACGGTATTATCATAAGTATGCCGGATTACCGTTTTATTTCCCAGCTTTTGCATCAGCTTTCCCGGGAAACGCGTAGCCGCGTAACGCGCCGGTATCATGGCAACAATTTTTCCCATACTCAATTTTAAAATCACAAAGGTAATGGAAGCCTTCAATCAATATTATTTTGCATAATAATGGCGCAGCATTTTGGCAAGGTTTGATACACCCGAGCGCCCATCAACTGATCCGCTATTACACATAACAATAATTCCTATATTTTTTTCCTTGATAATTTCGACGTAACTGCTAAATAACCCGCCTCGTCCCGGGCAATAGGCAATATTCATTCCCCGCCATTTTGTATTGTACCACCCGGTAGCATAATTCGCTTTTTCAAAAAGCAGGTGTTCGGCCTTTTCCATACCAATTACCGATTTTTTGTTTTGTAGTGCCAGCAAATGGTCTCTTACAAACAGTATGAAATCGTTCATGCTGATATTAATATTGCCGGCCGGGGCAATGGGAGGAAAAAAGCGCGCCCAGTAATCATCGATATGTGCCGTAAGGTCGAAATAATTATCCCAATGGCCCCAGGGTTGAGTAGAATCTTTTAACGCCGGAAAACCAAATTCCACTTTAATATTTAATGCCTTATTGATATATTGATCTGTCAATTGCTCCCAGCTTTTCTTACTTACTCTTTCGAGCATGGCAGCAGCAATCGCTGTGCCGGCCACCGAGTAAACCGACTGGCTGCTGTCTATAATTAATGTGGGCTTTCTTTTCAGCATCATGCCTACAAACATGGCCCGCTGTTGAGAAGCGGTTCCGGGCAGGGAATGAATATCGCGCCAATATTTATATTCTTCATAGGGCGGAAGGCCTGCCTGCTGCGATAATAATTGCTGCAAGGTTATATGGTGATATATCTTCATTGTTTTCCCATCGAGTTCGGGAAAAATTTTTATAATAGAAGTATTCCAGGAAATTTTTCCTTCCTGCACCATGCGGGCAGCGAGGTAGGAAGTGAATGTTGCGGTGGTACCGCCAATCTGGAAACGGTTTTGCCAGCGAATGGGATCCTTGAACCGCATTTTCTTTACCCCGCTAGCTCCGCTGTCAATTATGGCATCAGTAGTAAAAACTGCGTAAACCAGACCGGGTATATTTCGATACTTTCTTACCGAATCGGCCACCTTCAGCATTTCCTGTGCAGGAATAGCAGTTACAAAAAAACAGCCGAACAATAAAGAAGAAATTCTTTTCATGAAAAGATTATTTTCAAGAAGGGTGGGATCGATCCTGCTGGGTTATTAATAATCGGTCTTAATGCTTTTGTCGAACGGCAACTTCATTTGATACAAAACATCTTCATCCGGTTTTTTTTCCAATACATCCAATCCGTAATGAATTTTATGAACATCATCAAATACAAATGTGCCGAATATCCGATCCCATATAGAAAAGATGTTACCAAAATTCGTATCCGTCCAGGGCCGTTCGTAGTGATGATGAAATTTATGTACGTTGGGTGTTATAAATATCCAGCTCAATGGTTTTTCCAACCAGGAAGGTAAATTGATATTGGCATGGGTGAAATACGTAAACACCACATTACAGAATCGGAAGAAAAGATAAAAAGTAATGGGGGCCCCGGTAATAATCACCGCCACGAGGGCAAAAGTTTCCCGAATGAGCCAGTCTCCCGGATGATGTCGGGTACCGGTAGTTACATCTACATGCTTGTCGGCATGATGCACCATATGAAATTTCCAGAGCCACTTAAATTTATGGAGCAAATAATGCGAACAATACATGCCTATAAAATCGAGTATAAGCAGGCATAGTAAAAGTTCGGCCCACAGGGGCCAATGGAGCCAGTAATAGAGACCAATTTCGTGCGTACGGATAAAAACATATACCCCAGCGGTTATCAAACCGACTATTAAGTTTACCACCGAAGTAGTCAGGAGAAATGAAAGATTCACCCCTGCATGCTTCAGGCGTTTATATTTAAAAGAAAACGCAGGGATCAGGTTTTCCAGTGCACCAAATAATATCATCCATAAAGCAGCCCACAAAAACAAATACCAGGGATGGATATGGTCAAAAAAATGCAACAGCTTTTCCATAGCGAACAAACTTATTGATACTGTAAGTTACATTGAAAATACTATTGATATGCCTATTGTTCGGGAAGCTGGTCCATTTCGTACCCGCAGGTAAAACAGCGATAGATGGTATTAACAGATACCGCGTAATTACCAAATAAGGAAGTGATAATGGCACTGAACCAGTTAACTGCATTTTTAGTATCCGTCACAGAATGAATAGTGAGAGAGCCGCACCGGGGGCAGGGTAATGACTGGCGGTATGTGTCTTCAATAGCATTGATAATTTCTACGGCCCGGGAAAATTGAGCTTCATATACCACCAGTTTAATCCCTCCAATAGCGGCCGAAAGCGCCGGGTTAATCGTAACGGTATTTTCGTCTTGCAGATAAGCCCGTATTCCTTCCGCTTCCAATTGCTGCAAATGCAGATTGGCAGTTATATAACTGTCGTAGGATCGGAGTTGGAGGAAGTTCATGCTGGAATGAAAAATTAGAAATGAGAAATTAGAAATGAAAAAGTGAGTTCCAATACATCTAAAATAACTATGGCAATCAGGGACACACTTTATTATCCTTCAATTTTCATTCTTCATTTTTTATTTCCGTCTTCTATCAGCTGTTAAGCATCAGCGGCATCACCAGCATCAGCAGTTCTTCGTTATCATCCTGCTCGATTGGTTTTATTATACCTGCTTTGGTAGGGGTGGAAAGTTCGGTAACAATTTCATCGCTGTCGGCACCATTCAGCATTTCAATTAAGAATTTTGCATTGAACGCGATCTGCAAATCTTCCCCGTTATACTGGCATTTCATGCGTTCGTTCCCTTCAAAACTAAAATCAACATCCTGTGCCGCCAGTTGTAGTTCACTTCCGCTAATGTTCAATACAACCTGGTTCGTGCTTTTATTACTAAAAATACTTACCCGGCGCAATGCACTTTGAAAATCATTCTTATTAACCGTTAATTTATACGGATTATCGGTTGGTATTACCACTTTATAGTCGGGAAAACGCGCGTCAATCAGGCGACAGCTCAATTGCGTAGTTCCATGTTTTACAAAGAGGTGATTGTTGTTATAGCTGATAGTAAGCTCATCTTCGTTCACCGGCATGGAGGATTTTAATAACATCAATGGTTTTTTGGGTACAATCATTGAGCCGGTTTTCGGACAGCTTACATCCTTCCGTTTGTACCGAACCAGTCGATGCGCATCGGTTGCCACAAATTGTAATCCTTTCTTATCCATTTCAAAAAATACGCCGGTCATGGCGGGCCGCAAATCATCATTGCTTACGGCAAACAGTGTTTTATTGATAGCCGTAACCAATGCACTGGAAGTGATGGTGAAGGAGGTAGTATCGTCCGAAGCAGGTTCTTTGGGAAAGTTATCAGGATTTTCGCCCATAACTTTATACTTGCCATTATCGCTGGTTATTTCTACCCCAAAATTCTTATCTATATTAAAAGTTAGAGGTTGGTCTGGCAAATTCTTCAGGGATTCCATCAATATTTTTGCCGGTATACAAACCCGGCCGCTATCTTTTGCTTCCACGTCCAGCAGAATCTTCATCACCGTTTCCAGGTCGGTAGCCACTACCGTAAGTTTTCCCTTTTCTACTTCAAACAAAAAATCCTCCAATATGGGGAGTACCGTATTCGCGTTTATTACACCACTGATTTGTTGCAATTGCTTCAATAAAGCCGATGACGAAACGATGAACTTCATAAACAGAATTGAATGTTTTGATAATTGTATAAGAGAGTGGCGAAACTACTGATTTTTAGTTAACAGCAATGGGCAAAATGCCGAAAGTGGATTACTTGTGGAGGGGAGGTTGCCGGATACCGGGGAAGTGGAGACTTGATGCATCAGTCTTAAAATTATTTTGAAATCAAGCGGCATTTACTGTCCGGTAGGTACGCTCACCGATCCTCAGCTTCCCCATACAACCCGCTCATACTAAGCGAAGTGTTTTGGCGTTTTGGCCTTGATCCTTTATGGTTAATCCCCGCCTGGAAAACCCAAAACAAAATACCAATAGTTTCAATATGAAAAAAATCATTGCCTCCATGGCGTTCGGTCTTTTCGTCCTTACGTCCATTTCCCAGACTTCAGCCTACAATCAGAACGAAGCCCGCAGTAATCATAATAGCCACTTGTCAGATAACTGGAGTTTTGATCTTTCCTCCGGAGCTTCATTTGGATTGAAGGATAATGAAAAATCACTTTTCCGCGGAAACAGTCTGGAAACTAAAATTTCGGGCCGCTACCAGTTTGGTTGGGTGGGACTGGGTTTTTCCGGCGGACTCATTCCTGGGAGTATCAGCCAACCAGGAATCAACCGTTTTTTAACTGAACGCAAAATTGATCCGGCACAAGCACAGATCACCAGGAACAATCCCTCCAACGGATATTTTTTGTTCGGACCCTCCGTTCGTTTGGGACATAGGATTCAATTAATGGCCGAATTGCAGGGGGGCATGTTTCTGAATGATCCGGGAACGGTGAGCATCAGTCAAACCGGTATACAAAGACCTGTTTATGGTTTTTCCGGGAGCAGTAAGAATCTGTTTCCCGGATTCTCCGGTACATTACAACTCGCTTATCCAATCAATAGCAGTACGAGATTCATTATTAATACCGATTACCTGTTATCACGTTCATCCATACGTATACTGGATCTTCAATCCGGTATTGATATTCCGACCGAACAAAATCGCAATATCCAACTTTTTACAGCTGGAATCGGCGTTACCAAAACTTTTGGAGCCAGCGATGCATCAAGCGGAAAGGCAAGCAGCAAAAAACATATTAGCAACGTAAAATACGATGATATAAAAGTGGTATCAGGAAATGAATCCAGTAGCCAAACTATCGGTCGCAAGCAAACGCAAGGGGCTAGTTTTGGAGAAAAAGTAATTAATGATAACCGGATTGTTGCCCCAAGAGATATGACCTCCGGGCAGTCCACCGGAAGAAGAATTTTACCGACCGGCAACAGTTCGGTCTTTTCATCACGTGAGGCCGCCAGTGGATTAGCAACTGGCAAGACTTATCAACCCGGTAAACCTGTCTATGGAAATTTCATGGCCACAGAGTCCTGTGGGGGGGTTACGGAAAAAATTACTTATCCTGATGGAACAACAGAAGAAAAAAAATTTGCTTGTCCGGATGACGCCCTTCAATATGCAAAAGGCTTAAAAATTAATGGTGGAATGCCCAACAGAATTTCAATGAACGTTACGGTACCCAAGCAAACGCAGGGTGCTACTTTTGGAGAAAAAGTAAATGCCGGATTACATGCAGCGGGCAGTGCGCTTTCACAGGGAGCTTCTCGTCTTGGCAAAAATGGAATGTTTCATCGCGACCTGGCTGCCAGATATGTAATTTCCGGAAAACTTTCCTGGAGCTCATCTGATCATAACACAGCCTATGCTATTGTAACCAATAATACTACACGTGGTGGAAGTGTGAATATGAATTCGCAAAACAGCACAACGCGTCAAACTCCTCAATCTTCTTTTGGAGAAATGGCGAGAACTGGTGTAGCAACAGGTGCAGGAGCTGCAGCGGGTGCAGCTTCTATTAATAGTTCTCCAGGAATAAAAGGTTTTAGTACAAAATTATATGCGCGAGAAGCAGGCAGCGGAATGACCACGGGCAGGCGCTCTAAACGGGAATCTGGAATTGGACTGGCCACGGGCGGCCGCCAATATCAACCTGTATTTTTTGAAGGGCAGGGCGCTATGTGTAATGCCTGTATAGTAAACGTACAACCTAGCCCGATATATAAAGAAAAGGGAATGAGCGGTAACAATCCATTGTTTGACAAAAATAATAGAACTGTAAGTGGTGGAAATGAGGATTGTGATGGGGTAGGCGGTATTGATGTTTATTTATTGGACCCCGAAAGCAAAGCTATAGTTGCTAAAACTACTACCGGAGCCTGTGGTGATTATTGGTTCGCAAATGTCCCGGGAGGAGAATATATATTAAAGGTATCAGGATCACTCCTTGTAAAAAAACAATATGATATTTCTATTGATAAATCGGGCAATCAGGATGTAGCAGGAGAAATCGTTACTACTTCCGATAGCTGGATGCTTCATATAAATACATCCGCCGAAGAAGCCAATACAAAAGCTACCATTAATACTTCACGTTCCAATATTAAAAGAATTGTATTGATTGCTGCTGGTACGGATGGTGACGGTTCCTTTGATTCTATTGGTGCAATGGGGATCTTTGCCGATGGATCTTCCAGCGAACTAAGTGTAACAGGTACTGGAGGGGGTAAAAAAATATCCGTGTCTGGCGGAGGGGGCGCCGCTGCTGCTTCTTATGCCGCAACCGGTAAAATGGCAGCTACCCTGTTAGCCATAAATATAACTGATAAAAACAGCCTAATGGCAACATATAGCGACGGAACTACCAAGGATATTACTTATGAAGCCAGGGTTATTTATCATCCGAATATCGCGCAAATAGTTATTGATACAGAAGATTCTGATGGAGATGGTTTGGCCGATGTTGTTGCCGATGGCCAAAAAAATAAAACAAAATCGAATATCAAAAACGACCGCATGATGGGGGAAGGATTGAATGACGATGGGATAGGGAGCCTGGGTTCTGCTATAAAACCATTGTCGGTTATTGTGGGTGATTTAGATGGTGATGGTACGGCAGAATCTATTGTGGGAGGCGCGCTTCCCGGAGGAGCTGTTATTTCTGCCAAGCTTGCCGGTGAACCAATTCCTGGAATTGATGTACGGGGAAAAAGACCGGACGGTCAAATAATATCCACTCAAACCAATGAATTCGGAGAATTTGAGTTTAACAATATGGAACCGGGTAATCATACCATTTATACTGAGCAAAAAATTTTTATAGGTGATGAAACGCTGGTGTTTCTGGGCGATGAAGCAGCCAGTCGTAAAGGTTGGGATGGAACTGTTAAAGGAGGATCTGTTACTTCCGATGCCGGCAATCTGAGAAAAGGCTGGGATGGCACGGTAAAGGGGGGCTCAGTTACAACAGATATAAATAATTTGAGAAAGGGTTGGGATGGGTCCGTAAAAGGGAATTCAAAAATAATAACAACCGATATGGCAATCGATGTATATTATAAAAGTATTTCGATTGAAGCCGACCTGGATGGAGATGGGGAATACGAAACTGACATTAGCAGCAGTCATAGTTATTCTGTTACCATTGATGAAAAAGGAAATGTGTCTGAACCACAGCAGAAAGCAGGAATAAGCACCTCACGCAGCAATATAAGGAACAAGAGTAGCCTGCAGCCAATCAGCGAAGATTTATTTATCGTTTATGGCAGCACTACTATTAGTGGAAAGGAAGTAGCTGTGCAATCAGTACTAAAAACAAAGCATGATACGGCAAAGAATTCGGTGGGGAATATTCGCTAAGAATGTAAGATGTAAAATTTAAAATACAGAATGTAAATGGGTCCTTGTTCCAGAGGGCCCTTTTGCATTTTAACTTCTTCCTTTTAGATCTTACATTTATAAAAAGTAAAGGGGTCTTTATTTTCAGTGACCCTTTTAGATTTTAAATTTTACATTCTGTATTTTACATTTACATTCCATGCAGTATCGAAAACAGCTTACCAAGGAACAGGCTTTTCAAAAAGTAAAACAATATTGCGCTTATCAGGAGCGCTGCCATTTAGAGGTAAAGGAAAAGTTATATACTTATGGATTGCCTAAGCAACAGGTAGAAGAATTATTATCCAGGTTGATTGAAGAAGATTTTCTCAATGAAGAACGCTTCGCCATACAGTTTGCCGGTGGCCGCTTTCGTATGAAACAATGGGGCCGGGTAAAAATAAAATATGAACTCAAACAAAAACAGGTAAGTGAATACTGTATCAAAAAAGCGCTGAATCAAATTGAAGAAGAAGAATATGTAAAAATATTGCAACAACTGGCCAATAAAAAATGGACAGGCATTTCAGAAAGGGAATCTGATAAATTTACCAGGATGAGTAAAACGACCGGTTATCTTTTACAAAAAGGATTCGAATCGGAGTTGGTCAGAGCGGAAGTGACTAGGGTGGCTGGGTTAGGACGATGACGCGCAATTAACGTTTATAGTTTAAGGCTTGTGGTTCTTTATGTGTAACAACATTATTGGCTATTGCCTTCCCTGGATTCAGGATTAATATTTATGAGCAATAATCGACCTGAAAAACTAAAAATTTCATAACACTCTTTCCACCTGGCTCATCAATGGCTGATCGCAATTATTTGTACCTTTCATACTCAAAATTTTGATTATGGACCAGCGTATCATCACCCTCTACGACGAATACACCCACAAGCCATTAACCCGGGAAGTTTTTATAAAGAAGCTGGCAATGCTTACCGGTAGTGTGGCTGCCGCCATGATGCTGCTTCCTATGCTGGAAGGTAATTATGCCGTAGCACAAACAACTAAAAATGATGATGACCTGTTTACCGAACGTATCACCTATCCCACGGTTGGCGGAGAAATGAAAGGCTATATTGCGCGACCTAAGAAATTAGTGAAATATCCCGCGGTAGTTATTATCCATGAAAACAGGGGCTTGAATCCACATATTGAAGACGTGGCCCGCCGGGCGGCTAAAGCAGGATACCTTGCTCTGGCGCCTGATGCATTATCATTACTGGGCGGTACCCCTGCTAATGAAGATGAAGCAAGGGCATTGTTTCAGAAATTAGATTCCAATCAAAACAGCAGCAACTTTGCCCAAGCATTTTCCTATTTACCAACCCGCAGCGATAGTAATGGCAAAATGGGCTGTATTGGTTTTTGCTGGGGCGGTGCAATGGCCAATCAGTTAGCGGTGCATGTGCCGGAATTAAGAGCCGCTGTAGCTTTTTATGGAAGGCAGGCCGATGCTTCCGATGTACCAAAAATAAAAGCAGCCCTTCAATTGCATTATGCCGCATTAGATGAACGTATCAATGCGGGCATTGCTAGCTACGAATCGGCGCTGAAAGAAAATAAGATTAATTATGAATTGTATATGTACGATGGCGTGAACCACGCCTTTCATAACGATACTTCCCCTGCCCGTTACAACGAAGCTGCAGCAAAACTAGCCTGGCAACGAACGTTGGATTTCTGGGGGAAATACTTAAAATAGTTTATGGTTTATGGTTTATGGTTTGTAGTTCCTCAGTTTGATGATTCTTCATAAATATCAATCTTGCCTAAAGAGGTGACAATAGCGAATGACGTTGTTACACTCAAAGAACCACAAACCACAAACTTAAAACTTCCTACCCTTTCTTCGTCTCCAGCAATTTAAAGAACTGATCTAATTGCGGCAATATAACAATGCGGGTTCTTCGATTGATCGCTTTGTTTTCTTTAGTATCATTCTCGGCAATTGGTTTGTATTCGCTACGGCCGGCTGCTGCCATCTTCGTAGGATCCAGCCCGTACTTATTTTGAAGTACCCGAACAACAGTAGTCGCTCTTTTTACGCTGAGATCCCAGTTATCAAGCAATATACCGCCACCCCGATAAGGTACATTATCTGTATGGCCTTCCACCATAAATTCAACATCGGGTTGATTTTTAAGTACCTGTGCCACCTTACCCAACACTTCATTGGCCCTGTCCGTTATTTGGTACTTACCACTTTTAAATAATAATTTATCGGAAATGTCGATATACACCACTCCCTTATCAACCTTAATATTTATGTCCTGGTCATCCATATTACCAATGGCTCCTTTTAAGTTCATCACCAGCACCATGTTCAAAGAATCTTTTCTGGCCATCGATTCCTGCAAAGTCTGGATATAGTTATCTTTCGACCCGATATTCTCCAGCGATTTTCTTATGTTATCTGCTTGTTTTTCAGAAATCACCGAAAGATCCTGCAGTTGTCTAAGTGCCTGAGTATTGTTTTCCTTTAAATAACCGATCTGCTTGTTCAATCCGTCTATTTCCACCTGCAGGCCCGTATTTTTTCTGTTGAGCTCCGTCTTATCATCGTTACAGTTCTTAAGCGTTTCCTGTAATTTGGTGTATGTAGAATTGAGTTCGTTATACCTTGTCTGCGCTGAAGCTTCCGCTGCTTTAAACTTTTTTGTGCTTACGCAGGAGCTGCTTACTATGGCAAGTATTAAACCTCCTATAATGAGTCTTGATTTCATAATATTCATTTTTATGTAAGTGATAATATTTGATAGTTCTATAACAAGGACCATGCCCTTATAGTAGTTTTATTTTGGCAAAGTTATTCTGCTTCTTTTAGATGACGTAAATCAAACGCAGGTTTTTTCCCTTTTATTTCCGCGAAGAAGGAAATGATTTTTTGAAAATCAGCTTCTTCATTTTCACTGGTTAAAATGGGTTCACCTAATATCAGTTGATTGTGTTCAAAATCCAATCCTACCGGCAATATGGGAACCCCGGCTTTTTTTGCAATATGGTAAAATCCACTTCGCAATTTGTCTACCCGTTTACGGGTTCCTTCCGGTGCCATGGCTAATAAGAATGTTTCGTGGGTGGTAAATAGTTCAGCCACCTGGTCCACCATCCCCTGCTTATGAAACCGATCAACCGGTGTACCGCCGAGCCATCGGAATAGCCACCCGAAGGGACCATCGAATAATTCCTTCTTACCCAGGAATTTTGCCTCCTCTATTTTCAGTTTAGATCGGGCAGCAAACCCAATAAAAATATCTTGCCAGCTGGTATGGGGAGCCACAATCATTATCATTTTTTTATTATGATATGGGAAATTGCCCACTATTTTCCAACCGCATAGTTGCCAATATAGTTTCCAAAAAAAGCGAAGCATTGCAGTAAGATAGTTCTTTTTTTACGTCCTCTTTTGCGTAGCTATTCACTAACTTTCCTCAAATTACCGCTATGCGTTCTTTGCTTACCATTTTTATAATGATGATCAGTTATCCATTATTCTCCCAAAATCTTCGTTCGGGAGGTAAACTGAAACCAGAACAGGCCATTATGGATATTCGTCATTACACCCTTGCGCTGGACGTAGATCCGGAACAAAAGACAATCAACGGATCTACAGAAATTGACCTTATTCTCTCCCAATCTACTTTCTCGTTGCTGCTGGATTTATGGAACGGGTTAACGGTAAAACAGGTTTTGGTAAATGGAAAACCAGAAAGCTTTACACACCAGGATGATCTCATTAGAATTACTACTTCCCAATTATGGAGCGCTGGAAAAATAAAGATAAAAGTATTTTATGGAGGAACTCCCGCCGTAGCCATACGACCTCCCTGGACGGGAGGTTTTCAATGGGAGAAAGACGGGACGGGCAACCCGTGGATCGCCATTACCTGCCAGGGAGAAGGAGCAAAAATTTATTTCCCCTGCAAAGATCATCCCAGCGATGAACCCAATGAAGGAGCCGATCTTATTATTACCGTACCCAAAGGTCTCGTGGTTGCAGGACCCGGGTTATTACAAAAAACTACAACGAAAAAGAATAAATCTACCTGGCACTGGAAAACAAATTATACCATCAGTAATTATTGCATTCTTTTTAATGTAGGAAAGTATAAAACGGTTACCAGGGAATACACTACTTTAAACGGAAATAAAGTACCCATGGTTTTTTATGTATTGGAAGAACATACTGCAAAAGCTCCTCACCTCTTAGAAATGCTGGAACGCACTTGTAAAGTACTGGAAAAGTATTTTGGCGAATACCCCTGGGTAAAAGAAAAAATTGGATTGTGTGAAACTCCGCACCTGGGCATGGAGCATCAAACTCTTATTGCGTATGGCAATAAATTTCAATATACCAAACTGGGTGGCGAAGACTTTGACTGGTTGTTGAATCACGAATTTGGACATGAATGGTGGGGAAACAAAGTAACCAATTCCGATTGGGCGCATATGTGGATACAAGAAGGAATTTGCAGTTATGGAGACGCTTTGTACTACCGCGACATGGAAGGAGAAGCTTCCTACCTGGCCCGCATGCGGCAAATTGCAAGATCCCAAAATAGTAATATACCTGTAGTACGTGGGGAAGAAGTAGATTCCGACAGTGCTTATCAGGGACCGATATATGGGAAAGGAGCTTTCTTCATGCATACGCTTCGGTATGTAATGGGCGATGAGATTTTCTTTCCCACATTAAAAAAACTTGCTACCGATCCGCTATATACCTACGATCATGTTGTGCAAACCAGTGATGTAGAAAAGCTATTCAGTAGTGCCGCGGGCAAAGACCTGAAACCTCTTTTTGATTTTTACTTATATACGGCAAAAAAAATAGAGATACGTGTAAAGCAAACAGCAGATGACAAGTACCTGGTGCAGCTTCTTAATTTTGATTCGCCATTGCCTATTGATATTGCTACCGATGCCGGCACGAATCGAATGACAATCGACAAAAAAGGAATTCTCATTACCAGCAAAACAATGCCCCTGGTAGATGCGGGTATTTTTTATTTGAAAAAAGTTATACTGGAATGAAACGATTTTCTATCTTACTGTTCGTAATGAGTTTTCTGTTCTCCGCGGGAGCACAGGTTAAAATACATGTGCACAATGACTACGAAAAACCCGGTCCCTTAGTTGATGCCCTTCAGATCAAAGCATTTTCTATTGAAGTGGATGTCTTTTTAGTTAGGGGTGAATTATTGGTTGCCCATACCCTGAAAGAAACGAAGAAAGGGAAAACCTTATCTTCTCTATATATTAACCCAATTATTCAGTTGTTCAAAAAGTATAACGGAGCCGTTTCTCCTGATAGTTTCTATAAAACTGCGCTGCTTATTGATATTAAGACAAACGGGAAAGAAGTACTGCAGGAACTGGTTCGGCTCTTTGAGCCATTGCGAACTTATTTTGATCGTTCTAAAAATCCCCTGGCGGTTCAATTGATCATTAGTGGAGACCGGGGGCCCATCACAGAATGGAAAGACTACCCTTCTTATATATATTTTGACGGAAGACCATTTGAAGAATATGATAAAGAAGCGATGGATAAAATGGCGATGATCAGCGATAATTATTATAAATATTTATCACGAACCAATACGGGTGATATTGCTAAATTAACGGGGATAGTTAAGAAGGCTCATGTATGGAACAAGCCCGTTCGCTTTTGGGGATCTCCCGACACAGAAGCTACCTGGAAACTATTGAACGCATGTGGCGCAGATATTATTAATACGGATTTACCCGCTGCTTGCCGTGCTTTCTTTAAATAAACAGACGTGGCATTGTTATTTCTCCTTCTTTTATTTGGAGGCAGTTTACTTCTTGCCCTAACATAGTTTTATATCGTTAACCAAACCAGTCAGCCACTTAGTTTTACAGCTTATTGCCACAGGGCAGATTTTATATTCTATATTTTTCATTCTTCATTTATACTCTGTTAACTTGCATGTAAATTCTTGCCTGTCATGTATCACTACAATGTTTTTCCTTCGAAAGAATATGCTTCCGCGCAGGCGGAAATGGAAGGATGGGTCCGCGCAATGGCGGATCACCTTAGACCCAGTCACATACATTGGTGCAATGGCTCGCAGAATGAATATGATACGCTGTGCCAATTATTGGTTGATAAAGGAACCTTCATTAAACTCAACCCGAAAAAACGCCCAAACAGTTTTGCCTGCTTCAGTGATCCGAGCGATGTAGCCCGCGTGGAAGACAGAACGTTTATCTGTAGCCGGCGGAAAGAAGATGCAGGACCCACCAACAATTGGATGGACCCGCGTGAAATGAAAAATATCCTGGAGGATCTCACCAAAGGAGCTATGAAAAGAAGAACTATGTATGTAATTCCTTATTGCATGGGTCCGGTAGGTTCTCCCCTGTCGAGATATGGAGTACAAATTACCGACTCGGAATATGCGGTGCTCAATATGCGCATTATGACGCGCATGGGCGATTTCATCCTGCCTTATATATATGAAAAGGGATATGTAAAATGTGTACATACGGTAGGGGCGCCAATAGAAGCCGGTCAGCCAGATAACCGCTGGCCCTGTAATCCTACAGTCAAATACATTTCGCATTTCCCTGAAGAACGACTGATCATTTCATATGGAAGTGGCTATGGAGGCAATGCACTGATGGGGAAAAAATGTTTTGCTCTTCGCATAGCATCGGTAATGGGATTGGAAGAAGGATGGCTTGCCGAACATATGCTGATATTGGGAGTAGAATCTCCGAAGGGAGATAAAACGTATGTAGCCGCCGCATTTCCGAGTGCCTGTGGCAAAACAAATTTTGCCATGATGATTCCACCGAAAGGAATGGAAGAATGGAAAGTTACCACGGTAGGAGATGATATTGCCTGGATTCATAAAAATGAAAACGGAAAATTATATGCCATTAATCCGGAATCAGGATATTTTGGTGTAGCTCCGGGTACGAACGCAAAGACCAACCCGAATGCCATGGAAACTATTAAGGCTAATACTATTTTTACCAATGTGGCTATTACAACAGAAGGAGATGTTTGGTGGGAAGGAATGACGAAAGAAGTTCCCGATGGACTGATTGACTGGCACGGCAAACCTTATGATAAAAATAGTGGTAAACCGGCCGCCCATCCCAATGCACGGTTTACCACACCCGCTATTCAAAATCCGGTAATTGATTCAGATTGGGAAAATAAGGAAGGGGTTGTTATCTCTGCCTTTATTTTTGGAGGCAGAAGAAGTTCCGCCGTTCCGCTGGTTTATCAATCATTCAATTGGAATTTTGGGGTATACCTGGCCGCTACTATGGGAAGTGAAATGACGGCTGCTGCTTTTGGAGAAATTGGTAAAGTTCGACGCGATCCCTATGCCATGCTGCCATTCCTTGGTTATCATATGGGTGAATACTTCAATCACTGGTTGCAATTCGGAAGAGATTTACCCAATACCCCCCGCATATTCGGTGTAAACTGGTTTCGAAAAAATGAGAAAGGTGATTTTGTATGGCCGGGCTTTGGCGAAAACCTGCGCGTATTAAAATGGATTGTAGGACGAGTTAAAGGAAGATCTTCAGCGGTAGAATGCCCGATTGGATGGAGGCCGCGATACCGTGATATGGACTGGAACGGATTGGAAGATTTTCCCCGGCCGGCTTTTCATGAAATGATGATGATCGACCGCGAATTATGGAAGCAGGAACTACTTTCACACGAAGAATTATTCTCCAAATTATTTGATAAGATACCCAAGGAATTTTTATTTATGCGCGAGCTCTTGCTCTCCTCCTTGTGGCGATCACCCGAACAATGGAAGTTGGAAGCGGAGCGGTGAGAAAGGAAGAAGCTGCCTTGACTATCTGAATCTTGATTTTTTGGATTTATTGATTGTTCTTCTACAGTCTGACCTAACGGGTTTTGTATGGACAGGAGGATTCTTTGGAAATACTAAACTGCGGAGGAGTAGAATTATTTTTTTGAGTAATCTTGATTTCAAATCCGGAATCCGGATTTGTGCAAAGTCTCTACCTCCTTCAATATCTTCCGTTTTCTTTCCTCAATACGCTAATTTTACAATTTAGCAGAATACCCATTATGTCTACTCTCACGATCACCACAATACAAACCTATCTGCATTGGGAAGATAAATTCGCTAATCTCCAGATGCTGGAAGAAAAGATCAACGGAATAAAAGAGAAAACAGAAATTGTAATACTCCCCGAAATGTTCAGTACCGGTTTCAGTATGCAGCCGCAACGGCTGGCTGAAAAAATGAATGGAGAAAGCATTAGCTGGATGAAACGCGTAGCGGCCGCAAAAAAAATCATTTTAACCGGCAGCCTGATTATTGAAGAAGACGGCAAATATTATAACAGGCTTGTATGGATGTTACCCAATGGCCAATTTGGTTTTTATGATAAACGACATTTATTTGCCTTTGCCGGGGAAGACGAGGAATATACACCTGGAACCAAACGATTGATTGCTTCAGCGAAAGGGTGGAAAGTAAATTTATTGGTGTGTTACGATTTGAGATTCCCTGTTTGGTCGCGCCAAACCTCACCCCCGGCCCCTCTCCACTCCGTGGAGAGGGGGACAGAATTTGACGTACTCATTTACGTCGCCAATTGGCCCGAAAGGCGTATTCATGCCTGGAAAACATTGTTGCAGGCAAGAGCCATCGAGAACCAATCTTATGTTATTGGAGTAAACCGGGTTGGGAAAGATGGAAACGATATTTATCACAGTGGCGAAACAATGATAGTCGATGCCATGGGTGGAGTACTCTATAGTAAGGCGCATGAAGAAGATGTCTTTACTATTACCCTTGAAAAAAATAAATTAGAGGAAGTGAGAAATAAACTTCCTTTTTTAAGAGATGCAGATGATTTTTTTATTGAACCCTGGCCAAAATAATATATAATGTCTATCGCATATAGTAATGGGAAAATTTTTACCGGAACAAATACAGAACAACACAAAGCGTTGCTGGTAAAAAACGGGAAGGTAGAAGGACTGGTAGATAATAATGAAATACCTTCTGGTTATGCGGTGGAAGATCTGCAGGGCAATATTCTCGCCCCGGCACTAATTGATCTGCAGATTTATGGAGGCAACGGAAAAATGTTTTCGCAGGAAACGAACGTAGAATCGTTGAAGGCTACTTATGAATATTGCCTTTCCGGTGGCTGCACTTATTTTATGATTACGATGGCCACCAACTCGATTAATAAATTTTTGGAAGGTATAGAAGTAGTCAAACAATATTGGCAACAAGGTGGTAAAGGTTTGTTAGGCTTGCATCTGGAAGGTCCTTATTTAAATCCGATTAAGAAAGGAGCTCATGTGGAGCGCTATATAAAGAAGCCTACTGTAGAAGAAGTAATATTACTACTCGAAAAAGGAAGGGAGGTGGTTAAGATGATGACGTTGGCTCCTGAATGTTGCGACCTCTCTATTATTACATTGCTTCAACAAAATGGCGTGCTGGTTTCAGCAGGTCACTCCAATGCAACTTATGCGGAAGCTACCACTGCGTTTAACAGGGGCATCCCGGTGGCGACGCATTTATATAATGCTATGTCTTCTTTGCAGCACCGGGCACCGGGTATGGTGGGGGCCATCCTCGATCATCCAACAGCAATGAGTAGTGTAGTATGCGATGGTATTCATGCCCACTTTGCCGCTGTCCGCATTGCGAAGCAAATAATGAAAGAACGATTGTTTTATATCACGGATGCCGTTGCGGAAACAACTGTTGGAGAATACCAGCACCTTTTCCGGGGAGATCATTATGCATTACCCGATGGAACCTTATCAGGCTCCTCGCTCACCATGATGCGCTGTGTACAAAATGGTGTTCAGCAATTAGGTTTACCGTTGGAAGAGTCTCTACGAATGGCAAGTATGTACCCGGCTTCTTTAATAAGCGATAAAAAAATAGGCGTATTGGAAAAAGGCGCGGAGGCTTCGCTGGTAATTTTTGATAAGGGATACTCTACTATAAAAGTTATGGCTGTTTAGTTTTATTCTTTTCGACTATTAATTGCTTCACTTTCTCTGCTTTGGGGTCAATGCCTTTACGAATTGTTTCTGCTGTGGGCGTTACTTCTATATCGGGTGTAATACCCCTTCCGGCAGCCACAGCAGCCTGATCCATTACCAAACGGAATAAGGGTAGTCGAAAACGAATTTTAGTTTGGGGTAAAACTACATCAGGAATCATCCAGGCAGTATTACCATAAGAACCACCGCCCGTTTCCTCTCCTACCACAGTAACATTCTTCTGATGCTGCATGGCGTAAGCAAACAAGGTAGTGGCCGAAAATGAATTTCCTCCGATTATTATATAAATATCTCCATCGAAATGATTCCTGGTCCGGGGTTTATAATAATGCCGCTCAAAATGGGTGAAGTGATAGTTATGATCTTTTCGCTTGCGGGTAACAAACAGCATGGCGGTATGATACAAAAAATATTTTCTGATATAACGATCGTAAGGGCCCGACCGGCGAACGGCATATAGTGAATCAGCCAGTTTAAATTTCCTGGTAATAAGGTATTGTGTGAGCAAAGTTGAAAGACCCGCATCGCCTCCGCCATTGCTTCTAACGTCAATAACCAGGTGTTGAATAGATCTTTTATTGATCTCCCGAAAACTTTTTCGAAAGAAAGAACGAAGTTTATTTCCTCTTGAAAAAGTATTTAGGGTCATATAGGCAGAGGAGAGCGCTGTGTCGATTTGTATATTGCGGATACCATTTACTAATACTCGGCGGGGTAGTTTATTGCTTTTAGCGGGGCGTGGGGGTATCTTGCGCCGCAACGTATCTTGTGCGGGGATAAACGTAGGAATAGTGGTAACCCTTTCCTGCCCCAGCGAATCGATGTATTCTACCTGGTAGTTATCAGGTAATCCCAACACATTACGGTATAATACGCCAAAATTGCCTCCACTACTTAAGGTTTGATATTTTCCATTAATTGCCTTCGAATCGGTTACGAGGTAATTAAAAAAAATGCTGGTGAATTGCCTGGTAGTAATACCATTAATACTCCGAACCACCGTTCCTCTTCTCAATATCGAATCTTTGCGGTTTATGTTTCCCACTACTGCCATGGAATCGGTCCACATTTTTAGACTCAGGGGAAAAGTTCTTAATTTCGCAGTATCCAGATAGTGGCTGTACTTTTTTGAATACCGAACCGATGTATGGCCACATTGAATCTTGGTAACAACATCCAATAATATATTCCTGAATTGAACCTCGGTCATTGAATCACCTATTTGCGCAAATCCCCGATCAAAAAAATAATCCATACTGTCTTTAGGGGTAAACCAATACAAACTCGGATGATATTGCTCCAGAATACTTCGAAAGGTTTGATAATCCTGTTGAAGGATATTCCGGTTATAGTAGGCATTTGCATTAAAAGCTTTCCTTGAAGAAGTGCAGGCAACTAAGGATAGGAGGCAACAGGCAATAAAAAAATTAGAGATACTCTTCATCTGGTAAGGTCCGGTTAGTACGGTTTTGTTTTAAATGCATTCCAGCCTTGTGCTGTAATAGCGTGTTTGCTGCCCCCTTTGGTAATAATGACCGGCGTTTCAGAAGCGTCGGTCATATATCCAATTACACTTATCTGTTCATTTAAAACGAGTTTTTCATAGTCAGATTGTGGAACAGTGAAAAGCAATTCATAATCTTCGCCTCCGCTCAGCGCGCAGGCAGTAGGATCTAATTCAAATTTAAATGCGGCGGACCTGGTATCTTCCGATATGGGAATTTTTTCCTCGTATAATACACAGCCAACACCACTTTGCTCACAAATATGCAGGATCTCGGAACTCAGCCCATCGCTGATGTCCATCATGGCCGTGGGAGTAATTTCTTTCTCCTTAAAAAATTCAATAATCCCTTTTTGTGCTTCGGGTTTTAATAAACGACCGATTACATACGTTTCTCCTTCAAGGTCGGGTTGAACTTCCGGACTATCTAAATAAATTCTTTTCTCGCGTTCCAGAAAAAGCAATCCAACATAGGCCCCGCCTAAATCGCCGCTACAGCAAAGCAAATCACCTTTTTTTGCCCCGCTGCGTTTAACATATTTGTCGGTATCTACTTCACCAATAGCTGTTATGGAAATAATAAATCCCTTTTGTGAAGAGGCGGTATCGCCGCCTATAAGGTCCACGCCGTATTTGTCGCATGCCGCATAAACGCCTTCATAAAACTCATCGAGCGCTTGTACAGCAAACCGGTTACTAATTCCAATACTCAAAGTAATTTGGGTGGGCGTTGCATTCATGGCATATATATCACTCAGGTTTGCGATTACGCTTTTATAACCAAGATGTCGCAGCGGAGTATACGTCAGGTCGAAGTGAACTCCCTCGATAAGGAGGTCGGTACTTATAACCGTTTGCTTGCCGAAATGATCTATCACCGCGGCATCATCACCAACTCCCACAATGGAGGAAGCATTTTGTAATTCAATGTTTTGGGTCAGGTGATGAATCAACCCAAATTCGCCGAGCGAATTAATTTCCGTACGTTCCATAATGAGCGCGAAGATAAGGAGGATGGAGGACTGGTGAAAAGTAGTGAAAGGTAGATATAGAATACTTCCGAGGTTCATCGTAGCTTGATCGATTACCATTGCCTTATTGCAGGTATGTAGCGGCTGGGTTTCTGGATAATATGAAAAAGCTTTTTAGTTGAAAAGACTTCTGGTTTTTATGCAGCGGAGGGTACTTTGTATGAAACGCAGAAAACAGTCTAGTTATAAGAAACCCATTAAGTGTTGACTATTCATAATTCCTTACCCCTCACACATTTTTTTTAGGTTGAGTAACCCTTTTTCAAATTGCTTATTAAGTGTTTGGGTAAGGAAGGGGCCCATTAATCGGGCGATAGGAAAAGGAAGTTCACCATTGTTGGACCAGGTAATTTTTGTTTCCCCATTTCCCCATTCTTCAAATAACCAATTATCGCTGGCGATCGATTTAAAAGGTTTAATAAATTCCAGGATAAAATGAACATGCTTTTTATCAATATCGCGTATCGTTAAGCTTCCTACTCCTACTTTTTTCCCTTCCCAGGCATATTTATGACCTATTGTTTTGGGAATGCCGGTGATACTACCAATGGCACGCGGGTCGGATTGTTGCCATGGATTCCAGGCGGCATAGTGCCGGAGATCTGCAATCTTATCCATTACCTCCGGAACGCTCTTATTAATTATGGATGTTTTCTCAATTTGGTACCTGCCTGGCAAAATCAGGGCAATCAATAAAAGAACCAGTACTAACCCAATAATGATAAACAATACTGTTAACATATGGAGGTGATTTCAGGTAAGTTACAGTATTGCAAAAGCTTTCCCAAACCACTCTGATAAAAAAAGCCCCTTTAGTCAAAGGAGCTTTACATTAACTATTAGAATATTTTATTCAGCCTCAGCCACCACCTCTTTAACTTCCGGAATCATACGCTTCATCATTCCCTCGATTCCCGCTTTTAGCGTGATCATAGAAGAAGGACATCCACTGCAACTTCCCTGCAACATCAGGTTTACCACTCCTTCCTCATAACTTCTAAATTGAATAGCGCCACCATCCATTTCAACGGCGGGCTTTACATAATTTTCCAATAATTCTTTTATTCTTTTAACCACATCATCATCATCTGCACTTACCGTATTGCTGCTTTCCCGTTTCATTACTGCCACTTCTTCTTCATTTACAACCGCTTTCCCTTCTTCCAGGTAATCTTTTAAAAACTGGCGAATAGTTGGAATTACATCGGTCCATTCTGTTTCACTCAATTTGGTAAGGGTAACAAAATTGCTCGCAATGAAAACAGATTTGATGAATGGAAAACCAAACAATTCTACCGCCAGGGGAGAAGGCTTAGCACTTTCCACATCTGGCAAATCGATGCTTTTACCAGGATACAACAACTTATTAGCCACAAACTTCATCGTCTCCGGATTAGGCGTCATTTCTGTATAGATGCTGATCACCGGATTACCTGTCTTTATCATAATTCACCTGTTTAACTGTAAAGGTAACAAACGCTGCTGCCAAATGTTTTTGAAATTGGGAAAAGGTTCCAGCCGATAGCCAATTAGTGATTACAATCGGTGGAATGAGCATGATTATGCAGCCGGCACAGGCGAAAATTGCGCAGGTGGGCAAATACAATCAGCAGTACGGCAATCGTTAAGAAAATTATTTGCTGAGAATGCCATATTTGCTTAACAATTAAAAAAACAACCCCTGCTAAAAAAACAACCAGGGGAATATAACTGTGATGATGCCTTTTATAACCATGCAAGAGGGAATAAATGCCGATAGAGAAAGCAATCACAATCATAAAATATTCAAGAAAAGTATTATCAACTATATTGACTCCCATAATGGGCAAACTGGTAAGTAAAAGTGGAAGAATGGCACAATGAATGGCACAGGCCAATGAGGCCGAAATACCTAATGCATCCCAATTGATCCGAAGTCGCATGGGGCGAATATATATATTTATTGGAAATCTATGCAACTTTGTTGCATTTTTTTGTTACTTTTATAGAAATGTCTTTGGATTGGTCTATCTGTACATTTACATACTTTAATTGAAAGAAATGAGTAAAAAAGGAATATTATATACGGTCTTTTTCGTGGTGCTGGCAGTTGGATTTTATGTAGTAATGAACCGCCTTATTCCTGGGTATGGAGAGGTAAAAATGCCTGTACTTAATTACGTTAAACCCTTTCGTTTTATTAACCAGGATGGAAAACCTGTTACAGAAATGGACGTAGAGGGAAAAGTATATGTAACGGAATATTTCTTTACTACCTGTCCTAATATTTGCCCCATGATGAATAACAACATGAAAATAATATACGACAAGTATAAAAGTGTAGAAGATTTTGCTATCCTGTCTCACACCTGCAACCCAGAAACCGACAGTGCTCCCCGGTTAAAATGGTATGCCGATTCAATGGGAGTTAATACAAGCCGCTGGTGGTTTTTAACCGGCAGAAAGGATAGTTTATATGCGGCGGCCCGCACAAGTTATTTGCTCGATGATCCTAAGAACAACCTGCAAAAAATAGAAGACCAGTTTATGCACACGCAGTTTTTTGCCCTGGTGGATAAAGCAGGTCAGGTTCGCAAGATTTACGACGGTCTTAAGGACCAGGAAGTAATGCAATTGGAGAAAGATATTGCCACTCTGCTGAAGGAGCCGGTATCACGAAAACGATTTTCCAACAATCTTTTCAGTAATTAAAATACATGGTAACTTTAGAATATTCCTAATTGCTGCATTATGGACG
This sequence comes from Chitinophagaceae bacterium, assembly GCA_031360425.1. Classification (GTDB taxonomy): domain Bacteria; phylum Bacteroidota; class Bacteroidia; order Chitinophagales; family Chitinophagaceae; genus Endoryza. The sequence continues at coordinate 30,284 of JANMBO010000061.1, read as the reverse complement.
CACAAATTGATTATATTTTAAAACGTAATTTACTAAGTGTTACGGGCAGCCGAAAAAAAATACTGGAACTTTTTTTGAGCAGTAAAGGCGCACTGGCACATGGCGATATTGAAAAAAAAACCGGGGAAAAATTTGACCGGGTAACGGTGTATCGAACGCTCCAGGTTTTTCTCGAAAAAGGTATCATACACAATATTCCCACTGCAGATAATTCCGTTCGCTATGCTTTGTGCATAAGTGATTGCACCGAAGGGCACCATCACGATAATCATGTGCATTTTGTTTGTATCGAATGTGGTAATACCACCTGCCTGGAAGATGTAACGGTACCACTGGTTAAATTACCGGGTGGCTTTACCGCGGACGAATATCAAATGGTAGTGAATGGAACCTGTAAAGAATGCCATTAAAAAGAAAGCCCCGATGTAGAAACACCGGGACTTTTGGTTAAGGCTCTGATTAGTAGCTATTTTATAATATCAGACGTTTTACCGTCCTTATTCGTTTTCAATTTCAATACAAATATACTTTCCGATTTGGAACTTGCTATACCTCAAAGGGGGTATTTTTTGTTTTACTCCTCCTTTAATATTTCCCTTAATTCACGTTTAACAAACTGCATTAGTTTCATAATATACGCCGGCGAAAAATTAAATTCAATGTCTGCACATTCATACAATTCCGGCAGGGTACGGGTGCCACCCATACTTAAGGACTGCATATAATGGTTGAGTGCTGCATCCTTATTTTGTTTAAACTTCATCCATAACCCTATGGCTCCCAATTGTGCTATACCATATTCGATGTAATAGAAAGGAACTTCAAACAAGTGTAGCTGTCGTTGCCAGCTATTCTCACGGAAATGATCAAGACCAGAGAAGTCAATGGCTGTGGCACCGAATTCGCTTAAAAGTTTCATCCATTGGTTTGTTCTTTCAAGAATAGTATGCCGGGGATTCTCATAAATCCAGTGTTGAAATTTATCGATGGTAGCAATCCAGGGGAAAATAGTTATTACTCTTTCCAACTGGTGCTCTTTGGCTCTTTTTAAATCGGCGGCATTATCAAAAAATACCTCCCAATAATCCATGCTGAAAAGCTCCATGGCCATACTGGCTACTTCTGCAATTTCCATAGGGTATTCTTTGAAAGAGCTCAATTCCAGCGGATGAGCCAGGAAAGAATGCACTGCATGTCCTCCCTCATGGATCATAGTCGTTACATCATTCATTTGCCCGGCAGCATTCATGAAAATAAAAGGCGCTCCCGTTTCGGCCAGGGGGCAATTATATCCGCCGGGCGCTTTCCCTTTTCGGCTGTCGAGGTCAAATCGATTCATTACATTCATCTGGCGTAAACAATCAGCAAAAAATGGATTCAGTTCTTCAAAACAACGGATTGTTTTTTCCAGCAATTCGCTTCCGGAGGTAAAGGGGCGTAAGGGTAATATGCCAGCGGGTTCTGCTTCCGTATCCCAGGGCCGGAGGGTTTCTAATCCCAATTTTTTTCTCTTATGTTCATAAATTTCATTTACCAGTGGTAACACCTGTTCCTTCACTGACTCATGAAACTGGTAACAATCTTCTTTCCCGTAATCAAAACGACCCAGTTCTTTAAACTTATAATCACGGTAATTTTCAAAGCCCGCGTTAAGTGCCACCTGGTGACGCTTTTGAATAAGACTGGTATACAGGTTATCCAGTGACTCTTTATCCAGCATTCTTCTTTCATTGATTTTGCGATAAACAGTCTCTCTTTTTTTTCTATCAGGATCTTCCAGAAATTTAGCCGCCTGTTGCAGGGTATATTCTTTGCCATCTACTTCCACTGTCATTTTACCTGATATAACTCCAAACTGCTGACCCATTACACTCAGTTCTGATTGAAGAGGGATATTCTCTTCCCGAAATAGGTCGATACTCTTTTTAACACTCCGCAGGTAAGTGAAGTATCTTTTTTGATCCAATTCATTCGTGTACGGGCACTCGATCAGTTTTCTGTTTAGCTTATCGGCGTATGGTTGAATTTGAGGTTGAATCTGCATTACAAAAAATACAAAAGCCTCTTCTAGTGATTTATTTTCAGTATCACAAGTCATACGGATTTGCCGCCAGCAGGCATCTTCACTGAATACCGCCTCCAGTTCACTACTGTCTTTGAGCCATTGTGCCAGGTCTTCTTTGGAACGAAGTTCCCGGTCGAGTAAATTTTTGAAATAAGGCTCCGCTGCCTCCCAGGTAGTAACGGTAAACGATTCTGGCAAAAAAGTTCGAGGTAGTTTTTTTATTTCTGCGCTGGTATTCATATGTTCAGTTTAAAACAGAAAAAGCTGCCCTGGTTATAACAAGGGGCAGCCAGTTGAATATATAATTCTTATTTCTTTTTAGGAGCCGACCTTTTCTTGGGTGTTTCCTTTTTCTCAACTTCTTTTTTGGGTTTGGCTATTGCTTTTTTCTTGGGGGTCTCTTCTTTTTCTGCCACTACCTTTTTCTTGACTGGCGCTTCTTTTTTTACTTCCACCGCCGGCTTCTCTTCTTTCTTCTTCCCCGCTGCTTTGGTGGGTTTTTCTCCTGCTACCTTTTCTTTTTTGGCAGGTATTGGTTTTTCTATAACTGCTGGTTCTGCTTCTTCGTGAACCTCCGTTAATTTAATTTCTATATTATTAGCTTTCAAAACGGAGAACCATTTTACCATCTTCTTCATATCGCTGTTGTACACTCGTTCGAAGTCTACATCCGGATAAACCTTTTCAAAATATGTTTTTACCGCTTTGGCATCTTTTTCATCGGGCAATGCCAGGCCCTTTTTTTCCATCGCCTGAAAAATTTCTGCCAGATTCACATTATCGCGAACAGTATATACTTCAATGCTCTCCAGGTGAGAAAAGTTGTGAATACGGGAAGAAACAAACTTAGTAACATTATCTTCCAGCGAACGCACAATGGCACCATCGTTCTTGCTGCTTATCAGTTCCTGCAATCCGGGTAAGCCTGTAACAGCTATAATTTTACTGTACTCCATAAAAACGCTTTCTTTTTTTGAAGCTGCAAGATACTTTGACTGGAGGTTTTAAAAAAAAGAAGCTTTGGAAGGGCTACCCTCAGAATTAGAGGCCCTATCCCCTCAAATTAGGGCATTAGCTAATAAATTAAATTTACTAAGACCTAAAAAAAAGAGAAAACGAAAGAAAAAGAAGGTCTTTCTTCCCGGATTCCTCTTTTTCCTTCTTTTCTCCATAACCCCTTAGCCAATATGCATCAGGATTTTTGCGGCTGAATTCCGAATCTTTTTAACATGAATAATATCCCTAATCCTGAGAGAAAAACAGCCACCAGGCCAATCGGGCTATTCTTCCCTCCTCCTTCATTATTATTATCACTCATCCCTGCTGCCACAACAGTGTAAGCAGCTTCTGTTTTGATTGTGGGCCCTTCTTCATAAGCCATATCCCAATTTTCATAATTTTTACCCGTGAGGTAAGTCAGTTGTGCCAGTTCGTTTTTCCGACGTTCCTTTAGGCCTTTAAGATATTTTTTTCCTTCCTCACAGCTAAAATCACCATTGGCCGGATGAGTAATAACATAGCGTGCCTGGTAGTTTTCAATATTCGGTGTAACCTGGAAAATAAGATCCTGCGGGAATTGTTGCCTGTTATATCGTATATGCAGGCGGGTAAAATAAACATGGCTATTTATTTCGGTATTTTCTTCGTACACATCATCATAGTTATCCCAATCTCGGGAAAGCCACCAAACGCCTGCTTGTACCAGATCTTGTTGAGCGGGTGGATTGCTCACACAAGGATCGCATTTTACATAATTCATTGGGCTTACATCCCAGGAATATTCCAGCATAGAAATATTTTTACCTTCTTTGTTCCATTGGTGCTGAAAGAGATTGCTGTAAAACGCAGCAAAATTATTCTGAACAAACAAAGGAATCTTATTACCGGTCGGTAACTCCACACTGCGGTAATTGGTACATTCTATTCTTCCCTTTTTGGTGAAAGCATATACAATCATATCCTGGTCACCATCGGCATTAGCCATTCCAAGACGGATGGGCAACATAAATTTGGGAGAAGTAAAACTGATTTGAATAGGACGCAAAAAATCTCCGGGCATTTTCTTCTTTTCCGCTTCATTTACTTTCACTACAAAAAATTTGAGGTTACTTTTGATATAGGGATCCAAAACTTCTTCGGCCCCGATGGGAATCTTATACCCGTTTTCCGTTAACCAATCTCTTAACCCCGTTGATTCTTTTGCACTCAGTATAAGAATATCATATTCGCCCACAATGTACTGCGCCTCGATTTTTACAGATTCCTGTTTACGTTTTCCCATTCCTGTTACTACTACCTCGCGTAAGCCGGGAGAGGAAGCCTTCCGATCGGACATGGCATCATAGTCGCGCCTGGCACAAGGGTTTTCATCAAAATATTCAACCAATCGTGGTTTTGAATAATCATTCAGCAAAGAAAAAATCGATTGGTTCACTACTTTAATATCTTTTTTCTGCAAAACCACCGGTACGGGTACTACCATGGCAAAATCTTTAAAATCGCCTTTAAAATCGTTGTACATTGTAATCACATTTCGATTTCCATCCCTTACCAATATGACCTGGCTGGTTTTGTTTTTTAAGGTGCCGTCGGCTTTAGCTACATAAAATCCGCAAAATGCGGCTACATCATTACTAATCAGAAGGACCAGTAAGAAAACAGCGGCCATTTTTTTCATTAGAGTTTTCATTAATAATCGTTTTATTGTTGAGAATATATTGCCGGAAAAAGGAACATTACTCCAAAAAAAAGGTCTTGCATTAAAAACTTTGTTGAATAAAGGAACCAACGGCGCGGCGGCCACTAATACCCAGATCAGTGTATTGTATTGCCATTTAAACGCCGATAAATAAAATGCCGCCAAAGCAATAATCACGGCCCAAATTATTCTTGCCACCGGGTGGTTAGGGGCCGTTTTTGGATCGCTGATCATAAAGAAGCTAAATAATAAAAGGCTTCCGGTACATACCGAATGAATAAAGAAATCGATGGGCCAATGCAGGTAAAGAACCTGTCTCCAGTATAATAATCCAATATAAGTTACTAAAAATGTAAGACTGATATCCAACCGTTGCACCTTTGTTATCACAATCGTTCCCAATGTGCCCACCAAAAAAAACACGACTGCATTACTTCCCCATTGACCAGGCGATAGCCAGGCATAATCGGTAAATAATAATACAACTACAATGCCCAGTGCGGAAGGGTTAAAAATATGTTTACTGCTAAAGCGGAAAATATACTTGCCCGCCACGGTTACTAATGCCGCGAGCAAGCTGATATACCAATAGTTTGTTTTTAACAGAAGGCAAAGACTCATAGCACTGATGAGTACACTGAATCCCCAAAAGGAAAATTCATTTGCCTTCAATAATCGATTGACACGACTGGAATCAAACAGGTATTGAAAAAAAAGACAACCCCCAATACTGATTGCAAAATGAAGCCAGTTAGTTTGCCAGTTAAGATAGAGTATCCCATAACTTAAGAAGATTACCTGGAAGATTACCTGGAACCAGCGGGGATCAATTACCAGGGAGGGTCGGTTCATGTATAAGTATTTCCGAAATGGATGACCGGAGTGGAAATATTACATAATTCCTATGAAATATTTTTGCAAAGAACCCTTCAGTATGCCGGATCAAGAAAGGTTTGGTAATTGATATTCTAAAACCATAAAATGCCTTAATTTTCCAAAAATCTATTACTATTTGCAAGAATTGGAACTTATTGAGCGGTTAAAAAAGGGAGATGATTCCGCCTTTAAAATTATTGTGAACACCTGGCAGAATATGGTGTACAATACTTCTTTGGGTATAGTTCAAAATGCGGAAGATGCCGAAGATGTTGCCCAGGAAGTATTTGTTCAGGTATACGAATCCATAGGGCAGTTTAAGGGAGATTCAAAATTTTCTACCTGGCTTTACCGCATCGCAATTACCAAATCGCTCGATCATATCCGCAAAAAGAAGCGGAAAAAACGCTTTGCTTTTTTACAGAGTATATTCGGAAATAATGAGGAAGAGGTTAAGCATCAACCCGATTTTCATCACCCCGGTATTAGCCTTGAAAACAAGGAAAAAGCCGCCATCCTGTTCCGGGCTATTGATAAACTCCCTGATAATCAGAAAACGGCATTCACGCTCCATAAGCTGGAAGGGCTCAGCTACCAGGAAGTGTCCGAAATATTGGAAAGCACAGTATCTTCAGTGGAGTCGCTGATGCACCGCGCCAAAGCCAATCTAAAAAAAATACTAACTGATTATTATCAAAATTCAGCTGATTAGGAGCAAGTTTATAGCACTGTTAACGTCCAAAAATAGATAATATGAAAACCTTCAGTAATATTGAAAAGAAAGTGGAAGAAACCCTTACCAGTTTTGACCATGCCCACCGGGCGTCTGCGAATCCTTTCTTATTTACCCGTATAATGGCGTCGTTGAATGCGGAAGAAAAGAGTGCCTGGACAGTGGCTTTAAGATTTCTAAGCCGGCCGGTTATTGCTTTTGCAACCGTTTTGGTTATAATACTGATTAATTCCCTGGCCTTATATGAATCTTCGGAAACTACACAAATAACGGTTCAGGAAGAAGACCAGGTATTTGCTTCTGAATACAATTATTCTTCTTCCACCGCAGATGGTTTTTACAATGTAAATGATGAACAACCATGAGTTCCACTATTAAAAATAACAAGGCTCTGATTTTTTTGGTAGTAGTTCTGTTATTATCAAATGTTGGGCTCATTCTGTATTTCCTGGTTTGGAAAAAACCAGGTAACAGGCAATGGGGCGGACAAAGAGGAGATTTTTCGATTGTAGACCATATGAAAAAAGAAGTGGGATTCAATGAGGAGCAAACAAAGCAGTTCAAAGAATTACATGAAAAAAATCGGGACTCCCTGAAATTATTGGGTGATAACATTCGAAACGCTAAGAACGAATTATATAAGCTTTTACAACAGGCAAACGCACCCGACTCAATTGTAAACCGTACGGCTGAGCAAATAGCGCAAAATCAAAAAAAAATGGAACTGACTATGTTCCGGCACTTTCAAAAAGTAAGAGCAATTTGCGATTCCCAACAGCAAGTTAAATTAGATTCACTCGTAAGCCGAATGAATAACCGTCCGCCCTGGTATCGTCGGGGAGGCTCTCCTCATTCAGATGGTGAAAGGCGCAAGAATTAAATCATTTCTGCTAATTATATCTTTCGTAACAAAGGTTTTTGATGATGCACTCGTCTAATTAGTTCAATTAATCTTTTAAAATAATTTTATATGAAGAACAAATTTTTGATTGTAGCCTGCTTACTTTTTTGTGTAACTTTAGTGAATGCGCAAGGGGGAGGAGGCGGCGGTTTTCAACGCCGTACCGTAGAAGAAAGAGTAAAAACCATTCATGAGAAAATGGATAGCGCTTTTAAACCCGGTGCTAAAAAACTCACTGATATTGATTCTCTCTTTTCCACGTATTACAAAGCACAGGATAAATTAAGAGAAGAAATGATGAGTGGTGGTGAACGCCCCGATCCACAGATGATGCGTGAAAAAATGCAACCGTTTGTTACTGAAAGAGACGATAAGCTGAAGAAAGTACTGACTGAAGAACAATTTAAAAAATGGAAAGACGAAATTGAGCCTTCTATGCGTCGACCTGGCGGACCACCCAGGCAATAAATTATAATTTTGACTTAATGGTAAATAAGCCGCTGATTTTTATCGCAGCGGTTTTTTTATAGCCCCATCCACTCTTTGACAGCGGCTACATTTTCCTGGCTTATAATAATCTCATCGCTGATTACTGGTTCCACCTCCAGCAATAATTTACTTTTCGGATATGTTTTAATTTTCCTGATGGCACTTAGCTGCACCAGGTATTTGCGAGTTACCCGGTAAAATTGAGCAGGTTCCAGTTGTTTTTCTATTTCCGATAACGACTGATCGAGGATATAAATCCGGTTTTTTTGATCAACCAGGCACACCAACTTATGTGTAGCATAGAAGTAACTAATGTCTTCTATTTTGGTACTCACATAATCAGAACTTTGTTTTACCAGGAAACGTTTCTTATAACCCGAATTGCCCCTTTGTTGACTGCCTGCCAGCAATTGCTGAAAGTTTTGAGCGAAGTACTGTTTAAGTTTATCATATTTGTTCAACGCCGCATCAAGCTTTTCCTGACGGATGGATTTCCATAAATAATCAAGGCTATTGTGGTCAAACACTTCCTGCCAATATTCATCAAAGGCGGTAGTAAATATAACAGGACAGGTGATGACTACTTTTTCAAATATTTTGAACGAAAGGCCATCGCTCAGTTCAATATCCATGAATATAAGATCAGGCAGCGGATTCAATGCTGTTCAAAACCGTTACTATTTCCACCTCAGGGTGGTTGTTCAGAATTGCTTTTTGTAATTTTTCAGCAGTTGGTTTTTCGTCTTCAATAATAATTATTTTCATATTATTCTATTTTCAGGCGAGGAAGCCGAACGGTAAATGTTTTTTCTTCCTCTGCAATTCCGATCGATCGTTGGGTTATAAGTCGATAGCGTTCACTTAAATTCTGTAACCCGATTTTTGACGAGGGACGCCGTAACGTTTTACGCCGGACGAAATTTTGAAATACAAGTTCGCCGTTATCGAATGTTAAAGACATCATCAGCGGGTTATTATCTGAGAACTCATTATGCTTTATAGCATTTTCCATAAGGACCTGTAAAGAGATAGGGGGCAAAAGGTATTGATCCAATAAAATACTATCCAGGTCCATTTGTAGCTGCACCGCATTTTCAAACCGGATTTTAAGCACCGAAAAAAATCTCCCAGGAAACCCACTTCTTCCCGCATAAAAACAGGGCTCTCTTTTTACTTTGCGGAATATAATGGTAAACATCGGCCAGGTTATCATTAAACTGTTTGGCGCGGCTGGGTTTGTCTTCGATAAGGTGCGATAACGTATTTAATGAATTAAAAATAAAATGCGGATCAATCTGGTTCGTCAGTGATTCCAGTTCTGCCTCCTCTCTCGACCGCTCCAATTGCACTTTCTTTAACTGATCGTTCTCGGTTTGTTTTACCAGGAATACCGTTTCATAAATGTGTACTAAAAAAAATACGGCAGCAAGAATAATAAGGGAAGACGATTTCACTACGTCCCAGTCTACTACTCCCTTCATAAACAAATTATACCCGCCAACAAGCAATAAAACGCTTACCGGAATTGTATAAAAGGGTATGGTAATTACCAGAGCTATTACTTTTTGTGCCGGTTTATTTAACCAGTCGAAATAAGTCCGCAAAGTAAAATGCAGGAAACGCGTTCCTTCATAAATTACAAAGGCTATAAAGATGGTATATAGATAGCTTAGTTTTATTTGCCATGGGCTAAACTCATTATGAGGTATCATCCCGGTAATAAGTGGAATTGCTATACCAAAAAAAGGAATGAGCAAAGCCCGAAAACCAATATCATTAATTTTTTCCCTGGCAACCAGCGGCTTTATCGGCGGTATGACGGGATTTGTCGGCATTTTTATCGCATTCGTTCTGTTTGGGTTGTGAATATGAAATTAGAAAATAGTTTAGGATACAAGAATCATTTCTTAAAAATCAAAATACAATTATATGGAGATGTCTTCAATCAATTGGTTAGCAGTATTAGTTGCCGGTTTATCAGCCTTGGTAATTGGCGGAATCTGGTATTCACCCGGTTTATTTGGCAAAGCCTGGATGAAGGACAGTAATCTAACCGAAGAGGATATTAAAAAAGGTAACAAAGTAAAAATCTTTGGCTTCACAGCTATTTTCTCCATGTTGATGGCCATAAACCTCGCCATGTTTCTTGCTGATACCCCGGCTGAATGCACAGGAAACTGCGCAAGAATTACCAACGTATGCTGGGGGCAACAGCGGGTTTTTTGGCGGGAATCTGGACCTTTTGTGCAATCGCTATCCATAGCCTCTTTGAATTAAAAAGCTGGCGGTACATTTTTGTCAATGGAGGATATAACCTGGTAGCACTTTCACTAATGGGAGCCATCATTGGCTTATGGAGATGAAACAAAGAGTATGTGATGAATGGTTCAGCACTATTCAGCTTTCCGTAGTCTTCTTAAAAAAAACTATGAAAATAATTACCTTCTTATTGCTTTTGTCTGCTTCTGTTCATGCCCAGCAACGTCCCTGTTCGGCGCCTGCCTATCGTCAATTTGATTTCTGGATTGGAGATTGGGAGGCCTTTGGTAAAAACGGGCAAAAAGCAGGCGATAGTAAAATCAGTGTAATACTCGATAGCTGTATAATACTGGAAGAATGGACCAGCGCAACGGTATCTCAGGGAATTCGCTATGCCGGCAAAAGCTTTAATACCTATAACGTACTTACCAAACAATGGCAGCAAACCTGGGTTGATAATGTGGGTGGTAGCAATGAATACCTGGAAGGGAAGTCCGGAAACGGGAGTATTGTATTTCGATCCACACCCTTTCGTTTTTCAATAGATACTATGGCTATCCGGCAATTGAGTTTTTATAGGTTGTCGAATGATATGGTAAGGCAACATGGAGAAATCTCTAAAGACAAAGGAAATACCTGGGCAACGGAATACGACCTTGAATACCGAAGAAAGAAGTGACAGGCGGTTTTTCTAAATAGTTAAATTGAATTAACTTAAGGGAAAGTAAGAATCGTTAACCAAAACAATAATCATCATGGCACTCAAAAATGCAATAAGCTGGTTTGAGATACCCGCGACTGATTTGAACCGGGCAACCAAATTTTACGAAACTATTTTCGGTATAACCCTGAACCCGCTTGATTTATCCAACATAAAAATGAGGATGTTTCCGTTGGAAGATATGATGACCCAGGTAGGCGGAGCAATTGTAGACAGCGGAGGTTTTCATAAACCTTCTGCAACCGACGGACCGTTGATTTACCTGAATGGAAATCCCGACGTACAAAAAGTATTAGATAAGGTAGAGGATGCCGGAGGAAAAATTATGGTTCCCAAAACCATGATATCACCGGAGTTTGGATTTATGGCCGTTATATTAGATACCGAAGGAAACAGGATTGCCTTACACTCCGTACCGTAATAATTATCCGTGTAATTCCTTCGGAAAAAATTTAATAAAAAAATTTAACCAATGGCAGCCTTTGACTGGAGCCGGTTCTCGGTTCGAATTAATATTAAAAAGGTTTCTTCTGAACAACTATACCGGGCATTGGCCACCCGGGAAGGAATTGAATATTGGTTTCTTCGTTTCAGTGAATATAAAAAACCTGACGGCGCATTGCGGCATCCAGAAGAATTGGTGCAAAAGGGTGATCACTATTTATGGCGCTGGTTCGGTTACCCGGATGAAGTATCTGAGAAAGGAGAAATTCTTGAATGTAACGGAAAGGATCTTTTTGCTTTTCGTTTCGGGGAAGCCGGAATCTGCACGATTCATATTTCGGAAGAACAAGGAGAAAAAATTATTGAGCTGGTACAGGATCAAATTCCGATGGATGAAAAGGCAAAAGTTAATTGGCATATTGGATGTAAGACGGGCTGGACTTTTTACCTGGCCAATATGAAATCTCTATTCGAAGGAGGAATTGATCTTCGAAATAAAAATGAGAAGATTCAAAATGTATTAACTGCATAGTATGGCCTATAATGAACAAATTGCCGAAAAAACAAGAGCTATCATTGCCCAAAGCCACAAAAAGGTAGAAGAGAAAAAAATGTTTGGTGGTCTTTGTTTTATGGTAAATGATAAGATGCTGGTAGGGGTGGAAAAAGACAAGCTGATGGTGCGACTTGATCCGGCGAAATATGATGAAGTAATCGAAAAAGAAGGATGCTTACCCATGGACTTTACCGGTAGAGTGATGAAAGGATTTGTTTTTGTGGATGCAGAGGTGCTTAAAACCAAGAAGCAATTGGAATACTGGATAAAGCTGGCATTGGAATACAATAAAATTGCAAAATCGTCAAAAAAGAAAAAGTGACATTTGACCTGGTAAAGTCGTACGAAGTTTGGGAGCGCACGCCTTTCGTTTTACGGGCTCTTTTACTTGGACTGGGGGAAGATTGGATTGTGCACAATGAAGGGCCCGATACTTTTTCACCGTTTGATGTGGTGGGCCATCTCATACACGGCGAAAAGACAGACTGGCCAGCCCGCATCCGCATGATTCTCGAAAAAGGAACAACCAGCACCTTTCTGCCCTACGATCGTTTTGCCATGTACCAGGAAAGTGTGGGTAAGAATTTCGACCAGCTATTGGATGAATTTGGGTATTTGAGGATGAACAATATTAAATGGGTTCGTTCTTTGAATTTATCGGAAATTGATCTGGATAGAAAAGGAATACATCCAAAGTTTGGAGAAGTAACCCTCCGCCAACTATTATCTGCCTGGGTTATTCATGATCTTACCCACCTATCGCAAATTACCCGGGTGATGGCCAAACAATACAAAGAAGAAATGGGACCCTGGCTGGAGTATTTCCGAATTATGCACTTTTAAACATATAGGAACATAAATAAAGCTGAATGAACGTACACTAAACATCAGAATAAGTTATTGAATTATGGTAATAGAGGATATCCAGAACATTTGCAAGAAATTTCCGCAGGCTACCGAAGATATAAAGTGGGAAACGCATTTGTGTTATTGCATAGGCGAAAAGATTTTTATAATAACCAGCCCGGATGCTTCCCCGGTAAACGCCTCCTTCAAAGTAGATGATGAAGACTTTGCAGTGCTTTCAGAAAAGGAGGGATTTATTCCGGCGCCCTACCTTGCCAGGTATAAATGGATACACTTGGATAATATCAGCAGGTTATCAAAAAATCGGTGGGAAGAGTATTTGAAGAAAGCGTATGAGTTAGTGAAAGCAAAACTTCCCGCTAAGAAAAAGAAGGAACTGGGAATAAAGTAATTTTCCGATTGGAGATAGTAGATGGCAAATTTCCGAATGAGATATCCAAGTGAGTTTTTCTCTTTATTTAATTGAAAAAATCTAACCGTCTTTCTAACGCTTCCATTTAACAGAGCTATACCCTGTTATTCGGAAATAGCCACCGATTTAAAATACTGACATCTCCCATTCGGCATTTTAAAATGGGAACCATTTCGCATGTAAGAATCAGAGCACTGCCCTCCGCAAAACCGATTATCCTATATGCACAAAAATTTTAAATGCTTTTTCTTACTTTTAAATAATATAAACAATCAATTATGAAGAAATTATTCCTTCTTGCAAGTGTACTTATTGTAAGTATTTCAATAAAAGCACAATTGGCAGATTCACTAAAGTCCCAGTTGGTAAAAGATTGGGAAAGAGCCAAAGCTTTTACTAAAGAATACCTGGATGCGGTGCCTAAAGACAAATACGATTTCAGGGCGCAGGATAGCATAAGAACATTTGCCCAACAAATGCTGCATCTGGCTCAAGGCACAACCGGGTTAACGGCCAACGGAACGGGAAAGGAAAGAATCTGGCAGGGGCGTCAATTGGAAAATAGTAAGTCGGCCCAATCAGCTGATTCGGTTAATTATTTTGTTATGGCGAGTTACGATTATGCTATCGAAGGAATTAAGAATATGGACGCTTCCAAATTCCTCGAAAGGACCGGTCGGGGTAATTTTATTGAATCAAGGATTTCCTGGTTAATGAAAGCCTTCGAGCATCAAACGCATCATCGCGGACAGACCACTATATATATCCGGTTAATGGGAATTAAACCTCCGAACGAGAAGTTATTCTAACAGCATTTATTGCCTATTTATAAATTCGGGGCTAAACCTCAAAAATACTTATCTTAATATACTTACCGGTGTCGAAATTTGTATTAAAGTATTTGGGGGTACCCCAACCATATTATGAGAGGAAATATTGCACTTTGGTTTGCAATTGTTATGCAATTTTTGTGGCAACCTCGTTACATGGATCCGGTTTTTTGTGAAAGAGGTACCTGCCAACGAAACAGAAAGGCAATTACATGAACTTATTACTACTTACAAGAAAAACCTAAACCTTGGATTTGTTCCGACTTTCTCCAACTTATTTATCGCAGTGAGTTCCTACGTGACTTTGATGTGACTGCTCGCATTTACATTCATTTTTCCCATTGCCTGTACGGGAATTATATTTATTTCACTCGTATCCGCCTGGTTTACTATAATGGAAAAATAAAAACTAACATATGAAAAAAAGGGTAACCGGAATAGGGGGACTATTTTTTAAAGCACAGGATAAACAGGCCCTCCAAAATTGGTATCAGCAGCACCTCGGTATTGAATGCAACGAATACGGTTCCGTATTTCAATGGCGGGAAAAAGAAAATAAGGAGCATGTTGGCTATACGGTTTGGAGTACTTCTAAAAAAGATTCTACTTATTTCAACCCAAGCGAAAAAGAATTCATGTTCAACTAACTACCGGGTAGAAAATTTAGTGGAGCTGCTGGAAGAACTTAGGAAAGAAGGAGTGACGATAGTGGGGGACATAGAACAATATAATTACGGCAAATTCGGATGGATTATGGATCCGGAGAGAAATAAGATTGAATTGTGGGAGCCGGTAGATGAAATCTTTGCAAAAGAAAATAATTTGTAGAAATGCAAAGTTGGTTATCCCTTTAGATTTTGCATTTAATATTTTACATTCAATATTCCTGTTTGCTATTCAGGAAATTGAGACTTATCAATATTTGGGATAATCCGCAACGCATTCTTGTAATAGACTTTCTTTAGTATGTTATCTGGAAGTCCCATTCCGTACATGGGCCAGAAGGCATGGTATTTTTTATGATAGGGGAAGTATTCGTCTTCCGTTTCCAGCACCCGGAAGTAAGTGAAATATTCTTCCGGCACCCAACTATCCTTTCCAAACATTATTCTATCCTGGTATTTGGTAAAAAACTGTTTCGCCATCCTTGGCTGGCGTCCGAGTTCGGCGATTACCGCGCCAAACTCCACCATTACATTAGGCATTTCGTTTAATAAATTTCCAAGTTTATTTAAATCGTTAGGGTACCATCCAAAATGAGCGGCAATGAAAGTAGTTTTCGAATTTCTTTTAAACATCCGGTGCTGTTCTTCAATCAATACTTCAAAGGGTACCGGGTTATCAGGACCTCTTTTACGTCCGGGGTGAGTGGTAATTTCTAGCCATCGCTCATTGTGTTCGTCTACGGGATCCCAAAAAGATTTTGGATCGGCTGTATGAATCAGCACAGGTATTTTTAATTCGGCGCATTTCTGCCAGATGGGATCTAACCGGGGGTCATCCACCGTCACCCGTTTACCGTCTATATCTTTCACTGAAAAGCCAAGGTTCTTATATACTTTTAGTCCATTGGCCCCATTTCGAACATCTGATTCTAATTGGTTCACTGCATTCGCTGCCCAGCCCGGATCGCCTACTTTGTCAAAATCAACATTAGCAAATACAATAAAACGCCTGGGGTAATTCTTCTTCACATTATTTACCGACTGCAGTAGTTTGCTTCCATTCTGCCCGCTCAGGTTTACCATTACTGCCATATTCAATTTATCCATATCCGTAATTAACCTGGAAAGATCGGCGGTGGGCATATCAAATTGATGATTGTGTACATCAATAAATGGAAACTTTGAATGGTTCAGTTTATGTTCCGGTACAACAAGAGTTGAAGTGGGGCTATATTTTTCAAAATCCATATTGGATGACTGAGCACAGGCAACAGATAAAGTCATAGCCATCAGCAAGAAAGCAGCGAGTTGTTTCATTTCAATTATTTTGTTCGGGAAAAATAATATAACAATACTGGCTATTAAAACCAGGGGTATAAGTTAACAATCTTTTACCGGCTCAGGCATTTTGCTGAATCAAATTATATAAATGGAAAGCATCTTCTTTCTTAAATAACTGGGTGCCGGAATTCATAGTAGCTGCCGACCCACAGGCTACTCCCCATTGAAGAGCCTCTTTCAGTGATAAATTTTTATGTAAGGCAAACACAATACCAGCGACCATACTATCTCCTGCACCCACGGTACTCTTCTTTTCGACGGAAGGTGCGGTCACCCAATGTTTTTCGTCTTTACTAACAAGCCAGGCGCCCTCAGACCCCATAGAAACCACCACTACTTCTGCATACCCGTTTTGAATAAGTTGCTGCGCCGCGTCATCCGCTTCATTCTTTTCCAACTTTTCAATATTCAGTAACCTGCTTAATTCGCCAATATTGGGTTTAATAAGAAAGGCTTTTTTATCTTTAATCGCTTCCAGGGCCGAGCCAGATGTATCAACAATACATTTTGCTCCAACCGCCTGTGCGGTTTTAATAATCAACCCATAAAAATATTCAGGTAACCCAAAAGGAAGACTGCCACTTGCTACCACATAGGATGGAGAAAAAGACCTGATTTCATCAATGAGGATTTTTATCACAGATTCTTCTACCGGCTGGCCGGGAAAAGTAAAGCGGTATTGTTGATTACTTGAGGATTCCATTACAATCCAGTTCTCTCTTGTTTCCACATGCGAATCAACTCCCCGAAAATTAATGTCACTTTTCTTGAGCAACGAACAAAGCATATTTCCATTATGACCACCGGCGGGAAATAATGCCATTGAGGGTACTCCTAATTTCTGCAAAGCCTTGCTCACATTTATGCCACCCCCTCCGGCTTCGCGAACCACTTCGGTACACCGCAGCTTGCTTTCCGGCTTTATTAAACCAACGGTAGAGCTTTTGTCGATACAGGGATTGAGGGTGACTGTAAGTATCATAGTGTGTGTTCTGTATTTTTTATTTCCGCAAGTACGGATTCAATTGTCTCCTGTAATGAATCGTAATCGGTATACCCCTTTGCCAGCAGGTAAAATTTAGATTCATTAACCTGCAAAAGTACATCCGGAAAACCGGTTACCATCAATTGCTTACACAAGGCAAATTCATAATAGGCCTTTTCCTTGTACTCATCACTATCCATTTTTTCATAAAATTCGGTCGCCGGAATTTGATATTTTTCCAGGATGTACCTGTAGGCTTCTTTATCACAAAGATCTCTTCCTTCGTAATGCAGTGCGAATTGAAGATCCGAAGCAAATTCAACCTGTTGTTCGGGATAATATTCTTTAAACACACAAAGTGCAATGGCTGGCTTTTCGGAAGAGGGAAACCAATCACTTAGGTCGGGATTAAAAATATGCCATAGATAATCCTGTCCGAATTTAATTCCGGTATATTCTTCTACCCGCTTATACGCTTCTTTAATATATCCCGCGGTAAGGCCTATGTGCCGGGGCGTATCAGTAATGATCATTCCCCCGCTTAGTACTTCAAATGAAAATGATTCTTTGTAGTTTTCCGCTATTCTTTTTATTACCGGGCTAAACCCATAGCACCACCCGCAATAAGCATCATAACAGTACAATACAGTCTTTCCCATCCTCAAATTTAAATCAGGAAGAGCAGATACCGGTTTATGCCTTCAACATTTTCAATAAATAGTATTTCTGTCTTTAACAAAATTTTGCTGTCAGTGAACGTGTAATTTTTTATTCCAGGCATCATATAAAAAATTATACTGCATATGAAACAGCTATTGGCCGCCATTTCTATCATGGCATTACCCATCTCCCCCTTCGCACAATACGTTTATAATAATTTAAAGATTGATTACCTGGAAAACCCGGCTTCCGTCGCTGCTTACAGTTTCGAAAACCTGCGTCTTTACCCGGTGAGGGCGAAATCGGGATTCATCAGTCATTTTGCCGGAACAGGAAAATTTATGACACTTAAAGCGGCGATAGAAAAAAACAAGATAAGAATTACGGAAAAGAGTAACAGGGGTGAAGTGAACTCGTTAATTGTAGAAAATATATCGGCTGATACCATTATAATTATTTCCGGCGATATTATTAAAGGCGGAAAACAGGACCGGGTTATTAACCAGGATATTTTATTAGCTCCGCGCAGTGGTAAAAAGAATCTGCCGGTTTTTTGTGTGGAAAGCGGACGATGGTCATCCGGCGACCGGGCTGTACTTGCCAATAACAACAACAGTACAGAGGGTTCGGTTAACAACACCACGCCGGCTGAGTTTAAAGGATACTATAATAAGGCATCGGTAAGCTTACGCAAGGTAGTAGAGAAAGAAAAGGACCAGGCCAAAGTGTGGGATAAGGTAGAGGAACTGAACATGGTGAACAATACTCAAACGGAAACCAAGACCTATACAGCCATGACCAATTCGGCCGGTTTCAGTAAAAAGCTGGAGAAATACCTGGCATTTTTTAGAAATAAATTTACCATTGATAAGGAGGTGATCGGCGTAGTGGTGGTAAGTGGCAATAAAGTAATTGGCTGCGATATGTTTGCCACCCATGATTTGTTTTTGCTTCAATTTGAAAGCTTGCTGTATTCTTATGCTACCGAAGCGATTGTTAATGGGAAACCCGTAACGATATCAACGGCCGCGGTAAAATCATATACCGATAAGCTTATGGCAGACGAAAAAGTCCAAGAAACTACTATAAAGGCAAAAGGAAGCTCTTTTGTAGAGAAAGGAAAGAAGCTGAGGGTGTCAAGTTTTGATTAATGAGTAGAAATCAATACTTGATCATACTGACTTTGTTTGAAGAATTTAAATTCATTCTATGCTGTTTTCATTCGATGATTTTATTAGTGCCTCTATATCTCCACGGTTCATGTTATTTTACCGGGGAGACACAGAGCCGCAGAGTTAATTTCCTATTTAAACCGTTTGGAAAATCATATACGAATTAATAAATATAATACTTCAATGCATCCGGTCTTTGCTTTATACTGGCCCATGATAGCCTTTTAACGTTTGTAGATACCCAGGCTATTTTATTATCCTCCTCTTCGCCCCGATCTGTTACCGCCGCCATTTACATTGTTTGATCCATTGTTATCGGTGCGTCGCTCATTTGTATTTTCTCTTCTTTCCGGCGGCCTGCCACCACCGTTATCAAATTCTCTTCCCCGATTATTATTTCCTCCATTCCGATTACCATCATTATTTCTGCTTCTGTCGGGTAAATTATTTTCTCCGGGCGGTTGATACTGCCTTGCTGGTCTTACAATATTCCTGTTGGCTGGCCGGTTATTATCTTCCCCATTGTTATTATTGTTGAACCGGTTTCTATCAGAAGACCGATTATCTCCGGGTGGTTGATCCTGTCTTGCGGGTCTTTCTATGTTCCTGTTGGCTGGCCGGTTATTATCTCCATTATTCGAAGGCCTGTAATCTCTGTATGATCTGTCGGTATTTCTATTCCGGTTGTTGTTATTATATCCCCCACCACTATTATTACCGTTCCAGTTGTTATTATTGTTATTGTTGTTATTGAAATTCCCGTTATTGTATGGTTGGTTTATGCGACCCCGATCGTTATTGCGATTGTAATTATCGTTGCCAGCCCAATCTCTTCTTCTGTTATCGGAGTGCCGATAATTTTCTCTTGATGAAATGCCTCTTCTATTATTGTAAATATTACTGTTATAATTAATGTACGTATTGCTTATATATACATTATTTCTCCGGCGGCTGTAGTAATCATTTTCATAACCATCGTAACCACGATAGCAATAATTAGGTTGGTAGTAAGAAGGGCCCCACCAGCCTCTACGGCTATATCCCCAATAGCTGTTTCCTATGCCAATATTAAACCATCCAATATTGATGTTGATTCCAAAACCCCAACCAGTCCAGGGTGAATATCGCATATTATAACCCCAGGTGCAAGGTCGTGGATAATAATAGCGACGATGCCATGGCCGGTAATAATAACCGGTTCCATATACTATGGTTGGCCCGCAGATATAATTATTTAAATAACCTGGGGTATAGCCCATATATACATAGTCGGGAACAATATCATAGATGTAAACATACTTGAGATGATACACAGGATACCTGGGTGGAATCAATACGATTTCATACGGCCGTTCAACTGATACAATCCATGGACCGCGCGCTGAACGCGATTCAAACCAAACACCATTATCAACAGCATAATACCGGTTATGATATCGTACTACCGAAAAAGGACTATTTACTGCATATTCCAGATGTGTTCCTTCTATATCTTCAAATTCGGGGTCTCCATCGTAAATAACATCCACCGTAGCATTTTTTCTATCTACCCGGGCCATTTGAGGAACCTGCGCTTCTTCTATGGCTTCTTTGGCTGCACTGGTACCAGCTACACTCGCCAGCACTTCTTCTTTTTCCGAACCCTCAGGAATTCTGGCGAAATCACCCGGCAATTTATCTGCTTCTACAAATTGCCATTGCCCGCTCAGTGTTTTTGATTTGTACCACCGGCCCGATAACAACACATAATAGTTTTGCGAATTCACATCCATAAAAATATCGTCATCGGTATTACGCACATATAATAAACTCGTGCTTTGTACGGCCGCGAACTTTGTCTCTCCCTCCGTTTGAATGAGCTCGGTAGGATGAGTACTTACGATAATCGCAGAAATGGTGTAATCATTCTTTTCTTCTTCGGTATTATTTTTTTTATACGATTCGTTGATAGCACTTTCGAAGGCAGTAAGGTTTTGAGGAACTTGTTCAGAATACCTATAGGGTCCGGTGGCAGATGGTGCTTTATACCAATGCTTGCCACCATAGAGGAAATAATTTCCATCCCGATTCTTAATAATAGTAAACGGAGAGTTTATCACTGTTTCTAATCCCCACTCACTATTTAGCTGAAGCTTGGGGGCCCCGTCGATAGACACTAATATAGCCGGCTGCCTCGAATAGATAATTTCCGGTGGAGCATTGTTGATATTTCGTTCGAGGTTAGTTTGTTTTTCGTTTAATTCCAGCGATGAACTCAACTGCTCTTTGGTAAATGACACATTCCAGTAAGGAATTTCTTTTTCCAAGGCTGATTGAATAATATCCTGCTTGCCTTGCAAGGATTCTCCGGGTAGTTTTAGCGAATTAATCTGTACCGAACGGACAACCAGCCCTTCTCCACTCTTTTCAAGCATGGCTATTAACCAGGCAACACCAAAGGTTGGGTCTGATTTACCCGCCTCTATAACAGACACCGCTGCTCTTGCCTTTAACGTATTACCGGAATAGGATTCAGTTTGCCATTCGTACATTTTAATAGTAGAACCATCCGAAGAGGTCGTCGTTTTGGGCCAATTACCGGTTGATTGAGCCGAGGAGGATATTAAAAATCCACTCGCTACTAAGTGAAGGAGTGTAAAGAACATTTTCATAAATGATACTTTTGAGGGTGATGAAAATGCAAAATGTATTTCTGCTTATACTAAAATAGGAAAACGGCATCACCGGCGTTGCTTTGGAATGGTAAAGTTTTGCAAAGGAAAAGTGAATGTTGATTTGAAGTTTGTGGTTTGTAGTTTATGGTTTATAGTTCTGCCATTATTATCATTCCGTAAAAAATGCATGATCCCACCAATGAAAAAATTCAAGGCATTACTTAACCCTTAAGTAATAAAGCATTGTTAAAGGATAATCAGGTTATAAAACCCTAATAACAACAAACCTTAAATCCGAGTGCGGCAGAGGGGCTATAAACTATTCTTTCCTTTTAAATGTACTTGCTCAAACTGTTCATCGTAATCCTTGCGGATTGTTCTCATTACCCTATCCCAGAATAAAAAATACAAGCCGTAATTTCCTTTGAAGTATTGATGATGCTGGTTATGATTTACCGAGGTGTTGATCCACTTCCCCAACCAATGCTTGCTGAAGCCTTGGGAATATATTTCCCAACCAAGGTGACCATATACATTATAGATGATCATAAACAGGAAGAAGATTCCTAAATGCGTTTTATGAATGGGAATAGTAAAGAGGAATATAACAACGATACCCACCTCCAATACCGCTTCGAATGGATGAAACGCATAGGCCGCCCAGGGTGATGGATTGATTGACTGATGATGTACCCGGTGAAAGATCTTAAATAGGGAAGGATGATGCATCAGCCGATGTGTCCAGTAAAAATAGGTATCATGCATGATCAACATCAACCCGAAGGCGGAAAAGAAATAAGTCCACCCATATTGGCCGATGTTGGTATAATAAGTGGTATGGGGTCGTATAGAATCGTTGTTAATAAGGACCAGGGGAACTAATGCAAAGAGGAGGATCGTTAATACCGAATAACCAATTTCCCTCAGGTAATCTTTTAGCTTCGGATAACGTTGCTGTATTTTTTTATGTTTGATGAGTTTATTCAGTAAAATATACGCAAGCACAAAAGCCAGCCCCGCAAAGAAAAAGTAGCGGGTACCTATTAACATTACTATTTTGGTGTAAAAGGGCCAATCCATAACTATTACATTTTTTTTATCATTTCAAGGAGGACTCCTTTGCAGTTACTTTTTTTTACCGCAAAGGATGCTAAGAATAAACCAGCCGGAGTTTAAATTTATATGTTTCATACAAAGTCAGTAAGCCAGGTCCTGACTAATACCTATGAATATAAACTCGTTTTCATTTCCCGAGAATTGAAAATCAACTCCACTCCTTCATATATTTCCAGTTCCGCGGCTTGCCATCCGCCATCCATTCAATAGCCTGCACTAATCGTTTGTTTTTAGTTTCTTCGGTTTTTGCTTCCGTTATCCAATATACATATTCATTTTTAGCAGAAGGACTAAACTGTTCAAATGTACTCCAGGCCTTCTTATTCTTTTTAATTGCTGTCGGTATATATGCCGGAATTACCAATTCTTTTTTAACAACCGGTTTGGCTTTTACCACTTTCTTCCCTTCTTCATTCAACTTCATCGCTTCCTTTATCCATCCGGTAATTTTTTTATCAGAGGGGAGATCTTTCAGGGAAGTTATTCTTCCCAAATGTCCCATCGCCACTTCCGAACGGGCATTTTCCATCAACACTTTATCTTTCATGAGTGATGCTTTCCAAAAACCAAAGGTGCAATGCTGTTTGAAGGAGGCAAATCCGCATAAAATTCCTTTGTATTCAAAACTGGGCATTCCCCATTTGATGGTTTCTTCCACGGAAGGACAAGTTTTATGAATCAGCGAACGCAAATGGTTGAGTACCGGTTGGGCAAAAGGAGCCGCTTTGGAAATATAGGCATCAACCCTGGGATTTTTACTGGCCATAATTTATTTTTTAGGATAAGATATTTTGTTCGCAACGCCTGGTTCTGATCTTCTTGAATTAAAATGTTGTTGGTTTCTCTTGTGCCATAGGCATATTTTGTGGAAAGATGGTTTAATTACCACCGCACCAGACGTTCCTTCGGAACGTTTTGTGCATTTCTCCGGAATATTCTACCTACCAGAAGTCCCCACGGGATTAAGCAAAACCAATTCAAACTAATTCTGCCAATTATTTTTTGAACAAATTACCGAATCCTATAATTTTTTAATGCGCCTCCAGCCAGTTCTCTCCCTGGCCGCATTCCGCTATAACCGGAACATCGTTTGGAAGTATCATAGCTGATTGCATATTTTCAATAATCAAGGGTTTTAATTCTTTCGCTTCCGCCTTTAAGGCATCAAACACCAATTCATCATGTACCTGCAAAATCATCCGGCTTTTCATTTTTTCTTTTTGCATAGCGGCATACACTTTTTGCATGGCTAACTTAATCATATCCGCCGCCGTTCCCTGTATGGGAGAGTTAATCGCATTTCGTTCGGCAAATCCACGTACCGTAAAATTGGCCGAGTTGATATCTTTCAGCCAGCGCTTGCGCCCCATCAGGGTTTGTACAAACCCATGCTCCCGGGCGAAATTGATGGTATCATCCATATACTTCTGTATCCCGGAAAACTGTTTTTTATAATTATCAATAATTTCTTTTGCTTCCGTACGTGAAATACCCAAATTATCCGCTAATCCAAAAGCACCCTGTCCATAAATAATTCCAAAGTTTACACTCTTGGCCTTATAGCGCATTTCTTTCGTCACTTCCTTTTCTTCTATATTATATACTCTAGCCGCCGTAGCAGTATGTATATCTGTTCCTTTCTTAAAGGCCGCGCACATATTGGGATCGGCGCTGATAGCCGCGACAATGCGTAATTCAATTTGGGAATAATCGGCCGATAATAATATATGTTTGTCGTCTCGCGGAATAAATGCCTTCCGTATTTCTCTTCCCCTTTCTGTACGCACCGGGATATTCTGCAGGTTGGGATTATTACTCGCTAATCTACCGGTTACCGCTACCGCCTGTGCATAGGATGTATGTACTCTTCCTGTTTTTGAATTGATCATTAAGGGTAACGCATCTACATAAGTGGATTTTAATTTCGTCAATTCCCGAAAGGCTAATATATCAGCAACGATCGGGTTGTTATTTGCCAGTTTTAATAATACATCTTCGCCGGTGGCGTATTGACCCGTTTTTGTTTTTTTGGCTTTGGGGTCCAGTTCTAATTTATCAAACAATACTTCTCCTAATTGTTTCGGAGAGGCGAGGTTAAATCGCACGCCAGCTTGTTTGTAAACACTCTCCTCCGCAATTTTTGCCTCCTTCTCCAATTGTTTGGAGTAGTCATTTAAAAATCCCTCATCAATCCGTATTCCTTCAAACTCCATACTGGTAAGCACTTTTACCAGGGGGTTCTCCACTTCATAAAAAACTTTTTCAACTTCTTTTTCCTTTAGTTTGGGTAGAAAAACTTTTTTTAGTTGCAGGGTGATGTCCGCATCTTCGGCTGCATACTCTTTTATTTTTTCCAGTTCCACCTCCCGCATGGTTCCCTGGCCTTTACCTTTCTTCCCGATCAGTTCATCAATATGTACTGGTTCATAGCCCAGGTATTGAGCGCTTAATACATCCATTCCTCTTTTCCCATCCGGATCAATTACATAATGTGCCAGCATGGTATCAAAAATGTCTCCCTTTAATTCCAGGCCGTGCCACTTCAATACCAGCATATCATATTTAAGGTTCTGACCAATCCATAACTTGCTTACATCATTGAAAAGCGGTTCAAAATTTTTCAGTATTTTTTTTGTTTCTTCCTGGTTGGCCGGACAAGGAACATACCAGGCCTCTCCTGTTTTCCAGGAAAAACTCATTCCGACTAATTCGGCTTCATTGGCATCCAGCCCGGTCGTTTCCGTATCAAAACAAATCTCTTTTTGTTTCGATAAATCCGCAACCAGCTTTTTTATTTCCGCCTCGCTCACGGCCGCTTTATAATTATGCGTCGTGTTGTTAATGTTTTTAGTCACCCCGGAAAATGATTCTTCTTCCGGACCCGATTCCGTTTCCGATGGTGCTGCCGGTTCTATGGCGTTTCCAAAAAGATCTGTTTGCACTCCTTGTGGTTGTTCTTTTTCAATGGTTCCTTTTTTAGAAGAAGGAATAGGCAGGCTTTCTCCTAATAAACGCTGAGCGATGGTTCGGAACTCTAATTCCCCAAAAACTTCTTTCAGCGCATCTTTATTCCATTCTTTTATTCTAAAATTTTCTTCATGAAATTCAACCGGTACATCGGTAATGATCGTGGCCAGTTTCTTACTCAATATGGCCAGGTCTTTTCCATTGCGCACTTTTTCTCCGAGCGCCCCTTTAATTTTTTCTCCATTCGCCAATACATTTTCCAGTGTTTCGTATTCGGCTAATAATTTAGCAGCTGTTTTTTCGCCCACGCCGGGTATTCCAGGAATATTATCTACCGCATCTCCCATTAGTCCCAGCACATCGATCACTTGTTTCACCTCTTTTATATTCCATTTGGCGCAAACTTCAGCGGGTCCCATGATTTCTACATCCCCACCCTGGTAGCCGGGTTTATAAATTTTTATGGTATCACTTACCAGTTGCCCATAATCTTTATCGGGGGTAACCATATATACTTCGTATCCTGCTTTGGCAGCTTGTTGTGCAAGGGTACCGATTACATCGTCCGCTTCATAACCATCCAGTTCCATTACCGGGATATTGAAACCCTGTATGATTCTTTTGATATCGGGCAATGCATCCAGTAAATCTTCCGGGGCTTCCTGCCGGTTCGCTTTATATTCGGCAAAATCGGTATGGCGTTCTGTGGGAGCATGAGTATCAAAACATACTGCCATATGGGAGGGCTTCTGATTATTAATAAGCTCCACTAATGTATTGGTGAACCCAAACTGCGCATTCGTATTCCGTCCTTTGGAAGTGATACGGGGATTGCGGATGAGTGCATAATATGCCCGAAATACGAGGGCCAGGGCGTCCAGTAAAAATAATTTCTTACTCATGCCCCTAAGTTAAGATTTTCCGCTGGAGGCCTTAGAGGAAAAATCTTTCCTTCGACTGGCGTGATAGAATGCTATCAGTGTATAAAATGGTAAAATAGTTATTTGGAAAGACCAGACTTAATCGAGGGTGGAATGGCGATTAAATCGCCAGATAAATGCAATTGCCCTTTTTTAGAAATCCTTATTTGCTTTTATATATGAAATTCAGGAATAGAGCGAAAGCCAGAAGACTAATAGCCACGATGTTCAATATCCTGCGTTGTTTGCGGTTCATATAATATTGGTTGTTTTGGTTACGACTATTTTGCTAACCTTATGTAACGAAAAAACAGGCTGGATATTTCAAACTGTTTTAGGGAAGGCCTTACAACTTACCCACAACTGAAGAACTCGCATCTTATCCTTTGATTTCCTGAAGCTTCTTCTGCATCACAAACATCTCATCTCTCAGCCTCGCCGCTTCCATAAAATCAAGATCCCGCGCTGCCCTTTCCATTTCTTTCTTAGTTCGGTTAATAGCTTTCTCCAATTGGGGAATGGTTTGATATATCTCCTGCTCTTCCGCAGCAACGGTTACCAGTTCTCCATCCGGAGCGATGGAGTATGGATTGTTAGGATCATACCCTTTTATATCCAGTACTGATGTTTGTCCGAATACCTGCGCCCTAGACTTGGTGATAGTACGGGGTGTTATGCCATTTTCAATATTATAATCAATTTGTTTCTGGCGACGGCGGTCCGTTTCATCAATGGTTTTCTGCATGCTATCTGTCATCTTATCTGCGTAAAAAATGACCAACCCATCTACGTTCCTGGCCGCGCGGCCGGCTGTTTGTGTCAATGATTTTTCATTACGTAAGAACCCTTCTTTATCAGCATCTAAAATAGCCACGAGTGAAACTTCGGGAAGATCCAGGCCTTCTCTCAATAGGTTTACCCCCACCAAAACATCAATTTCTCCCAGTCGTAATTGTCTTAGAATCTCAATCCGATCGAGTGTATGCACTTCGCTATGAATGTATTTGCTTTTAATATTGATGCGATGCAGGTATTTATCCATTTCTTCTGCCATTCGCTTCGTTAGAGTAGTAACCAGTACCCGGTCACCTTTCGTAACCCGCTTGTCAATCTCGTCCAGTAAATCATCAATCTGGTTAACGGATGGACGAATTTCAATGGGTGGTTCGAGTAACCCGGTTGGACGAACAACCTGTTCTACCACTATGCCTCCGCATTTTTCCAGTTCAAAATGATCGGGCGTGGCAGAAACAAAAATGGTTTGATGAAGCAATGATTCAAACTCGTGAAAATTCAGGGGCCGGTTGTCCAATGCCGAAGGAAGGCGAAATCCATAATCTACCAGTATCAGTTTCCGGCTGCGGTCTCCTCCATACATACCACTTACCTGCGGAATAGTTTGATGGCTCTCATCAATAATGCATATAAAATCTTTGGGGAAATAATCCAGCAGGCAGAACGGCCTTGTTCCCGGCGACCGACGATCGAAGAAGCGCGAATAGTTTTCAACTCCATTGCAATAACCCAACTCGCGGATCATTTCTACATCATAATTCACCCGTTCACTGATTCGTTGCGCCTCGATATACTTCCCTGTTTTTTTAAAATATTCTACCTGGGCCGCACATTCATCCTGAATCTCATATAATACCTGTTGGAGCTGATCTTTTGGCGCGAGGTAAAGATTGGCAGGAAAGACAGCTGCGTTATCCATCGTAGCAATCCGTTTACCATTGCTCACGTCAATACTTTCGATCTCTTCAATCTCATCCCCAAAGAAAGTAACCCGGTAGCCATAATCCATATAGGGAAGATTGATATCAACCGTATCCCCCTTCACCCGGAAAGATCCCCTGCCAAAATCCCCTTGTGTACGGGAATATAATGCGTTAACGAGAGCATGCAGAAATCCCTGCCGGGAAATGACCTGTTTTTTATGAATACGAATGATGCCATTCTCAAATTCGGTTGGATTCCCCATACCATATATACAACTTACTGAAGCCACTACAATAATATCTCTCCTTCCGCTCAGTAATTCCGAAGTAGCATGAAGTCGAAGCTTATCCAGTTCTTCATTAATGGAAAGGTCTTTTTCAATATAGGTATCGCTAACCGGCATGTAGGCTTCCGGCTGGTAATAATCATAATAACTTACAAAATAACCAACCGCATTATCAGGAAAGAATTGTTTAAACTCGCCATACAATTGGGCCACCAATGTTTTATTATGCGTTAGCACCAGCGTTGGTCTCTGTACATTCTGAATAACATTGGCAATGGTATATGTCTTACCACTACCCGTTACACCCAATAAGGTTTGAAATCTTTCTCCATCCATTAGGCCTTCCGTCAGCTCCTGGATAGCTTGCGGCTGATCACCAGCGGGGGAATAAGGTGCTTGTAAATTGAAAGGCATTTTTTGCTGATATAGAAATTAATGTTTTTTAAATTATTATCCCCCGATGGTAACCGATGCATTCGAAAGGTATTCTGTAAATTTAGTGATCGCTACCGCCGCTTTTTCAATTTGATCCTGGGCTTCTTTCCAATCTCTTTGTTCAATCGCTTCGCGGATACCGGGTAATGTTTTAACTCCGTATCCCGTATAAAATCCGGGAGCGTAAATGCTATGTTTATACCAACCGCGACGTGGTAATCCATCTGGCAATAATAACTGCTGCTCGGCCTGGTATAATTGTATGTTCAACTTATTTTTTTGACCGGAACTCAATTCTGGTTTGCTCATTGTCTGACCCAGCGATTGACAGGCTTTCTCCATTTTTGTTAATGCATTTTGCAGAGAGGCAAAATTCAGGAAGGGGACCTCTTCTTTTTGCCTGGGGGGAAAATATTTTTCCGTTGGATCGGATGCTTGTGTATAACGTCCTTCTTTGATGAGTTGATTTTCTATACTGGTTGATTCGCGAAGCTGGTCAAGCAAAGTAATTACTTCTGTTACATAGGTACTCACTGTTTTCTGTAACGACCGGAAATCAAAAGGTAACAACTCAGCATTCGACATACGCATGGTCGTTCGGCCAGCCGCTTTAGCCAATGCTACCCCATATTCAAATTTTGGATCTTTAAACCGCTTGTAATTATCATAAGAATCGTAGATAGAATGATATTCCCCCCCATCATTCTCTCCTCCAAAACCCAGGTTAAGCGAAGGAATTCCCAAGTGCTGGAAAAAAGGAGAATAGTCGGATCCCGAACCCAGGGCACCTAGCGGAAGTGATTTCTTTGCCAATAAGGCTTTTTTTGCGGAAGTAGTAGTGGCGCTTATCAATCCTTTCGCCCGACTTCTTTCTAAAATACTGATCTGTGTTTGCGGATCGGTAACATCGCGAGCCACATCACTCACAAAATTTTCCAGGGCATGAGAGCCGGCTGCACCAAAAAAACCCCGGCCATTGCCGTCACTATTAATATATACCACCGCTTTTTGCTGTAACTCTTTGCCATTTTGTTCAGCCCATTCGGTACTTCCCAGCAGACCGGGTTCTTCCCCGTCCCATCCACAATACACCAGTGTCCTCTTTGGCTTCCATCCCTGTTTAACCAATTCCGATACCGCCCTCGCCTCTTCCATAAGCGCGGCCATACCGCTGATTGGATCGTTGGCCCCATTCACCCAGGCATCGTGGTGATTGCCGCGAATCACCCATTCATCAGGAAACTCTGTTCCTTTTAATTTGGCAATTACGTTGTATAAAGGTTTGATCTCCCAATTGAATAATAGTTTGAGATGCACTATTGATTTGCCAGGTCCTATATGGTAAGTAATAGGCAATGCACCACCCCATCCATCGGGAGCAACAGGACCGCCGAGCGACCGCAGTAATGGTTCAGCATCGTGATAGCTGATGGGTATAACCGGTATCTTCAGCAAATTAGTCGCGTCTTTTTGTGCTAAGATTTTTGCGTCCTGCGTGTGACCATATCCGGGG
>JANMBO010000040.1:0-32636 GCA_031360425.1 Chitinophagaceae bacterium | reverse complement strand
GGTGAAAAGCCCCTGGGCCGCATTTTTAATTTTCTCCCCCGCTTTCTTTTCTGTGTACATATAACCCGTTACAAAAAAGAAATCGTAGCAGATTCCATGCAATATAATACCGGCGTACAGCATCCACATATTTGCTCCCGTATCTCCATTGGCAAAACAAATATAGCGGAGTATCCAGGCTGTCATACCCATCAGCAGCATATTTTTTACTCCAATTCGGTTGAACAAAAAGGGGATTGCGATAATAAAGACAGCCTCAGATATCTGACCCAGGGTCATTTTAGTTGCAGCATTCTCCACCTTTAATTCATTTAAAAAAGGATTGGCAAACCCATAATAAAAGGAGAGGGGTATACAAACCAGGATGGCCGCTATAAAGAAAATGAGATAGGGTTTGTTCTTAAACAAAACAAATGCTTCGGTGCCCAATGCTTTAGATGCAGATGCCCCGGCTGCTTTTCCTTTTGGGGGTGTATTAGGTAATAAGAAACTATATAAACCCAGGGCAGCCGATACCACAGAGGCCATAATAAAGGTGGTATTGGTTTTTTCAATTCCCAGTTGCCCGATAAGTACACCCGCTACAATCCAGCCGAGTGTACCAAATACCCGTATCCAGGGAAACTGCTTACCCGGGTCACTCATTTGTCCAAAGGCAACACTGTTAGATAATGCAATAGTTGGCATATATACTAAGGAATACAATAAGATAATCCAGTAGAACGTATTGTTTTCACTGATCGCCGTGGCTGTATAAAGCAAAGCGCCGCCTACTAAATGCAGTATGCCCATAATTCGCTGGGCCGAGAAATAACGGTCGGCAATCATACCCACAAAAAAAGGACTAATCATTGTTGCAATGGCCAGGGCGGAATAAGCCGCTCCAACCTGTACACCACTCGAGTGCAAATGCCCGCCCATATAGGTTCCCATCGTAACATACCAGGAGCCCCAGATAAAATATTCCATGAACATCATGAGAGCGAGCGAGGCGCCTGTGTTAATTTTCATATAGCAGTTGTTTGGTAAAGTGAATAGGGAAATTACAAACAAATTGCTTAAGCCCAACTTCCTTTATCAAAAAATATTCCTTTTTTGTAAACAAGGTTTAGTTGGCAAAAAAGTTATAATTATTGAATAGGTATAATTTCCCTCGATCTGATACGTGGCTTTAAAATGAAGAATTATTGAAGGGTATTACTTCGCTTTCCTCCATTCCTTCTGTAGGAAATTTTAATCGCGGAAGAACTTCTATTTCACCCATACAACTCGGCAAAATAATTCTTCCCACTCAAATTGAACTGAATGTCAATATCCGTTAGATAAAATAGTTGGAGAGGATAGGCTATATTTTTTCCCTTGTCCAGGCTTCCGGTTTAAAAGCGCCTGCACGCTCAGAGCAATCATCTGAGATAGGAGTGATCGTTAATTTATCATCCTTCAATTCAAAATGATACAACCCGATAATATTATCGGAACATGGACTCATGCCACTCGTTTTAGTAAGCCGGAGCGTATCTTTACTTACCGAGTAAGTCATTGTTTCCACCAGGGTTCCGTCGGCTACCACAGTAAGCAACACCGTATCTTTCTTAAATTGCAAAAAAGTTTCCATCGGGTCTGGTATGTTCATGCTGTTTCTCCATTTGGTATCAGTAAGCTGTGCATTAAGAGCTGAGGCCAGTAGAACAAACAGGAAGATAAAGCCAATTATTTTTTTCATGATTTCTTTTTTGTATCGCTAATGTACTGATTAATTTTTACTGAGAGATTGCTACTTTCGCTGCATGGAACCCAAAAAAATTGAACTTTGCCTTCGTGATGAGGCACTTTCCAGGACCTTCTTACCAGCCTCTTTATTTATACAGGGTATTTTTAATGCGAACAGCATGCAAAAGACAACCATTTCCTTATTACTGACTGTATGCTTCCTGCATTGCGGCACTTCACCAAAAGAAAAGAATAATGCTGAAGAATTTCCTGAAGAACTTGTTCGTCTTGTGCCTTACCAAAAAAATCCGGTTTTTACCGGAACGGGCTCAACTACCTGGGATAATCAAATAAGGGAGAGG
The DNA here is from genome assembly GCA_031360425.1 of Chitinophagaceae bacterium. GTDB lineage: Bacteria > Bacteroidota > Bacteroidia > Chitinophagales > Chitinophagaceae > Endoryza. The sequence goes on along the minus strand of JANMBO010000040.1, from coordinate 30,564 downwards.
GGATTTATATTGAAAGAAGATAGCAGTTACTTTATGTGGTATACGGGTTACACGAATATAGATAGCGTTAAATACTTGGGATATGCTACATCCCCCGATGGGTTAAGTTGGACAAGGTACCCGGGTAATCCTATTTATGACTCAAATTGGGTGGAAGATATGTCGGTCATTAAGGTAGATGGTATCTACTATATGTTTGCCGAGGGTAGGGGGGATACGGCTCATTTACTAACCTCTTCAGATCGAATTCATTGGAAGGAACAGGGCAATTTGGACATTCGTCTTACCAATGGAAATTCAATAAGTAAAGGTCCTTATGGAACACCCACTATCTGGAGAGAGAATAATAATTGGTATCTTTTTTACGAGCGCGACGACCGGGGAATTTGGCTCGCCACTTCCGCTGATCTTAAAAAATGGACAAACGTACATGATGATCCTGTATTGAAAATGGGGCCTGATAGTTATGATCAATTCGCTGTTGCCATGAACCAGGTAATAAAATACAAAGGTCTTTATTATGGCTACTACCATGCCTCCGCATATAAAGATTGGCATGACTGGTCGACCAATGTAGCCGTATCAGCAGATCTTATTCACTGGAAAAAATATTCTAAGAACCCGATTGTTGGAAACAATAGATCGAGTGGAATATTGGTCAACGACGGTAAACGTTACCGGTTATATACCATGCACCCGGAAGTAAATGTTTATTTCCCGCTATCAGACAGCATTCCTTAAAATAGATTAATTTTTGAAACAAAATTTATCTTGTCTCATAAAAGTCCGGTTTTTGCATTAGCAATGCATGCGAAACGTTTTAATTGGTATTCCAAGTTATTTCATTACCCCAAATTAATTAAAGAATGAAAATAATTACCCTCTTAGTTTTTGCTGTTTTTTGCACGGGAATGATGCATGGACAGAAAGGAAATCCAACTCCGCCAGTTCCGGTAATTTTTGATACAGATATCGGTCCGGATTATGATGATATTGGCGCGATTGCTGTACTCCACGCGATGGCAGACAGGGGCGAATGTGAAATACTCGCTACAGTTGCCAGTAATAAGCATAAATATATTGCCTCCGTATTGGATGTAATGAATACTTATTTTATGAGACCCGGTATACCTATTGGTATAGTGAGGGGCCAAGCAGTTAATATGGAAGCCTGGCAAAAGTGGGATTCTATAATTGTTTCAAAATATCCACATGATATTAGCAATAATGAACAGGCCGAAGATGCATTGAAGTTATATCGCAAAATACTTTCCAGGCAACCCGATCATAGCGTAACCATAATAACCGTAGGGTTTCTAACGAACATGGCCAACCTGCTTCAATCCGGTCCGGATGAATTTTCTTCTCTCACCGGCCAAGAACTGATTTCCAAAAAAGTGAAGCAATTGGTATGCATGGCGGCCATCTTCGACAGCCGGATGGGAACATTTAAGGAATTTAATTTGATTAAAGATTCAATTGCTTCAAAAATTACGTATGAAAATTGGCCAACACCCATTCTATTTAGCGGCTTTGAGATCGGGTCGAAAATATATACTGGTTTGCCCATTGTCCAAAGTAACCTCCGCCATTCACCGGTAAAAGATGTTTTTGCAAGGAGCCTACCGATGGATCCCAATGACAAAAATGGCCGGATGAGTTGGGATCAAACCGCCGTACTGGTTGCGGTAAGGGGTCCTGAGAAATATTTTGATGAAAGAAAAGGGAAAATAGTTTGTAACCCGGATGGCAGTAATGGATGGGATGCTATTGGAACCCGGGATCGTTACCTGGTAATAAAAATGCCTCCGGATAAACTAGCCCATATTATCAATTCACTTATGATGCACCAACCAAAAAAATAATCGGCTCCGATAATCATTATTTTATATATACCGGTTCAGCTATTAATAGCAGAGGTTACCTATCTGGCATGGAGAATGCATGGGTCAGGCTGGTAAACTTTAAGAACCTAACCAGCTACGAAAGTCAGACCACGATGGAGCCAACTATCGGATTCGAACCGACGACCCTTTCATTACGAATGAAATGCTCTGCCAGCTGAGCTAAGTTGGCCTGAAAGAGCGAAGATATAATTTGTAGAATCAACAATTATATCAATTCGTTAAATACTATAAAAACGGTGAGGCCATAATGGAGACCTCACCGTTTTCAATTTTATTTCGAACTTAAATCAGCCCTGTAAAAAATTAATTCTCCCCATGATTCAGCCACATAGCCTCTTAATACATCAAGGAAATCAGCCCAGGAACCAGCGCCGTTTGCGGCTTCATATCTTTCTGGAAAAGGTTTCCGGAAACCGGGATCCCGTTCTTTTAGACCTTGCTTATAACGTGTAACAATCGCATATTGCGGGGCGCCTGAGGAACTGGCCTGGTAAACAGCAACCGATTCTCCTCCTGCTTGCCATACAGGCTTCATCTTCATGATCATTTCTCTTACTTTATTGCCCCATCCCATCTTAGGATAATAGCGGGTAATTGATATTTTATCTGAATAATCGGTGAGCGATACTGTGCTTAATGAATCCTGAAAAACCAGGTAAGAATTTGAATTTTTCTCTGTTAGGTAAATAGCTACTGATTTGTTCCAGTCAGTCTGGTGCTCGGCGCTCAAGTCTCCGCGCTTATCAATTTGGTCCCAGGTATTAGGTCCTTCATTAATTTGGTATCCCCCGGCGTCAGGGCCCGATTCAATGGTCATAACCCGCCATTTCCAGTCGCCGGTATGATATTTCTGGGCATGCGCAGTCAACGCTTTTTCAAACTCTGCCACCTTATCGACCTTTGGAAATACGCGGTTAGTACTTAATACAGTTTTTGCCTGGCTCAATCCTATCATTGGAATGATAAGCCAGAAAACAAGAAGCCTTCTCATGTTAAATTGTTTTTAGTTAATAATTGGAAGTAGAAGATGTATTATAAAATGAATGCAATCAAATCTAATAAATAAATTTCAAACAGGAAATTTCTTTGATTGCAAAGAGTTTGCTGGTAATTTTTTATATATAAACATGCCCGACTAAATATATCCATAAATTGTCGTGCGACAACTATTGAATGTCAGTGAGGCATTTTAAGACCCAACAGATCTCCATTTTATTTTGAACTTAAATCCCCCCGGTAAAAAAATAATTCGTTTTATTACCTGACGATTTAGTTTTTTGATCCACTCTTTTACGGGATCGGGCTGGAAAAGGGGATAAGTCAGCGCAAACCAGGTAGCTTTCTTAGCTTTGCAAGCCAATATTTACATTATTAGAAGAAGATGTTTTATTCAAAAAGAAATTTGAAAGAGATGAATGAAAAGGGTCAGATTTGGCTCAAATAGATTATTTTCTTCCTGGCCTCGCGGCAGTAATTACCTATTGGTCTCACCGAACCTCCGGGCAAAGAATTAAATATTCGTCCTAACAAAATCAGCTGTTACCCGTGAGGCACCAGGCATTCTTTGTAAATACCCGTCTCTATACCCTGACGTTGCTTTAGCTGACGTAACAGGTCGTCAGCCTCTTTTTCGGAAACGAAAAATTCCATTACATAACCATATAAGCAGCTTTCAAAATAAGCCTGGTAAATATTCAGGTTATGGTATAGTGGTAAATTGCAATAAAAATCCAAATCTGTTTCATCGTGGCTGATAAAAGCAATTAATTTAATATCGCTCTCATCTTCCGGGCTTCTTCTTTTTTGCTTTAGTGGTACAAAACCACCCACTTGGATGATTCGTACATTCTGATCAGGGAAGTGATCAGACCGTCTTTCATTTTTATTGATTAAATGAAATTCCAGCTCGGGGCATCCCTGTTGTGATATATAACGGAATTTGTTTTTAGCCTCTGGCTCCTTCTGGTGTAAAATCGGCTCCGAAGTGGAGGTCAATTGCCTTTTAGAATAATTTTCCCACCTGGGAACAAATTCTTCGAAGGGAAGAGTTGTTACGAATCCAACAAACTGAACAATACTATCTTTTTTCATGAGTGGCTTCTTTTTGATGTGAAATAAACAACCAAAAAAATATAATCAGGATACCGGCTGAACAACGGGTTCCGCAGGTAAATTAACGGCATCAATAGAATGAACTACTCCATTGGATCCCTGTCGGTCGCGGGCTAATATCTTTGCGCCATTAATGCGCACTTCATTGTCTCGAACACTTACCGTTAGTTCTTTACCATTAATCGTTAGTAATTTCTGGCCATCCTTGAAGTTTTTCGATAGCTTTTTCTCTTTAAGTACATGGAAAGTCAGTATGTCAGAAAGCCTGGGACTGCTCTTACTGTGTTTTATCATATTTTCAAAAGTATCCGGGGCCACCAGGTTTCCAAAAGCCATATTAACGGGAGCCAGAATAGTAAACGGACCAACGCCATTTAATGTATCTTCTAAATTCGCCGCCTTTAGTGCTTTCATTAAATCACTGAGATTCTTGTCGGCTGTAGCTATCTGTAAGATGGTAGACATAATGTTAGAGGATTTAATTTTAAAAGTAAGGGAGCGGTCCTCTGGTTAACCCGGATGCATTCCCCTAATAGTTGTAATCTGCGGGGAGAATCTTTAAGAATTCCTGTAGAAACAATTCCGGTTCTCAAATGAAATAAAGAAAAAGAGCCTGCTTTCAAGCTCTTTTTTGAATAAATTTTTACTTTATTACCACCTGTTATTTTCTGACCGGGGAGCTTTTTCCCTGGCAACAGTTACAGACATAGCCCTTCCTTCAATTTCTTTGTTGTTAAGGCCGATAATGGCTTCTTTTGCTTTTGCATCTTCTCCCATCTCCACAAAACCGAAACCGCGGCTTTTTCCGCTTTCCCGGTCGATGATGACTTTAGCGGATGACACCGCACCAAATTGTTCAAATAATTTTTTTAAATCTTCTTCTGTAGTATGGAAACTCAGATTCGAAACGTACATGTTCATAAAACAATAATTTAAATAATACAATAAAAATACTTGTGACAAAGAATCTTTGCAAAGAGTAGCGAGGAGAATTAATTATTACAAAGGTGAAGAGTAAGAATCGATGCTAATCAAGACTGAATGTTGAGGAATCTTTAATTCACTGGGTGAAGATAGGCTATTAAATGGTAAACTACCGATTAATCTTTTACCGGCTGAAGATTTAACGGCATAAGGAGCAAATACTGGCTTGGCACGATTTTAAAGCAATTACTTCCTAAAATGATTTTATATGAAAATATTTGGCATCGTCCTCATTGTTGCAGGCCTTTTAATGCTTGTATTTGGAAACATCAGTTATACAAAAAAAGAAAAAGTAATGGACCTGGGTCCGGTGGAAATCAATGCAAATACGAAAAAGACCATTGACTGGCCTAATTATGCCGGGGGTATTACCGCATTGGCCGGGGTAATAATATTGATTGCCGGGCGTAAAAAAGGAATTTAATAAATCGCTTTTTTTGGTTCGATCTAGGCCAAGGGTAAAACCTGTATTATTCCGTACTCTGAATTATTTATATTGATTACACAGGATGGGGAACAATTTTCCCATCCTGCCTCCTTCGAAATCATGGTCGAGAATTATTGAATAAATAAATTTTAAATCGATCATGATTTCTAAATTTTCGGCTTTCCTGCAGTATTCTAACCTTCTCCCAAATAACCACCTGGTAAAGTTTGATATGAGTATCATATAGTTTACCCATGATCTTCCGTCATTCGATATTCTTTTTATTCTGTAAAATAAAGGGTACCCATTTTATTCTTTTTGATGAAATTTATCAGTTTTTCTGCTGATTATTATCATGGTTTAGGATTTCACAATTTTTCAATTTCGAATGTGAAAGAATATAGAATCATTTAAATCATTTGTTTCATGACTTATACTACCGTTACTCACTGCGGAAATGACCACACAGACTGGCTAAACAGTATTGATTTTTATAAAAACGAATTTGACATCCTGGAAAAAAGATTGGTGGAAGTTGCCCAAAAAAATAATGGTTCGGAACCAATGGCCTGGGTGGAACATTTTCAAAACCAGTTCCTGATTCAACGAAACAATATGGCAGAATTAAGGCATAGCATTCGTGAACATGCTGGTAAAGTTTCTGCCGACGCAAAAGTGCATGCGGGCAAAATGGAAACAGGGCTTGCCGGCGAACACGACGGGATGAAGGAGAAATTTGTTCATTTTGAAAAAATTGTGAAAGATTTACGCGCTGAGTTCAATCAGTTTCTGTCGAAGTGGATGTAAAAAAGCAACCACCTCTTCTTAATTAACTGAGATGATTTTCAACTTAATTGAGCCTACTTCGTCCAATGCAACTCATTTACATTATTGCCAATTAACTTACCTTCCTGGTCCCGGCAACATTGTCCTGCTGCGTATGAATGCCCCCAGGAACCTGCTGCAGGCACAGTTTAATGACATATACCTGTCAACAATTCTTGCCCGTTGGGCATCCGAAAATTGGAAAGTATCCAACGTGCCCCGGTAATTTATTATAAAACCAGCTTCCTGGGAAAAAATAGATGAATCGTTTTGATTGAACCGGCTGATAATAGCAGGCCAGTGATTTCGCCCGCAGAAGAAAAAGCCCGTAGTTCTCCAATGATTGTCATTGTTGATTTATGGTAAACAGATGGATAAGTAATTGATAAAAAGCCGTCCTTCTTTTTGCCAGCAGCAACAAAGATCCAAATCGCAAAAATAAAATATAGTCTTCCTTTCATTATATCAGCGTTATCATTATTGAACAGCAATATCTCCTTTTATTTTGAGCAGCTGAATAACTTTCATAAAATTAAAAAATCAGTTTATTATAATGGATCCGCTATAAATCCTTTTATTTTCTTTAAGTATGCGGAAAAAATAAATCCCTTTCGGCAGGTTATCAAAGGAAATTTGCTCCGGGAACTCGGTGATCTGCTTTTGCCGTACTTTTCTTCCCATATTATCCATCAGCTGAAATATTAACTGATCGTCGATTTTCGCCAGGATGGTGATCTTTCCATCTCGCTGAACAGGATTCGGATAAATTACCACCGGATTGGGTCCCACAAAATAAATAATGGCAATATCAGAGTAAATCAACCTTCCCCCTGATAGTTCAATGACCGCCCGATACCTGTTAGTGCCGGGAAAAACAGATGGATCCAAAGCCTGGTGAATTAGTCCTGATAAATTCGTTATTTTCTTAATCAGCGTAAACCCGTCGGCGGTTTGTTTCTCAATCCGGAGCAATAGAATGCCGTAATTAGTACCCAGATCAACTGTAATTTCTCCTTCATTGTCAAGTCGTAAACGAGCCAGTATACTTTTAAAATAACAACTGGTTCCAGCGGTTTCATAGTTGAATGTATAGGATCTGACAGCATGTGTATTCCCAAATAGGGGAGCAACCGCATAATGTTTTGCCAGGTTTATTTTTTTTGACAACAGGACAAAAGTATCTGCTGTTGTTAAAAATGGTTCCAGGTATTGCTTGTTAAGCTGGTAAATTTGGTATCCGCTGGCAGCAGGCACCCTGGACCAGGCAAATAGAAATGAATCGGTGCAATTGAAGCCTACCGTGGTGAGTATTCGTTTTGAAATAGTGAAAGTATTGGTCGTAAACGATTGCCCGTTTAAGGACATGCGCAGTAACGCTTTGCTGAAAATATCAGGGATCGATACCCTGTAAAATCCTTTTGATAAATCTACGCTGTAGGAAACTACCTGCCACGAGGTTCCGTTATCAATACTCAATTCGAGTAATCCAAATTGCGATGCAAAGCCTGATTCGAATCGTACAATGTTTGATGTTCCGGAAGTCAAATGATCGGAGCCAGTAGGGAAAAACCAGGTAAACTCATCTGCCGAATCTAACTGGTATGCGATAGAAAAATCCTGGGTGCCCGACGGTATAGCAGCTGCTTTTACTGTTATTATATATGATGCGGCAATCGGAGTATCTATAGTTATTTGTTCCACTACGTTCAAGCTGTCTTTTTTTCTTACCGGTTCCTGTTGCAAGGCAGTACGGTTAGGCGCAGGATTTAATACCCAGGGAAGCCAAATGCTGTTATCAGTTAAATTTACCAGCTCCATATCAAGATCGTTTACGATTGCTTTAGAGCTATTGGGAATGGCTGGGGGATCACTCCATACAAGTGATATTTTTAATTGTTTAATGCCGGCAGGAATGGTAATAGAGAATTGTTTTTGTCCGTTGTTTGAGACGGTACTCTGAAAATACCTGCCTGCAATGATAGTTTGAACGGCTTTATCTGCGTTCAGGCTTCCATAACCCGATAAGTAATCAATCCCATTTGTCCCTGCATCCTCAGCACTATTAATCAGAACAGCTTTTATAAGTGAAGCGGGTGCCGGCAAACCACTGTTCCTATCTTTATACGATTGATGTAAAACAGCAGCTACGCCAGATATTAAGGCTGCAGCCCCGGAGCTGCCATCTTCGCCAAAAGCAACTAATTCAGGTTTTACTCTTCCGTCAAAAGCCGGTCCCTTAGAGCTGGCAGGTAACACAATGCCGAACGAATCCGTATGGCCGACTGAAATAATATTTTTCGCCTGTTTGAAATTCCCCGTAAGATTTGAATAGCCTGCAATACCTGCAAAATTTCCGGTAGCCGGTGTTGCCGCTCCTGAATTTCCCGCGGAAAAAATATGCAATAAGGATGGATTATTGATGACCGAAGCATCATAACCCGTTGCCTCCAGGCCATAATAATTTTCAATCCCGGTTCCGTAAGAATGGTTTTGTACAAGAATAGCAGGGGATCGATAATAGCTGTCTGGTTCCGGTAATAGGTTCTGAAAATTCGCTGAACTTAAATAGCTTGCCCACGCCGCTCCTTTAGTATTATACCAGGCATTCCCTCCGCCGCCAATTATAGTTCCAATAATGGAGGCATGGCTGCTTATATTAGGCGACGAAAAAATCGAGGCTATTGTGCGGCCTTTAAAATCAATATCGGTTGTATCAAAATTCTGTTCCTTTATAGATATGCCAACGGAGCTTCCATTCAACAATGGAAAACGATCTTGAATAACAGATATTTTATTCGCTGAATAGTCAACAGCGCCAAACAGCAATTCTTCCCTGGCCTTTTTCTTTTCATCAACAGCCATAATAAGCGGGCTATCCAATAAATCTTCGAGTGCACGCCAGGTGCATTCTACTACCACTAACTGAGCGGGTTCATACACCGAAACGATCTTTCCCGCTTTATGCTGTTGTAATAACAGTATAAATTGTTTAATATCTGTTACAGCCACTGTAAACATACTCTTTCCGGAGGGCTTCTCCGTTTTCAGTTTTAACGACAACGAAGGCAGAATTTTATTCACATTTTTGGAGAGAGGTTGCTGTGAAGCGGCCGAAAAAGCCGATATAAATACATAGAAACATATAGATCCTATACTTGATTGTATTTTATGCAACGCGTTTCTTTTTAAATAAAATTGCATGAATAGGCTTGCTCTTTAAATGAAATAAACAAAACAGGCTACTTAGTACGCTTTCGTACCTGTACAAATCTTGTTATTAGTATCCGGCATGTTTGCAACTTCGCTGCAATGATTTACGCAGAATAAAAGATAAATTTAAATAAATTGATTCATTAAAATTAGGTCAAACAAAAACCAAACAAAAATGAGAAAAATTATTTTACCCTTAATAGTGGTACTAGCATCCACTATTATGATCATTTCCTGTAAGAAGGCCGCTACCGTTTCTGATGAGCAACAAATTCCTCAATCAGTTCTCAGCCAGATCGCCGCCCTGGGATTTTCCACCGATAATGTAATTCCTGAAGAGGGTGGTTACATTGTAGAGGGAGATATTTTCCTGGATGCCGCTATGCTGGGCAACAAGCCTTCCTCCCCCCGACTAGTCATCGCGAGTGAAGAACAGTACAACACCTTTAATTTAGTAACTGGTGTTCCCCGTACCATAACAGTAAGCACAAGCGGCAGTGTTAATGCGGCTGTGTCCGCTGCAGTGGATGGGGCCATTGCCCGATACAATGCACGGAATTTAGTTCTTACTTTTCAGCGGGTAGCCAATGGTGGGAATATTGTAGTTAAGATCGTCCGCAATGCGCAATATATCGCTTCAGCGGGATTCCCATCAGGAGGTAATCCATACAATTCGATTAGCTTTAACAAGCGGTATGAAACTTATAGTTCTGGATTTTTAACCACCGTGCTGGCACATGAGATGGGTCATTGTATTGGTTTTCGCCATACGGATTATATGAACCGCAGCTATAGCTGTGGTACTGGCGGAAATGAAGGCCAGGAAACGAGTGGAGTGGGAGCAGTTCACATCCCCGGAACACCTACAGGACCTGATGCCGCCTCGTGGATGCTGGCATGTCTGAGTGCCACGACGGATCGTCCGTTTAATGCCAATGATATAACAGCATTGAACTACTTGTATTGATAGTTCGATTGAAATAAAATAAAAAAGCGTCCATACAAAAATGGACGCTTTTTTATTATTAAATTCTTTTCTATTAAAGTATAAAATTGATTACATCAATCTACGGGTAACAGCCATCATTCCAATATTTGATGCATGGTGAGTTAATGATCCGATAAGACCTTTTTATTTCTTAGAATTACATTGAGGTATAACTCATAAATAACCAATAGTTATTCGCCGGAAGAATTATTGAATTTCCAGTTTGCCCGTGAAAACGGCTTTCTTATTTTTATTTGTATTGATCCTCCAAAAATAACTACCCTGCTTTAGCCCTGATAATTCAACTACTTCCATTTTCGAAGCATTGGCAATTGTAAATTTCAATAGTACCTGCCCCGAGGAATTAGCAATTGTTATAAAAATAGATTTATTGACTAAGCTTGGGGGAATGGACAGGGTTGTTTTATTTTTTGCCGGGTTTGGAAAAACCACTACCTGATCACCAACACTAGCATTAATTTTTACTTTTATCGCGTTACTCTGCTGAACCTTTCCACTTTTTGACGTTAGCTTTAATCGATAATATAAATAAGGAAGACCTGGAGGCAGATTTAGATCCCAGTTTGTGACGGAAATTGAACCGCCGCCACTCAAAACGGTTCCGGTGATTACCGTTTTAAACGCCTGCCCATTCTCGCTTCTTTCAATAGCGTATTCCGCTTCTTCGCTGGCAATTAAGAGTTCCCAATTCAGTTTTACCGCCAGATTCGAATAAGAAGCTTTTAAATTATAATTATTTAGTGCAAAAAGTACAAATACATCGGCAAAGCCGAAATCACTTGTTTGATCATTAAAGGAAAGAGCACTGAAACTTTTGGTCACCAGGTTAGTGGCGTTGGAGCCGGCCATTGTTTCATCCCCCGCATCTACCAACCGCGCCGTAACCGCCAGTGGATTGGTAGGATAGGAAGCACTAAATCCCAGCGCGGGATAATTTACACTAGCGGTTAACACGCATCGAACAAGATAATTACCCTGCAACATATTAATAAACCCATAACTTCCATCTGAAGCAGTAATGGCTGTCCCCAGTAATTTATCGGATGCTTCATCAATTAGTCCATTGCTGTTTACATCTTCCCATAACTCAACCGGTACATTTTGCAACCCGATTTCGGCCCCATCCTTAATACCATTTTCATTTACATCGAACCAAACCTTGTCGCCAATAATACCTTCTCCTTTTATCACATTACCACAATCGGTAACGGCTTTGGCAAAAGGGGCGCCATTAACCGTAAGTGGTTTCGCTGCGGCTACACTATAAGATCCATTCGTTTTATTGGCCACTACAAAAAGTTGATTCGTATTCCCTTCGTTCCCTACAAATATTAAATTCCCCAGTCCATCCGAAGCTGTTTGCACATAGGAAAATCCATCATTGAGAACCGTAGTGGCTGGGAGGGTTAAGGTATTAAAAGACTGGATAGCCGGGGTACTAAGCTTATACGCTACGGTTGTTTGCTCAAACCAAAAAGACCCGGAGGTATATCCCTTCACCGCTCTGTCATAGAGTGTATCGTTTATTATTACGAAATCTCCCCAGTTATGATCGTATTGAAAAAAAGAGAAGATTGCACTGCCGAACGGAGTGGAGTTGTAATTGATATATGCATTATCTGTATAATAATCTTTTATTAAACTGGTGGCCGTTATGGTAGTGCCGGCAGCATCCAGCGTAACTTTATATAGCCGGTCTGAATAGGGTACATTGGCCCCAATATTGGGTACTCCAGGTGAAAGACTTCGGGCTAATTCTACTCCAAAATATAAATATCCATTATAAAAAGCGGCACCAGCGGTACCTACACCTCCCAAACCTAACAGGGGGCTGCCGGGGGCTGTACTAAAATCATTTATCAGGGTGAAATGGGTATTCGTGCGATAGTTGTAGCCATATACTGACTTATTCGTCGAAATATAGTTGTTATAACAGTAATAAATAATTCCTCTAGAAGTATCGGTTGCTAATGAATTTATAGCCACAGCGGAAGGGGCCGTAGTAACTAATTTGGACGTTCCGGTATTAGCGTTAACAACAAAAATTTCACCTGTTTTGGTGCACATTACAAATCCGGCCTGACCCTGCACCGCCACAATACTTTGACCTGATAAATGGAAGCTGGTAATAAATACAACAAAGAAAAAAGCAATACCGAACGTATTACTCCTTATCTTTTTTTTCATATAATTGGATTTACGAATAGGAAAGTTTGATTCGCTGCTTTACCATAACGGTTTTTTGAACATTTTATTACATATAATCTTCTACTAGTATGTGTTTCCCTTCCTGAAAATGAAGTGCTTACAAGTTTCTCCTCTTAATAATCTACTTTCAGGTTGTGTCTGCAGACTGGTTTGATGATTAGAAAAAAGGCCGATTGCGTTTATTCTTATAGCGTGGTCAATATCTCAACCAAACTTAATGATGGTATGCGCCTGTGATATATAAATTACTCCAGGTACTCCTATAAGACTCTATTTTATTTTACCATAGTGCGGGAGATTTTTTATTTGAAAGTCAATTGTTACATTTTCGCTTCCTAAATGGCCGAAGACAGATTAATAAAACCCAACAAATCCTATTTCTTTTTTATTTTTAAATAAGTTCACTCTCAAAAAAATTATGGAACATTCATGAGGTTATCTCAAACTACCAAAATCCTCTTATGGGGTGCTAATATCTGGTATTTAGGAGAAGGAATGCTTGGCCCATTGTTCGCCGTTTTTGCCGAACGGGTAGGTGGCGATATATTGGATATCACCTGGGCATGGGCTACCTACCTTATTATAACCGGGGCATTTTATATTTTAGTTGGAAAGCTTATTAATAACAAGTCATATAAAGCCAAAGTTATGGTGCTTGGGTATGCGCTCAATGCCCTTTTCACTTTTGGATATCTCTTCGTTTCTACTCCCTGGCACTTGTTCTTCGTACAAGCGGGATTGGGTATTGCTGAAGCCATTGGTACCCCCGCCTGGGATTCTCTTTATGCAAAAAATATAGATGACTCTAATGATGCATTTGCCTGGGGTCTTGCGAGTGGACAATCCCAGATATTTACAGGAATTGCCATAGTGTGCGGCGGCCTGATTGTACATTACTTATCATTTAATGCCCTCTTTATCACGATGGGAATAATTCAGGTAATAGCAGCGATTATGCAGGCACGAATTCTGAGAAAATGAATAATCAGGGTTTAGGAAGCAATCAGTTAGGTGCATATTGCAAAAACCATGTTTTCGCAACTATGGTAAAACTGCTAGTCGATGTACCTCACAGGTAAATTCCCCGGTTTATCTTTTATAAAATCTCGCCCTTTTCCGTAGCTTGGTAACATATGGAAGATTTCAAAATAGTTGTTTTTATCATGGCGATCCTGATCACCTTAACCGCGATCGCCAATAGAAGAAAATTTCCGTTTCCCATTCTTTTGGTATTTGCAGGATTGGCCATTGGATTTGTACCACAATTACCAAACCTATCTCTGGATCCTGATATTGTTTTTGTTATTATTCTTCCCCCATTACTGTACGATGCGGCCTCTAAAACGTCCTGGCATGAATTTAAAACGTCCATACGGCCGATATCCGCGTTAGCTATCACCCTTGTATTTTTTACTACCATCGCGGTAGCCATTACCTCGCACTACCTTATTCCGGGGTTTACGTGGCCATTGTCATTTGTATTAGGCGCTGTTGTTTCTCCACCGGATGCGGTTGCTGCCTCCGGAATAATAAAAGGGCTTGGATTAAATAAAAAAGTAATCACCATTATAGAGGGAGAAAGTCTTGTCAATGATGCCTCTGCTTTAATTGCGTACCGTTCTGCCGTAGCAGCGGTAACCACCGGAACTTTCATATTTTGGCAAGCCGGGCTGCAATTTTTACTGGTCGCGGGAGTTGGCATCCTCATAGGAATTGTAACCGGTTATCTTTTTGTGTGGGCACATAAGAATATTGAAAACAATCCTGTAGTAGAAACAAGCCTAACCCTGTTGTCTCCCTTTGTGGCTTACCTGGCAGCCGAACATTTCCATATGTCAGGGGTATTGGCTGTTGTAAGCACCGGGCTGGTAATATCATGGAGATCTCCGGAAGTCTTTTCTTACCAAACAAGAATGAGAACAAGAGTATTATGGGACACGCTGATTTTTATATTACACGGATTTATATTTATTCTTATCGGGCTTCAGTTGCCTTCCATCATTAAGGACCTGGGCAATTATCCATTTGCGCAACTGCTGGGTTATGGGTTGCTCATCAGCCTGGTGACCATTGTTGTCCGCATTATTTGGGTATTCGCGGGAGCCTATTGGCAAAATTATTTTTCCACTCGAAAGAAGAATAAGGTTGCTTTCGCTGTAAGTAATCATCCGGACAACACCTGGAAGAATGTATTGGTGGTTGCCTGGACGGGCACAAGAGGAGTAATATCTCTTGCCGCCGCATTGGCATTACCGTTAGTATTAGATGATGGATCCGTTTTTCCCAAAAGATATTCCATTATATTCCTTGCATTCGTGGTAATATTTGTAACCCTGGTAGTACAGGGGCTTTCCCTGCCATTGTTAATCCGGTTGTTAAAGATAAAACCAGAGGATAATTCGGGAGCAGAAGAAAAAGAATTACAGTTTTACCTGGCTACTCATACGCTTCATTTTATAGAACAGGAATTACCGATTCACCTTAATCCAAAGGTAAAAGATCAACTAATAAAAAAATATGAATTGGAAATTCAAAAGCTCAGAAATGAAATCCGTCGTCATGTAAAAGCAAAAAATGATTCTACAAAAGAAATGGAATCGCCTTCCGATGCCTTGCTGGAAACTAAATTGGAGATCACTAAATTTCAGCGGGGACTATTGCTAAAATTGCACAAAGAGGGAGAATTCAGTGACACGGCCATCAGGCATCTGGAGCGGGAAATGGATATCGATGAACTGAAGTTAAACCTTCATGTTCCCAAAAAAATAGAATAAGCTTTGTATCGGATTATTTAAAATTGTTTAAATCTTTCATAACAGGATATTTCGAGCATTTCCCTGTCATCGGGATGCGCGATATTAATTAGAGCCTTTGCCCGCTGTCGTAAATTTTTTCCAAATAAATAAGCCACTCCATATTCGGTAACCACATAATGCATATGAGCTCTGGTTGTAACGACACCTGCACCTGGTTTTAAAGTGGGTACAATACGCGGAACCCCTTTGGCCGTGCGGGAGGGAATAGCAATAATGGGTTTTCCTCCGTTGCTCAATGCCGCACCGCGCATAAAATCCATTTGCCCCCCAACGCCGGAGAATTGGTAGGTTCCAATAGAATCCGCGCAAGCCTGGCCGGTGATGTCAATTTCAATAGCACTATTTATAGATACCATTTTGTCATTACGCCGGATAACATGCGGATCATTAACATAGTCGATATCCAGGAAGGCAAAGGCGGGATTATCATTTATATACTCGTATAATTTTTGGGAGCCCAGCGCGAATGAGGAAACTGTTTTGTTGGGGTGAATATTTTTGTATTTGTTATTGATTATATCTTTCTCCACGAGTTCAATAATTCCATCGGAACACATTTCGGTATGAACACCGAGATCCTTATGATTGAGCAGGCAACGCAATACCGCATCCGGAATGGCCCCGATTCCCATTTGAATAGTGCTTCTGTCCTCCACGAGCTCTGCAATATATTCGCCTATTTTCACTTCGCTGGGTCCCACTCTTTCTCCAAAATTTGCTTCGTGTAACGGATCTTCACAATATACCATCGCCTGAAAGCGGCTGCTATGAATCAGCCCATCACCATGCGTACGGGGGGCATTGGGATTTACCTGGGCAATTAAGATCTTGGCGGTGTTAACCGCGCTGCGGGCAATATCTACGGAAACACCCAAAGAGCAATAGCCATGTGCATCCGGTGAAGATACCTGCACGATAGCCACATCAATCGGTAAAATGTTTTGCTTGAAAAGTTCAGGAATTTCACTCAAAAAAACAGGAACATAATCAGCATATCCCTCTTTAACTGCATTACGCAAGCTGGCAGAAACAAATAGAGAATTAAAATAAAAACTTTCTTTAAACGAGGGCTTGTCTACATACAAATCGCCATACACACTAATAGAAACAATTTCAACATTTCGCAAGCGAGGCGCTTCCGCTGCCAGGTGTTTAAGAAGAAACGTAGGAGTATGCGCGCTTCCATGGATATATATCCGTTGATTGGATTGAATAACAGATAAAGCCTCTTTCGGACTAACGTAATGAACCGGAACTTTCATATCTTAATTTTTGAACCCTTCGATCGTTAATGGAGATGCAAAATAACAACATAATAAGCAACTTTATCGCCATAAATTTACCACCACCATATTGGATATTTCTGAATGATTTTAATTCGAAAGAAAAATAAATTTCTATTCTTTCTATCATCTTTGCTGTTTTTCGGCAGTTAACAATAAAGAAACTCTGGTACTACCGAATGATCGTTTCCGCATCTAAAACCTCAATTGTTTTTTCATAAAATAATTTTGCTTCTTCGGGTGATTCCCCAATGCACACGATTCCCATTTTGCCATATTGCGATAACGCTCCAATCATATGAAACACTACTCCTTTTTGGGTGGCCCCATCAAAATGTAATCCATGAAACATAGCAATATCGATCAGATCCTGCGGAGCAAGGCCTTTGTAGGTATCTTTCTGCAGATTATCAGATGAATAATAATATCGTTGCTGGTTATTCGGTGTTTTAAACACGCCCTTTTCTTCATCATACTTTCCATCAGTTAAGAATTGCAGCATCAGAAACGGATGGGTAGTTCCCCCTTTACGAAGATTTATTTCAATAGCATAACTTCGCCAGCGATCACTTTCTTTTACAGAAATAAAATCAATACTGAACCGGCCCAACGCGCCCTCTTTCATTAACGCGCAGGCAATTGTTTTGCCCATTGTGCTTATGTCGGCTCTGTATTGTTCATCAGCCGGAAAATGCGCTCCCAAAAAAACTTGCCCGTCCAAGACCTGGTCATGAGTTGAAATAATATCTACTTCTCCCAATGGGTTTATCCTGCATTGAACAGACGGAGAAGCTTTAATTTCTCCTTCTACAAACGCTTCCACAATACCTTCCATCTGACTGAATTTTTCCAAAAACTGTTCAACACTCAAGTCTTTGGCAACCGGAATAATTTCACTATGGAGGTTATGATGAATCCAGTTGAACAATTCTTTTTTACTGAGGTGTTCGGGATATTTTATGATGGCATTCCCATCTCCCGAAAATCCATCATTTAATTTAATTACCGCTTTCTTTAAATCCGGATACATATCCTTTAAGGCAGCCACCGAATGTACAATATCTTCATAGGTTTTAAGATTTTCTGCGCCAGGGGGGAGGGGCACCCCGGCTTTTATGAAAATTCTCCGGCTCCCACTTTTGGTACCGAGGTGAATTAAGGAGGGATCACAACCGTAGATTGGAATTCCCAATCTCACAGCCAACGTTCTTTCAAAGTCGGTGGTATTAAAGCAGGCAATATGTGCAACGTGGGAAGGCGGAATACCACGCTTTATGCGTTCAATCAGCCGGGGGCGTTGCAAGATTTTTTGGGTTAGTGTAATTTCTGATGTGTCATAACAACTGAGTAATGTTAATCTCTCCCGCGCATGATAACCGGTAATGCCGGGCAACAAATGCAAATAGTAGTCAATAATTACCGGATCAATGGGAGCACTGCTTACATATATTACATGGGCACGGGGCATTCGAAGCAGCATCAGCAAGCACAATAGCCTTTCCTCATAATGCAATGCCCCTTCTATTTTTGCCAGCACTTCCTGGTCCAGCGTTAAACTGGGTATTACCACAATGGTCTTTGGAGCGAAATTATCCGGAAAAAATAATTCAAATTGGTTAGAAAATCCCTGCTGGATCCTTTGGAATTGAGCTAACTCTTCAGGGGACCCAGGCGCTGGTTGGCAGGAAGAACAATAATCGAAAAGCAACTGCCCGTGTAGCAAATTCTGCTCTGTCATTACCATGTGAGCTATAAAATTTAATACAAGGTGTGGAAAAATTCAACATAGAAACCTGAGATTCCTCATAACCCGGACGGAATTAAATCAGCTTTTTTGTGGATACCAGGGAACTATGACGAATTTGAGAACTTTATTTACGAAGTATTCTCTATTAGTCGGGTATCACAAATCCATCATTAGATTCAGAACATTCTAAAATCTAAGAGCCCGGAAAGATTCCGGGCTCGGTTTTATGGGCACTATAATTCATTTTTAGCCTTGAGCGACCAGGCAGACGCGCAATTCTGCCAGCGCCGTGCGGATGCATAAATTCCTGGCTGCAGAGTTGGCAGAGGTACAGAAGCAGGGTACAATATCTTCATATAGTGCACGCAGGCAGGCCACATTAGCATAATATGCGCTGCTGTTAGCCGTGGCGACTTTTCCTTGCATGGCCATTTCTTCCAACGAAGTTTTTATAATAGTAGGGGCCACAAAGGAATTATTCAATGCAGGATATTTTTCCTTCAGCCTCCTCACGGCGGCTCCTATATCATCTAAATGCTCCTGCAATGAAAAATAATCAGGGTACCCAAGCCGGAAAGCCAATTCTTGTTTTTCTGCAATGGAGAGAGTATTTACTAGAGAGCGTTCTAGTAATTCAAATGACCCTGTTTCAAGTACTTTTAGTTCCAATTCAAATATGGTATTTACCGAATTTACGAAATCCGCATCGGCTGTTAAGATCCCCAACAGGGGAGAGGAAGAAGATGGACAAAGGGCCAGCCTGTTGGACATACCAGAAAGAGTCAAACTAAGCAGCAATACCATTGTCATGAATATTGTTTTCATAAATTATAAGTTTTTGATGTGAAAATTATATTGACGTATAATTCAGACTTAAGCGGGAGGACTATGGGCCGTCATACCCACAAGGAAATGATTTTTTCCCAGCCTCTTTGAATACTTGCTTAATAATATTTTTCTGCGGAGCCATGAAGGCGCAGAGTTAAAAACTTACTTACCTTGCTCGGATGGTCAATTACAGGCATTCATTAATTAGTACTCCGCAAATGCATGAATGTAACCAGCCTTAATAATTTTTCTTCAGACAATAGATTTTGTTCTTATTAAAAGAAAATGATTTCCCTGAACGGCATACGGTGCAAAGGATTAAACTCCAACAAAACATGTAAAAAATAAAAGAAAGGGCAGAAAGCAGCATTATATGGGTGGCGCTATGGGGAAAGCATTCTACTCTGGCTATTTGGGTAGACGCATGCCATCAACATATTTTTTTACGGTCTTATATTAAGGAGGAAATTTAAAAATAGTATGAATGATTAAATATTCCAATAGCATAGCTGGTGCAAAAATTTATTATCCCTGTTTGATGATTGCTTTTTTCAGGGACTTCCATAGCTGGTCGTGCTTTTGTAGCTGAAGGACATAGTCGCGCTCCTTACCGGTTTGTTTTAATTTAATAAGATTAACCAACATTCTTTTTTGAAAAGCGGTCCATTTTTCGATATCACCCAAAACGTACAGGAGCAAACTCCAGTTCACTAATACCTGCTGCTGATAGGCGGTTTCTCTTTTTAAGGAGGCTGCCGGCAATTGCTTTTTCATTTTTTCCAGGCAGAAAGATATGGCCAGCCGCCGGTCGCAATCAAATTTTTGGTTGATAGCATTACTTACTATAGTGCTAACTTTTCCCGAGTCAAAATCGGGAAATGATTTATCGCTGATCTTCCATTCTAAATTACAGGCGGTGAAGTGTTGTAATTGTTTGTGAGGCGTTCTGTAATTTTTATTCTTTCGCACTTTTGACCACTCTATGGCGGCCTCATTGTTTACAGGTTCGTTTGCGGGCCGAAAGCCAAGCTTGTAATAGAACCAAAACGCGGCACTCTTCAATCCTTCCGGATTCCCTTTCCCAAACTGGTAGGGCTTTACGATAAAGTGACGCGAACCGAAATAATTATGATAGATTCCTAATACCTGGCAAAATATCCAGGCAGATTCGCCCCGTCGGAATGGTGGGTAAATGTTAATACCTATTTTACATCGTTGTCCCCACATCCATCCGCCCCCATAAGATACAGGTACTCCATTTTTGAAAGCCATATACCCTACATAACTTTCCAGCGACAGTCTTCTTTCTTTTACCATTCCTATCAATACAATCTGCAAGCCTCTGCCCATTTCGAATAGTTCAAGTTCATCTTCATCAGCATATGTTACCGGATCAGTTTCTCTGTATTGAAGAGCAAGGGAAGCTCTCATAATATTGACCAGCCCCTTTTTATCGGTTAAGGACAATAGAACAGGCTTACCTATTTTTTGTTTTACAATCCTGGTACTGGTTACTTTCTTTTGAATGGATTTCTGGTAATACACTTTTTGAATAGGACAGCGCAAAAAACTTCTGTTATAAAATATATTTTCCAGCTTCCACTTTACAAACAGGTTCATCTCCAGGAATAATTCTTCTTTTATGAGATCCGGCAGCCTGTTATCTTTAAAAAGTTTCAATAACCATCTAACCAAAAGGGTTGGTTGATGAAGGCCTGAAAGGAGTTTCAGCCTTGCTTTCAAACCCAATTCGCCTTGCGACCATTTTTCATACTCAATGGAGGGAAGCAATACCTGGAAAATAGTCCGGATAGTTTCTTTTGACGCTCCGCTGGTATGATACTCAATCCCTGATGGAAATATTTCCATTATCCAGCGTGTGACAGATCTGCTGTAACAGCAGATCAATTCTGTATGAGCAATGCCGCTGGCGGTTAAGGCTTTTTGCCAGTTCACTTTTTTATTTTCCTGCGCTGCATTTATTACCGCTGCTATTCGCTGAAGTTCCAAGGTGGCCAGATCCCGTATTTTCTTATTTGCAGGAAAGGCGCTATAAAATAGAAGTAAGTCGTGATAATTTTTGATGACCGACGGCAGGTTAAGCTGAAAGGTTGAAAAAGCATGCAGAAAATGTGCAATTTGTTTGAAATCTTTGGTATTTTTTAATCCGGCGAGGTGTTGGTTGGTTAACGATATTGCCATGTACCAAATCTACTCTTCCTCATAATTCCATAAACTGACTTAGATCATATTCTATTCTGATCCCATTCGATTAAATAGGTAAAGAAGTTTTACGTTCAATTTTCCCTGCCTTTAATTATGTTATCTTTTTGTATTGCTAATATTGATAATTGGCTACCGCGTTTTATATTAGCAGCATGAAAACCACCCTGGTGATATCCAGCATTTTTTGTTTTGTTATGTTATTGGCGAAATGCACTAGTATAGAAGTAAATAACAATAAAGACCTCGATGAAAACATGCTGGATATGATGATGTATCACGACAACCTGGGTCTTTACCTACGGAAAGCCGATGCCGATTATTCCACCTGGTTGCTGGAAGGTATGGATAGCACCTTACAGGTAATTGCGAAAAAATTTGACGAGCACCGGAAATTGAATGATCCATTCGGGAAATCCTATAATAATCTCCTGGCACCTTCCATAAAAAATATTCGAAGCGCCATTCAGCAAAACGATTTCCCCGCGGCTATCACTTCTTACCGTATCCTCACTAAAAATTGCAATAAATGTCATTTGGATAATGAAATAGATAAGACGGTTATAGATGGAACGAATCCGGACATTCATTAGCCGAATGAAATTCTTCCTCGAATCGGGTTCATCACCAGAAAAGGTAGTAAGGAGGTGGATTTTATTTAGCCAATTAAAAAACAAATGGACATCCCCCCTACACAAATAGATAATAGTGGGTGATGTCCAATATACAGAAAATCTATACAGAAAAATAAAATATTACGGTGCTAGTTTAACGTTAATCGCGTTCGCGCCTTTAGGCCCCATTTCCACTTCAAACATTACTTTGCTATTTTCATGAACCGCTTCTTTCAATCCATTAACGTGAACAAAAACGCTTTCCTGGGATTCCAGGTCTTTAATAAACCCATATCCTTTTGATTCATTGAAAAATGTGATTATCCCTTTTCGTATCAGGTCAGCCGGGTCAATAGGTTGATGCTTGGGTACACCAATCTCAATATCTTCCAGGTTTATCTTTTTCATTTTACGCGGATCAGGGGGTGTTGCACTGATATGACCATTCTCATCTACATAGGCCATCATATCGTCTATACCTTTTCCTTTGGCGTTTTCTTTACGCTCCAGCTTTCTTTCCGCTTTGTCTTTTTTGTTTTGCTGCTTTTTCTTTTCCCGATCCTTTTTATTCCAGGTTTCTGCCATATACTGATTAATTTTTTATTTTATTAACATGATAAATGCGTGTTGTTTCTGTGGAAAAAGGATTAGCATATTCAACAGATTACCGTTAAAGGTAACTCTTTTCTGCTTGTATGGCTGATTTTAAGTGCCCAACGGGTGATCTTTACGTTCGAATACAGCTTTATAGAGCTTGGTTTCCGGCAGGGATTAATTAATTTTTCTATTAAAAAGACAAGGAAATACTTTGCATCCAGGATTGAACCCGAGCCAATAAAGCCCGTAGAATCATCCGATTGAATGAATCAAACCGGTTTATTATACTTTTCACCCATCGTCATTTTTCCTGGATCCAGCAGTTGCCTTATTACAAACTTTTAAGTTTTTGAGGTTAACAAAACCCGGAGCAATTAAATACTAGCTTTTATTTACTCTTTCCGGTCATAATGGGTCTAATCAGTGCAACTTAACAGGTACAGCAATTAAGACAAAGTAGCCATTGAATAAATCTGATATCTATGCGCATTAACTGAGAATGGGCATCGTAACATGATAGCTTATTATTAATAAATAATAATTGAGGAAAATAAAGTAATGAGTTTCTGGTAAGGCACAGCAGACCGACAGCCAGATATTTTATTCCTTTTATCTAAATATTCTTATATTTAATTAGGGTTATTCATCAGGAAATTCTTTCGATATGCCCGCGTATGAAATAGAGATAATTCTGAACCGCCAATTAGCTGATTGCCTTTCGATTCCCGTTTTTATTACAGATAAGCAAGGGAACCTGATTTTCTATAACGAACCAGCAGAAAAACTTTTGGGGAAACGCTTTGATGAAACCGGTGAAATGCCGGTGGAAGAATGGTCTGTCATTTTCAAACCAATAGACGAATTGGGAACGGCAATACCTCCCGAAGATCTGCCGCTGGTTAAAACGCTAAAAAATTGCTATCCGTATCACCGGTCATTCTGGATTGAAAGTCTGCAAGGAAGAACAGAAAAAATATCCCTCACCTCTTATCCCATCATTGGCAGGGCGGAAAAATTCTTAGGGGCGGTTGCCATATTTTGGAAAGCAAAAGATGAATGAAAATTAAATTGTGGGGCGTTCGTGGTTCCATTCCCACCTCCAGCCCGGAAACAAAATATTATGGAGGAAATACTTCCTGCGCTGTAGTTTCAGAAGGAGATAACCTGTTGGTGCTCGATGGCGGATCGGGTATGCAACAGATTAATTTTGGCAATTCTATTATTAATAAAAGAGTTGACATTTTATTAACCCATCTTCATTTAGACCATATCCAGGGACTGGGATTTTTCAAACCTTTTTTCGATCCGAATCTGGAAGTGCATATTTGGGGGCCGGCCAGCAATACACAAACCCTACATTCGCGGCTGAGCCGGTATCTTTCGCCTCCGCTGTTTCCGGTGATGATGCGAGACCTTCCCTGCGGACTTAAATTTCATGAAATCGAAAACAGCGAGTTTAAAATTGGACCTTTTAAAATTAAGTCGGCCTATGTTATTCACCCCGGACCTACAGTAGGATATCGAATTAAAGGAACGCATTCTGTATTTACCTATATACCAGATCATGAACCAGCCCTGGGACGCGAAGGGATGCCGAAGGATATTAAGTGGATTTCTGGCTATGACCTGGTGGCAGATGCTGATTTATTATATCACGATGGCCAATACACGGCTATAGAATATCAAAATAAAAAAGGGTGGGGGCATTCCAGTCTCGACGATACGTTATTATTGGCTTCCAAAGCCAGGGTGAAACATCTTTTATTAGCGCATCATGATCCTTCCCACACCGATTCGCAACTCAATGAGATGTTTACTGACCTGAAAAGGAATTATAATTACTCATTCGAATATGAAATGGCCGTAGAAGGAATGGAGTTTGAACTACCCTGAAGTATAATAAAACATTGAATTTTGCAGGCCGGCTTTTCAACACACCCCCCATGCACCGAGCTGCCATGAACAATTTGTTGGACCACTACATTCCATTTCTATTGCCCATCAAGGGAACATTCAGTTAATAGTCAATATACTTTTTTGTAAATTGCCAACCTATTGCCGAAGGAAGATCCTTAGCCATCTCGGTAACACTTCATTGTATTATTACTTATTGACCAAAGACAAAATAAAAATTATTATGAGGCCTCACCAAATATCCAGGCTATTACTCCTAGGTTTAATGGTTATTAATATTGTACCTCTACAAGCACAACAGCAGAAACCAACGAAGCATGCACTGGTTATTGCCATTGGAGAATATGAAACATGGGGGCCGTTATCCAGCCTGAATGATGTTCCTTTTATTACCGGGGTTTTAAAAAAACAGCAATTCGAAGAGAAAAATATTACGGTACTTACAAATAAAGACGCCACCCTGGAAGGAATTCAAAAATCATTTGAGTCATTAATATCCACCGTAAAGAAGGATGATATTGTTTTCATCCATTTTTCCAGCCATGGTGAGCAACTGCAAGATGATGATAGCGATGAAATAGACGGATATGATGAATCCATCGTCACCTATGACGCGATCCATCCAAGCAAGGCTAAAGATTATGCATCAGCGGAAGGTAAATACTTCAGGGATGACCAGTTTGGGATTTATATGGATCGGTTGCGAAATAAATTGGGTCCAAAAGGAGATGTAGTCGTTTTCCTGGATGCCTGTCATTCGGGTAGTGGTACCCGGGGAAGGCAAAAAGTTAGAGGAGGAGCTCCCCCGCTTAAAAGTAAAGACTATAATCCGAACAATGCAGGAAAACCAAAGTCTGCCGATGTTTTTTTACAGGGTCCCGCACCAGGTACTGATGCGAATAAGCTGGCAACCTACGAGGTTATTTCTGCATCCAGGGCAGAAGAACCTAATTCAGAAATGGTAAATGATACCTTACCGATGGGTTCATTGACTTACGCCATCAGTAAAGTGTTGGCGAGTCCGAAGCCAGGAACAACCTACCGGTCTCTTTTTTCAGGAATACTGGCTGTAATGAGTGAGGTGGCAAACACCCAGCATCCGGTATTGGAAGGAACGGGCCTGGATAGAGAACTCTTCGCAGGAAATTTCGTAAAGCAAGAAGCCTATATTGAAATGGAGGAAATCGATGGAATGACCATCAAACTCAGAGGGGGTATATTCTCCGGGCTGGATAGCGGGGCTAAAGTGGCCATTTATCCCAGTCATCCCGTTGACCGGGAAAAGACTGCACCAATTGCCACGGGGATTATTAGTAAGGCAATACCCTTTTCTTCATTCGTTGTATTGGATAAAAAACTAGCTGATCAGCATCCCGCTTCGTATTGGGTTTATGTAACAAACCCTATATATAAAATAAAGCCGCTCGTGGTTGGCATTGATTCGAAGATAAAAAATAATAATGGAAAAGCATTCTCTGAACCAGAAGTAAAAGCTTTAAAAGAAATATTGTCGGAATTAGGGATTGTACAATCAGAAGGTATACCCGAATTACAGATTGTACGGGGAGAAGTAATAGACACGTTAAAGGTTGATGCAAATGGGTACGTGTTCGCAACCCTTAAAAAAAACAATAAGCCAGATTTAGAAGACAAGATCAAACTATATGCGCGGTATAAATTCCTGTTGGCACTGGAAATAAATGATCCCCAGTATAACGTGAAAGTAAGATTGATTCCATTTGTGAATGGCAAAGCAGATACTTCCCTGTACCAGGGTAAAATAGTAAATGGTATTCCTGAATATAAAAATGGTGACTCCATGCGGATTGAGGTTACCAACAATAGCGACATGGGAGTTTATATAAATATTCTTGATATGCAACCCGACGGAAAGATTAACGCTATCCTGCCTAAATCGGCCAGGGGAATTAAGAGTGAAGATCTCCGTATTAAAGCCGGTGATACCAGGTTGTTTAACACCTATAACATAGTTATTCGCCCTCCTGCTGGCAGGGAAGTTTTTAAAATATTTGTAAGTGAGACCGATATAAACCTGGAAAATCTTGCGACAAAACCCGGCGAATTAGTGGCAAAACGCGGGGGCAAGTTTAATGTTATTGAGAAATTGGTAAACGATTCTCACAATATAACCAAAAGGGGCGGGAACGATGAAACGGAGAAAGCGGATGGAGCAAGTTTTAATTTAATTTTTGACATTAAAGAATAATTTCGAAATGATTTAATGGCGGCCCCGATTGGTTTAGTTCAACTTTGGAGGAAAAGGAGTTTGCTTGCATATATTATCCACTTCCCCTTTACAGGTGGTGATACTTGCCTTCTTGGCTGTATACTTAGAAGCATCTTCCACAATCTTTTTCCAACTGGCATTTATATTAGCCAGACTCAGATAGGTGGTCATGGAAGTGAGAAAAAAATGGGTAAAAAAACCGCCAAAGGTATTATTGCCAGCAGCCCTTTCATATTTGCTGGCCCCCGTCATTATAAGTGATCTCCGTTCATTTAAAAAGAGGGCTTTTACATTATCATAGTTCCATTTTAAATCTCCCCGGAAAAGCCGGGTAGGAGGAGGGGGAGCCACTATTCGTTTGGAGAAAATTTCATTATTACAACAATCGCTTAACACCAGGTTAAGCCGGGCTTTTTTGTCTTTTATCATAGCGTAAATGGAGTCCATATTCAATGTTTGCTCCCGTAGATTCGGTGCCGGTTTATTATTTAGTGCTCGGGGGTCGCGCAGGTCCAGGTAAGGATATAGTTTATCGCTTTGGGCCGCATCAGAAAATCCATGCCCGGAATAATAAAAAATAACAATATCATTGGGGCCGGGATTGATTTTCCTGATCGCTTTCAAAACGTTTGCCTTATTGAATTGATCACCATATATAGAGTCAAAAACTTTTCTTTCTCCTGTAATTTTCAGAACCTTCGCCACACTGTCAAAAACATCTATCGCTTTTCTTCCATCTTTGAGGCAAGACGTTCCAATGTCTTCATCATAGGTACTGGCTACCACTAATAAAAACAGTTTCATTTTCCGCTGATCAGGTGTCAGATCATCCCCTCGGGTTGTTCGGGGAAATAGATTTTGAAAGAATTTTTCTTTTGCATTGAAATACTGCAAGGCCAATCCCCGGCTAATAGTACTGCTGGATAACGTATCAATCATTAAAAATTTATCCGGAAGGACATCTGCGTTACCGGGAGAAACAGTAACTCCCCACGGCTCAAACAAGTTGCTTCCGGTATTATTCCTAAACCAGACAAAAACCGGATCAAATTTCTTTTCTTTATTTCCTTTAATGAATGTTGGATCCTTCACTTCATAAACCATTTTACTGCTATCTGCCATTCCTTCTTTATCCAAAACATAATTTTCCTCTATTTTCATTTCTACCTGAACCGTATCGGTATGGTTATTATCCGTAGATAAATAGTTCACCCGGGCGAAACCGCTGCCATTTTCATACAGTACAAAAAATGCATCATAGGTTCCCGGGTCATCGTTACCTGGCAGTTTGTATGTTAACCGGTAAATAGACTGGGAATTCGCGGACATATGAATCGAAAAAAGAAACAGGAAGGGGATGATTAATTTCCTTTTCATAATTAATAATGTAATTGAAGCTAAGGATTTTTAGGTTTCTAAAAATTGCTGCATTTTATTCCCTGGATTACCTCCCCGGCCATCCTAATAATTCACTTCACTACTTCCTCGGTATCTATATCGCCCTCCTCCTCTTTTGTTTTGTGGTAATCATTGTTAAGCTTGTTTTCAAATTGTTTCTCATCTTTTTGATTGCGCCAGGCAAGCAACACAATCAGTACAATGACTACTATTCCTACTATAACAATTAAAGGCCAGTTCATAATTTGAATGTATGAATTAAAACTACAATCATAATCAATTCCAGGTTTTCAGGTTCATTGATAGAGCTACACAATAAAATTATTATTCATTTTCATACAGGCTAAGCCTGTTGGTAAGCTGTACCATCTGCTGCTGCATTTCATTCATCCGTTGCAATAAATAGTTAATTGTTTCAATACCTTCCAGGTTAATGTCCATTTCATAATACAAACGCACCAGTTTTTCCAACGGCTTCAGTTGACTTACCGGAAGAAATAGTTTTTCTTCCATGATGGTAAATTCGATCAATCCCGATTCCTGTAATGAATAGATAAACGAAAGCTCAATACTATGATTAATACAAAAATCGCTGGCTGCTATAATTTCTTCTGTTTCCATACAAAATGCATTATTTGAGTTTCGATAATTCAGTGAAAAGCGCTTTTTGTTCTGGGGTAAGATGGGTGGGTATCTTCACCTCATAGGTAACATACAGGTCTCCGCTTTCTCCTTCTTTTTTATATACCGGAACCCCTTTACCCTTCAATCTTATTTTAGTTCCATTCTGTGTTTCAGGATTTACTTTTAATTTTACTTTGCCTTTGAGTGTATCAATAGTGGTTTCTCCGCCCAGCACAGCAGTATATAAATCAATAGTGGCATTAGTTAGTAAGTCGTTACCAGAACGCTTAAACCGGGGGTGAGCAGCTATGGAAAAAGTAATGTATAGATCACCCGCTGGCCCTCCGTTTGCACCCGGTGCCCCATACTCTTTTAATTTTATTACCTGCCCGTTTTCAATTCCTTCCGGTATGGTAATGCGGACGTTTTTATTATTTACGGTAAGGGTTTGCTGATGCGTTTCCATAATATCGGGTAGAGTAAGTTTCAATTCTGCATTATAATCCTGCCCCCGAAACCTGGGTTGCCTGCTTTGGCCCGAACCTCCAAACAACGATTCAAAAAAGCTTGAAAAATCGCCTTCAGACCCTTCCGAAAACGGCTGGCCACCGGCGTGTCTCGATTGGCGTTGTGATTGTCGCTGCTGCTCAAACTGGTCCGCATGTTGCCAATCCTTTCCATACTGATCATATTTTTTTCTTTTCCCCGGATCGCTTAACACTTCATTGGCTTCATTAATTTGCTGAAACTTTTTATGCGCGTCTTTATCATGAGGATTTAGATCCGGATGCAGCTTTCGGGCCAGTTTACGGTATGCCTTTTTAATGTCGTCATCTGTGGCGTTCTTTTCAATTCCCAGGATCTTATAATAATCGATAAATTCCATATTGTTTGTTTTAATGCCTGAAGCATAAAGGTACAATACAATATTTTTTTGGGAGGTAATGTTTAGCCGTTAAAAACAAAACTAGAATCACGCCCCCTATAGCAAGCATATTAATAGTAAGCCTGGCGCAAGCGTCTCGCTTGTGCCTTACTCAAATAATCTTTAATTTACTGCATGAGCAGGAAATATAAGTTTGGCGATAACGACAAAGGATGATGCGGCGGGCAGGATTGAAGAATAACCACAATAAAGATTGGCAGCTATGGCAGCAGCACAACCAACCAATAGAATTATTTAGTATTGAAATGTTTTATCAGAAACTTCAATACATCCATAAAAATCCGGTAGAAGCAGGATTCGTAGAACAGGAGGAAGATTATTTGCATAGTAGTGCAAGAGATTTTGATGGCAAAAAGGGTTTGATAGAATTGAGTTATGTAGTTTAAGAATATCTGGCACAAGCGAGACGCTTGCGCCAGATGGAGGAAGCGTACCTGCCGGGATATTAAACTATTTTATGATCAAAATGTTTATGGAAGGACTTGTCCCGCCTATGCGGAAAGCTGTTTTTGCCTCAGCATATGGGCAGTTTAGAATGATCCTTATCTCAGTAAAACACTCACGCCATGTCTCTGATAATTTGAAACCTTAAATCAAACCAAATTGACCTTGCCCCCGTAGGGGTGACACCATTCAAGAGTGTC
>JANMBO010000012.1:0-14301 GCA_031360425.1 Chitinophagaceae bacterium | reverse complement strand
GCACGAAGAAACAGGCTATCTATGATTAATGTTTTGTAGCCAACAGAACTAATCCGCAACCGGTAACGCCCAAACGAAATATCAGTAAATGAAAAACCACCGTCTTTGCCGGAAAGCGTTCCTTTAATCAAAAGCGAATCGGCCAAAACAATTAACTCAACACTCGCTCCGATTATTGGTGATTTCTTTTCATCTAGCAGATTTCCGGTGATAATTCCCTTTTCACTGCTTTTTGATTGCTGGGCAACCGAAACAAAGGCAGTTAATAAACAAGCAGTCAATAAAAGGTAAATCCGGGGAGCCATTCGGCAAAAATAGATTCCGGCCGTCTGTTGAGAGAGAATATTTGAGCAAACACTTGTTTCCGCTGATAAATGGATATTTAAATCTCTAAAAACAAATAAGGTCTTTGTCTGACATCCTGTCATTCTTTGCGAGTTTTTAGTTATTTTTGCGCCTACCCGCCGGAAGGCAGGTCCCCAATTTTTTATGTTATGCTGGATCCGATGAGTAATAAGGTACATGATGAACGCAGGCAAGGAGAAGCCTTTGCTCCTTTTGCGCTGGAGACGAATGGCTATGTAAAGAAATTTTACATTGAAAGTTACGGCTGCCAGATGAATTTCAGCGATAGTGAGATTGTAGCATCCATACTTAACGAGCATGGATTTGGTGCCACCCGCCTGGTTGAGGAGGCGGACCTGGTCTTATTAAACACCTGCTCTATCCGCGAGAAAGCGGAGCAAACCGTGCGAAAGCGGCTTACCGAATTTAAGAAGGCAAAGAAAAAAAAGCCCGGCATGTTAGTGGGTGTGTTAGGATGTATGGCGGAACGGTTAAAGGGCAAATTACTGGAAGAAGAAAAATTAGTGGACCTGGTAGTAGGACCCGACGCTTACCGATCTTTACCTATGTTAATTGAAGAAGCTGAATCTGGCCAAAAAGCAGTAAATGTTTTACTAAGCCGTGATGAAACCTATGCGGATATTTCACCTGTTCGATTAAACAGTAATGGGGTATCGGCCTTTGTAAGTATCATGCGTGGCTGTAATAATATGTGCAGCTTTTGTGTAGTGCCTTTTACCAGGGGCAGAGAAAGAAGCCGGGATGCGGATTCTATTATTAAAGAATGTACTGCGCTTTTTGAAAGTGGGTACCGGGAAGTTACTTTACTCGGACAAAATGTAGACAGCTATTATTATGTTGACGAACCAACCGGCGGAATAATAACGTTCGCCGGGTTACTGGAAAAAGTGGCCCGGATATCTCCATTATTGCGAATCCGTTTTTCCACCTCGCATCCAAAAGATATTACTGATGAAGTTCTTCATGTCATGGCTAAGTATGAAAACATTTGCAAATATATTCACTTGCCGGTTCAAAGTGGCTCTTCGCGCATATTGCAATTGATGAACCGCACCTACACCCGTGAATGGTATATGTCAAAAGTAAAAAGGATAAGAGAAATTATGCCCGACTGTGGAATCAGCGCGGACATAATTGCCGGTTTTTGTACTGAAACAGAAGAGGATCATCTCGACACCTTGAGCATAATGGAATTTAGCCGATATGATTATGCCTATATGTTTTATTATAGCGAAAGACCCGGCACGTTAGCACATAGAAGATATACAGATGATATTCCGGAAGAAATAAAAAAAAGAAGGTTACAGGAAATAGTAGACTTGCAGTACCGGCTATCAACAGAAAGCAACGAAGCCGATCTGGGCAAATCATTTATTGTGCTGGTGGAAGGCAACAGCAAAAAAAGTGACCAGGAATGGATGGGGAGAACCTCTCATAATAAAGTGGTGGTATTTCCCAAAGATAACGGCGCGTTAAATAAAGGAGATTATGTGGAAGTAAAAATCGAAACCTGTACAAAAGGTACGTTGCTGGGAAAGATAGTGAAAGCCGGACAGAAGAGCTGGTTGCCGTAAAGGACTTTACTGGTTACCGGCTGAAAATATATTAGTTCGTTTGAGTTGATCAAAATAAATAACCTGGATAGTACATATGGATATTCAATCAATAAAAAACCGTTTTGGAATTATTGGTAATTCTCCTGCTCTTAATTACGCGTTAGAAGTGGCCGGGCAGGTTTCAAATACTGACCTAACCGTACTCATCAATGGAGAAAGCGGAGTAGGTAAAGAAGTTTTTTCACAGATCATTCATTCCTTATCGGCCCGCAAGCATAACCCATTTATCGCGGTGAATTGCGGGGCCATTCCGGAGGGCACTATAGATTCAGAATTATTTGGTCATGAAAAGGGTTCTTTTACCGGTGCCGTTGATGCGAGAAAAGGATATTTCGAAACAGTAAATGGGGGCACTATATTTTTAGATGAAATTGGCGAATTACCGCTGGGTACACAGGCCCGTTTATTAAGAGTGCTGGAAACCGGGGAATTCATTCGCGTGGGTTCTTCCAAAGTGCAAAAAACAGACGTACGGGTAATTGCTGCCAGCAATCGGGATCTGCTCGAACGAACCCAGCAGGGGAAATTCCGGGAAGATCTTTACTACCGATTGAGTACAGTGCCTATTCGGGTTCCATCACTAAGAGACCGAAAAGAAGATATTCCCCTTTTGTTCCGGAGATTCTCTGTAGACTTCGCTGAAAAGTACAAGGCCGCTCCTATCTTATTAGATGAGGAGGCAAAAAATCTGTTAATTACTTATCCCTGGCCAGGTAATGTGCGTGAATTGAAGAATATTGCAGAACAGGTTTCTGTTCTTTCACAGGATAAACAAATAACGGCACGCGATCTGCGGCGCTTCTTGCCGGAAACGAATGCCAACAGGTTACCTGTTCTGGCCCATATCAGCGGTAACGGACATGAGTTTGCCAACGAGCGTGAAATATTATACAAGCTTTTCTTTGATATGAAAAAAGATGTGACTGAATTGAAGAAAATGTTTGTTGAGGTAATGCAGAATCCCGCGCTGGCTGCGCAGAACTCATCTTTTTTCAATGATTTAAAAGAATTGAAAACGCAGGAATTCCTTCAACCCGCGGTGATACAGCCGGCAACCACCAATACACAGCCGATGGTAATTTCTCATGATGATATTCATCGCCACGAGGAAGTAGAGGAATCGCTCAACATTATGGATGTAGAGAAAGAATTAATTGTTAAAGCGCTTAAAAAACATAGAAGCAAAAGGAAAGATGCAGCAGCCGATTTGGGAATAAGCGAAAGGACGTTATACCGGAAGTTGAAGGAGTATGATATCAAAGAGTGAGGAATAAAAATGTAACATGCAGAATGTAAAATATAAAATGAAAAACGATAAATCATTCGATATAACAAGCTTTAAAAGTTTACGAAGACGAGACCCTTTTATATTTTACATTTTATATATTATATTTTTCATTTCACTTTCCTCCTGTAATGTCTACCGCTTCAAGGACGTTAGCATACCTGCCGAGGTAAAAACGATACGTATTAACTATATCGAAAATAAAGCCCGCTTTGTTAACCCCCAGTTAAGCCCGCAGCTCACCGATAAACTACGTCAAAAAATAAATAATCAAACCCGGTTAACGCTCATCCAGGGAGACGAAGCCGATTACGATATTAAATGTGAAATAACCAGCTATGATGTGACCACTACCGGCATTTCACAACAACAGGCTTCTACCAACCGGTTAATAGTAACGGTAAATGTTAGTTTCAAGAACAGGCTGGATGAAAAAAAGAATTTTGACGCGCCCGTTTCCCGTAACTTCGATTTTTCAGCCAACCTGAGCCTTGATCAGGCACAAGCGCAGCTGACGCCTACTATCATTCAAAATGTAGTAGATGAAATTTTCAATCGTATATTTTCGAACTGGTAAGTTGTACCATGCAAACATCCGTTAATACTGTTGTTAAGAATATTTTTGACAGGGACAACCTGCACGAGGTGAGCGAACAGCAACTGCAGGAATATGTTGAGGCCTTCCCTTATTCATCCATTGGCCATTTATTGCTGGCAAAGAAAAAAAAGGAAGAGGGATCCGATTACAGCAAAGAAGCCTCCATTGCGGCTTTATACCTAAACAATCCTTTGTGGTTACATTGTTTCCTGGAGAGTGAATCAATAACTCCCGGAGAAAGGATAACTCATAATGAACACGAGATACACCTGTCTACAACTACTGAAATAAAAGAAACTGATTCTATAACTACCCGGGAAGAAATGTCGGAAGTGCCGATGGAAGAATCTATCCCTGTTATCGGAGATGAACTGTCTGCAGAACCAACAGGCCCCATTGAGCCGGTTATCGGAAATTCCGATGCCTCCTTCTTACCGGAAGAACAACACATGATTTCTGCTATCCAAATTCCCGAAGTATCCGCAGAAAGAAAAGAAGAATCGATAGTAACTATTGAAGCAGAAGAAGTAAAAAAACCGGCAGAGAAGGAAACTATCTTTGAGCCATATTATACAATAGATTACTTCGCGTCGCAAGGCATCAAACTAAAAGCAGGCGAACTGGAAAACGACAAATTTGGCCGGCAATTAAAGAGTTTTACCGACTGGTTGCGCAGTATGAAAAGGGCAACCCCGGTTCAAGCTGATGACATTCCGCAACAAGACCCCGGCACCGATGCGGCCATTCTAAAGAATGCAGAGGAATCGGTAGAAACCAGCGATGTAGAAACGGAAGCTATGGCCGAAGTATGGGTTAAGCAAGGAAAAACAGCCAGGGCGGCAGCTATTTACCGTAAATTAAGTTTGCTCAATCCCGCTAAAAGCCATTATTTTGCAGCCAAAATTGAACAATTAAACGATTAGGGTTATGATGATCTTATTGCTTATCCTGGTGATTCTGGCTTCCGTGGGAATTGCTTTTTTTATATTGGTTCAAAACCCAAAAGGCGGCGGTCTGGCAGGCAATATCGCCGGATTCAATACTCAATTCATGGGTGTTAAACAAACTACCGATGTCCTCGAAAAAGGAACCTGGGTACTTGCTTTTGTTATTGCGATGCTTTGTTTGTTTTCCGCTTTATTTATTCCAAAATCCAGTACTATTCAAACGCGTGGAGAAGGGGCAAGACCCAATTCAACGCAAACGGCGCCGGCAAATACGCCTCCTGCCCCAGCCAACCAGCCTAAATAAATCTTTTAATGCAAAATATTTCACCCTGCTCGGTAAGGCAGGGTTTTTTATTTACTTTACGATAGAATAATTCTGATATGCGTCGAAAAATAATTTACGGGTTGTTAATCGTACTCGTTTTGCTGCTTGTTTATGCCGGGTATTTGTTTTTTGCTTCTAACACAGGATTCAAGGAAGCATCGAAATTCCTTTATATAAGAACTGCAAAAGCCACTTATGGCGATGTATTGCAAACGCTAAAAGACAGTCAGTTTATCAGCAATGAAAGCGCTTTTAAGTTTTTAGCCAACCGCATGAAGCTGGAGGAGAAGATTAAGGCTGGTCGTTATGAGATAAAAAAAGGAATGAGCCTATTTGATATTGCCCGCATCATACGTAATGGCAAACAATTACCCGTAAATCTTGTAATTACCAAGCTGCGCACAAAAGAAAACCTGGCTGCGTTTATCGGAAAAAGGTTTGAAAGTGATTCAGCCTCTCTTATCCGTTTTCTTAACAATAACGATTCATTGTCAACTTACCAATTAGACACCAATACGGTCATTACCGGTATCTTCCCTAATACGTACCTGCTTTTCTGGAATTCTACCCCAACCATCATATTCAAAAAATTATTTGCTGAAAAAGAAACTGTATGGACCAATGAACGTAAACAACTGGCAACAGACCATGGCCTTACTCCAACGGACGTTTACATTATTGCCTCAATTGTTGAAGAAGAAACAAGATTCACACAGGAAAAAGGAAAGATGGCCAGTGTATATATCAACAGGTATAAAAAAGGAATGCGATTGCAGGCGGATCCAACCATAAAGTTTGCACTTAGAGATTTTAGTTTGAGGCGCATCTACGAAAAACACCTGGCGGTGGAATCTCCCTACAACACCTATCGAAATACCGGTCTGCCTCCCGGCCCCATTTGTACTCCTTCCATAGAAACGCTGGATGCCGTGCTGAATGCCCCCTCCACCAATTACCTATACTTTGTTGCTAAGAGTGATTTCTCAGGGAGTCATGTATTCAGCGAAACCTATGAAGAACATTTAAAAAATGCCCGGGAATTTCAACAGGCTTTAGACAGGGAACAGAAAATTAGAGAAGCCAAAGAAGACACTGGTGCGCAACAATGACAAAGATCGAACGCATATTATTAAATCTTCAGTTTGTTCGTTTTATAACGGCCAAAAGTAAGAAAATTATATTACCCGGTTTTGATGGCGTTCCTTTATATGATGTAGTTATTTTTTTTTGGGAGGAAGTAATACAGGAAGGGTTAAATGAAAGGGCCGCGGCTATTGCCTATAATTTCCTCATGGCCATCCCTCCTACCTGTTTGTTCTTATTCACCCTCATTCCCAACCTGCCTTTTGTACCCACCAATACTATAAAAACCCAGTTACATGTTATTATTACTGATATTATTCCGGCTTCCATCCATAATAAAAACCTGATCACATTTGTAGACAGTTTTTTTACCCAGGGAAAGATTGGTTTACTCTCTTTTGGTTTTGTATTGCTGATCTATTTTGCATCTAATGGCATGATGGGATTGATGCGCTCGTTCAATAAAAGTTCTATCGGTTTTTCAAAAAGGACGGAGTTGCATACGCGGTGGATAGCTATTAAACTCACCTTTCTCATTATGGGATTGTTGCTGGGTTGTATTGTTTTATTGATCATGCAGGGAACGGTATTATCCTGGTTAGGATTAAAACACAATTTACTAATTCAGTTCGTCAGTACTTTTCGTTGGTTATTTATCCTGGGACTTATCTTCTTTACGTTTGCCTTCATTTACAAATATGGTCCCGCTGTTACGAAACGTTGGCGGCTGATATCACCCGGCTCCATTGTGGGAGCCTTGTTAAGCGTATTGGCCACCCTCGGCTTCTCCCTTTTCGTAAACAACTTTGGAAAATACAATGCACTTTATGGGTCTATTGGTACTGTAATCGTGCTGATGGTGGTTATTTATATCAACTCCCTGGTATTGCTGATAGGTTACGAATTGAACGCGAGTATCCATTCATTAAAAGCAATGGCCGAAGAAAGGGAAAAGCTGGAGAAAGAAAAAGGAATTCCGGAAGCCGCTGGTATCACGCAGCAACCATCTGCCAAAACATAGTTGTCCCTCTCTGTTTTTTTCTGTAAAATTTGTATTCCTTAATTTACTTACTATGAAAAAATTCTTTTTAACTCTGATACTGGCACCCATTTTATCATTTACGGTAATCAAGGATGACCCACTGGAAATCGGTGCCGAACTGCCAAAGGCAGATCATATAATGAAAGACATTTCCGGCAAATCGGTAAGTTTCAATACCACTAAAACAAAATCGGGCCTGTTGGTAATGTTTAGTTGTAACACTTGCCCCTGGGTAATTCGCAACCAAAGTCGCACGAGGGAAATTTGTTCCTATGCAAAGTCAAAAGGCATCGGAGTAATCCTGCTAAATGCCAATGAAGGCGACCGGGAAGGAGCAGAATCGTTAGAAGCTATGCAGGAATATGCCCGAAACCAATCCTATAACTGGTGTTATGTAGTTGATAAAAATAATGAAGTAGCCGATGCTTTTGGTGCTGACCGTACGCCCGAATGTTTTTTATTTGACAGCAATAGTAAGCTGGTATATCATGGAGCTATCGACGATAATCCGCAAAGCGCCCAAGGCGTAACCCGTCATCATTTAAAAGAAGCGCTAAACGAAACACTTACCGGAAAGGAAGTCAGAATTAAGAAAAGCCGGAGTGTGGGCTGTAATATAAAACGCATATAATTTCCTCTGCTACCCTAAAAGTTAAAGCCATCCTTTCAGAGAGGATGGCTTTAATATTTTCAGAATAACCCAATTAATTAAGAGCCCGAAAATCTACCGGAACCAATTTGCTGACACCCGGTTCCTGCATAGTGACTCCATAAATAACATCCACAGAATTCATGGTCATTTTATTATGAGTAACGATGATAAATTGGCTTTCTTCGCTGAATTTGCGAATCATATTGGTAAATTTCCCCACATTGGCGTCATCAAGAGGAGCATCCACCTCATCGAGGATACAAAAAGGGGCCGGCTTAATCAGGTAGATCGCAAACAGTAATGCCGTTGCGGTCAAGGTTTTCTCCCCTCCGCTCAATTGAGATATAGATGATGGGCGTTTCCCTTTTGGTTTAGCAATAATATCAATAGCCGTTTCCGCAAGGTCTTCCGGATTTTCCAATATCATATCGGCCGTATCATCTTCCGTAAAGAGGGCCTTGAATACCTTCTGGAAATTTTCCCTCACCTTATTGAAAGTTTCCAAAAATTGTTGGTTCGCGGTCGCTTCCACCTCCTGGATAGTCTGCATCAGGCTTTCCTTAGCCGTCACCAGGTCATTTTTTTGTTCCAAAATAAATTCATACCGCTTTTTCATTTCTGTAAAGGCTTCAATGGCCGTAGGATTTACTTCGCCCAAATTTTCAAGGCGTTTTTTCATCCGGTCGCATTTTTCCTTCAATTCTTCAACCAGCGTATCGTTTGTTCGTTCCTGATCCAGTATATCATCGAGGTTAATGCGAAATTCGACATGTAACCGCTCCTTCATTCCCGCCAGTTGAAGCTTAAGTTCATTAAGCCTGTCTTTTATTTCACTGAGCAAGTGCTCAATCAGTTCCTTATTTTTAACTTTCTGGCGCAAGTCACTCTCCTTTTCTCCCAATGCATTTCGAAGTTTATAATAAGCCTGGTCAGTTTCATTCAATAATCTTTCTTCTTCTTCTTTGCTGCGCATAAGAACAACGAGGCCGTCTTCTGCCAGCGTTAATGCTGCATCATTTTCAGAAATGTTTTCAGTGGTCTGCTTCAATTGGGAAGCATTGCTGTCAATCTGGCTTTTCAGGTCATTGAGTTGATTACTCTTGAATTCCAGTTCCTGGGTTAGCGCATTAATTTTACTATGTTGCCGGGTAACCAGCAGGTTGAATTCGTTGTAGCTGGCCTGTGCCTGGATATACTCTTCTTCAGTTGCCCGGTAGTCGTTTTCCGAAACATGTAATTTCTCCCTTAATTCGTTCAGAAGGGTAACCCATTGCATCCATTCCTGTCGCGTGCCATCAATAGAAGCGATCGTTTCCTCCAGGATAATCTGGGTTTCCTGTAAGCGATGCTCGGCAACATGCTGCGACGCATGAATCGTTTCAATCTTATTTTCCAAAGAAAAAACAAGATTAGTAAGCCGGCTGATGTCTTCAAGAGCCAGTTTTATTGCCTGCTCTTTCAATTGCTCGTTATATCCAATCACTTCGTTATGCCTTGATTGAATAACCTGCTTCAGTTCATTTACCACTGTATCCTGTGCCAATATATCTTCATGCAGTTTTTCAAGATTTTTGACGCGCCCTATTTTCTTGCCTTCAAATAATCCTACACTACCTCCGGTAAGGGAATATTTTCCCTTTACATATTTGCCTGTCTTTTCCAGCACAACAGCCCCATTACTATTATTCAACCCTTCTTCACTTTCGGCAATAAAAACATTGCTCAATAAATGCACCGCCAGTTGCTGGTATTGCGAATCCACTTCAATCACCTGCATGGCAGAAAGTGTATTATCGGGTTGATGATAAACCACATTTTCTGCATCCCGGATTTTATCCAATAAGAAGAAATTGGCTTTGCCTTTTTTATTTTCATCCAGCAGGTGAACAGCCTGCAAACCCTCCTGCAGGTTGTTTACCACATAATAGTTTAGATAAGGCTCCAACACATTTTCTACGGCGGCTCTGTATTCTTCCTTTACATAAATAATATCCGATAAAACGGGCGCTGTATGATTCCAATTTGGATTGTTATGGAGAAACTTCACACTTTCCGGGTAACCTTCCATTGAATCGATAAGGCTTTTCAGCAAATCGTATTCGTTCCGGCGTGAATCCAGCTTACGATTCTCATTGGCCAGTTGCTGACGAAGTTCCTCCACCTGGGCCTGTGTTTGTAAAATCTGGTCCTTCGTTCGCTCCTGTTGCGCCTGTAATTGAGCCAGGTCCGTCTTGCGGTTTTCCAGCTCCTCTTCCTTAATATGCCTTTCCTCTTCTACCTGTTTTAACTGGCTGTCCCGGCTCTCCTTTTCTTCTTCAACCTGCTGAATACTTCTCAGAAGATTTTGAATTGAGGTATCTGCCACCGCTACTTTCTTCTCTGCTTCAAACTGGTTGCGCTGAATACTGAGGTTTTCGCTTCGAAGACTGTCAACATGCGCTCTTCTTTCATCAAAAATTTTCCGTTTTTCCTCCACGAGTAACCGAACCTGTTCCAGTTGCTCCTCCAGGGAACTTAATTTTACTTTTTCTTCTTCTATTTGTTGTTGTGTAAACTGAATACTTTCTTCCAGGCCGGTGAGTTGACCTCCGCTTTTTGTCAGGAAATCCTGCAAACTTTCAGCCTTTTCTTTCAAGAAATTAAGACGCTGGCTCGCCAGGTTCTTTTCATTCTCCTTCGTGCGAAGAGTTTGCAGCAATTCGTTAAAAGCATGCTGCATGGTTTGCAAGGCTCTTTCCTTTTCAATGAATCCGGTTTTCTCTTGTTCCAACGCAGCTTCATAAGTAGCAATCTCCGCTTCCAGCTTTATTTTTTTATCTGTTTCGGCTTCCGTTTGCCGATTTAATTCCTTATAAGTTATATTAAACCCTTCCAGGGAAGCTTTGGCCAGTTCGATGCTATACTCCCGGTATTCTTTTTTGATCTCGAAATATTTCTCCGCTTTTTTAGCCTGATTCTCGAGACTTTTTAACTGGTTATTAATTTCAAATAGCAGGTCCGCTATGCGGGCCAGGTCCTGCTCTGTGGCATCTAGTTTATTCTTAGCTTCTTTTTTACGTGTTTTGTATATTGAAATACCAGCGGCCTGTTCCAGCATGCGGCGGCGACTATTATCCTTATCCTTAATAATCTCATCCACCATACTCAATTCAATGATGGCATAACTATCGGTACTTATTCCAGTATCCAGGAAGAGATTTTGAATGTCTTTTAACCGGCATTGAACATCGTTAAGACGGTATTCACTTTCCCCGCTTTTATAAAACTTGCGGGTAACGGTTATCGTATTGAATTCAGTAGGTAAAAGGTTACGGGTATTTTCGAAAGTCAGGCTTACTTCTGCCAAACCAGAGGCAGAACGTGTTTTGGATCCATTAAAAACAAGGCTTTCGAGGTTTTCGCTGCGAAGATGACTAATTTTCTGTTCACCGATTACCCAG
Source organism: Chitinophagaceae bacterium (assembly GCA_031360425.1). Classification (GTDB taxonomy): domain Bacteria; phylum Bacteroidota; class Bacteroidia; order Chitinophagales; family Chitinophagaceae; genus Endoryza. The sequence goes on along the minus strand of JANMBO010000012.1, from coordinate 2,947 downwards.
CGAATACTATCCACGATATTACTTTTGCCACATCCGTTGGGACCAATAACACCGGTTACTCCCTCATCAAAATTCAAAATGGTTTTATCGGCAAAACTTTTAAAGCCTTTGATTTCTAAACTCTTTAATCGCAAAATTAAAAATTTTTAGGAAGTCGCAAATATAATTGAATGACTATGTAAAATACTATGCTCTGTCTGTAACCCTTTCTTTATTATTCACTTCTTATACACAAATAACCTGCCGCGCTTTTTTTGTGCAGTTACTGTGGAAAAAAAATTATGCGCTGCAATACAAGTGGAAAAAAACAAGTATTCCTTAATGGCCTTCGTATATTACCCCGGAAGTAGGCGTTTCGTGGAGTTCTAACCGAGTCATTTTAGATAAAGAAGGTTTAAGCTGGTTCCAGATCCAAACAGCGATCAGTTCGCAGGTAGGGTTTTCCAACCCGGCCACCTCGTTCATACACTTATGATCCAGGTGGGCCACCACTGGTTTTACAATAGATTTTAGGTCTGCGAAATCCATTACCCAACCCAATGACGGATGCGGTTGATCCTCTATCCATACCCGAAGACGGTACGTATGGCCGTGCATTCCTTTGCATTTGTGGCCATCCGGCACATTGGGTAAAAAATGAGCGGAGTCGAAGGTGAATTCTTTATAAATAAGCATATAAAAATCTAAAAAACAAATGTACAATGTCTGCAGCAATTGGTGATTATGGGCAAGCCGATATTCGCTTTATTAATTTAGATACCACTCAAACAAGATTGAAATTATCCTGGCCGGGAAACACCCAAAGCAGTTTATTACCCAAGACCCTAATGGGGAATTATTCGCCAATAACCATCTTAACAGGGCTTTATAAAAATAAAATGATCAATTTCAGTAAGAATTGGGAAGTATGAAGGTCATGCCTTACCTTTGCCATGTTAATTTGAGTATAACAGCATTTTGTAAGTGAACGATGTTATCTGCTAAGCATTCTCTGCTAATAGTCAATCTTCTTTACGTTGCTTTTCTCTCAAGTATTTATTAATTATTATTATTTTGAACAATGAACATTTATGTTTCTAATTTAAGCTTCAACGTACAGGATGAAGACTTAAGAAGTTATTTTGCAGAATACGGAGAAGTATCTTCTGCTAAAGTTATTACGGACAAATTTACTCAACGCAGCAAAGGTTTTGGCTTTGTTGAAATGGCTGACGATGCAGCTGGTCAAAAAGCAATTGCAGAACTCGATGGTGCAATGGTGGATGGTCGCGGCATTAAGGTTATGATTGCCCGCCCCAAAGAAGATAGACCCAGCAATGGCGGTGGTGGTGGTAACAGAGGTGGTGGAGGCGGTGGCCGCTCTTTCAGCAACAACAACCGCTGGTAATTTAACCCCGGTTATCTTATACAAAAGAGCTCTGCCAGGGCTCTTTTTTGTTTTTACTCTATTGATCCTTCTTTAAAGACCGGATCATTTCAGCATAGTGCATTTTCCTGGACATTGCTGTAATAGACTGCGCTATTCTCTTTGTTCGGGTTTGTTCTGTTTTAGCACTTTCAATCCATTTGCTATAATAATTCTGAACGGACCGGGGAAAGGTATTGAAAAACTCGAGGGCTTTTGGTTCATCAGCCAGGCACTCCATAAACTCACTATTCAATTCATAGGTTTTTGTGTCCAATTCAAGTTTTATTTGCAACTGGGTACCCTGCCTTTTACCGATTCCTTTTCTCATGGCTGAATTCAATGGCATAATAAAGGATCCTCCGCCCATGGGTAGCAGTGCCACTCCTTTGATGGAATGATTATCCAGCTTCCCTTTTACACGAAATGATTTCTTGTTGCCAGGCACCAGCTGCTGGGCAATGTCGGCCGGTATTTCAATATAGGTCCAGCCTGTTTTCTCTCCCTGTTTTTCAAACTTGTGTATGGTAGTAGTAAACAGAACCATTAATTATTGGCTATTCAACAAGGAAATTAATTCAATAATCTCTTCCTCATTGCAGAATTTATATTTCTTTTTCCTCGCAATCTGATCAATCTGCACGGCAAAAGACGGAAACGCCTGCTTTAAAGAACTCTTATCCCTTTTAATTGGCTCCACCCTGGCTTTCTTCACATCATACACATACCACTGAACTATTTGCCTGTATTCTTTTTGAGTTCCCTGGCCGTAGTTGTTTGTCGTTTGCACCAACTTAATAGTTTTTTTCAGGAGCTGAACTAACCTCACGTCCTTCACTGCTTCATAGAAAGTCAAATTAGTATTTTCTCCGGAAAAGGGATACCCGCAACGTAATAATGAATTATGGCTGGCATTATCTTCAGTATAGGTTATATCAAATTCCTGAATGGGTTCCACAAAAGCATAGGTAAGATTATTTTTTCTGAAGTAAAGCTCGTTTTCTACCAGGTTGAATTGCAATTCAACAGCATTCAGTGAATACCCGTTCCTGAATTTTACTATTCCTTTCCCCCAGTCGGGGTTTAGCATCGGTCTCCCGGCAATATCCCAGCTCTTGCTCGAAAACGCTTTACCATTAACATCAAAAGCGTTTATGGTATAACTATTATTATTATCGACTGTTTGAGGATACAGTTCTGATAAGCCCAACAATAGCATCCCACAAATGACCCATAATTTCCTCATGCTAACCAGGTTTTATGATGCATTAAGGCATACATTTCATTCTAAAAAACCTAATACAAGTTAAGAATTTTCTCATGGTGGTTAACCTTTAAAGGACAAACGGAAGAAATTTTTCATTCAATTAAGACTACCCAGGTGCTATCTGATTGCGCTAGTGAAAATTTATTAGCGTTTTATTTTTGTTTCTTTCCTGTGGGGCACCCAATTTAAATGAAATGCAGAGAGAAAGAACATTCGGATTATAAAAAAACCTTCCCAAAAAAAGGAAGGTTTGTAATTACTTTAAGAAGTCGTGT
>JANMBO010000054.1:0-21745 GCA_031360425.1 Chitinophagaceae bacterium | reverse complement strand
CGATTCGCTTTTGATTAAAGGAACGCTTTCCGGCAAAGACGGTGGTTTTTCATTTACTGATATTTCGTTTGGGCGTTACCGGTTGCGGATTAGTTCTGTTGGCTACAAAACATTAATCATAGATAGCCTGTTTCTTCGTGCTGAACGTTTTGATTTTAATCTGAATGATATTATTCTGCAATCCTCCGCCAACCAAATGCAGGAGGTAATCGTGTTTGCCGAGAAACCATTAATACAAAGCAAGGAAGGCAATATCACCTACAATGCGTCTGAATCGCCGTTGAGTGCCGGCTCCAATGCCAGTGATTTGCTGAAGAATATTCCCCTGGTTGCAGCGGATCCAAATGGTAAGTTGACGGTTCGGGGTAAAGAACCTAAAATTCTGATTGATGACAAACCGGTTGAATTAAATGCCCAGCAATTACAGGATTTCTTAGAATCGATGCCGGGTAGTATGATTGAACGTATTGAAGTAATGACTAATCCGCCACCACAATATGCTAATGAACCCGGTGGGGTAATTAATATTGTTACCCGGAAAGGTAAGGTAGGTAAAACGGGCAGGGTTAGTTTTTATGGAGGAACCCGGGGCGAGGCAGGCGCTAATGGAAATTTCACCTATCGTAAAAAAGGATTGTCGATCAATATCAATGCAGGGTTGGGCTATAATCTTTTTGAAGGGAATGGCTATTCAAAAAGGCAGAATATTTATACCGACTCCATCAATTACTTAAATACCGAAAATAACTACCGGAATAAAAATACAAGGCCCAGTGCCCGGATAACCGCGGATTATGATCTGAACGGGTATAACGCGTTTAATGTGGTGTTGCAATATAACCAGAACGATTTTGATAACCTGGGTAACACACAATACAGCAACCTGGATCGCAGCGGGAAAATATACCTGCTTAGTAAAAGAAGGGTATTGAGTGAAGGAAAGAATCGCAATCCTTCTTTTAGTATAACTTATACTTATAAAGGGAAAAAGCCTGGTGAAACGCTTCGGTTGTATGGCAACACATACTATTCATCTAATCTGAACAACCGTTTTTTTTACCAGCAATTTTACTATCCGGATTTTACTCCCAATGGAATCGATTCCCTCCAGCAACAGTTTACCAACAGCCGCAATACTGGTTACAGCCTCCGGGTTGCCTATGATAAATTATTCGACAATAAACGTACTTCCATTGCCACCGGGGCTTTTTATAATTTTGGCAGCAATCGGGTAGAGTTGCTTTCTGAATACCTGAAAAAACCCGAGAACGTATATTTGAAAAGTGATCTGTTAAGCAATGATTTTCGTTTCCGCCAGCGAATAAATAACTTTCGGTTTTACGTAAAACAAATAATTGTGAAAGGAATGAGTGTTTCGGGGGGAATAAGCGGCGAGCAAACCGGTATTCATTTTGATTTGTTTGAATTAAAGCAGGAAGCAGCCAATGATTACTGGACCCTGCTGCCCTTTGCTAATTTTAATAAGCAGTGGGAAGATGTACTGAATCTCACCATTTCGTATCGACGCAGTATTCGCCGGCCCGGCATGGGAGAGCTGAACCCCAGTATTGATTATGGGGATCCGTATAACCTTCGATTTGGAAATACATCCCTCAGACCCACAACAGGCCATAATTTTGATTTATTGCTTGGCCGCAACCGAGACAAATATTACCTGAATATAGGATTAGGGTATAATATTGTTCAGGATATATATACTCAAATAAGAACCTTGCAGCCCGATGGTAAAACTTTTATAAGCTGGCAAAATATAGACGACCGCTTAGAATATGAAATAAGCAGCTGGAATGGGTATAATTTTTCGAAAAACTTAAGATTGAATTTCAGTGCCAGTTATACGTACAACCGGTACAGCCTGTTTGATCGCAGTACCTACCGATACCGAAATGGCGGATCCTTTACCTCCAGCTTGAATACAAATTATACTCCAAATGATGTTTGGAATTTTAATGGAAGTTTTACGTTCAACCGGTTTGCCAATCCGCAGGGTTATGTGCGCTGGAATACCAGTATGAACCTGGGGCTGCAGCGAAAGTTTTTCCAAAAGCGGTTTATTATTACGGTGAATATTATCGATCCCATCAAACAACAAGAAAACAGAACGTATACTTATGGCTCTAATTTCATTCACGAGTCGTATAGCTATACACAAACGCGCAACTATCGGTTAACCCTTACCTATAATTTCATCCCGGTTTCAAAAACTACCGCCAGGGATCAATTAGAGAAAGAAAAGTTGAAGCGATTATTACCCCGGGCGTGAACGATTAATAACGGAAGACTGGATCCGAACTTGCGACCTACAGCTTGGGATCCCGAAACCAGCTGACAGGCCCGACGGGCACTCAATTTTTCTTCCACCAGCAAAGCTGCTACCTCCCGTTTGTCGTGAGGCCGCCGTACTTTTTTTCCAAAACAGTTTTAATAGCATCAATCTCCAGTGTCTGGTTAGCTACAATACGTTTGAGACGGCTGTTTTCTTCTTCCAGACCTTTCATCCGCTTTACATCACTGACCTGCATACCGCCATATTTTGCTTTACAATTGTAAAACGTAGCATCACTGATGCTATGTTCCCGGCTGATGTCTTTAACTGATTTACCAACTTCCTGCTGGTGCAGGATGGAGACGATCTGTGCCTCCGTGAATCTTTTCTTTTTCATAATTGACCATTTAAGTTAGAGAATAATCTCTAATTCATAATGGCCTACTTTGGGGGAGCATACAGGGCAACTAACATAGAGCGGAAGACGGGACTCGAACCCGCTACCTAGAGCTTGGGAAGCTGTCGCTCTACCAGGTGAGCTACTTCCGCTTGAAATCCAAAATGTAAAATATAAAAATCGTCAGCAACCTTTTACATTTTGCATTCTACATTTAAGATTTTACATTTAAGTTAATTCTTCCGGCCAGCCAGCTTCCACTCACCGGTATCATCCAGTTTTTCTCCAGTTCTTCTTTGGTAGCTGCCAGGTTATTAAAGTATAGGGTATCAGTATTTATAAAACCGTTATCCGCTGAATACTGCAATTGCGCAAGAGGAAGCAGCTGTACTTTATCTTTCACTATAAAAGCAAGCAATTGCCGGTCGAAAAGAGTGACGCCAAATAATTGTTCTATTTGTTTGATCAATCGTACCGAACTATCCGTGCTGCACCCGCTAACCCCGGTAGCATTTTCATCAGCCATGAGCACGATAAATTGCCCAAAAAATAAATTGCCATATCCTTTAACCGGTGTTCCGTGGGAATGCCAATTCTCCGTAAAGTTTTTCAGGAGATCTTCTATTTGTAATGCTTCTCCTAAACTAAATAAACGGTTACTCTGGTAGATCCACACGCGGGAGCCGGGAGCGAAATCGAGCGGTAATAATTCCTGGTAATTCCAATTCATTGCACAAAAATAAGGCTTGTATGAATATATCAGTTGCCAGGTAAAGTCAGACCATGGACAGAGCCACCAATTCCGCTACGTCCAGTACTTTAACGGATTCTTCTTTTTCCTTCGTCTTAACTCCATCGGTCAACATCGTATTGCAAAATGGACAGCTGGATACAATAACAGTGGCACCGGTTTCCAGTGCCTCATCCGTACGTTCCCAATTAACACGGGTAGTCCCTTTTTCTTCTTCTTTAAACATCTGGGCGCCACCAGCTCCACAACAGAGTCCATTGCTACGGCACCTTTTCATTTCCACCAATTCGGCATCAAGTAATTCAAGTACCTGCCGGGGCGCTTCATAGATATTGTTTGCCCGACCAAGATAGCAGCTGTCATGGAATGTAATCCGTTTGCCTTTATACGAACCCCCTTCTTTAATCCGGATCTTTCCTTCATCAATCAATTGTTGCAATAGGGTGGTATGATGAATTACTTCATAATTTCCACCCAATTCTTTGTATTCATTTTTAAGCGTGTTGAAACAATGGGGACAGGTGGTTACTATCTTTTTGATGCCATAATTATTCAGCACCTGGATATTCTGGTATGCCATCATCTGGAACATAAACTCGTTTCCTGCTCGGCGCACCGGGTCGCCGGTACACATCTCTTCTTTGCCCAGAATTGCAAACTTAATCTGCGCTTTTTCGAGAATAGACGCAAATGCCCTGGTAATCTTTTGTGCCCGCTGATCGTAACTTCCGGCACAACCTACCCAAAACAATATTTCCGGGCTTTCGCCGGCGGCTGTCATCTCTGCCATGCTAGGAACATGCATATTAATTAGTTTATGTAACCGGTATTATATATACCAACAAAACAATTGAAATAAGTACCATCCACAATCCAATAGTGATCCATCCCAAAATAGTGGACGTTTCTGCTTTCTTATTACCCGGATCCCTTTTCAATTCCCGGTAACCCATTACCAATGCAATAATAGCTAATGGCAGTGAAAATAGATTGAATACCGGTATGATCATCTCAATCAATGCGATTAAACTCAGAATTAAAGCGGTATTACCTTTATCCCTGGTTTTTGTAGGGATGTTGCCCGTTAACCTCTTATTAAATTTCTTTATTAAAAACCGCGTAAAAATCTTTTCTTTCCAATTATACGTAGAAACAGTATGGCTCACGCTTTTGTTCAGTGGTGGAAAAGTGGGTAGTAATGTTCCTTTTGACAGTTGGGGAAAAACGATCAGGAGTATTAAAAATGATATTTTATACAATTTTACCTTCTTTACTATCAAATATATAAAAGATTGAAGAAAGCCTTCCCTCTAAACAAACAAAACTCTTACGATAACCTTTTTGTAAATTTAGACCCAGATAAATATAACTGACATGTCTTTTGATGATAAATGGTTGTTGATTCGAAATTACGATCTATGGTCGCATTTAAGCGACGAAGAATACGAGGAGCTGAACCTGGTACATAATTTTATTGAGGCCCCCAAAGGAGGATATATATATTTCGAAGCATTTCATCATAATAAATTATATTTTATAAAAGACGGCCATATCCGTATCGGCTATATTGATGAAGAGGGTAACGAGGTAATAAAGGAGATTATTCAGAAAGGAGAGATATTCGGCCAGATTACTCTGGAACGCAATAATATGAACGGTGAATTCGCGCAGGCATATAAAGCCGACGTCAGTCTTTGCGCCTTTACTATTGAAGACTTTCAGCAACTTCTAAAGAAAAAACCGGAACTCGCTTTCAAGTACACCAAACAAATAGGTTCCAAATTGCGCACCTTCGAAAGCCGGCTCGTGAACCTGCTTAATAAAGATGTTAGAACGAGGCTGATTAATTTCTTTGGTCAGTTGGCCACTCAGAATCTGGGGGAAGATTCACTGGAAGGATTTTGTATTCCCAATCATCTTACGCATGAAGATATTGCTCATCTTATCGGTTCAAGCCGCCAAACGGTAACTACCCTCATAAATAAGTTAGCCGCCGAGGGGCTGATTTTGTTTAACCGTCAGCAGATTTGTTTCCCAGATGTTAAAAAGATACAAAAGCTGGGGAGTGTCATTTAGATGACAGGCAACTGGTTGACTTGATTTTATCTTTGTACTGTTCGTTTCAGCTTTCCTTTATGGGGGTAAGAAATACGAATAGTGGCTATTGCTGTAGATATATAACGTAATAAACAAACCGCGATCATGAAAAAGGTAATAAGGCAGTTTTTTGTTATGATTTTTATTGGCGCAATGGCTAATGCGCAGGATGCTACCATAACCCGTAAAAAGCAGTATAATCTCGAGGATGGATTGGCGATCCAGGGATACGATCCCGTTGCCTATATATTACAAAATAAAGCCCTGAAGGGAAGTAAGGATCAGGCCGTTTATCACCAGGGAATAACTTATTATTTTGCCTCCGCCGGCAACAAAGAAGAATTTAAAAACAACCCCTCGCGCTATGAACCTGAATATGGAGGATGGTGCGCTTATGCGATGGGGGATAATGGCGAGAAAGTAAACGTGGACCCAAAAACTTTTAAAATCATTGGCGGTAAGCTCTATCTTTTTTACAACAAATTTTTTAATAATACTCTTACCGACTGGAATAATGACGAGTCAAATTTGAAACGTAAGGCCGATGCGAACTGGCAAAAAATTTATAAATAATATTTAAGCAACAAAACCAGGATTTTATTATCTCCTGAAGATAGACTCAACAAACAACCAAACACCAACAAAATGAAACTACTTCCTGTTGCATTGTGGATACTTCGTATCCTGGCCGCATTGATCCTGTTACAATCCCTCTATTTTAAATTCACCGGGCATGAGCAGTCTATACAATTATTTACGGAACTCGGGATGGAACCCTGGGGGCGTATAGGAACCGGAATAGTTGAATTGATTGCATCTGTTTTGATTCTCTATCCCCGCACTACCGGATATGGAGCGTTGCTTGGACTTGGTTTGATGTCGGGAGCCATTTTCTTTCATCTAACCAAACTGGGTCTTGATTTTGGAGGCGATTATGTATTGTTCATATATGCTGTTATTACTTTTGTTTGTTGTTTAATATTAGCTATATACTACCGTCAGCAGGTATTTCAATTAGTGAAGTTTAAAACCCATTGACATGAAAAATGTATTTATAATTTTTTGCTCCGTGGTGATATTTGTGTCCTGCACAAAAAGCAATGACACCTCTACAACTCCCGGAACAGATACAGTACCCGGAGGTACAATAATTGCCACCGGAAATTTTACGAGTGGAGTGCATACGACCAGCGGAATAGCCAAAGTATACAACGACGGCGGCACGAAGAGACTTTGGCTGGAGAATTTCAAAACAGATAATGGTCCGGACCTTAAAGTGTACCTCGCCAAAGATATTAATGCCAGCACTTTCATAAATATCAGTAACCTCCGTTCGGTAAATGGCAATCAGAATTATGATATAAGCGGTATGCCCGACCTGGCACAATATAAGTATGTTCTTGTCTGGTGCCAGCAGTTTGGCGTCCTTTTCGGATCAGCGTTAATTCAATAAATAGTTATAGTAACTGGTATGAAAAAAAATATAATTTTCCTTTTGATTTTTTCGGTATCCATTGGCAATAGCTACAGTCAGCAATCAAAAGTCATTAATAATAGTCAGTTCATCGACCTGGCCGGAACCGTTGGTTCATCGCAGGGAACCGTAGCCGCCTCTTATGTGTATAATTGGAAATTGGGCAGAAGAAAAAGAATTGAAATTGGGATTGGGGGAAGATGGACAACCTATTTTGGTTCCAAAAAAGATTTTCTAACTGCTGGTCCCGCTAAGTATACCCGTTCTTTTACTGTTCCTTTCCTTATTTTTTTTGCCGGGCAGGAGGAACAAAACTTTGATACGTTAACCCTTCAACGACCCCTTACGCATTCAATTAATGCAACCATTAACCTGGGGTATGAATTCAGTCCTGAATGGTATGTGGGATTTAATATCGACGCGATTGGATTTACTTTTGGAAGAAAGACCAGCGGTATACTAACCAGTAATGGAATAACGAGAACGGACCCATCGTCCAAGCCTCCATCCTTTAATATTTTGTTAACCGGCGATCACGACCGGGGTACATTGAATTCGGAGTTCTTGCTTCGGTATAAAATCGCTCCCCGGTGGAGTATAAAGGCAATATACCAGTTTGTTTTCGTAGAATATCAATCTCAAACCATTGAGCAGAGTTTCTCTGATGGTAAAACGAACGACCGGTTCCGCAATAAAGCCAATAGTGTTGGATTAGGAGTATCCTATTTTATAAACTGATAAATTCGTTCAAATGAAAAACACCCTTGCATTCATTTTATTATTTGTATTTGCAGGAATCGTTATTTCCTGCACTAAAACAACTACTACGGCAACCCCGGTGTATAATCCTCCGCCCATTGATACCACCATTTCATTTGTAAAATATACCGGCTCTTTCCAAAACGGGCCCTATGGAACAGCGTCCGGAACTGCCAAAGTAATTCTCACCAATGGGAAGTACCAATTGCGTCTTGAAGGATTCAGTGTTAGCAGCGGTCCCGATCTGAAAGTTTACCTCTCCAAAGAATTAAAGCCGTTGAATTTCCTGCGGTTGGGTAGTTTAAAATCGTTAAACGGAGACCAGGTATATGATGTTCCCGGCAATCCAAACATTATGGATTATCCCTATGCGCTCATTCATTGTGAAAAATATAACCACCTTTTTGGTTCAGCTGGATTAATGAAGTTATAAAAGCTGTCTGTAAGCCGGTTTGGTTAATATAATTAACAAAAGCAGGTAATAGTTTTGCTGCTATAAATAAAAGATTATATGTTTAAAGGAATTCTATTGACAACACTGATATTGGCTGGTTTACAGTCACAATTGTTTATCCCTTCTGATGCGGGATCTTCTATAAAATTCAAGATTAAAAATCTTGGTATTTCAGTTTCGGGTTCGTTTACAGGGTTGAAGGGGAAGATACAGTTTGATCCGGCTAACCTGGGTGCAAGTTCCGTGGAAGCAACGGTTGATGCAAGCTCGGTTAATACCGGAATAGATTTGAGAGATGATCACCTCCGCAAGGAAGAATATTTCAACGTAAAAAACTATCCGCAAATACGCTTCGTATCTACTAAGATTACTAAATCAAACAAGGCAGGGATATATTTGGTTGTCGGAAACCTGACGATCCGGAATGTAACTAAAGAGATTTCCTTTCCTTTTACCGCGTCTTTACAAAATGGGGGATACCTGTTTAAAGGAGAATTTAAGATCAACCGACGTGATTTTAATGTGGGGGGAAACAGTTTTACCTTATCCGATAAGCTTACGGTGCAGTTATCGGTTTTGGCCCCTAAAAAATAAGGGTATAGTTCGTGTACAAATATTTTTTTGTCGACCGTTTGTTAATAGAAAAATAATATTATTTTGCAACAATAATAACCCTCAATGCAATTACAACAAGCTGTAAATAGTGTTTTTGTACAACTCTCTGCATCGTTGGATGAACTGTCACAGGCCGAGTATGTTCAGCCTTGCAAAACTTTGTTCAATAATACGATTGGACAGCACGTTCGCCATATTATCGAATTGTTTCAATGCCTGGAAAATGGATATGAAACTGGAATAGTGAATTATGAAAAACGGAATAGGGATATGGAAATAGAAGGGAGTAAACAAGTGGCCGTTTCCTTATTGCGGAAGATTCATGAAGGTCTCCATCGCGAAAACAAAGAGTTGCTGCTGGAAGCAACCTACGATGATCATTCAACTGAATTAATTTCCCTTTCCTCCAACTTTTATCGTGAAATCGCTTATAACCTCGAACATACTATTCATCACATGGCGCTCATTCGGGTTGGGGTGAATGAGGTTTCTGCTATTCGCTTGCCGGAAGATTTTGGTGTAGCTTCTTCTACTGTTAAGTATCGCATACAATGTGCACAGTAACATTTATTCCTGTTAAAGGGAAAATATATCTCACCTCTAACCGGGATGAGAAGCAGACTCGCCCGGATGCAATTAGCCCGGCCGTTTATGAGTTTGATTCGGGAAAAATACTATTTCCAAAAGACGCCGAGGCCGGTGGAACCTGGATAGCTGCGCACGAAAATGGAAACGCTATTGTTTTTTTGAATGGTGGTTTCCTGGCGCATGAACCCCGGCCCCCTTACCGGAAAAGCAGGGGATTGATTTTGCTCGACCTGATAGAAGGGACTACTCCTTACAATAGTTTTCTCGCCATTAAGCTATATAATATTGAGCCTTTTACCGCCATCATTTGGGACGAGCATCATTTATTTGAATGCCGATGGGATGGGGAACATAAACACACAAAACAACTCAATGAACGCATACCACATATCTGGTCGTCCGTAACCTTATACGATGAGGATGTAACCGCTAAGCGTAATCAATGGTTCGAAAACTGGATCCAAAAAAATGATCATCCTTCGATGAAGGAAATAATGCACTTTCACCAGTTTACCGGAGACGGAGACACCCAAAACGATCTCCGCATGAACCGCCACGGAAAGTTATTTACCGTGAGTGTAACATCGCTTGCCATCAGTTCAAAGGAGGCTATAATGGAATACCTTGATTTTAAAAATAACCTGCAATCCAAAGGATCATTAATTTTAGAAAAATCAATGGTAATCCGATAATGAATTTTGTACATCGTTTTCTGAATCGTCCTTTCTTCATAAGATTAGTTAACTGGGAATACTGGAGCTTTGCCGCGGTGTACGCATGGATTTATCCTGTCTGGATTTTTCTGGGCTTCCGGGCAAGATCATTTTTCTTTTTTAACGCAGCTAACCCCGGCATGAAAAATGGAGGATTTCTGAATGAATCCAAAAAAGATATTGAGCCACTAATTCCCCAATATCTCCATCCTAAAACAGTCTTCTTTTCCATACCTGCCAATGGCGATATTGTTTTACTGGAATTAAAACAACAGGGTTTACTTTTTCCGTTGATTGGCAAACCGGATATCGGTGGGCGCGGACGAGGTGTAAAAGCGTTGAAAGACGAGGAAGATGTAAGAAGGTATGTCTCTCATTCCTATATGGATTTTCACATCCAGGAATTTGTTTCGTATAAAAAAGAAGTGGGCATTTTTTATCATCGTTACCCCGATAGTTCAACAGGAAAAATAACGGGTATCGTGCGTAAAGAATTTTTAAGCGTAACCGGGGATGGTGCACTAACAATCCGGCAATTGCTCAGGCAAAGCAAAAGATCCATAATGTATATACAAAGCCTCGAAAAAATACATGGTGAGTTTTTGAACAGGATCCTTCCTGCAGGTGAAAAAATGATTCTTTCTCCTTATGGTAATCATGCCAGGGGCGCGATGTTTCTGGATGATACTCACCTCATTGATGCAGCACTCAGCGAAACAATCGACGCGGTCTGTAAAAAAATTCCGGAATTCTATTATGGACGAATTGATATTCGCTATGATGACTGGGAAGAACTAAAGAAGGGAAAAAATTTTGCCATTATTGAAGTGAACGGAGCAGGTTCTGAGGCCACCCATATTTATGATCCGCGGCATTCGATATTTTTTGCCTGGAAAGAAATTGTAAAACACTGGGTAATTTTATGGCGAATCAGTCGTATGAATCACAAGAAGGGACACCGGTATCTTACCTTTAGAGAAGGAATGCAGATGTTCAGGGAAGATAAAGAATGGAGCAGGAAACTGGCGGCCATGCCGGAGTAAGTGTGGAGGCCGGAGCCGGGAGCCAAGAGTCGTGAGTCAGGAGTCTATCACGAATCCCACCTACGCTAAAGTTTCGGTGGCAGGCCCATATCTCGTATCCCGAATCTCGCATCGTGCATCCCACCTATGCTAAAGATTCAATGGGCAGGCCCGCTTCACGTATCAGCATCAATTACATGAAACTCGGAAAGATATTTATTACTGGCTTATTCATCAGTTTTCTCGGGGCTCTTCCGCTGGGTACGCTGAACGTAGCTGCCATGCAGATATCAGTAACGGATGGTATTTTGCCTGCTTTCTATTTTTCCGCGGGGGCATTGCTGGTGGAAGTAGTTTATGTTCGGATTTCGCTGGTAGCGATGGATTGGGTACGCAAACAAAAGAAACTATTTCGCTGGTTAGAATGGATAACCCTACTGGTTATTGTGGCCCTGGCTGTTTCGAGTTTTGTAGCGGCAACCAATGAAACAGTTCATAAGAATGTCATTCTCTCCAATACCTTACCTCGTTTTTGGTTGGGAGTGATGATGAGCGCCATCAATCCCATGCAAATTCCATTTTGGTTTGGATGGAGTACAGTTCTCTTCACCAAAAAAATATTACTGCCGCGTAATGATAACTACAATATTTATATAGCTGGAATCGGTATAGGAACCTTTATTGGTAATTCTCTTTTTATTTTAGGTGGACGATTATTAGTGGGAAAATTGAACCACAACCAAAGTATCTTGCATTGGGTAATCGGTAGCATTTTTGCTATTACCGCCCTGCTTCAATTTTGGAAAATGCTCCGGCATAAAGATGCAGCGGAAAAGTTGGGCGAAGTGCCGGATAAGGGTAGGTAATAAACGTAAACAGATTTTTTTGTACGCATAGACTTCCCGGCTTCCAGGAAACCCTGAGTATTTTTTCAACTGTTGTTAATAGTTTAAATTGCCCTCCTGCTTATTAATAGTTTTTGGAGAGATGCCAGAGTGGTTGAATGGGACGGTCTCGAAAACCGTTATACCAGCAATGGTATCCAGGGTTCGAATCCCTGTCTCTCCGCTTTCGCCTGCCGAAGCTTTAGCGTAGGCAGGTTTTACTTTTTCATGTAACATTCGTCCATTTCGTACAGGCTTCGGCGCACAAGATCCGTTTTTCTTCAGGAATGTAAAAAACACGCCATAGTAAGTCTTTTCTCACCTTGCCTTCCGGAAAAGACATACCAACATGGCTCAGGAGTAAAAGGTATGTGCTAAGTCTGTATTTCGGAATGTAGTGTTGGTTCCACCCGACATAGGATGCACGGAATAATTAATGGAAAGGTTTCAAAGACATATTAACAGGCAGGTACCTGCAACAAAGTTCCTGCTGCCAGTGGAACTGATTTTCTATTGAGCATTTATAGACAAATACACGTTAGGGCAGACCGCTCAAGGATCGGCCTGCCCATTTATTTAGTTATTATATTTTCTGTGCTGAACATTTACGATAACTTTAATGAAGTTAGTTCAGCAATTTTCATTTAAATCACAAACAATAATGAAAGCAACTCTTATCGCATTGATCGCGTTTATGTCGACTATTGGTTTGAGCCAGACAAAACAGGTAATCTCAAAGTCAACAGTAAACTACCTGGGAAAAACTGTTGTCGTTTATACAACGGCTGGCAGTACTAATTTAAGGTTGTCGATGACAGACAACCCCGTATTTAAGGAATTATCTCAGCCAACAGAGGGGGAGGTCAGTGTTTTTGTCGATCCAACCAAAACATTTCAAACTTTCCTGGGTATTGGGGCGGCGTTAACCGACGCCAGTGCGGAAACATTTGCAAAATTACCGCCGGCAAAACAAGAAGAATTTTTACAAGCCTATTTTAGCAAGGAGAAAGGCATTGGATACAGTTTAGCAAGAACTAATATCCATAGTTGCGATTTCAGCAGTGACAGTTATACTTATGTTGCAGAAGGAGACGCCTCTTTGCAGACTTTTAATATTAATCATGATAAACAGTTCCGCATTCCGTTTATTAAGAAAGCTATTGCTGCGGCTGGGGGAAAGCTGCCGTTATATGCAAGCCCATGGAGTCCCCCGGCATTTATGAAAACAAATAACGAAATGTTACATGGAGGAAAATTACGACCAGAGTTTGCGCAAAGCTGGGCTAACTACTATACAAAATTTATTAAAGCATACGAAAAAGAAGGGATGCCTGTTTGGGGAATAACGATTCAAAATGAACCCATGGCTACGCAGCGCTGGGAATCCTGCATCTTTACTGCTGATGAGGAAAGAGACTTTTTGAAAAACTATTTAGGCCCCACCATGCAAAAAGCAGGATACGCCAATAAGAAGATTATTGTTTGGGATCATAACCGGGATTTAATGTTTCAACGGGCCAATGTAATTTTTGATGACCCCGGGGCCGCCAAATACGCATGGGGCATGGGTTTTCATTGGTATGAAGACTGGAGTGGCGGCCTTCCTATGTATGAAAATGTTGGATTGGTGCATAAAGCATATCCAACTAAGAATTTATTATTTACCGAAGGTTGTGCCGAAAGTTTTAATGCTGATCGGATTAATTTCTGGGGCTTGGGAGAAGAATATGGCCGTTCGATGATCAATGATTTTAATAATGGAACGGTAGGATGGACCGACTGGAATATTTTATTGGATGAAAAGGGCGGGCCTAATCATGTGGGAAATTTTTGTTTTGCGCCCGTGCATGCGGATACGCAATCTGGCGAACTCATTTATACGAATTCCTATTATTATATTGGTCATTTTTCTAAATTTATTCGCCCGGGTGCAAAGAAAATCAACTGCGCCTCCAGCAGGAGCCAATTATTAACAACAGGATTCATTAATAAAAACGGTGAAATTGCTGTTGTAGTAATGAATCAAAGCGACCAAAAAGTAACGTATAATTTGTGCATCGGTAAAAATGCGACGGTTGTAAATATTTTACCGCACGCCATTCAAACAATTGTTTTGAAATAAGCAATCATTATTATGCAATAAAAGATAAAGGAAGGCAGATTGCATCGGGTTGCTCGCTTTTTCATTATCGTTCAAATTAACATCCGTTTCTTTTATTGTTTAGATAAACTACACGAAGATGCAGCTTGGTAAAATATTCGTATTGGGTAGTGCTAATACCGATATGGTGGTAAAAGCAAAGAAACTTCCTTTGCCCGGAGAAACCATATTGGGTGGCACCTTCTTAATGAATGCTGGTGGCAAAGGGGCGAACCAGGCAGTGGCAGCAGCCAGGTTAGGAGGTAGAGTAACATTGGTAGCAAAAGTGGGTAACGATATTTTTGGTAAACAAACTATAAACGGTTTACAACAGGAACGTATTGATACCCGCTTTGTATTTATCGATAATGAAACGCCTTCGGGCACGGCATTAATCATGGTAAATGAGGAAGGAGAGAATTGTATTGCTGTTGCTCCGGGGGCTAATGCAAATCTCTTGCCGGCAGATATTTTAACCGTACAAGATATTGCAGAAGCAGAAATTATTTTAATGCAATTAGAAATCCCGATGGAAACTATTGCCGCTGTAGTTAAGATAGCCAGGAGGAATAATCAGAAAGTAATCCTCAATCCGGCGCCTGCTCAAAAACTAGACGATGAATTGATGAGTGGGTTATTCCTGATCACTCCCAATGAAACAGAAGCATCAATATTAACAGGTATAAAAGTTATTGATGAAGCAACAGCCGCAGAGGCTGCCGCGGTATTTTTAAAAAAAGGAGTTCAGCATGTGATCATCACTTTAGGTAAGCAGGGAGCATACTTTCAGAGTGAGACGTTGAAATTAAAGGTAGTGGCGCCTCCAGTAACAGCAAAGGATACTACAGCTGCCGGGGATACTTTCAATGGGGCTATAACAGTGGCCATCACTGAAAAGATGAATTGGGAGCAAACTATAAAATTCGCCGTGGAAGCTGCTTCCATATCGGTAACAAGAATGGGTGCTCAATCTTCTATCCCTTACCGGAAGGAGATTAGTTTGTAATTATCATCATTATAAAAACGGCCTATGTTTATTGTAGAAAATTATGGATTAGCCATTTTGCTTTGTGTGGTAACTATGCTGTGCTGGGGATCATGGGCCAATACAACAAAACTTACCTCTAAGTCCTGGCGGTTTGAGCTTTTTTACTGGGATTATGGCTTTGGAATATTACTCACCACCCTGCTTCTCGCATTTACCTTGGGAAATAACGGAAATGAAGGCAGGGCCTTTACAGATGATTTTAGACAGGCGGATGCGAATAATATTTTATCAGCTTTGTCTGGGGGAGTCATTTTTAATTTAGCCAATATATTATTAGTGGCCGCCATTGCTATTGCCGGCATGTCTGTTGCATTTCCCGTTGGAATTGGCATTGCATTGGTATTAGGTGTGATAGTAAATTATATTTCAAGCCCACAGGGAAACCCTTTATTAATTTTTGGAGGCGTCGCATTAATTGCCTTGGCGATTATACTAAATGCCAGGGCGTATCAAAAACTTCAAAAAAATTCTGAGGAGAAAGTTTCTACGAAAGGATTGGTCTTGTCAGTAATAAGCGGGTGCCTGATGGGGCTCTTTTATAAGTATGTGGCAGGTTCGATGGTTTCTAACTTCAATATGCCTGAAACAGGAAAGCTAACTCCCTATACGGCCCTGGTGTTTTTTGCATTGGGAATTGTTGCCAGCAGTTTATTGTTCAATTCGGTTCAAATGAAACGTCCTTTTATGGGCACCCCAATATCATTTACCCACTATTTTAAAGGAATAACCAAAGACCATTTAATAGGCCTTTGGGGTGGTGCCATTTGGAGTGTGGGTATGTCTTTAAGCATCATTGCATCTGGAAAAGCAGGGCCGGCTATTTCCTATGGGTTAGGCCAGGGAGCTACCGTGGTAGCAGCACTTTGGGGTATTTATGTATGGAAAGAATTTGATAAAGCACCCACCGGTACAAAGCCTTTGTTATATATCATGCTGCTATTATACATTGCCGGCTTGGCAATGATCATACTTTCTAAATAAATTAATGATGGTCAAATAAAAGGTGAATTTGGATGAGGTTACTTCCAACTGTCATTTTCTTCACGTTCCATCCATTGCAGCTTCGTTAACTTAGCACAAATTTTTTCAGTTTGAGGCATCTACAGGCGTTAAATAAATATTTCTGGAAATATCGCTGGCGGTTTATGCTGGGTATTCTCTTCATTGTTTTATCAAACTATTTCCGCATCCTGGCACCCCAGCTTACGGGATTTGTTATTGATAATGTACAGGTGGAAGTGCTGCAGCAAAAAGATAAGGCGGGGCTTGAACGGTTAGAGGCCGATATGGTAAAGAAGGGAGAACGGTATGATGTATTGGTTAAGCGACTTATTTCAACCATTGCAGAACGAAAATTCAGCTTTGGAAGCAAAGTATTATTATGTGGCATATCCTTATTGGTGCTGGCATTGCTGGGTGGTTTTTTTATGTTTCTCATGCGGCAAACCATTATCGTAATGAGCCGGTTTATTGAATATGAGCAAAAGAATGAGGTCTTCCGTCATTACCTGAAACTGGATACCAATTTCTACAAGCAACATAGTACCGGTGACCTGATGAACCGTATATCAGAAGATGTGGGCCGGGTGCGTATGTATACAGGCCCCGCCTTAATGTATTTTTTTAACCTGGCAGCCACCATTGGCTTCAGTGTTTATTTTATGTACAGTACGCAACCCATACTTACTTTATATGTATTGGCTCCGCTGCCGTTGCTGGCCGTTACTATTTATTTCGTTAATACCATCATCAATAAAAAAAGTGAACAGATTCAGTCGCTGCTTTCCGATCTTACTACCAATGCGCAGGAGTCTTATTCCGGTATCCGGGTAATAAAATCATTTGTCCAGGAAAAATCCATGCGATTCTTTTTTAACCGCAACAGCGAAGAATATAAAAGTAACGCGGTTGGATTAGCCAAAGTGGAAGCCATTTATTTTCCATCTATGGCGTTGCTGATTGGCCTCAGCACCCTCCTTGCTATAATGATGGGGGGATTATACGCGATAAATAAAGAGCATAACGTAACGGTAGGTACCATTGCTGAATTTGTTATGTATGTAAACATGCTTACTTTCCCGGTAAGCGCCATCGGGTGGACAGCCAGTATGATTCAGCGGGCCGCAGCCTCGCAAAAGCGACTGAATGAATTCTTACAAACGGAGCCCGTTATTCTTAGTCCGAATAATTCAATCACACCAGAATTGGAAGGAAATATTGTTTTTGATAAAGTAGATTTTACGTACCCCAATACTGGAATCCATGCGTTAAAAGATTTTACCCTCTCTATCAGAAAGGGTGAAAAAGTGGCGATCGTGGGACATACGGGTAGCGGCAAAACCACTATTGCTCAATTATTACTTCGGATGTACGATCCCACGCGGGGCTCCATTCGTATCGATGGCAATGATATTAATAAAATGGATATCCAGCATTTGCGCAAGCAGATCAGTTACGTACCGCAGGATGTATTTCTGTTTAGTGACAGTGTGGCTGATAATATTGCTTTTGGGGTAGATGAGACTTCCCAGGAAAACATCAGGCAGGCTGCTGTGTATGCCAATGTGGAGAAAGAAATAATCGGATTCAGAAATCAATATAAAACACAGATTGGAGAGCGGGGAGTAAATTTGAGCGGAGGGCAAAAACAACGAATTTCCATTGCCCGCGCATTAATAAAAGATCCCCACATCGTTATTTTTGACGATTGCCTGAGCGCCGTAGACACTAAAACAGAGAAAGAAATACTCGCTTACCTGAATACTTTCTTGGAAAATAAAACAGCTATTATTATAACACATCGGATTTTGCCTTCCGTAGAATTCGACCAGATTATCGTACTGGAAGAAGGCAAAATAATTGAACAGGGTACGCATGCCGAGCTAATCGCCCGAAAAGGGTATTATTATTTTTTGAATGAGCAACAGCGCCAGGAAAAAGGAAATACCCTCCTTAAATAGGCAATAAGGGCGACCCGGCTCACTATTTTTTGTATTTCAGCGATTTAAGCCATAATAATTTGCCGGAAATTTTGCTGGTTCGAAAACAATATTATATTTGTGTCTTCATTTTTAACAAGCTAATTGTAAACAGAAAAAACAACCAAACGTGGCGTACGAAAACAATGACAAAAGAATGGAAAGCGTTTACAGCAAACGGATCAGGGCCGGCAAACGCAGAACCTACTTCTTTGATGTGAGAGCAACCCGCGGTAATGACTATTACATTACCATCACGGAAAGCCGTAAAAAATTTGACGGTAACGGGTACGACCGGCATAAAATCTTTCTGTATAAAGAAGATTTCAACAAGTTTGTAAAGGGCCTGGGCGAAGCGGTAGATTATGTAAAAACTGACCTGATGCCGGATTTTAATTTTGATGCATTTAATCACGACCAGGTAATAGAAGGTGAGGACAATGGAGAAGGTGGCGGTACAGCAATGAATGCGGAGCCTCCGGTTATTGTCAGTGCCCCGGATGTACCGAGCGTTCCTGTTCAAACACCATCAGAAAATGGTACTTCTGCTTCCCCTGGAAGTATGGAGGAAGTTGATAAATGGTAAGATTATTAAAAGGTTACTTACAATACACAATCCCGCCTACGGCGGGATTTTTTTTTGATGCAGCTAAATTTCAATTAGGTTTGGTGGGGTTAAAAAGACTTTTTGATGCCATAGAATTATTTAAGTGAATACCAATCCGTTTATTATAATTGTGATTTAATTAATAACTTTAAGATTCTGTTGAAATAGTTAAAAATAATAGTTTTCTAACTTAACCAAAAAACCAGCGCTGCTATGAAAAAATCTTTACTACGGTCATCAATAATATTACTTGTCATTTCCAGCGCCATTCTTGCCACCTTAACAGGAAAGAAAATTTATAAAAAGCAAGTGGAGCCAATCATCCGATTGACTGATCTTAACGAAAGTGAATTAGTCAGTGAAGCAGCCGAAAACCCTCAAATGCGGGCGCAGGAGGAGTTTGATATGCTTAAAGATCCAAAGTCCGGCAGGATCCCGGAAAACATACGGTTGATGGAATTACAGGCAGCAGAGGCCGCCCCTTTAAAACAAAATCTATTAATTAGTCCATCACTGGCAAACACCTATACATTCGCAGGACCTTCCAACCTGGGTGGGCGTATACGCGGATTGATATATGATGTGCGGTATAATGGAACAAGCAATCAAATTATTTTTGCAAGCGGTATTAGCGGAGGTGTATTTAAGAGTGTAAATAATGGGGGCACTTGGACAAAAGTTTCGCCATCCAATTTTTTATATAGTGTTACTTGTATTGCCCAGGATCCTCGGCCAGGTTTCCAGGATACCTGGTATTATGGCACCGGGGAAGGACTTGGAAATTCCGCATCCGCTACCAGTTCTTTTTATTTTGGTTTTGGTATTTATAAATCGACTGACAATGGAGCTAACTGGACAAAAATTTTGAATACCCCCTTTTCGGAAGGAACATTAGAAAACTTTGATAGTCGTTTTGATATTGTCTCAAGTTTAGCGGTAAACCCCGTTAACGGAGATTTGTACGCCGGAACCATGAATACCGTTTCGCGATTACCTTTTGGAACTTCTTCCTGGGTTTCTGAAATAGGAACATTCGCGGGAAACACCACCGGCGTGGTAGATGTTAAGGTCGGTACTGACGGAGTGGTGTATGCGGCTTTCCCAGGCAACGGTGCATTGCCCACCACCGCAACGTCGGTTGCCAATGAAGGGGTGTGGAGGAGAAATACCCTGGGTACCTGGACGCGCATCGCCGGGGGCGGTACTCCCGCCTGGTTTAATGTGAATACGATAGGTATTGGGGGCACTTCACCCAATCGCGTTCCTCTTGAAAGAATTGTTTTGGCGATCGACCCCAACGATGAAAAAAATGTGTTTGCCCTTTATTCCAATGGAACGTCATCAAGTTGTGCAGGAACACCTGCCCCCGAAGCAGAATTTGGCAAATACGATACAACCACGGGTACCTGGATAGATTTAAGCGCCGGCCTGCCTGATGAAACGGGATGTTCTGACGGAAATGATCCATTTGCCACCCAAACCGGATATGATCTTATTGTATCTGTAAAACCCGGTAATTCCAATGTAGTTTTCATCGGGGGCACCAATATCTACCGGCTTAATTCTGCTGATTTATTTACAACAGCAGGGTATACAAATACACGCGTTGGTGGCTATGCTGGTTCTGGCGGATACGCTCTTTATGCCCAATCTCACTCAGATATCCATGCCATTGCATTTCAACCTGGTTCTCCAAATATCATGTTGTGCGGAAATGATGGAGGCGTACAACGAACAACAGATAATACAGCTTCATCTATCAGCTGGACTGACATTAGTGGCGGTTTAACGACCTATCAATTTTATTATGCTGCCATTGACCCCACCAATGGTTCCAGCAATTATCTTGGTGGTGCGCAGGATAATGGTACTTCTTACAGGGGCGGTGGTACTAACGCATTCACCAAAGCGCTGAGCGGAGATGGCGTTTCTGTTGGAATTTCTGCAAGTAATTCTATGCACTTTGTAGGATTTCAGAGCGGGAGTATGTTTCGCAGGGCACCAGGGTTACCAGAAGGAAGTATTAATGCCAATCTAACCCCATCATCGGGATTATCGGCAAACAGACTGTTTGTCACACTTTTTCATCTTGACCCCGATAATACCGAAAACCTCTATTATGTAGATTTTAATGAGCTATGGAGAACAACAAGCGCTACTACTGCTACTAGTTTTGCAGTAAATTTTAGTGAATTAACGGGCGTACGAACAACAATCGGTGCTATCAATATTCGGTCGATCGCTACTTCAAGAGGAACCTATAGTGCTACCAGGAGCAAATTATATTTTGGCACAAATGATGGTAGAGTATTTCGACTAGACGATCCGGTAAATGCAATTGCTGGTTCGGCAGTACCCGTACAAATCAATTCTGGCGCAGGAATGCCGGTCGGTACAATCATTGATATAGCAGTGAACCCGCGAAGCAGTGATACGGTAGTGGCTGTTTATTCTAATTATAGCTTATCAAGTAATATCTGGTTTTGTGGCAATGCCACGAGTGGTACTCCTACCTGGACTAGTATAGAAGGACCTGTGGTGTCCCTTCCATCTATCCGATCTGTTGAAATGGTAATAACATCCGGAGCCCCGGGCCCTAATGCTCCTCAGGCCACCAATAATATTGAGTATTATATAGGTACTTCTACCGGGTTATATAGCACAAATGATTTGAACGGCAGTGCCACTCTTTGGGCAAAAGAAGGGAGTACTACCATTGGAAATTCAGTTGTTAGCACAATGGCGTACCGGCCAAGTGACAACAGATTGCTGGTGGGGACTCACGGATCTGGAATGTTTGATGCCGTTGTTCCTTTTGCCGTACCGGTAAATCTTCTCTACTTTAAAGGAGCCGTTGTAAATGGATTTACTGCCCTGCAATGGAAATCAACCCTTGAGGTAAACAATAAAGGATTCGAAATAGAACGCTCA
>JANMBO010000030.1:0-7694 GCA_031360425.1 Chitinophagaceae bacterium | reverse complement strand
ACAACCTTGAACTAAAGATATTCCAGAAGATATGGTTGTGTAAGAACCAAGGTACAAAACAATTTGAAAGCAAATCACAACCTATATATGCTAATGGGCTTTCAAGGACTGGTTGTGTAAGAACCAAGGTACAAAACAATTTGAAAGCAAATCACAACTGAAGATTATCAATAACCGTTGCAAGGTCAGTTGTGTAAGAACCAAGTCACAAAACAATTTGAAAGCAAATCACAACCGTTTGCGGTCAACCTTGCGAACATTTCCTGGACATACCAACACTCAATTAATATTAATACAATCGGTCCGCCACACAAATAGTTTACACCGCATACTTTGGGCTAAAAACAAAACATCCGCAGCGGATAAATGTACTGCCGATTAGTTGATATTACCCAAGTAATTTTTGTAATTGATTTAATCCCGTTGTATAACCCTCTTCAAAACCCATTTCAAGTATCTTTTTCATATCCTCTTCTTTAGCGAAGGCTATCACATTAGTAACGGTTGCCATGCCATTTTTTTCCCGGAAACTATTTGTCCAGTTCATTCGGGGTAAATCTGTGTTTATTTTTCCTTCTTCATCACAAAAAGCATCAAAGACTTCGTATGATTCTTTGGGATGAATATTTTTAAACTCAGCAATACTCCAATGCTTTTCTCCTTCAGGCGACAACATATAGTACAGCCATTGTCCGCCATCAGCGAAATGTATTTTTTTTGTAAAAGCCTCGTAAGGTTTAGGCGCCCACCATTTTTCCAGTGTCTCCGGGTTGGTGAAAGCATCCCACAGATTTTCTAAAGAAGCATGGAATTGGCTGGTCACCATAATTTTTCTTGCAGCCAAATCTTTTTTTATTTCAATAGTGGCACTCATATTATTTCTGGTTTTATTTTATTTCCCTGGATATTCACGGTGTCTCATTGCACAATCAGTACAAATGCTTGCAACAATCGGGGCTAGTCGCTTTTTCTATTCATGAATCTTTCTCCATTCCAACGAACTATCCTTAGTTAATTTAATTACCAAGGTTTTCGTATGAAGAGGGAAAAAACCCAATCGCTCCTGAGCTATCCTATAGAACAGGTAGCTACTATCGCTTCTGTCCGGCGAACCGAGCAGGTGTACCAGTGAATCTTTTTTTGTGCCATGCAATTCATAATTAGATATTAAATCGTTTAGCATTTTATCTCTGTATGGATAATCCGGGCCCTCCTTTGTTGCCCATTTTATCTTGTCAAACTTCTCTTGCTTCGCCTGGTTATCCTGGCCCGAGTTTTTACAGGCTAAAAAACAAAGAAAAAATAAGGATAGAAGGTTTCTTTTTTGCATACTGGAAAAGTTAATCTAATAACAGCAAACCGAAAGTCGGGCGGTCGTGCTTGTATACACCGGAAGATTATTACTTCGCTTTATGAGCCTCCATGTCAATCTCAATCAACTGTCCTTCTACTGCCAATCCTTTTACTTCCAGCCAGGTGCCGGTTGGGAATTGCTTTTTATAAATTGAATTACGGTAGCCAGATACTTTGATAAAGTCTGCCATACTGGTTGTATAGATATTTTCCGCCACTACATCATCAAAAGAATATCCATAATGTTGTAATATCTTTTCTAAGTCGCTGTAACAATTTTTCATCTGTTGTTCCATGTTGCCAGGTGCAACTATAATACCTGAATCGTTCATACTTACAGCCCCGGAAATCTTCAGGTCGTCACCAATTTTTACCGCATGAGAGTAGCCATAGTCTTTTTCCAGTTTTGGCCGTAGATTAAAATACTCAACGGTTTCAGTTTGCATCTCCTTTGCTTCTTTTTCTGCTGTCGTTTTTGAATTGTCATCATTGCTACAGCTATTAAGAATTAATATGCCCATTAAGCAGGTTGATGCGAATAGTGAACTCTTCGTCATCTTTTTTATGATTTGGTGGTTAATTGTTTAAGGTTTTTTAGCATGGCGCACCAGGTTTGAGCATTTGTGAAGGCAGGGATCCTGTCTGCCGTCAGGCAGGTTCATTGAACGTCCGGACCGGTACAAATGCCCGATTGAAAATATATTCTTGAAGTTACAAACTAAAGCTGAAAATTGAACGTCGAGCCCGAACCCCTGCCCGCCGAAGCGGCAGCGTAGGCAGGGCTGCTGATGCTTGCACATAGCAAATGTTACATTGTCCAGCCCTGCTTTTGCAAATATTTTTGATTTGCGTTCGTGCTGCTCGACCTTCAAGGTATCTATATCGCAACCATACTTATTTACCAAAAAAAATTTGATTTTTATACCCGCATTCACTGCATCAGAAACTGTTTTGGAATTTGCCATAACGCCATCGCATAATCTTTTATGCATCTTCCGTTTAATTTTTCAATGATAGGTTTTTGTAAGCACCTGTTTTTGTTTAGGTAGCTCAAAAGATTTTTTTTCATCATTTCCCATTAAGGCCGAGTACCCGACGATGTCAGTAAACATGATGGCAGCGGGTTGGTGGGAGGTGCTCATATATTCCCAATTACTAAATTCAAAATCAAGAATTAAAAACCGGGTTGTCGGTGATGTCTTCTATTTATTCCAATCCCATTTTTTTTAATAATAAGAAAAACCTTGGATCAGAACGTATGGGATCATATACCCAGTCAGCTCTTATATGCAATAAAATCGAAGACAGTTCATCACAGGCCTTATTTAACCATTCAAAAGCTTTGTCCTTATCTCCGAGCCCGATATAAACCATGGCGATTTCTCCCGAGATATACTTTTTGCCCGGTATTATCCTGAGTTTGTTAAGTATAGTCAATGCCTTGCCCTTTTCTCCGATAAACCCATAGGCATTGCCCAGATAACCCAATGCAACGGGATTATTTTTTGCAAGAGTCACGGATTTTTCAAGTTCCGAAATCGCTTCACGATGCATTCCCTTAGCCAGGTAAACCCTTCCCAGATTTCTTCGGGCACGCAAATAATCAGGATGCATCTCAAGGGTCAGTTTGAATTGTGCTTCCGCTTCTTCCCATCGCCGGGCACGGTAATACTGCAGGCCAACCGTGCTGCTGACCAGAAGTGAAAGCGGGTCCAGTGCTTGCGAACGTAATGCTTCCGCAATAGATGAATCCATCAAACCAATATTGGAGAGATACTGTGAAAAGAAATGGTGGGCATCCGCATATCCGGGGTTCAATTCAATAGCCCGTTTAAGTTCCCGTTCAGCCGTTGACCAGTTAAAGCGATGAATGCTTAAATGTCCTAATGAATTGTGTGCATCAGCCTGCGTTTCATCAATGCTTAATGCTTTTCTGGCAAATTCTTCTGCTTTCGGCCATGCTTCAATCCCGGGTATATATTCGAATTCACCCTGCATCAGGTACGCATCTGCCAGTCCTGCATAGCCCCTGGCATAACCGGTATCCTTTTCAATTGCCTTCCCGAAATGCTTAATGGCTTTTTCCAGGTCATTTTCTGAACCTTTGCTCAAATAGTAACGGCCTTTCAGGTATAAATTATAGGCTTCCAGGCTTTCTGTTTCTTTCTTTACTATCTGTTTTTCTGCGGTCTTAAAAAGTTTTATTTGCAAAGCAACAGCAATGTGCCTGGCAACTTCATTTTGAATAGAAAAAACATCTTTTAGATCTTTTTCATATTTATCAGCCCAGATATGTTCCTGGGTATTGGCATCAATCAACTGCGCTGTAATTTTAATTTCATTTCCTATTTTCTGTACACTGCCTTTAAGGATAGCCGCAACATGAAGATCTTCTGCAATTTCTTTAACGGACTTTTTTGAATCCTTATACAGCATAGCAGAGGTTCTTGCAATCACTTTCAGGTCCGTAATCTTTGATAACTGTGTGGTGATCTCTTCCGTCATCCCATCACTGAAATATTCATTCTCTTTATCAGTACTCATATTGGTAAAGGGCAGCACAGCAATAGATTTTTCTTTTCCGGTGAAGCGGGGATGGTAAAAGATTTTTTTATAAATAAAAAATACGGCCACAACTATTACGGTTAATGAAAGAGCGGCAATTACATTTCGTCTTCGCACATTTTTTTTCTTCAGTTTTCCTTCCATCTTTTTTCGCTGTGGCACAAACAATCCATCATTAGTCAGGGCAAATACTTCCAGCGATTTATCTACATTCTTAAAATCAAAGTGTCCGAGTGATACAGCAGTAATTGAAGTATTGTTCTTTATTTGATCATGGACTTCTTCAGAAATAAGAATCGTATTTTCCTGTCCAAGTGACTGAATTCTTGAAGCCACATTTACTCCATCCCCCAATGCTTTTGCATCTTCAAAAAAAACTTCGCCAATATGTAAGCCGATGCGAAGTGGAACTACCGGTTCATTTTTCAATTCTTTTTGAACAGCTAAAGAACAATTGGCTGCATCGGTGGCACTGGAAAATATACAAAGACTTCCATCACCATAATAATTCAAAACCTGTCCATTATACTGGCTCACCAATTTTTCAAGGGTTGTATTATAATGTTTGATAACCGCTACTGCTTTTTGCTCATCGGCTTGCATCATAGCTGTGTACCCGACGATATCAGTGAACATGATGGCAGCGAGTTGGCGGGATTGAGACATTGAATTCGGTTATATTATTTCATTTTTTTTTTGAAGTCATTTGTTTGTGAATACTGCTGACAATAGCTTGATGCAAAACGAGCAGGGCTTTGTGCAGGTGGGGAAAGAATTCCGTCTGCCCGGAACCGCTGCTGATTGAAAATATAAAGTTGAAGTTAAGTACAAAAGTTCAGCGATGTTTGTCAAGCCCGAACAAAAGTAAAATAGAATTACAAATGCCCATTGTTATTCCGCCTGCCCCACTTGCAGCAAGCAATGTTGTGCGTAGTTCATTTGTCGATTAGTTCTCTGTCAAGTACTTGTCGAGTTGAGCATATAAAGAATCCCTGTCACTCGGTTGTTTGGCATTTCTTTCCACTATAATGCCCTTTTTGTCAATAATTAAATAATGTGGCATTAAAACTATACTGTCATTAGTTGATTGCATATAAAGGCTTTCATATTGGTTCAGGTTTACAAAAACATGAGTTCCTTCCACCTTGTATTTTTTTATTTGTTTGTGCCACAAATATTTGTTGCCTTGGGCAACATATAAATAGCTTATGTCACGTCTTAGTTTATATTTATCTTTTAATGGTTTCGTAAAATCTCTAAATTCCTGTAAGCAAGGTCCGCAAGTTGTTCCCCAAAAATCTACATAAACAACCTTTCCTTTAAAATTCTCATTGTATAATGTCTGAAAGGATGAGGTTTCAGGACTAAGTGTCAAAATTTGGATATTGCCATTTGTATTTACTCGGTTTACCAAGAATATTTTTATTAGAATAAAGCAAGATATAAGAGTTACGGTATAAAGAAAAGGCGTAAGGAAGTTAGGACTTTGTTGCTGTTTGTAGAGTCTAAAAAAAAAGAAACTTAAAGCCAGTAAAACTAAAATCGAAAAGCATTTTATATAAATTAAAAAAGTCAATGTTTGATTTCTTTCAAACACTTTATCGAGAATGGTTGCTTTTTGTTGTTTGTCGAAAGAATATACATTTTGTACGACAGTTATTAATTCTTCTCTTACTTCATTTTGCCAGTCAAGATAATGCTGTGCAATGTCTATAGATAACAAAGGGATTACTGCCACCATTATAGCTGCTATCCAAAAATATCGGGACTTAATCATAATTATTTTTTAGAGTAAGGCTGTCCATTTAACGCACAACGTTCGAGGCTTGCCGCAGGGCTGGTATTTTATAACGGTCAGCCCGGCAACTGAAGCCGATTAAAAAACTGATGATGAAGTTAACAACTAAAAGCCAAATGGAATTACGTCGGCTGGAACTACTGCTGATAGCGATAAAATGAGGAGGATATATTCGTCTGCCAGCATAGCAGAAAACCCACTGTTGTGCGTTCGGCTTTCTGAATTTAATTCTTTGTCACTTTGCATTCAATAAAAACTTCACGCGTAATAAGCCTAAGTTTATTTTCCTGTCTGTAAAAATTTAACGGCCCTTTCCAGTGCTTCATCTTTCCCCAACTGTATTCCTTTAATAGTTGGGCGAACTTTAATATCCGGCTGAAATCCAAACCGCATGAAACTTTTACCATTGGGCAGCAACAAATTACCTCCACTCAACCATAAAGTAATATTACCCGGTATATTAAAATTTTCTGTGCCGCTTTGCGCTCCAGCTGTCGGGCTTCCAATAATTGTTGCATCACTCATATCTTTTAGTCCTCCAACAACATTTTCTGCAAAGCTTTGAGCACATTCGTTTGTTAGCACTACTGTTTTTCCGCGATAAATCCAACCAGCATAAGTATTGCTCGAACCATGAAAGGTCATGGTTCGGGTATCTTCAATATCTACCTGCGGATTATTTGGAAAGTTTTTCGAAGACGGGGCAAGGACAACATATTTTCCACCCCCCTTTGTTTTCGACTTCCATAATATGCCTGCAAAAGAATTCATTCCATTTCCATGCGGATAGCCTCTCATATCAAAAATGATTGCCTTTGTATGTTTGAGCATTCTTACAATTGAATCATTATCTGAATCCGTCAACTTGCCACTAAGGTCGGCATATCCAATGCCTTTGGTAAGCATTTTAATTGTAGTATGTTCATTATAGGAGAACAATCTATAAACGTAATCGTCCGGAGGCCAAAAATCACCCGTAAACTCCCTCAATGTTGGCATAGAAACATCCTTTATTTTCCCATTTTCATTAAGCACTTTTAATTTTTGTATTTGCCCTTCTTTCCCAAATAATATAAAACTGCTGACATAGAAAGTCTGGGAAGCTTTTGTGGATGCACATTGATATTTTTTGGCATCTTCTACCAAGTGCATGGCGTCCTTCCCATCGATTGAAAGTATAACATCTCCTTTCTTAATGCCAATCGATCTGCAAACGGAATCATCGTAAATGCCAATGACGACCACTTTGTTTTCAATTACTCGGGTAATTACGGGTGGAACGAAGTTGCCCCTTCCCTGAATAATTGGATTTAACCTCAAACTAAAGCCATCAGCAGGTCTTGTGATAAACCCATGACTATCGTCAATATTTGCATAAAGCTCTGCAATAGCTCTCATGTATTGCAATGAATCTTTAGCTTCGATAAATTTTGGAATCATTTCTTTATAAGATGATTCCCAATTTTTGTCCATCAGATGTTTATTGGCAAAGAAATAATCTATAGTTGAAAATATTTTTGCAGCAGCCAGCATTCTATAACCTATGGAAGGATAATTCTTTTGATTCGTAAAATCAGAAATACGGGTTATCGGCATCGGGGCATACTGGGTAAATTTTATCTCTTTATGAAATCCATTCGAAATCAGTTTCTCTGCTTTTGTAATAGCCGCAGTATAGGGCTCAGCCGACGACCAGGTATCATTGGGCTGAATGATTAATAAAGAACCATCTTGGTTTAACACCTCATCCGACCGCACTTTAATAAGTATGCTATCCTGAATATAAAAGTTTACTGAATTACCCGGACGCAGTTGTTTACCCTCTGGCTGAATAATAGCTACTTTTCTTTTTTGCTGAAGCACTGCAGCCACAAGAGGAATTTGCCCTTCATTTGAAACGATAAACACTAAAGGAATTTCTTTATTTGCATTTCCCTGCACTGAATTAAGTGAACTTATTTTAAAATAAGATTCCCAA
>JANMBO010000011.1:0-147960 GCA_031360425.1 Chitinophagaceae bacterium | reverse complement strand
TAAAGATTCGCTTAGTGTAAACGAAAAGAAAAAAAGCGCGATTGCCAAACAACAGATCAATAATTTTTTCTTGACGCTCATGTTACAGGTTAATTTGAATAGGTTTTGCTCTTTAACGCATCCTACACCTAAATTCTTGTTTAAAATAAAAATCCCTTTTTCATTGAAAAGGGATTTATCAGAAAATTATATAGGACGATCAATTAACAATTAATTTTTCCCTGATTTGCTTTCCATCAGGTCGAATAATAGTGAGTACATAACTTCCGGCTTTGAGGGGAAAGCCGAATTTGTTGTCTCCCGCTTCAGCCCGGATGCGCGACTTGTACACTTCATTACCGTTCATGTCAATAACCCGGAGTTGAAGAAATTGTTTTTTATCACTATGAATAATTCCGGTTACCTGGTTATTCATCACTGGATTCGGCTTAATAACAATCGAAAATGACAGGCTGCTTTTGAAATTTATTTTTCGGGTTCCAAGTACTCTGCTTTTTCCATCCTTATCCGTTTGAATGAGCCGGTAATAGTATGTTCCTTCTTTTACCCTGTAATCAATATATTCATATCGTACCGGGGTCGATGAATTGCCCGCCGCTTTCACTATCATCAGGAAATCAAAATCTCTTCCATTGACAGATCTTTCAATCGTAAAATTTTCACTATTTTCTTCAAAGGAGGTAGTCCATTGAAGGTAAGCAGCTTCATTTTTTGCAAATACTTCCAATGATTGAAGGGTAACAGCCAGTGAGGCTAAAACCTGCACTGTAAAGGTGTCGGAAATGCAGGTTGTTTTCGGCGCAATGCTGTCATTTACATAATAAGTATAAGTTCCGAGCGTATTGGGTGTTATGGAAAGGCTGCGGCCAGTTCCGATCACTGTAATGGGCGGGGCAGGAGCCATATACCAGTTATATCCACCTATCCACGAAGAGGTTAGTATTTTGCTGGTATTCACTTTTACGGAAATATTGCCGGATTTATTTACTCCCTTCATTATAGTAAACCGGTCGCGGATGGTTCCACTTGTACCAACAAATTTTCCATCAATCCGGTTGTCTTCTACTTCCAGGTAAAGTACTCCTGTTTCGCCGCCGGTACTACCGCTATAATTTTTATAGTAGAACACCGGGAAAATGGAATTGGTGGCGGCGCCAATTTGCCCGGCAGAACCAGCTACAACGTATACAGTACCCTTGTTACTGGAAGAATCTATCATAAAATAAGGGCAGGAAGAAGTAGCCGCATTGGAATCGGATCCTGCCACATTTCCATTGGTTCCGTCGTATCGGGCG
Source organism: Chitinophagaceae bacterium (assembly GCA_031360425.1). Lineage (GTDB taxonomy): Bacteria > Bacteroidota > Bacteroidia > Chitinophagales > Chitinophagaceae > Endoryza. The sequence goes on along the minus strand of JANMBO010000011.1, from coordinate 146,665 downwards.
CTGGAGCTGCTTTTCTTATTAGCTGCGGCAAAAGTTCCGGAAAGGCCTGTATGACCCTGCACCAGGAAACTTCTTTCATACACATGACTATGGCCTGCCAATACCAGGTCTACACCAAATCGTTCAAGGATCGGCGTTATTTGCTGTCGGATGGCTACCAGGTCTCCCTCAGAGTCACTATTATGGGTGCCATGCGTATACGGAGGATGATGCAGGCTTACAATAATCCATTTCCTCCGGGTAGCGCTCGTTGTATAGGAAGCCAGGTCACTTTTTAACCAAAGAGCTTGTGCGCCGGTAGAATCATATAACAATTTGCTTCCATCGTATCCATAGCTATCCAGCATTATAAAGTGAATATTTCCGTAATCAAACGAATAATAATGTTCTGTTCCGGAAACGGTGCCCCCGCTTTCCGCGTTGGTGGGTAAACTGAATATAGAATAATAAGGAATTGCATGGGTTCCCGCCAGCCCACCGGTACCAGGACTATTATTATATTCATGGTTTCCCGGAACGAGAAAGAGGGGGTGATTATCCAGCACGTTATCGTCGTATATATTAAAAAAGTTGGTTTGATGCTCAGCATCCAATCCACCATTGTAGGCATTATCACCCAGGAAGAGGGCAAGGTCAGAATTATTGGCAAATGTTTTCAATGAAAGGTAGGAGTCGCGGGTGGATTTTTGGTTGGCATTCGCTGTACCCGGATCACCAAAAACACCAATCCGTATTTTTCGGGTAGTGGTTTTGAGAGGAGCGGTAACAAAATAATTCCGGTAACTGCCTTCTACTATCCACCCGGTGGATCCGATTGCATAGTAGTACTTCATATCAGCACTAAGTCCCGTAACCCTTAATTCATGATCGGTTACCAGGGAACTATTGGTTACAGTATTATTCAGGTTGTTGGGGTCCGTTCCGTATATAATCCTGGAATCTGCATTGGCGCTGGTGGTCCATTTAAAGGTAACGCCATCTGGTGCCAGCATTTGCATAAACGGCCCCCGGCTGATATTATAAGTGCCGGCCGTTTTACCTATCAATTCAAGATCGAAAGTTAAATCCGAACTGGTTACAGCATTTTGGTGTACTTCAACAGCAATTATATTATTGCCATTTACGAAACTGGTTGTCGCAATGTCTGATTGGGTTATTACATTACCATCTTCTGTTGCGGCCGCGGTGGCCAACATAGAATAAGTGGTAGCACCTGCCGGCATATTTGTACGCACTACCTCTGTTCCATTTACATAAATCACGACTCCATCATCGGCGTATGTATTAATTCGCATTCCGGTAAAAAGAGCCTTATTCGGTATATCAACAATAAAGCGGAAATAGGTGCTGGTATATTTACTGTTAGGATTGGCTCCATAACTTACAATGGTTCTTTCATCGTTATCTCCATAACCAAGTTCTGCAGGTCCGCTGCTCCAGGAAGCATCATTGAATGCGATATTTCTCCAATCAGCGGCCCCTGATCCGGTGGGAGCGGCCGATCCGACATCCAGGTATTTCCAGGTGGAACCGAATTTTACAAAAGTAGTATCGGCAAGAAGTTGCTGAGTAATTACAAATGCAATTAGCGTTAATAAAATTCTTAGGGTAGAATTTATGTTTTTCATCAAATGGATTTTGAATTCCCTGCTGGGGTATTAATTAATAGAACGTTTTTGAAAAAGTATTAGTATTACGAGTTAAGAAGTTTTCTAAGTGTAATTCCCTATTGGAGAATCTCATAAATTACTTACTTCAGATTATTAACCGGAATTTAAAAATATATGTCTTTTTACACTTACTAATAGCCTGATATTTTCGTTAAAAGTACTGATTTCATCGCCGGATAAAAGATGTAAAAATTGCATTCATGGAGTTATTATCTAAATTTTGATGGAGGAAATGTTCCAATCGTTGATAGAATGATAGTGCGCAGGCGAATGAAGATCGTAATGTGAGGAAATGAATCCAATACCGTTTGAAGACCAGTAATTCAATTCTTATGAAAACAAATTTACTCCTGTTCTTTGTCGCCTTATTATCCGCCATTAATGGTTTTGGCCAGGCCAGACCGTTTACCATCCGGTATAACAATAATTCTGTTCGGGGTAATATTACCTACGTTTCCAACAGTATAATTTCTTCCACGGGTATTGGAACCAGCGTACCGGGGACAGACGAAGCGCCCCCTGCAGGTACCACAAAAAATGGGAATGCCGGTATAAATATAGATGTTGATAATGCAACTACTCCTTTAATGAATTTTGGTTCTGTGTGGAATTACTACTCAAATGGTAACCTTCCGCCGGTTAACCCGGGTGCATGGAATACCGTTGGATATTTATTGGGAGCCGGATGGGCAAGCGGGAATGGTATGTTTGGGTATGGTTCAACTCAAACTACCTGTATCCCGAGTGGATGTCTTCCGGTTTGTACCCCATTAGCCGCATGTAATAAATACTGGACCTATTATTTTCAAAAAGTTGCCAATATTGTTAACCCGGCGAGTTATTCCGCCATAAGATTAAACATAAAAAGAAATGATGGTATTGTAGTTTATATCAATGGAACAGAAAGGTATCGGGATTATATGCCCGCCGGAGCAATTACCAATACGACGGCCGCTTCCAATAATTTGCCTGCCGTTACACCCAATGCAACAGTAGATCTTAGCCCGGCCTTTTTCAATAATGGCAATAATACTATCGCAGTGGAGGTGCATGTGCAAAACAGGAACGTAAGTGAAATGTATTATGATATGGAAATACTGGGGGTAACGGCCAACAGTACCTTTAATTCATCCACCGCCGATTTGAATATCTCCACTTCTTGCAATAATGTATTATTTGCCGGTTTGTATTGGGGAGCGGGCCAGGGAAATAATGGTACCAATGTAGCCTGGATTACCGGGGAAAATACCTGTTTATTGAAAATTCCCGGTGCCGGTAGCTATACTACTGTTACCTCTTCTCAAACTGACTATCATAATGCTACTCTCTTCCCTACATTTACCCATACCGGGTATAAATGTTTTGCAAACATTACGGGGCTTATCAATACAAGTAGTCCCAACGGAACTTATACGGTAGCCAATGTGGCTTCTCCGGTTGGAATTCTGGACGCGTATGGCGGCTGGACCATTGTTATAGTTTATGCCAATTCCACATTGCCCATTCGGAACCTTACCGTTTTTGACGGTAACCAGATGGTAAAGAGTGGAAGTGCTCCGATAGATGTGCTGATTAATGGATTTCAAACTCCTCCCGGTGGAGCAGTCAGCTGTGAGTTAGGTGCGGTAGTATATGATGGAGACCGTAGTTCAACTGATTCTTTTAGCTTTAAACAAAACGGAGCTGTTTCCTTCACCAGCCTCGCGAACACTGCGCTTGTGCCCACCAGCGGAACAAATGATATGTGGAATAGTACGATAGCCATTAAAGGAGCAGTTACCACGGCACGCAATCCTGCATATAAAAATACTTTAGGCTATGATGCCAATATAATAGATCTGCCTAATCCAGCCAACGCGCTGCTTGGCAATAGCCAAACGGGTGCAACAGTAAGATTTGCTTCTCCATCTGAAAACTATGTTGTGCAGGTGCTTACCACCTCAATATCGCAGTACAACCCTTCTTTCGCTCTACAGAAATCGTCGGTTGACCTGAATGGGGGTACGTTGAATGGCGGAGACGTACTTCGCTATTCGATCAATTTTAATAATTTGGGAAATGACGTAAGCTTAAATTCAGTAATAACCGATTTATTGCCTTTAAATGTGGGCATCGTTCCCGGAAGCCTACGCATTAATGGTATTGCGAAAACGGATGGTTCCGGAGACGACCAGGCGGAATATAATCCTGCTTCCCGGTTGGTTACCTTTCGGATAGGGACAGGTGCTAATGCGAGTTCCGGCGGTACTATTGCAGCAGGAGGTTCAGGCACTGTTAGCTTTGATGTAATTGCTACCCGTTCCTGTGCTATTCTTGCTTGCGGAAATACCGTAAATAATAGCGCCAGGATCGATTATATAGGACAAACGACTTCATCGGCCCTTTATGATTCGAGTCTTTATGCCACAGGTGGTGGTTGTTATGCCTTAGGGCCCGTTACCAATACTATTGCACCTGGCTGTTATAATCCGCCTGACACCACCCTGGTAAATATTTGCCCCAGTTTATCCAGTACTCTTCCCTGGGCGCAATATGCCGGGTATACATTTTATAGCGCAAAGCCATTCATTAGCAGTAATATTTTTAATCCAACTACACCTATTACTACTTCCGGAATTTATTGGGCCTATGCGAATACAGGTAGCGGTTGTTCCGATACAATAAAAATTTCCGTACTGCATCAGAATTGCCCTGACCTTGATGAGGATAATGATGGCTTACCTGATTATCTCGAATTAAATAATCCCGTCGCGATCCAGGATGCAGACAGTGATGGCATACCCAATTGGCTTGACACGGACTATCCGGGCTGGGTAGACAACAATGTGGACGGATTAAACGACAATTTCGATCCGGGGGCCGATGCAGATAATGATGGCGTTGTCAATTTTATGGATAACAACTGGCCCGGTTTTATTGATACTAATGGAGATGGAGTGAACGACAATATGGATACTGACAAAGATGGTATTCCTGATTTTATTGATAAAGACAGTGATAACGATGGTATTCCAGATGTGGTGGAAAGTTGGGGCGTAGATGCCAATGGTGATGGTACCATCGATAATTATACAGATCCGGATAACGATGGTTTGTCTCAGAATGTAGATGCCAGTAATGGTGTAGCAGGTTCTGGCAATGGTTTAGGTGCGATAGACCTTGATGGAGACGGAATTCCCAATTACCGCGATCTGGATAGTGATAACGACGGTATTCCCGACGTACTGGAAGCCAGAGAAACCGATAGCAACAATGATGGTCAGGTGGACAATTTTACCGATACTGACCTGGACGGATTTGCCGACAGTGTAGATGGTGATGTAGGAAATGATGGAATTGCGGAAAACAGCGCGAATACCTTACTCAGAACTGGTGCAGACACTAACGGAGATGGAAGATCGGATTCTTATCCTTACAAGAATTTTGATAATGATTCAAGGGCAAATCCATATGACCTGGATAGTGATAATGACGGTATCAGTGATTGCAGGGAAGCCGGATTTGCTGATGCAAACAGCAACGGCTTTAGCGATGGAACAAAAGGCGCCGATGGTTGGGATGATACAATAGATGCTTTAGCAATTCTCACCTTAAGAAATACAGATGGTACTAATAATCCCGATTACCTGGATATTGACTCTGATGATGATGGAATACCAGATAATGTGGAGGGCCTCCCCACGCTTGCTTATATTTTACCTTCCGGATTAGATAGTGATGGTGATGGAATAGATAATTCCTACGACGGTATTCCAGGCTTTGGTGGCAATGGAATTACGCCGAACGACCAGGATGGAGATACAACTCCTGATTATAGAGACAGTGATACCGATAATGACGGGCAAAGCGATCTGATAGAAGGAAATGATTTTAATATGAATGGGTTGCCGGATGATTTGGTAACGCTTACCGGTATAGATACTGACGGAGATGGCCTGGATAATCGCTTTGATAATAATAATTCATCAATTGAAGGTACTTCGGCCTATATGGGTAATGGAGGAAGTTATGCAGGTGATCCCACGCCTGGTTCCACTACCATGGTGCAGGCAACGGTGCCGGGCGCCGAAAGAGACTGGCGTATTATTACCTTTCTGCTGGACGCAGAGTTTATTGAGTTTACTGCTAATCGAAATGGGGAGCATGTGAACCTGAAATGGGTTGTTACCTGCGAAAAAGTGATTGACCATTTCGACATAGAGCGTAGTATAGATGGAATAAGTTTTGCAAAAATTGCTGAAAAGGCCGGACCAGGTGCCAGTTGTAAAGCAACCCCATTCAGTTATGCCGATAATATACTATTGGCTGGCAGCGCTAACCAGTATTTTTACCGGATAACTGCAATCACAACAAATGGATACAAAAAAAGAAGTTCGTTTGTATTAGTAAGAATAAAAATGAATTCCCTGTTGGTTCTTTCTCCGAATCCGGCCAGTACCCGCGTAAACATCAGCCTGACAACTGCAAGAGAATCTACTGCCGATATTGTAATATTGGATGGAACCGGTAGGGTGGTAATTAAACATTTACAACTCTTACGTACCGGTTATAATAGTTTTTCAGTAGATGGTATTGAGCGTTTGGCCAACGGCGTTTATAATGTACGGATAAGTGTTGAAGGAGAAATTATTAATGAAAAATTGGTTATTAAGAAGTAACCAGGCAAATACATACTTTTTGCAAGCCCTTTCTGAAAAGAAGGGGTTTGTTTTTTATTATGGCAGTCATAAGACGGAATAATTGGAAATTTCATTAAGTCAATAGAAGGTTATTTTCTGAAATTAGATTGTAAATAGAGATCTGTCTATTTCAAATTCCCCCATTCCCAATCCTCTTCTCCGTATTTTTACAGTATATAATTATGTACACATTAAAAAAATCGCTCGGTCAGCATTTTCTGAAAGATGAAAATATTTCCCGGCAAATTGTGGAGGTATTGAAGGAGCATCCTTTCAGCCGCTTGCTGGAAGTAGGACCTGGGGGCGGCGCGTTAACAAAATATCTCTTATCGTTGAAGGAGATTGATTTTAAGTGCGTAGAGCTCGATGAAGAAAAGGTTCAATGGTTATTAAAAACCTATCCCTTCTTACAGGAAAAAATAATACAGGGCAGCATTTTGGAAATAGCCAAACCATTTGAAGAAAGCTTTACGGTGGTGGGTAACTTTCCGTATAATATTTCATCTCAGATATTATTCAGGATACTGGAGTGGAGAGAAGAAGTGCCCTGCATGGTGGGAATGTTTCAGAGAGAAGTGGCACAGCGTATTGCCTCAAAGGAAGGGAATAAAGTGTATGGAGTACTGAGCGTACTGGTGCAGGCTTTTTATGTGGTAGAGTATTTGTTTGAGGTAAATGAGAATTGTTTCAACCCACCACCTAAAGTAAAGAGCGCGGTCATTCGTTTGTTGCGCCGGACCGACATGCCCGCTATGAAAAGTGAAAGAAGTTTTTTGATCCTGGTAAAGGCGGCGTTTAATCAACGCAGAAAAACACTGCGCAATTCAACCAAAAGTCTATTTGAAAATTCAGTGATGGCAGATCCTTTATTTGATAAGCGTGCGGAGCAATTGAAGGTGGAAGAATTGGCAGGGCTTACTTTTAAGATGAAATAAGAGATACTTACAAAGAATTCTGGCAATAACCCTTATAAAGATCTTTTTTTCTTGAATCCAATAGTGAAGTCTTGTTAATCATTATTACGGCTTCTGTCAGTTTTGTTCAGCTTATTGCTTGGTTTAAACCACATTAAAAGGGGTGGATCCAGGAGCCCCCCGGTGAAATGCCGAATTTACGGGGTTCGTTAGTATTGTTCCTCGGAATTTTGCGATTTTACTTTCAATTAATAGCTGTTATTTTTATAACAAATCCGTATTATATGAAAACAACATCCATTCTTCTATTTGTATTATCACTCATGTTTAGTGATGCAAAGGCCACATCGGGAGAGCCTGAAGTTAAATCTTCTCTTAATTCAATAACAAAAAAAGTCACCGGCCAATTCGGAAGGATTAATGCTCATCGGCAACAGCAAGGTGTTGGTTTGAGCTGGACCATGTTGAGCACGCAAGGAGTTGCCGGATTTATCATCGAACGATCTTACGATGGTACTTACTTTGAGGAAATCGACCAGGTTAATGTAGAAATATCTGGCCGCCAGCGATATAATGATAATGCAGTGTATCCGGGGTTTATCCATTACAGGATTGTTGCCATGATGGAAGATGGTTCTAGCGAAGCATCTGAAACCGCTATTGTCCGGATTGTTAGCCGAAAATAAATTGATGATATTTTTCGTGCAGGTGATAACCTTACAACATGTAATGCTATCACCTGCCTATCCCGTAAACCCATACCTATGAAAAGATTTATACCTATTGCTTTGTGGTTATTTTTTTTGATTCAGGAGACGCAGGGACAGATAATAACTCCGCAAATCAAGGCCAATTTTGGGGTAGATGCGGATTTACGGGCCAATTTTTTTGATGGGTTTGTTGTAAACGGCAATGATGATTGGTTCAGTAATATTCTTGGAACCGGTAAACATATCATTGATACGGTTGGGGCATCTTATATAGTCAGCCGCTATGCTTCAGATTTCAATTTCCGTAAAGTACCTTTTTTCAGGGGCATGCGATATCCCCAATTTTCGGTTATCAATAACAGGCTGTTACTGGATGCCATATTTATTCGCGACCACCATGGTGATGATTCCACCGTATTTGCTTCTGGTAGTAATAAAAATGGAATGAGTCCCGCCTCATGGTCCTGCCCGGTTTCCCAGGGTATTCCCGATAAAAATGACATTCTTGATATAATGATGCATGTTCGGAGAGCTGGCCCCACTGTTAATGACTCTTTGTGGATGTTCGGCGGGGTATCGATCGATAACACGACAGGTAATCGCTATTTCGACTTTGAGATGTATCAGACAGATATTACTTATAATCGTCTCACGCGTACCTTTAATGGTTTTGGTCCTGATGACGGACATACGGCCTGGCAATTTGATGCCTCTGGCAATATTTCGAAGCCGGGGGATATCATATTTACGGCCGAGTATGGTAGTTCGCAATTGACGATGCTTGAGGCCAGAGTATGGGTGCATAAGGATGCACTATTAAGTACTCCCGCGGATTTTAACTGGGGAGGTAGCTTTAATGGGGATGGGGTAGGTGCAACCTATGGATACGCAAGTATATTACCTAAAACGGCAGGTGCTTTTTATACGGGATTGCAAAGTTCAAATAATACCTGGGCTGGTCCGTTTTCCCTGGTACTTCAAAATAATGTAGTTACTACAAACTATCTGGCCCGCCAATACATGGAGTTCTCAGTAAATCTTAGCAAATTAGGATTAGACCCTTTGGCTACACAAAATAATGCCTGTGGTATGCCTTTCAGACGTATACTGGTAAAAAGCCGGGCTTCCACCGCATTTACGGCGGAATTAAAGGATTTTGTTGGGCCTTTCAGCTTTTTTCGTGCCCCCGCAGCCCAGGCATCTGCAGATATACCCATCTTCTGCGGATCTAGTGGTGTCAGTAATATTTGCGTGGATAGTGCACTGGTAACTTCGCTATATACATGGGCCACTCCCAACGGAAATATCGTTGGAGATTCGGTGGGTCCCTGTATTGTTGTTGATCAGCCGGGTACCTATATTGTTCGCCAGCAACTAATGGATAGTTGTGGCATTTCTTATGCTACGGATACCGTTGTCATCACAGCGGATCCAACCTGTGTTATTTTAAAGAATTTGCTTACCGAATGGAAAGGTTCATTATTAAGTCGTCGGGTGCAATTGAGTTGGATGGTATCGAACACGGATCAACTGGCCAATTTTGAACTTCAGCGTAGTACTGATTTGTCAAACTTCCTAACTGTTGGAAAGATAAATGCCAATAATCCTTTGGGTACATACCGCCATATCGACAATATTTCAGGAGTTAACGATAAAAATATTTATTACCGGTTAAAGGTTACCGGAAGGAATGGAAGCACACAATATAGCCGTATCCTTAGTTTTGAGGTAACCAACAATGAGTATGGTGGAAATGTCGTTATGTCGCCTAACCCCGTTCGTCAATCGATGCAATTAGCGGTAACATCTGCTGTGGACCAGCAACTGGAGATAAATTTTATCGATCAATCTGGCCGAAAGGTGCTTACACGGAAAGTTAGTGTACAAAAAGGAGTGAATAGTATAACAATAACTGACCTTGACGTAATGAGTAACGGCTTGTATTTTGTACGTATTCGGTCTAATGAATCTTTCTTTAGCGGTAAAATACTTTTAATGCGATGATGGTATTATTTATTAAATGATCGGGCCCTCCAATGGTGAGGGCCTTTTTTTGTGGATAGGGTGAGGCAAATTCAAATTACATTTGTGATATTTACGAGGTCAATAGGATAATGCTGCTGAATTAATTATTCGGTTTAAATTCTGAAAATGTGCAGGACTGCCTAAAAGCCTGTTCAGTGTTCAATAGAATTTTATGAGAAAAGTACTGGTAACCGCAAAAACCCATGATTACCTCATTAACCAACTGGAGCAAAGAGGGTTTATAGTGCAGTATATGCCCGAACTGAGTTATGAAGAATTGAATAATCTTATTCCCGGCGCGGAAGGATTGATTGTAACAACCCGCTTAAGGATTGATAAAGCAATTATTGATAACGCTCCCCAGTTAAAATGGATCGGCCGGTTGGGAAGCGGCATGGAACTGATTGATTTACCTTATGCTCAAAGTAAAGGAATACGTTGCGAAAGCAGCCCGGAAGGTAACCGAAATGCAGTGGCGGAACACGCGTTGGGTATGCTACTCTCCCTGATGAACAGGATCCGAAGCAGCCACCTGGAAATAAAAGAGGGAAGTTGGTTACGGGAAGCCAATCGGGGAACAGAGTTAAGCGGAAAAACAGTTGGCCTTCTCGGATATGGAAATACCGGTAGTCAGTTTGCCCGGATACTTGCGTCCTTCCATGTAACTATCCTGGCTTATGATAAATTCAAATTTGGATTTGGAAGTGGATATATAAAAGAAGCAAGTTTGGAGCAAATAGCACGTTATGCCGATGTGGTGAGTTTGCATCTGCCCCTGAGTGATGATACCTTTCACCTCGCTGATAGCGGCTTTTTTAATTCACTGGTGGCACGTCCTTATTTCATTAATACCAGCCGCGGTAAAATCCATGATACCGCTGCCCTGATAAATGCATTAAAGCATAACAAAATTGCCGGAGCGGCACTCGATGTGCTGGAAAACGAAAAACTGGAAACATACACTGTTGCCGAGCAAGAGCAGTTAAATTGGCTATTGAATCAACCTAATGTAATTATTACCCCACATATAGCTGGTTATAGCCAGGAAGCGTTTTACCAGATGGCAAAAGTGCTGCTGGATAAACTGGGGTTATGATTATTGAATTATTTTTTTCAATTTTCTTTATTTATTGTTTCTCCCAACAGAACGTTAATTCCTTTTAACGGGTAGCGCTTTCACATTTTTATACATTCAATGGGTTTGCTTTTTCGATAAAATGCAGGAAAATCTTTTTATATGAGAAGAAGTTTACTGTTCATGATCGTCCTTTCTTTTTTCTCTGCTGGCTGTTCTAAAATATTGCTTAGTGCCGAAGATAAATTGGTAGGAAGCTGGGTTTTATTGTACGCTGAAAAGAAACGCCTGTTTGAGAAAAAAACAATAACAACCGGTTATGAAGAAGGGGTATTCTATTTTTATGAGAACGGGGAAGCGGTGTACGATGATGGCATAAACTTAATGCAGGGCAATTGGCAACTCCGACGGGAAACCGATGGTTATTATGATTACGATGGAAATTATCACCCCGAAAGCCGGCAGGTATTTAGTGTTCACCTGGTCGATTTTCAAAGTAACCGGGTACTGGATTGGTATTTTGATGATTGTTGGTTTACAAACCGCGACCGGTTTACCACGCAATATGAAAGTTATAGTTACCGATACCGGTACGTTTTTGCAAAGCAGTAGGAGGGGAGAGATACCGTATCATGAATACCTGATACTGGATTGTAGATATAGAATACCATATGCCGGATAAAACTACACTGATGGCTGTGTTGCTTTTTAATCATTCTGTTTCCTATCAGGTTTGATATGCCGTTGAATGGGTGCTGAACCGCATAAATTTCCTTTCTGTGCAATGCTGTTTTGCCGGGTCTTCGAAAATTGGGGGCCGGATACCCGGAACCTAAGCCGGAAAATGGACTAAAGGGAATGGCCCCAAACGATTTTTTGGATTAGATTTTTCCTACTTTTGCTGTATTAATAATGGCAACGCTTCAGCAACGAATCTGGGGCGTTGTTATTTTTTTCTGTTTAATCACCAACATACTATTTAAATTAAGGAGGTTGTTATGAGTGGAATACTGTATGTTACTAAGGAAACATTGGAGCAAATGAAGGCTGAGTTGATTCAATTGAAAACGGTAGAAAGACCTGCTGCCTCCAGGGCTATCGCCGAAGCCAGGGAAAAAGGCGATTTAAAAGAAAACGCTGAGTATGATGCGGCCAAAGAGGCCCAGGGAATACTCGAAGCAAAAATGAAAAAATTAGAGGGCGATCTCGCAATGGCCCGTGTTTTAGATGAAAGCAATGTAGACACCAGCAAGGTTTCTATATTAACCAAGGTTACCGTTACCAACCTGAGTACCAAAAAACAGCTAACCTACCAGATAGTTTCCGAGAAAGAAGCTGATTTGAAATTATCCAAGATCTCAATAACCTCCCCGATCGGGAAAGGACTGATGGGGAAAATAATTGGCGATATTGCCGAAGTACAGGTACCTGCCGGATTAATTAAATTCAGGATTGATAATATCACTGCATAGGGCCTGATTGAATCTTACATGTTGGGACTATCGAATAATGTGGCTCTGCATAAAATAGAAGCCTGGCATCAACATTATTTAATTGCGCAATAACCCATTCCATTATGACAATCTTTTCTAAAATTATAGCCGGAGAAATTCTCGCCTATAAAATTGCCGAGAATGAAAAATTCTTCGCGTTTCTTGATATTTTTCCGTTGGTAGAAGGACATGTACTGGTAATTCCTAAAATAGAAACGGATAAATTTTTTGATTTATCCGATGAATATCTTGGCGGTATGTTACTATTTGCGAAGCCAATTGCAAAAGCCATAGAGCGTTCTTTTAAATGCAATCGCTGCGGCCTGGCGGTGGTGGGTCTTGAGGTACCACATGCCCATTTGCATTTGGTTCCTCTCAGTACCATTAATGATATCAATTTCACACGAGGTAAACTAAAAGTATCGCCTGATCAATTAAAAAAGGCGCAGGAGAAGATAATTTCTAATTTATGAATTAGTCCTGAAGTTCGGAAGTCCGTAAGACTGAAGGTCCGGAAGAAAGAACCCACAGAAAGCATGACTCTTCCCGACTTTCTGCCATTCCTACTGCTCCATCATCATCAGTACTGCCATGGTTTCTATTCCTTCCCACAAAAACCCAATCAGCACGTTTTCATTTTCGGCATGCTGGTTATTATCGTAGTTCACTACCGGAACCGTAATTACTTTTGCATTTAATTTTTGTTCAAATACAATTAATGGTAAACTACCCCCGGCAGAGGGCAAAGATATAACCGGGTAATCAACGGTTGATTGTACAGCTTTAATAATATTTTGAGCAATGGGAAGATCCATGGGGGTACGTTGTGCATTGTACCCGGTGCCTTTGGTAATCTTTATCAACCTTGGATATTTTAGTCTTTCTTCGTCGGTTGGTTCGTGATCCAAAACGTGATACCCTTTCGATTCAATATGATTAATTACTTTTTGTACTTGCCGGTTTACATCATTTCCCAGCACCAGGCGAAGGTCCAACGCAGCTTCAGCTTTTACCGGGATAATATTGGCAGCTAATTCGCCCACATTGGCACTCAGTATTCCGTTAATATTTAAGGTGGGCAGGTGTATCAGCTCCAGAAAGGATTTTCCATTGCCTTCGGGTTCAACGATTCCCAATTCTTTTTTTAATGTTTCTTCAATGTTGGGGATGGCAGCAATGGCATTTTTTTCGGAAGCAGATAATGGAACCACATCATCGTAAAATCCTTTAATGATTACTTTTCCTTGGGTATCTTTCATACTCGCCAGCAGTTCAACCAACATCCTAGCAGGGTTGGGTGCCCAGTTGCCGTAATTACCACTATGCAGGGGCCTTTTGGGTCCGTAAATAGTAAGGGACATATTTATATCACCGCGCACGCCAAACTCTACCATCTTTTTTCCTGAAACATGTCGGGGTCCATCCGCAATAATCCATACATCCGCCTGTAATTTTTGTTTATTATTTGTAAAGATTTCATCAATATGCGTAGAACCCATTTCTTCCTCTCCCTCAAAGAAGAAAATAATATTATTGTTAAGTACCACTTTAGACTGAAGTAATGCTTCATAGGCATTCAGAATTGTCATAACCCCGGCTTTATCGTCGGCGCTACCACGGCCGCTTAACCGCCAATGAGGATCTATACTAACAGCATTGGCAGGCAACTCAACTATTTTACCACCTCTTTCTACTGGATCCGATAAAAATACGGGCTGAAAAGGATGCAGTCCGGCGGCCCACTGTTTGGGATTGACGGGCTGTCCATCGTAATGCGCGTAAAATGCAATAGTTTGTTTTGCCCCCGGCACGCTTATTTTTCCATACACCGCGGGGGTTACCCCCAGAGTAGTTCCCTCTAATAACTCAGCTTTTATGCCCAGCCTATTCATTGTTGCCGCTATATAAGCTGCATTTCGTTTTATATTGGGAGTATCGCGACTGACATTTGGGATAGAAAGAAATTCTTTATACCCGTTAATAATAGTTATTTCGTTAGCCTGCCTGTATTGCCTTACTTTTTGTTGTACAGACTGCGCCAACATACTATTAACACTGATAAGGGTAATAATAAGAATAGATAATTTTTGCATAAGTGGTTTTATAATTACAAGAGAGAAACTTTGAATTCTCTTTTATTATGAAAAACGTTTTTTCACGAATAGCGCTATTGTAACAAATGAATTTTCAATTTACGGCAAATATCATAAAAGAATTTATTGCCACTCTGACAATGAATAATTAATAACCCTTCGCCAACTTACTCTATTTTCTTTTCGACTATCGCTTTATTCTTTCCGGGTTATTGGCCAAAAATCCTTCCCACCCTTTCATTTTTTTAGCTACCGTTGACAGCATAGGTTTATCCTGGAAATGATGACAAACGGCTACTGCCAGTGCATCGGAAGCGTCGTGGTATTTAAGGGAAGAGCTACTTATTGACAGGATCCGTTGCAGCATTTGCCAAACTTGTTCTTTTCCGGCATTTCCGTTGCCCGTAACAGATTGTTTTACTTTCTTGGGAGAATATTCAAAAACAGGTAGCCCCGCACTCATCGCTGCCGCGATGGCTACACCCTGTGCACGGCCTAATTTTAGCATACTTTGTACATTCTTGCCAAAAAAGGGAGCTTCAATAGCAAAACAGTGAGGGTTATGCTGTTTGATTAATTCGGTAATTTTTCCATGAATAAGTTGTAAGCGCTCGTAATTATCTTTTTTGGGATTCATCTTAAGGATGCTCATCTCAATTAAACGAAGCTGAGAGCCGTTGACTGCAATAATTCCGTATCCCATTACCAGGGTTCCCGGATCAATACCCAGAATTATTTTAGAAGAGTTTTGCAAGGAGCAGATGAATTCAATTAATTTGTAGGATAATTTGTTAGTGCCAGGCAAAAATATCAAAATAATTCTCAACTATGTGGTAGGCCCTTTGTTGTTTTGCCTGTTATTGTATTCAATTTATCACCAGATACAGAGACAACCCAATTGGCAGCAATCGCTTCGGCAAATTCAACAGGCCTTTGACAGTACAGCCGCCTGGAAATTAGCAGTTGTTTTAGGATTGATGCTGCTGAACTGGGGCCTGGAGGCCCGCAAATGGCAAGTGATCATTAGCCGGTTGCAGCAACTATCCTGGATACAATGTTTAAGAGCAACATTTACCGGAACTACATTGGCATTTTTCACTCCTAATCGAATGGGTGAATATATGGGCCGGGTATTATATGTTGATGAGGGAAAAAGGATACAGGCCGTTTCACTCACTATTGTAGGAAGTATGGGGCAATTGCTTATAACGCTTGTATTGGGTATTTCCGGATTGGTATACATTAGATCGGAGTTGATTCAAAAAGCAGTTGGACCAAGTTCTGCTGTTTTTTGGCTTAATGGAGTACTTTATATATCAATATTGGCGACCTGTTTTTTAACATTACTTTATTTCCGGTTATCCTGGCTAATCCGATGGATAGAAAAGATACCCCGGATCGAAAAGTTTGTTCGTCATATAAGGGTTTTAGACAATTTTAACTTAACAATGCTATTGCGGATTTTGTCATTATCAGCAGGCCGGTATCTTGTGTTCGTTATGCAGTATTTTATTTTGTTCGATGTTTTTAAGGTAGAATTAAATGGGTGGCAGGTTTTTTGGTCTGTAAGCGTGGTATTCCTGGTGCTTGCCATTGTACCTACGATTGCATTGATAACGGAGCTTGGGGTTCGATGGAAAACGAGTGTAGAAGTAGTTCAATTATTCAGCGTAAATGTGGTGGGCATATTAGCTACTTCGCTGGCCATATGGATTATTAATTTAGTTATCCCGGCATTAATTGGTAGTTTACTAATTTTGAGCGTCCGTTTGTTTAATTATAAAGAAGAAAAAAAACGAGAAGCAAACAGGTAATGAAGCAGACTTTTTGAATAAACAATGAGAGCATTCAGGTCAGTATTTTTTATTGTTCTTACGGTAATTAGCTTCCCGCTGCGGGCGGGCGAGGGCTTTTGTGGTATCCGGAATACTTCTTTTCAAGCCACGGAAACTATCACTTTTAAAGTAATGTATGCAGTAGTAGGGGCGCATTTTGGCGCTGGCGAGGTCACCTTTTCTACCTCGCTTGAAATGCTGAACAATAAACCGGTATATCATTTAACCGGGGAGGGAAAAACATATCCTTTTTACGACAATATATTTAAGGTTAGGGATAAGTATGAATCATTTATTGATACCGCTACATTACAGCCATACAAATTTATCCGGAATGTATATGAAGGCGGATATAAAAAATATGAAAATGTAACCTTCAATAAAACAACCAATGCGGCGATTACTAACGACGGGGTTTTTAAGATTCCTGATTGTGTGCAGGATGTACTAAGCGCTATTTTTTATGCCCGCAATATTGATTTTAATAGCTACAATCCGGGAGATAAGATACCTTTTTCTGTTTTCCTTGACAATGAATTGTATAACATGTATATCCGTTACCTGGGTAAAGAGACAATTAAGACCAGGTACGGAAAATTCAGGGCCATTAAGTTTAAGCCACTCCTTATTAAAGGAACATTGTTCGAGGGCGGCGAGAAAATGACCGTTTGGGTAAGTGATGATCCCAATCATATACCTGTTCGTATTGAAAGCCCTATTACTGTCGGGTCGGTAAAAGTAGATATGATAGGTCACCGGAACTTAAGATACCAGCTCAGTTCTCTCATTAGTTTGCGATGATCCTGAATTTTTTAATATCTATGGTTCCGGGCTATTAGATTCCTCTTCTTTTCAACCGATGTCCGATAATTTAAAAACCTCTTTCTGGCGGACACCCTTATCAGTTTGATGCAGGCTACAACATTCAATTACCGGGTCGTGCTGGAAAAATAACAGGTAATCATTACTGGCTGCTTCCTGCAAAAAGGATTTCTTTTCATTTAGAGAGGTAAGCGGAAACATATCGTAAGCCATTATATATGGAATGGGTAGGTGCGCTACGGAAGGAAGCAGGTCGGCCACGAATACAATTGTTTTGTCATTAAAAGTTACTTGCGGAAGCATCATTTTGTCTGTATGACCATTTACAAACCGGATAGAAAGGGTATCAGAAAAATAAGCAGATGATAATTTACTACTATCGGATTCATTGGCTGGAATCATTTTCAGTTGCCCGCTGTCCCGAATGGGCAGTATATTTTCTTTTAGAAAAGATGCTTTTTCCCTGTCATTTGGCTGGGTGGCCCATTGCCAATGTTTTTCATTGCTCCAGAAAGTCGCTTTCTTAAAAGCAGGAACCAGCCGGTCGCCTTCCTGTTCAATACTTCCACCGCAGTGATCAAAATGGAGGTGAGTGAGAATAACATCGGTTATATCATTGCGGTGAAAGCCATATGCAGCCAATGAATTGTCTAATGAATCCGTACCATGTAAATAATAGTGACCGAAAAATTTAGCATGCTGTTTATTGCCGATACCATTATCAATTAGTATTAGTCTGTTTCCATCTTCAATTAATAAGCTCCGTAGCGCCCAGCTGCAGAGGTTGTTTTCATCGGCGGGATTAAGTTTGTTCCATATACTTTTTGGCACTACCCCAAACATAGCTCCTCCATCTAACTTAAAAAAACCGGTATTTATGCTATAGAGTTTCATATTGTTTAAATAACCCCCCGTTGGTTTTTTTGCTCGTTTTTTGCATAAAGTAAAATAATCAACCCTATCAGAAAGAAAGCTGCCAGGGTTAAAACAGAATTTCGCTGCGAACCGGTAAGTTCGGTTATATACCCAAAGGAGAACATGCCAATAACAACGGCTATTTTTTCAGTGACATCATAAAAACTGAAAAACGAAGCCGTATCTTTTGTTTCCGGCATTAACTTACTATAGGTACTCCGGCTGAGTGATTGAATTCCTCCCATTACAAATCCAACGCAGGCCCCCAGGCAATAAAATAATACAATATTGTGTTTGGGTACAAAATAAGCCGCAATACAAATAATTATCCAAAAAAATATTACAATCATTAACGCGTTGAAATTGCCTATTCGCGAGGAGAGCCGGCTGATCAGAAAAGCACCGGGTATGGCGACTAATTGTATTAATAAAATAGCAATAATCAGGTTTTGTACGGGTATCTCCAATTCGGTTTTACCATATAAGGTGGCGGCCAGCATAATGGTTTGCACTCCCATATTATAAAAGAAAAAAGCTCCCAGGAATCGCTTAATTACGGGCATTTGCTGAAGCTGACTCCATACTTTGCCGAGTTCTTTATATCCGTTCGACAATATATTCTTGTTCGATTTATTATTACCGGCGGGTTGTGGTTTGGGTAACCGGGAAATTGAAAAGAAACCAAAGCCCAACCACCAGATACCTACCAATAAGAAGGATAACCGGGCTGGAAAGGTAGCATCTGTAAACCATTCACTGTTTAATACAAATACAAAACAGATCAACTGTAATATAACACTTCCAATATAGCCAAAAGAAAAGCCTCTCGCACTGATGCGATCGCGGTCTTCAGGCGCCGCTATTTCTGGTAGAAATGAATTACTGAAAACATAACTGCTCCAGAAACCGATGCAGGCAACGATCATGCACAATAACCCTAACCAAAGAGAATCCAGGTTCTTAAAGAAAAACATTAAACTACAGGAGAGACTACCCATCGAAAGAAAGAAAGCCATAAACTTCTTCTTGTTTCCTTTGTAATCAGCAATGGAAGTAAGCAAAGGTAAGAGCAGGGCAACCACCAGCAGAGCAAATCCCAGTGTATAGTTATATAAGGAAGTATTTACAAATTCTCTGCCGGCAAAATGAACATAGGTTTGTCCTGAAGCATCTTTTCGTTCATTGGTGATAGTTTCGAAATAATTTGGGAATATAGTAGCGGTTATAACTAAATTATAAACCGAGTTGGCCCAATCGAACATAGCCCACCCGTTAATAACTTTTTTGGAAGCCGTTTGCATGGTGTAGTGTTAGAGAGTTGAAATTAAGAATGAAGATTGAGAATTGAAAAATTAAATAATACCCCTCATTCCTTAATAATTCCTTTCCAGATAAGAATTAAGAGCAGGATTCCGAAGATAATCCGGTACCAGCCAAACAAACGAAAACCATGTTTTTGCAAAAAGCCGATAAAGAACCGGATGGCAAGCATCGCTACAATAAATGCAACGATATTCCCGATAATAAATGCGGTAGTATTTTGCGTCGAAGAAAGGATCAACTCATATCCTTTTTGTTCAATGCCGGTCTTGTTCCAGTTTTTAATAAACAATGAATAGCCCGTTGCTGCTGCCATGGTAGGAACGGCTAAAAAGAACGAAAACTCAGCTGCTAGCCGCCGGCTAAGTTTTTGCGTCATTCCACCAATTATGGTTGCGGCGCTTCGACTAATGCCCGGCAATGCCACTGCTAAAACCTGGAACAATCCAATAATAAACGCTTTGGGATAATTGATTTTTTGTTCTTCATCAATAGCAGGGTTTTTAAATAGCTTATCAATAAACAATAGGATCACACCCCCAGCGAGAAACATCCAAGCTATAAATGTCGGGCTTCCTAATTTTTCATCAATAATGTCATCAAACAACTTTCCAAATATTAGTGCTGGAATGACCGCTACTACAAGTTTTAAATAGAATTGCCATTTGGTAAAATCAAAGAATTTTTTCCAATACAATACCACCACCGCTAAAATGGCACCTAATTGTATCGACACTTCAAAAAGTTTGGTGAATTGTTCGTGCTGAATTCCAAAGAGAGAGCTGGTAATCACCATATGCCCAGTACTCGAAACTGGAAGGAATTCTGTTAATCCTTCTACTATTGCAATGATTATAGCTTCAATCAGGTTCATAGGGAGGTTTTACTGAATTGTTAGGTTGAAAAGTTGATTGCATGATTGGTTAAAGTAATAGCGTATAAAAATAAAGAAAGCGATACAAAAATGCATCGCCTCAACATATTAAACTATTAACTTTTCAACTGTTTTTTGGTTTGCGAAAAATAGCAAATACCTCAATACCCAATCCCAATAATATCAGGATAGGGGCAATTGTAATGCGGGTAGTGCTGTATACTTCTTCTCTTTTAAATACATTGGGATCCGCACTTTTTCCACCAGCCATCAAAAAAAATCCCAGTGCCATAACGGCTACACCAATCAACATCCATTTATAATTCTCTTTTCCAAATAGTCCGGTATTGTTGGATCCTACAGGTTTTTTTTCTGTCATTGCATTTAAATTAGGGGTGCAATATAGGGAAAGAGTTGGAAAGACTAAAAGACGGAAAGTCCGAAAGAACTTTTCATTTTTTGAAAATATTTTTCAGGTCTTCGTCTGTTTCCGGCTTTAGGACTCTCTAATACAGGTCGTCCAGCTTCATCTTCAAATATTTAATAATAGAACGATGTGTACTTACCAGTGTAATAGAGACACCAATGAGCAAAATAACGAGGCATAGCATTACCAGGGTTTTAGTATCTCGTAATGCCCTTAATTCAGGTACCCAGTTTTCAAGCGATAATACGATAACTACGATTGCTCCAATGGCAATAAGGGCCGCAATGGCTCCATTTATAAGGGCTCTCAGATTGAGTGGACGTGCAATAAACCATCGCGTTGCTCCCACCATTTGCATTGTTTTAATTAAAAAACGATTACTGAACATGGCCAGGCGAATGGTATTGTCGATAAGAATTACGGTAAGGGCCAGTAAAACCAACGATAATATGGCCAGGGCCAGTGAAACTTTACGAAGGAGACTGAATTTCGCTACTACTTCTTTTGGAAATTTCACCTGGTTAACAAAGCTGAATTGCTCTAGCTGATTCTCAAAGCTCGCCATGTGCGCCGAATCGGCAAATTCACTTTTGAAATTCACGTCCACACTGCGGGGCAACATCATATTATCGATGAATACATTAAAATCTTCATTGCCCTGGTTTAGCCATTCTTTTTTGGCCTCCTCTTTATCAATATACCGGTAACTTTTAACGTAATTATGTGTTTGTACAAAGGAAAGTAAAGAGTCCTTGTCTTTGTCAGAAGTGGTTTGATTGATAAAGACATTCATGGTGGCACTTTCGCGTAGTACCTGCTCCAGTTTCCGGGAGTTTAATACTACCCAGCCCAAAACCCCTACTATGAACAGGACAAGAGTAACCCCTAAAATGGCCATGAAATAGGAAGGCTTTGATCGTTTGGCGGATTGTCTTCCGGTTTGCGACATTGAATATTGTTTTTGATGGGTTAGAATGGAGGACCGGCTGCAAAAATAGCGGATTTAACGCTGTAAATTGTATTTTTGCCGCCCATCTAACGTTTGTGAAACGCATATATTTTGAGTATGGAGCAGGATACTTTTTTTTAAGGCTTTTTTCACATTAAGAGCCGGAAATATGGAAAGTTTTGGAGTACAGTAGAACACTTCAAATAATTTGTATTTCGTTTGGAATTTCGGTCTTTCCGATTTCCGGACCCAGCGGTAACATTTTATTTTTAAAGAATAACTTTTCATGGAATATAAGTTCAGAGATATTGAAAAGAAATGGCAGGATTGGTGGAAAGAGAATCAATCGTATAAAATACCCAATGATTCGGGCAAACCCAAGTTTTATGTGCTGGATATGTTCCCTTATCCAAGTGGCGCGGGCTTGCATGTGGGTCATCCGCTGGGATATATTGCTTCGGATATTTTCAGTCGGTTTAAGCGATTAAAAGGGTTTAATGTATTGCACCCGATGGGTTACGATGCATTTGGCTTACCAGCCGAGCAGTATGCTATTGAACATGGCGTACACCCGGCCGTTTCCACCGAACAAAACATTAATAACTTCCGGGAGCAATTGGATAATATCGGATTTTGTTTCGATTGGGACCGCGAAGTACGCACCAGCGATCCATCTTATTATAAATGGACACAATGGATTTTCTTGCAACTCTTTAATAGTTTTTACAACCGGCAAACTAACAAAGCAGAACATATAAATGCATTAATAAGAATATTTGAAAAATCGGGGAGTTCCACCTCCGTCATTCGGCCCCAGTCTAATGAATTTTCTGCTGGGGAATGGAATTCGTTCAATGAAGCCAAACAGCAAAGTATTTTAATGGATCATCGCCTGGCTTATTGCGGTTACGGTGAAGTAAACTGGTGCGAGGCATTGGGTACTGTATTGGCAAATGATGAAGTAGTAAATGGAGTGAGTGAAAGGGGTGGCCACCCGGTGGTAAAAAAGAAGCTGCGTCAATGGTATTTGCGTATTACCGAGTATGCGGACCGCTTACTGGAAGGACTAGAACGAATCGATTTCAGTGAGGCTATGAAGGAAATGCAGACGAACTGGATTGGGAAGTCTTCGGGTGCGGAAATTGAATTTGAAGTCAGGAGCCGGGAGTCGGGAGCCGGGAGCCAGTTGCGAGTATATACCACGCGCCCTGATACAATTTTTGGCGCAGACTTTATGGTAATTGCCCCAGAGCATGAGTTGATAGAAAAGATAATCACTGTTGAACAACAGCAAGCGGTGGAGCAATACATCGCCTATGTAAAAAGCCGGAGTGAAAGAGAACGTATGGCTGAGAAAAAAATCAGCGGGGTATTTACCGGGGCCTATGCGTTGAATCCATTCGACCAACGGGAGATTCCTATTTGGGTCAGCGAATATGTGTTGGCGGGGTATGGCACAGGGGCTATTATGGCGGTTCCTTGCGGCGATGAACGGGATCATAAGTTTGCACAGCACTTTAATATTCCTATTACCAATATTATTGGCAACTATTATAATGGAGTGGAATCCAATGCGACGAAAGAGGCTATCCTGGAGAATAGTAGTTTTTTAAATGGTATGGTAATGCGCGATGCTATGGAGGTCGCGATAACTAAAATAGAAGAACTCGGCATTGGCGTTAGAAAAATTAATTATAAAATGCGTGATGCGGCCTTTAGTCGCCAACGGTATTGGGGTGAACCCTTTCCGATAATTTGGAAAAATGGAGTTGCATACACGTTGGAAGAAAGTGAATTACCATTGGAATTACCAAAAGTAGATTCTTATTCTCCTGGTCCTGAGGGAGAGGGGCCGTTGGCGAATATCCCGGAGTGGGTAAATGTGCCCTCACCCCCAACCCCTCTCCACGGGGTGGAGAGGGGGGGAGTAGGTGCGTCAGCCGTTCCAAAATATATTGTTCGCACACCCCTGCAATTTGAGTTGGCAAAGGAGATGCGTAAAGGGCATACAAAGGCAGAGGGCATGTTATGGGAGTTATTACGGAATAGTAAGTTGGGAGAGAAATTCCGGAGACAACATCCCATAGATACTTATATAGTCGATTTTATTTGTTTGCAGAAAAGATTAATAGTAGAAGTAGATGGCGGCTATCATGAAAGTGAAGAACAAAAATTGTATGATGCGCAAAGAACAAAAACATTACATGAAATTGGATTTGAAATAATACGATTTACCAATGAAGAAGTAGAAAAAGATGTATATGCCGTACGGGATAAAATAAAATTGAAATTAAAGAAGTCTGCGAACGACTCCCCTCTCCGCCTGGGGAGAGGGGTTGGGGGTGAGGGAACCACAACCGGAATAAGAGAGACCAACACCATGCCCGGTTACGCCGGCAGCAGTTGGTATTTCCTTCGCTATATGGATCCCCAGAATGAAAAAGCTTTTTGTGATCGGAAAGTAAGCGATTACTGGGGACAAGTTGATTTATACATAGGTGGAACTGAGCACGCAGTGGGTCATTTGTTATATAGCCGTATGTGGACCAAGGCTCTTTTTGATTTGGGATATATTGGTCATGATGAGCCGTATAAAAAATTAGTAAACCAGGGGATGATACAGGGAGTTTCGCAATTTGCTTATGTAAGAATAGGTGATTATGAAGAAGACGTTTCAAGAGGAGGGGGTAATACTATTAACTTGCCTGGTTCAAAGTTAATTGCTAGTGTACCCAAACCAAAGTTGCATATTTATTCTGCTGATACAATAACTGAAGAAGTGAAAGATTTATTCAAGCCATTCAATATTCCAATTGAGTTAGTTAAAATTTCATCAGATACTTCTTCTAAAAATGTTTTAGATATTGAGTTGGCTATTAAAACGTATCCTCAAAGAATGGATGCTATTTATATTACACCCAGTTCATATTATTATGACGGAAATTGGTTTACTTCTTTTGATAAAGGTAAGACATGGGAGATTGTAGAGAATCAGGTCTTTTGTACGGATAACGTGGTTGAAAAAATGTCTAAATCGAAGTATAATGTCGTCAACCCAGATATTATTATTGACAAATACGGCGCCGACACTTTTCGCATGTATGAAATGTTTCTCGGCCCGGTAGAAATGAGTAAACCCTGGGACACCAAAGGCATTGAAGGAGTGCATCGTTTCCTGAAAAAAATGTGGCGATTATTTTATGATGAGCTAAAAGGAAAAGTATGGACCGATGAAAATGCTTCTGCTGATGAATTAAAGGTCTTGCATAAAACCATTAAGAAGATTGAAGAAGACACCGAACGGTTCAGTTTCAATACAGCTGTAAGCGCGTTTATGATTTGTGTAAACGAACTCAGCGACCTGAAATGCCATAAGAAAGAAATTCTTGAACCACTGCTGGTATTACTTACCCCTTATGCGCCACATATTGCGGAAGAACTATGGGCACTAATAGGAAATAGCGGAAGTATCCTGGATGCTTCTTATCCCGTTTTTGAAACGAAACATGTGATGGAGTCCACCAAAGAATACCCGGTTTCGGTAAATGGTAAGCTTCGCACTACAATCGACTTGCCCCTGGATATGCAGCAACCCGAAGTGGAGCAGATCGTACTCAACAACGAAGTGATAAAAAAATGGCTGGAAGGCAAATTGCCAAAGAAAATTATTTTTGTGAAAGGGAAAATGGTGAATGTGGTGATATAAATGATAAAATAATCAGATAAACCGGTGAACTTTTCACCGGGTTTTTTATTTTACATGCACATGCTGTTTCAGTTCAACATATACAGTTCGCTGCTGCTGGTTTTTTTTGTACATATACTGGTGTATGCGTTTATGATCTGGAGGCGGGGAGTTTTACAAGGAAGTGTGGCGGATAAATTACTGGGAAGTTTTTTATTGGTGGCAGCGTTGTTTGTTATTCCCTGGATGACGGGTTTTGCGGGCTGGTATAACACGGAAAATCCCGTATACCGCGAAATACTATTTTATACTCCCTTTGTACATGGATTGTTTATAGGTCCCCTGTTATACCTGTATGTCAAAAGCATCACCAATTTTCATTTTAAATTTAATCGGAAAGACTGGCTGCATTTTATTCCCGGCGGCCTTTATCTCTTATGGTGCCTGGTGGTAGTGGTTATAGATAAGTTGGTAGTAGGTCATTATTACCTGATGAATGGCGTTACAGATCCTGATTTTGCCGGCTGGTACGAGTGGGTACAAAAAATAAGTATTTTAATTTACCTGATCCTCGCCATTCAATATTACCGGCAGTATCGGCGCTTTGCTTTTTATGAATTTTCTTTTGTTGAAACAGCCGGCTTTAACTGGCTACGCAATTTTCTAATTGCGTTTGGAATTATAACCCTACTCCCCTTGCTGCAGGATGTTCTGCAGTTGTTTCCATTTTTTGCAAATCTGGATTATAAAGGGGCCTGGTACTATTTCTTTTCCTTTGCCATCGTGGTGTATTATATTGCTATTAACGGGTATAATGCCGTAAGCATTCCTCTTCGCCGCCTGTTATTTGAACCGGAATTATTAGTACAGTATCAATCTCCACGATTATTACCTGCTCCTGTTAAAACAGAAGAGGCATCTTTCGAGGTTATTGAAACAAAAGAAGAAGATACGCTCGTGGCCCAATGGAAAGAAAAAGTAAACGAATTTGTACAACAGCAAAAAATTTACGAAGAGCCTGAGCTTACCCTGAGTGATCTGGCTAAAAAACTCTCTACGAATACCTCACTCTTAAGCCGGGTAGTAAACCAGGGTTTTGGGCTCAGCTTTAACGATTATATTAACCAATACCGGGTAAACGCCGTAATCGGAAAATTAAAAGAGGGAGAGCAAAGAAAACAAACCCTCCTGGGTATTGCCTTCGATTGCGGGTTCAACAGCAAGGCAACTTTTAACCGGGCTTTTAAAAAGTTAACGGGAGTTAGCCCAAAAGAATGGCTGGTTAAGTATCCATTTGACCGGTAAATTACAATTTTTTTTGTTGAATATCAGCACCGTTGCTGAATTGAGCCTTCAATTTATGATATGAGACTCGCTGGATTGGATTCATATCATAAGCTGAGGCGATAACCATCCCCAGCAACCCCATCTTTGTTGAAATTAATTATTACACTTAAAAACATTGTATGAAAAAGTTTATTCTTGCTTTTATTATTGTAACCGCCTCCATTTCGGCCGGCCTGGCACAACGGGGTCCCTTGCGAGGATCTGGCAAAATAATAACCCGCAGCTTTGATTATAAAGATTTCGATAAACTGAATTTTAGGGATCTGAATGGCAAAATCGAAGTTGAAACTGGCAAGCCATTTTCTATTACAGTTGATATAGATGATAACCTCGAATCTCAATTGCAGGTTACTGCGGTGGCAGGAACATTAATGGTAGAATTGAAGGGAAACAAAAATAACATTATGTATATAGAAGATACACATATAAAAATAAGAATCACCCTGCCCCAAATTTCTGTACTGCAACACAGAGGAAACAGCGGTATGACAGTAAGAGGAATCAGCGGTCAAATTTTTCGGCTTATTAATGACGGAAATGGAAATGTATTTGTAAAAGGTTCAATTGAGGAGCTGGATATATCTAATATGGGAAATGGGGATATTTATGCCGGAAACCTGGAGACAAAAGCGGCAAAAATTACCAAGCGGGGCAATGGCGATGTTACCGTAAATGTTTCGACCCAGTTACAGGTATGTGCGAGCGGTAATGGAGATGTTATTAATAAAGGACGGGCCGACTTCCAGGTGTCTGAAAAATCAGGTAACGGAGATCTTATCAAAAAAAATTAATCAGGCAAAAAATAATTTTTATGAAAAAATTTCTTTTCAACTCTTTGCTGGGAGAAAATAAATGGATGAATAGTTCGTGGTTAGTATTTCGAATATATATTGGCTTATCCATGGCATTGGGGGCAGGGCTTCCCAAAATTACTGCCGGGCTCACGGCTCCCGATTGGTTTATTAAACAAGTCGGAGAAATTGGATTTACTTTTCCTTCTCCGGTTTTTTGGGCAACTATTTCCAGTTGGGGCGAATTCTTAGGGGGCATATTGATTGCATTCGGTTTGTTTACCCGAATAGCGGCCATTCAGCTAGCGTTCCAGTTTTTTGTAGTCGCTTTTGTTTGGTATGATAATCCCATGCCAATACTCGGAATGTATTACCAGCAATTATTATTCTGGGGATATGTATTGATTGCCGTAGCTGGCGCGGGCACTTTTTCTGTAGATTATTGGATAGCCCGGAAAAAGGGTTCCGAAAAAATTATCAAGTCAAGAGTGGCTGTTGCTATTATGGCTGGTATTATTTTTTCTACAACAGCTATTGCTCAAACCTCTCCTGTTATTCATCCTGAAGAGTTGAATAATTTGCGAGGTTCCTGGAAAGGAAGGCTAACATACAAGGATTATAACTCAGGAAACGAAACGGCCATTCCAGCAACTGTTTTCTGTCAGCGTACAAACTCTGAAAGTCGTACCTGGGTATTGAATTTTGATTATCCGGGAGAAAATGGACATGAGCATATGGAAGAATATAGGATCAATAAAGAGGGAACAGTCATCAGTAATCAGAAATTACTGGAGAAAATAATATTACCAGATGGATCCTTGAAGATTTTACTGGAAGAAAATGGGAAAGACGGAAACGATCAAAAGCCCGCGACTTTTCATCATATAATAGTGGTGAGCGCCAGTAAGCTAAGTATTACTAAAATGGTTCGGTTCGAAGGGGAGCTGGCATTCTTTAAAAGAAATGAATACCAATTTTCAAGGCTATAGCCTGATGGATCGCTTATTTCTAGGGAAAAATAAAAAATGAAGAACCTGCTACCAATAAGCAGGCTCTTCATTTTCCCGTCTCTTCTTTCTTCACCAGCCGGATCACCGCACTGCTATTTTCGTTTGAGTATAAGCGGGCCTCGTATCTTTTATCTCCTACAATAGCTACCATAAAAGAAGTATTAGGAGGAATGGATCCTAAATTTTCTGCCACCATTACCAGTTCATTATCTCCCTGCAATTCGGAGGCATTCAAAAAGATAGTATAAGCTTTCTCTGTTAACCGGATATTCTTAAAGATCATCCGGTTGTTTAAGAACAAAGCAATGGAGTCACCGTCGACCTGGGCATTGTCATAAAATCGAAGTTCAATAATATTAGCCGTCACTGGAATTACTGTTTGTACTATCTTTTTTCGGTT
Source organism: Chitinophagaceae bacterium (assembly GCA_031360425.1). Taxonomy (GTDB): domain Bacteria; phylum Bacteroidota; class Bacteroidia; order Chitinophagales; family Chitinophagaceae; genus Endoryza. The sequence continues at coordinate 117,631 of JANMBO010000011.1, read as the reverse complement.
GGTAAATTTTTCTTCAGGTGTTGTAACAAGGGAAGGGGATATATTCTTTTCAGCAGATGGCGGATTAACTACACCCGTTGGTTTTCCCATTTCCACCGCTTGTGGTTTGGTGGGGGCTGAAGCGATAATTTCTTTTTCTTCGGGAAAAGGCATAATGCCCTGGAGTCGGCTAATGCTATCGATGAAATACGGATCGTTGGCACCGACAGTATAATTTTCAATTATCCAATCCCATTCATCATTAAAAACGTGTTCATCTGTTTTTTGCAGATGAACAGCTTTTTTATCACTCCCAATATCCTCCTTCAAATTGCTGTTTCCATCCAATAACATTTCATCATTGCCCGGGCAATTAAAATCAGCTATCGTTAAACGGGGCTCCTGCACCGCTGAACCTGATAAACTCTGTTGGGTATGATCTTCAATTAACCAATCATCCCACCAAATCACATCGTTTGTTTGCCCATCAAAATAGCCTTTCACGGCAAAGCGTCTGTAATTTGTTTTTGACAGGTAATAATATACCGTGCCGCTGAGGCTATCACCACTTTTTATTAATTTCAATTCTACTTTTGTATTGTTAATCTTACCCTTCCAGGCGCCGGTAATAGTTTGAGCACCGGCGGGCAGGGTAAAAAAAAGTACGGATACAAGAAATAATATAAAGTGACGGAGCATTTTCACAGAGTATGTTTAGTTAAAAACGGTATAACGGGTCGGATATTTTGCATTATAATAGTTTTAACGTGCGGGAATACTATTCAACAATTTGTCAGAATCGGTTGTTTGTAATACAACTTTAGTATATGGCACAGGCAAATTTACCATTGATTGAAGCATTGCGGGAGACCGCCAACCGGTTAAGAGGGGGAGTTACATACTCCTGGGGTCATCATGGTGCGTGCAATTGCGGTATCCTGCTCCAGGTAGTCAGTAACTTCAGCAAAGAAGAAATTGTAACCTACGCTCATATGGGTAGAGGCGAATGGACGGAAATTGTGGAAGAATCATGCTCTGTTACCTATGCTCCGCTTTATTTTTTATTGCAAATACTCGAGCAATTAGGATTAACGCCTTCCGATATTCATAATATTGAATACCTCGAAGACCGGGAAGTGTTAAACCATTTACCGGGTGGTTTCCGTTGGTTAAAACGCAATATTCGGGAAGACGTGATTGATTATTTTGAAGCGATGGCAACTATGCTGGAAGAAAAATTGCTTGTCTCTGTCCGATTACCCAATGAGTTATTTATACAGCCATTGGCAATAGAAGAATCGTTTTTTTAATGTTTTCTTTGGTTGAACGAATGCGTTCCCGTGTCCTCTTCATGGCCAGGATCATTTGCATCCATAGATCCATTCCGGTGGGTGTATTTTTTTACGAGCCAGGCATAAATTAGTATGGCTACCAACAATATAGAAAAAAAAGCGATCACCCACATACCCAATAATTTGTATTATTCATTAGGTATAAAAAACTATGCCATATACTGTTTATCCACTTTCTTTTTTATCACATTAACGGTATATGATATTAATAAGTTATGCGATTCATATATGTAGAATGGCTTTTTTAGGTAAATAATGAATTTTGTCAGAATCCCTTCTTTTGCCCTTTTTCTTCTAATTGAGCCAGCATTTCTTTCACAGCGGCTTCAATTTGGGTATCCCTTCCGTTCAAAAAATCTTCATAATTAAGTGGAACCCGTATATCTGGTTCCAGCTGCAGGTTTTCTGTGGGGCGATTTTCTTTTCCTATGGTAGCCACCATCGGTATTCCAAATACCATGCTGGGGTCAATTTGTGTTTCCCACCAAACAGCCGTACCGGTTCCGGGAACCGGCATGCCTATTAATTTCCCAATACCATTTTGCTTATATACATACGGAAAAATATAGGCGTCGCTATAATTGCTCTCACTCATTAAAACCACACTGTGTTTGCTCCAGCGACCCATCGGTTCGCCATCTTTTAGGCGATTACCTTGTGGGGCGAAGTCTAAATAACGTTTACCACTTAAAAAAGTAGCGAGGTCGTCGTGCAGCCAGCCACCACCGTTGAAACGGGTATCTACTATCAGTGCTTCTTTATCAAAATTCTTTCCCATTACCGCATCAAAGGTATTTCGGTAACTGCCATCGTTCATACCCTGTACATGCACATAACCAACTTTCCCATCACTCAGCTTATTCACCATTGCATCCATTTTTTTAATCCACCGCTTGTACATCAGAGCCGCTTCTTCTCCAAAGCTGATAGGCTTCACTACTTCTTCAAATCGGCTATTGGTAGCAGGATCGTACATGCTTACCAGCGTATTTTTTGAAGCCTTTCTGTTTAAGAATTTATTCCAATCTACTTCATTGGTTATTTCTTCTCCATCTATCTTTTCAATAACGAAGCCGGTTTTCAGCTTACTGGTTGATTTATCAAAAGGCCCGCCGGCAATTACTTCGGTTACTTTTATTCCTTTGCCACTATATGTTTCATCATATAATAATCCGAGGGCAGCCGTTGCATCGGGGTTTTGCATGGGGGGAGCATATCTTCCGCCAGTATGAGAAGCATTCAGCTCACCTAATAACTCACTTAATAATTCCTGGAAATCATAATTATTACTAATGTGTGGCAAGAAACGAGCATATTCTTCCTTCAGCATTTTCCAGTCGAGGCCATGTAGTTTGGGATCATAAAATTTCTTTTGCACCTGGCGCCAGGCATGATCATAAATGTATTTTCTTTCTTCGGCGGCATTTAATATCATTTCCCCATTAATAGCAATCGGGCTCACCTTTCCGGTTTCGTCTACTTTTACCAATGCTCCATTGTTGGTTACAAACAATGTTTTTCCATCTTTACTCATTTCAATACCACTCGGGCTGCCCCCTAATTTGGCAAGTATTTTCGTTTCGCGGGTACGGGGTTCCGTTACCCAGAGATCAAATCCTTTTTCAAAAGATGCCAGGTAATATATTTTGCTTCCATCATTATTAATAACGTAATCCGATATAGACGAACTGTTAATGGTCAATCGGGTTACCCTATTTTCAAAGTCTTCCAGGTTGGGCATCCACGATTTTTTTTCGGCCATATTTTCTTTTGAAGTTTCCTTCTTCTTTCCGCCGGCTGTGGTATCGGAAGATTTATCTTTTTCCTGCTTTTCTTTTTCTTCTTTTTCTTTCAATAACGCAAAATCCTCTTTGCTCAAATTGTAGCGATCATATTGCGCCTGGTCGAAGAATCCGGCATAAATATCCACTTCCCTGCTGCCCTGCAGGGCCAATGATTTTCTGCCCTCTTTGGCGCTGGCCCATACCATTGCTTTACCATCCAGGGCCCATTTGGGATTGCCTTGTCCAAAGCCGCTTTTTATCGGGTGCTGAATTTCACCCGACCCATCCGCTTTTATCAAAGCGGCATTACCACTGAACCAGGCGCCTTCACTGTCATCTGTAATCATCCACTTGCTATCAGGACTCCAGTTAAAATCCCAATCTCCATCAGAATAGGAATAATTTCTTCCTTCCGGTAATAGAGTTCGTGTATGTTTGGAAGCGAGGTTATATACTTTGAGAATATTTCTTTCTGCTACGAAGGCAATCTCCTTTCCGTCGGGAGAAAATTTGGGTTGGTATTCTTCTGCAGGAGTTGCAATCAGCGGTTCTTCGGTAAGAACCGTAGAGGCATAAAAATAGGGTTCTTCTTTGCGGCTTATACTTGCTTTGTAAATATCCCAATTATCATTTCTTTCGGCCGCATAAACCAGGCTGCGTCCATCGGGGCTCCACTGTACCATGCGTTCTTGCTGTGGGGTATTGGTAATACGTTTCGTTTGTCCTCCTTCTGCGCTGGTGACAAAAATTTCCCCGCGGGTTACAAAGGCAATCTCTTTGCCATTGGGTGATAGTTCGAACTGGGTTACATTTCCATTTATAGTAACATTTTTTTCAACGCCTGCCCGCCCATCATTATAAACCTGTATATCTACCTTCTTTGCAGGGGCTCCCTCTTTCATGGAATAGATTTCTCCATCGTATGTAAAACATAAGGTGTTATCATTGCTTACACTTAGGTGACGGACGGGATGTGTTTTGAAGGAAGTTAGTGTTTGTTCCGATGTTTTATTTAGAACTGGGGTTTTATAAATATTTTGTGTACCATTCTTTTCACTGAGATAATAAACATATTGATCATCGTTGCTGAATACCGGTTCGCGATCTTCTCCCTCAAAGCCACTCATTTTTCGGTACGTGTTTGCTTTAATATCCATTAGCCAAATATCCCTGGTAACTGACGAAGTATGATGTTTGCGCCAGGCGTCTTCATATCCTTTCCGATCCTGGAATACAATTTGTGTTCCTTTGCTGTTGTAATGGGCATTTTCAAAACCAGCTGAGGAAATCAGGAACGGTCTTCCGCCTTTTGCGGAAACGCTATAGAGATTTTGAAATAAACGCGGGCTGTAAAAGCGAATATTTTTCTCCGGAATATTACGTGAACTGGTGAATAATACCTGCTGGTTACCGATCGAAAAATCGGCTGGATAATCTGGGGAGCTATGATAGGTTAGGCGGGTTGGATTACCACCGGTAGCAGGCATTATAAATACATCAAAATTTCCATGTCGGTCGCTGGCGAAAGCAATACTTTTTCCATCATGGCTCCACACAGGCATCATGTCGTGGGCCTCGTGAATTGTAAGAGGAATTGCTACACCCCCGTTCGCATCTACCCGGTAGATATCACCCTTATAACCAAAGGCGATGGTTTTACCATCGGGACTAATAGCGGGGTATCGCAACCACATTGGATTGCTTTGTGCATTAATTTGCAGAGTCAATACAAAGTGAACGAGCAGCAGTAATGGTATTTTTTTCATAAACGTAAATTTAAAAGGGAATTTTAAAGGTAGGATGTAATTATTATGCAAGCACAACCAATCATACAAGTTTTACCCAGGAATAACCATGATTTTCATCCGGTTGTACCTTTTAACCCGGCCAATGATAAATTGATCCCCCTTGATTTTACAGAACGTAATGACGAACTGACGGAAGAGATTTTTGTTAATACAGAAGTATTTTGTAGGTATATCGACAAAAAATTAAATGACCAACAGGCCCTTTACGGTATTGGTGGGTATAACGAACTACGGTCAGTTTATAAAAGAAGTAAGTTGTTTGACCCTGAAATTACCTCCACTACTCTTTCCGATCGGGGGAATGCGGCAGAGGAACCAAGGCGACTTCATCTTGGTGTTGATATATGGGGCCAAGCCGGCACACCTGTTTATGCGTTTATGGGAGGGATGATCCATAGTTACGCTTTTAATGATCATTACGGCGATTATGGCGCCACACTTATTACATTACATCAATTGGATGGCATCCCCTTTTATACATTGTATGGTCATGTAAGCTTGCGGGATATTGAAACCGTTTCACCTGGTCATTATATTACCCGTGGTGAGATCATTGCTCACTTTGGCCAGCCAGCTGAAAATGGCCATTGGCCGCCCCACCTGCATTTTCAGATCATTATTGATATAGAATTGAAAAAAGGTGATTATCCGGGCGTTTGTAAATATTCGGAAAGAGAAAAATACCTGAATAATTGCCCCGATCCTGACCTGATATTGAAATTGCAACGATTTTTGTGACTGCCTCTATTACTGTTTTTTCCTAAGCTTTTTGCTATATACGGAATTAAAAAAAACCGGGAGTGTAAAGATAAAATGGAATTATTCTATTGGTGTAAACCTGGTAGTTGCCTAATGCAATAATCAACTAACGTTTTCCATTCTTGCTCAAGGTCATTTAAAGGTCTATTCCTACCGGCTTTTCTGTACCAATAATCGGCATTCCACAAGTCTCCTTCTTTGCGATGTAAATAAGCATGTATCCGGGAAGCTGTTTCATCGTCCCGATCCTGAATCAATTCATGCGATCGAACCCAATTTTTTTTTCCATCATGCCACAATGATTCTAAGTAAACATTCAAACCCAAAGGAGGATTAGTTTCATCCAGGCTTTTTTTAAATGAAGAAATATCCATAATTGAAACCGAGAGACTCTTTGATTTTTCTCTGCTATAAATTTAGAATGTTTCTGCTTACGCTTTCATTAATTTGAACGCATGATTCCATTTATTGCGAATAAAACCAGGGATGCACCATAGCATGCATAAGGGTTCAATCGCTCGCGCTGCTTCCGCCTTGCCCATGTCTTCGGTTTCCCATCCGAAAACAGTGAGAATATCGGTGACCGTTTTCTTGGCACCGTCGTCGTTGCCAGCAATGAACATGGTAGGTGTTCCACCAGGAAAAGAAGGTTTATACATATAAACGTTGCCTACACTGTTAAAGGCCTTTACAACTTTTGCTTCGGGTAATAATTGCTGAATTTTTTCCATCAAAGATTCATTTGGGCCCGTGAAGAATTGCAACACACCATTCACGGGTGCAGTCTTTGCAATTGGATTGGTGGTATCAATGACTACCTTGTTCTTAAAATTCTCCATACCGGCGAGCTTAATGGCTTCCTCCGTTGCTTCCCCATTTGTTGCCAGCACTATCAATTCACCAAATTTTGAGGTATCAGAGAAGGTGCCGATGCTAATGGCAATATTTTCGTTTCTAAATTTCACTACTTCTTCTTTGGAAGTGTTGCGCGTCCCCATTGTAACGCTGTGCCCTTCTTTAACAAATGCTTTAGCTAGAACCTGGCCTACCAGGCCCGAGCCGATAATTCCAATTTTCATAAGTTTTTATTTATTAGTAAGTGATTTAATTATGATGAAAAGTTGAAGAAATAAGTTTATTTAATACGCCAGGAAATTATTTATAAACCCTGTCATATAGCTTTCCTGAAATCGCACGCGGGAGTTTGTTTCTTCATTAATTTTTTGTTCAGTTTGAATATAAGGGGCGTCTCCAAGCTCTTCTCTTTCATGCTCAATCATTTGGTGTATCAGTATATCGGTGGCTTCCAGGTGAAATTGAATGGCGGCGGTATTTCGCCCCTGTATGAATCCCTGCTGGGCACATGCCTGGGAAGTAAACAATTGCTTACTGCCAGGCGGTAAGTCAAATGTATCACCATGCCAGTGAAATGTAACAAATTTGTCTGGTAAATGGTTGGTTAGCGACTGCGTTTCCGGATGGTTAATTTTTTGTACGGGCCACCAGCCAATTTCTTTTTGATTATGGGTATACACTTTTGCTCCCAGGGCTTCGGCTACTAATTGGGCACCCAGGCAAATTCCCAATACCTTTTTGTTATCTGCGATGGTTTTTTTTATGAAATGTTTTTCTTCTTTTAGCCAGGGGTATTTTTGTTCTTCATATACCCCCATGGGGCCGCCCATAATTACCAATACATCAAAATGATTTGTTTGAGCAAAGGAGGGAGATTCAAAAATGTTCGAAAATGTTACCTGGTATTTGTGGTTTTCAGCCCAGTTCAGTAAATAGCCTGGTGTCTCAAAAGAAACATGTTGTATAAAATGGATCCGCATGTTTTTCCTCTCGCTGTTTTATGTAGTTTTACAAAATTGAATAAAAAGAATGCCGAATCCAAACTTAGATAGTGATAAAGAATTGTTGAGCCCTGCCGAAAAGGAATTTGAGAATAATATCCGCCCGGCGCAACTAGCCGATTTTTCGGGCCAGCAACAAATCATAGAAAACCTGAAGATATTTATCAAAGCTGCAAAGATGCGGGGAGAAGCGTTGGATCACGTGTTATTTCATGGACCTCCAGGTCTGGGCAAAACGACGTTATCGCGAATCGTAGCCAATGAACTGGGAGTTAATATCAAAGAAACATCGGGCCCCGTTATTGAAAAGCCTGGTGATTTGGCCGGTTTGCTTACCAACCTCGAACCCAATGATGTATTATTTATTGATGAAATTCACCGGCTAAGTAATGTGGTGGAAGAATACCTGTATGCGGCGATGGAAGATTACCGGATTGATATTATGATCGATAGTGGACCGAATGCGCGCAGTATTCAGATTAACTTAAATCCATTTACCCTGATAGGAGCTACTACCCGAAGTGGTTTATTGACTGCCCCCTTACTTTCCCGGTTTGCCATAAAATCCAGATTGGAGTATTATAATGCCGAAACGTTAAATAAAATTATTCTTCGCTCCGCTTCTATTCTCGGAGTGAATGTGAGCCTGGAGGCTGCAAGGGAAATTGCCGGAAGAAGCCGCGCAACACCCCGAATTGCAAATGGACTGTTGCGCCGGGTGCGAGATTTTGCTCAGGTTCTCAATGATGGACAAATTGATATTGGCATTACCCAACATGCACTAAAAGCATTAAACGTAGACGAACATGGCCTGGATGAAATGGACAATCGTATTCTATCTACCATTATAGATAAATTTAAGGGTGGTCCGGTAGGTATAACCACGATTGCTACTGCTGTAGCAGAGGAAGCAGGCACACTGGAGGAGGTGTACGAACCTTTTTTGATACAGGAAGGTTTTCTCCAGCGCACTCCTCGTGGAAGAGAAGTAACAGCCAAAGCATATGAACATCTGGGTAAAAAACCACCTCAAAAACCGGGTGAAGGATTATTATTTGAATAAAGAAGGAGAATTTAATATAACATATCAAAACCGGTAATCGGATTGATATGGATATAATTTCCCTTCTAGCGGGAAAAGAAATTTTTGATATTAGTGAAATAAAAAACCATCCCTTGCGGAATGGTTTTGAAAAAGGTAATATTTGCCAATGTAATCTGTTTATGCAGCCGGAACAGGTGCTACGAGGCGGAAACCATTCCCGTGGATATTTACAATTTCAATCTTATCATCATCTTTCAGGTACTTGCGCAATTTTGCGATATACACATCCATACTACGGCCATTGAAATAGGTATCACTGCCCCAGATCTTTTTCAACGCCTGTTCTCTTGGCAACAGATCGTTTAAATGTTCGGCAAGCATTTTCAATAGTTCATTTTCTTTTGGGGAAAGGGTTTGCATTTTTCCATCATGGCTAAGTTCTCTCAATTTGGGATTGAAATGAAAATTGCCCAAATCGTACATTTTGTTTTCCTGCTCCCTGTTTACTTCTTCATTACGTTTTAAGATAGCCCGTATTTTCAACAACAATACTTCACTGTCGAAGGGTTTGGTTATATAGTCATCCGCTCCAAGTTTGTATCCCTGGATGATATCCTCCTTCATAGTTTTTGCGCTAAGAAAGAACAATGGAATATCCGGGTCCACATCCCGTATTTCTTCGGCCAGCGTGAAGCCGTCCATATTGGGCATCATTATATCGAGCAGGCATAATTCAAATTTTTCGCGTTGAAAAGCGGCTAGTCCCAGTTTTCCATCTCTTTCCAACGTTACATCAAAATCACTCAGCTCTAAATAATTTTTCAAAACCATCCCGAGGTTCTGATCGTCTTCGCAAAGAAGAATCTTGTGTTTCTTTCCTTCCATACTTTTAAAGTTTAGATATTACTGTAAATAAAAGTAAATCATTTGCCAAACTTGAATATTGGCGGATAATGTTTTGTTAATAAAGGTAGGAAAATGTGTAGATGTTCGAATTTTCAAACGTTCAAATTCTTTTGTTTCGGATTGATTCCAAAATCCAGAATACTCAATAATGCAGAGAGTTAATGAATATCCAGGGCAGCATGAGTCTAAAGAATCTGCAAATCGGCGCATTTCCTAATTTGCACATAAACCAACCATATCTTTACTTTCCAAACTACTAATTATGCGGCTGACCTCGGAAAACAGATTTAAAAAACTAATTGTAATTGGCGACCGGATACTTATTCGCCCGGCTAAACCCAATGAGCGCACTGAAAGCGGATTGTATTTGCCGTCCGGAGTACAGGAAAGAGAAAAAGTGCAACAGGGATATGTTATAAAAACGGGTCCGGGTTATGCTATCCCTATGCCCGTCGAAGATGAAAGCTGGAAAGGCGAAGAAGAGCAGATAAAATATTTTCCCCTCCAGGCAAAAGAAGGAGATCTGGCTATTTTTTTGGTAAGTGGTTCTACAGAGGTGGTGTATGAAGATGAAAAGTATTTCATTGTACCTCAAGGCGCAATCTTAATGCTGGAAAGAGAAGAAGAATTATAAGAACTCATTCCCTCCGGCAACTTGTATTTATTAGTCTAATTTTTTTGCAGAAAAAAAGTTCCTCCACCCATGGCCGGGGGAATCGCTCCCCAATAACCGCTTATGCGGTTCGAAGTATCTACAAATTTAGCTGCAAAGCGAAAGCTATCACCACCCGGAAAGGTATAATTGGCTATTACACTATCACCGGATAAAATCCAGGTGCCCAATAAAATAAACGGCTGGGTATCTGCCTCCACTGTAACTTTTCCATCTGTTTTGAAATGAGCGGCAAAGGGTAAGGTGGGAGGGTTCGCATCACGCCCAAATTTTCCTTGCCACCCACCAGGAATGGTATAGATGGGTTGCTTAGTAATTTCACTATTAATCAAGCAAAGCTCCTTTTGGCAACCCGTTAAAACAAGTAAGATTGGCAATAGGAAAACCCTTAATAAAGTAGAATGATTTCTCATTATTGTAATTGGCAAATTTAAGCCACTGTTGGTAAACATACTGCTCAAGACGAGATTTTTCCTTTTTAGTTGGCCTATGTTAATAAATATTTAAGGAGATTTTTTATTATACGCTGAAAACCAACAATGTCACTGGATTGCAGCTATTTTTTTCGGCTAATCTTGTACCTTGCCACAAAATTTTCATATGGCAGCTCAGGAAACATTTCTCCAGGAAATACAAAATGGCTACAGCTTTAAAGGCGAATCGGCCCTTATGGGTATTGGTATTTTGGACGGGAAACCTATTTCGGGGGCGCTGGTGAAACTGCCCCTGAAAACTATGAACCGCCATGGACTTATTGCCGGCGCTACCGGTACAGGAAAAACGAAAACGCTCCAGGTAATTGCAGAAGCATTGAGTGATGCCAGTGTCCCAGTGTTAATGATGGATATTAAAGGCGACCTGAGTGGTATTGCTGCAGCCGGAACGACAAATGATAAAATAACTGATCGTTGCCAGAAAACAGGAATTGAATACAAACCGGCCGCATTTCCCACCGAATTAATGAGCCTGAGTAGCGAAAAAGGAGTGCGGCTCCGGGCTACTGTTAGTGAATTCGGCCCCATACTTTTATCAAAAATACTCGGATTAAACGATACACAGGAAGGCGTGATCGCTATGATTTTTAAATATTGCGACGATAACAAGTTGCCCCTGCTCGATTTAAAAGATTTTATAAAGACGATTCAATTCATCAGTAATGAAGGCAAAGCTGAAATTGAAAAACAATATGGAAAAATATCGACATCTTCTACCGGTACTATTTTGCGCAAAGTAATTGAGCTGCAGCAACAAGGGGCTGATACTTTTTTTGGCGAACCCAGTTTTGAAGTGGAAGATCTTATGCGCATCGGCGACGATGGACGGGGTATTATCAGCATACTCCGGGTGGCTGATATGCAAAGTAAACCTAAGCTATTCTCTACATTTATGTTAAGCCTGCTGGCCGAGTTATACGCTTCTCTTCCTGAAGAAGGTGACATAGACAAACCTAAACTGGTATTATTTATTGATGAAGCACACCTGGTTTTTCAGGAAGCAACCAGTGCTTTATTACAACAGATAGAAACGGTTATTAAATTGATTCGCTCTAAAGGAGTGGGAATTTTTTTCTGCACTCAAAACCCCCAGGATATACCGGCAAGCGTTTTGGCACAGTTGGGATTGAAAGTGCAGCATGCGTTGAGAGCATTTACCGCGGCCGATCGAAAAACAATTAAACAGGCTGCCGAAAACTATCCTGAAACAACTTATTATAAAACCGAAGATGCGATAACCCAATTGGGAATTGGGGAAGCTTTTATTACCCTTCTAAATGAAAAGGGTATACCTACTCCTTTAGTTCATACCATGCTCGTTCCACCGCGCAGCCGCATGGATATTCTAAGCGATTCGGAAATAGATGGCCTGGTAAATAAGTCTAAACTGGTGAAAAAATATGCAGCGGTAGAAGACAGCCAAAGCGCGTACGAAATATTGACGGCTAAATTAGAAGAAGCCGCTCAAAAATCAGCGGCAGAAGAACAGGAAAAAGATGCAGATAAACCATCGAAGAGACAGGAAAAATCTACGGTAGAAAAAGTGCTGGATAATTCAGTTACCCGCCAGATTGGCCGCACAGCTGCGAATGTAATTACACGAAGTTTATTGGGTGCCCTGGGGCTGGGGGGACGAAGCAGTTCGCGCAGTAAAAAAAGCAGCTGGTTTTAATTTTTTGAACATACCAACCAGCCATTGTAATTCCAATTTTGTATACCTAACAAGGACGATCAATATATTTATATGCCTTGTTTTCCGGCGATCTATGGCCCCTTCACTTAAATTCTGGAGATATTAAATATGTGCAGTTATTGTAGCACCAACAAGAAAGCAATAGTAATTCTCTTTCTTATTTTGTTGGGGAGGGGAGTAAATCTTTATGCGCAGGACACAACAGCAGTTTTTACAGATACAATAACTCCATTGAAAATTGACCGCATACAACAACAAATCCTTCCTCCTTTAGAACAATCCTTTAACCGACCAAAGCCATTTAGTTTTATAATGAACGTTCCGGACGATCTCTGGAAACTTACCAAAAGCCCGTTTCAAAAAAAAAGCATTCCCGCCCTGGCCCTATTGGCGGGTTCTACCGCTTTAATGATCCACTACGATCAATCTATAACAGAAGCAGTTAAAAATTTTTCTGTCAGGAATAATATTGATACCAATACAAGATATAAGATTTTTTTCCGGGCAGGATCCTTTCGAATGAGGATTCCAACTAATTTAACCAGTGTCTTATATGTAATGGGCGAAGGTTGGGTTGGTTTAGCAATAGGGGGAGGCATATGGGTCAGTGGTAAAATAAATAATAATGACCGCGATAAACAAACTGCCAATGACCTGGTAGAAGGATTTATCAGTTCAGGTTTCATGGCGCAGGTAATTAAAAGAACCACGGGCCGGGAAAGTCCGTTTGCAGCCACTGCGCCGGGAGGAAAATGGCGACCATTTCCTTCTTTTAGAGAATACCAGAGAAACACTCCCCAGTACGATGCATTTCCAAGCGGCCATCTGGCTACCATGATGGCGTACACAACTATCCTTACAGATAATTACCCGGAAAAAAAATGGATTCGTCCCTTGGGGTATTTTCTTATTTCGCTAACCGGCATTGCGATGATTAATACCGAAGTACATTGGGTGAGTGATTACCCGTTGGCACTTGCCATTGGGTACATCCAGGGAAAAATTATTACAGCCCGTCATAACAAAAACAAAAAAACCAGGATAGCAAGGTTATAACCATTTACCTATTAACAGTAAGAATCTACTCTTATTTTACCCTGATAATCCCCTTTTCATCTGATTCAATTTTATTTTCTGATTGCAGGAAATGAATTACCTGCCAGGCTTTTTCTTTGGTGATGTTACTCAGCTGACTAAGCAATTCATTAGCGGAATGGGTTCGGATGCTCAGTAGAGTAATTATGGCCGAGCTTATTTTTTTAAATTCTTCCGGACTTATTTCTTTTTTATTTCGACGAAGGCAATTATCACAAATGGCACAAGGTTGCACGTCGTTATCTCCAAAATACCGTGCAATAATACTGCTTCGGCAATTTGTTTCTTTCAATACATAATTCAATAACGCGTCCACCCGAATAGAAAATTCCTGCCTGCGTTGCTGATAGTTTAGATTATTGATTCGGAGTTGTTCAACAGCCACCCGGTTAGAGGGAAAAAATAATTGAGGACTATCTTTTTGCGGTTCGTATGCTATGATGTGAAAAGCCATTAATTGGTGCAATTGTTTTTTGACCGTTCCTTCATCCGTTTTCAAAAGAAAAGAAAGAGATTTTTCATAAATTCTGACGGGATAATCGAATATTCCTTCGTACGTACGTAACAGTGCTTTAATAATCGGTTCCCATTCCATTTTTTCATTTTCCACCCGGTACAGTGTTTCTTTGTTGCATACAAATTGCACGGTAGAAGCCACAAAGAATTGTTCGTTAAAACTTAATACATCTTCCTGTTCAAGGGTTTTTATTGCTGCCCATACCAGGGTAGCGTCTAAATTAAATTTTTTCAGGAAATCAGTAATGTCAAAATCATAATAATTTCCCCCGCCGCTGCCTATCGGTAACTGCAGGTAATTAATGATTGATTGATATACTACCCTTATACGTTCAATATCCGGGAATCGTATTTCGGGTAATTGTTTCAGTTCCTCCGGTTCTTTTTCCTGGAATAACAGTACTGCATATGATTTTTTTCCATCCCTTCCTGCGCGCCCTGCTTCCTGATAATAATTCTCAAGGCAGTCGGGCAAATCGGCATGTATTACTATCCGCACATCGGGTTTATCAATACCCATACCGAACGCGTTAGTACAAACCATGGTGCGGATCGTGTTGTTGATCCATGCCTCCTGCTTGCTGTTACGTTCTTCATGGGTTAATCCAGCATGATAATATTCTGAATTTATTCCATGCATCGTTAATAGATCGCTTATCTCTTTGGTTCGTTTACGGGTTTTGCAATACACTAAACTGCTGCCAGGAACATTCTGAAGTATGGTAAGAATCTTATTAATTTTTGAATCAACCTTAAATACACTGTACGATAAATTCGGCCGTTCGAAGGATTGCCTGAAAATATTTTTGTCTCTGAACTCCAGTTTGTTGATAATATCTTCCTGAACACCTGGTGTAGCCGAAGCGGTTAATGCAAGGATCGGAATACCCGGTAACTCATCACGCAGGGAAGCTATGCGCATATAGGGAGGGCGGAAATCATATCCCCACTGCGATATGCAATGTGCCTCGTCAACCGCAATTATGTTGACGCCTAACCCGGGAAGATATTCTTTAAAGAGCGATGTTTCCAATCGCTCCGGTGATATATACAGGAATTTACAGTTACTTTCTCCCGCTACTTTAAGTGTATTGATTACCTCCTTTCTACTCATTCCGGAATAAATAGCAAAAGCCGTGATATTTTTTTTCCGCAATTGTTCTACCTGGTCTTTCATTAAGGCAATGAGGGGAGAAATAACCAGGCACAATCCTTCTTTACACATGGCCGGCACCTGGTAACATATCGATTTGCCGCCGCCCGTAGGTAATAAGGCAAGGGTATCTTTTCCTGAAAGAACCGATTGGATAATTTCTTCCTGCAAAGGACGGAAACGGGGGTAACCCCAAAATTGCTGAAGCAAGTCATGGGCCATAAGGCGGAAGTCTGCCTGTTCGGCGGGCAGGCGGGAAGTTGCATCATGCTGATTAATCATCCTGTAATCTTTGGAACTTAATTACCGGGTACCAATTCAGATTGCATTAGAAAAGGTACCCTGACTAATTATCTAAATCTACCAATTTTAAAATATTAAGTGCTGGAGGTTTTCCGAATTAATAACGTTATTTCCGAATTACCGCCGTCAGCGTCCCGATCCATGCTGTTTCCATACCATTCTTCTTCAAACTACCTTCTTCACAAAAAGCCTGACAGAGTTTACTGCCAGCACTACATCACTGAGGGCCATTATAAGAGCGCCATAGGTAGGACCGTAATGTCCCAGCAAACCAACAGCGGCTATTGGTATAGCAACAATATTATAGGCAAAGGCCCAGAAAAGATTTTGTTTGATAGTAATATAGGTGTGTTTACCAAGACCCAATGCGGTAGGAAGTTTTTTTAACCCGTGGTTCATCAATACCACATCGGCAGTTTGAATTGCAATGTGCGACGCATCACTCATGGATATGCCAATGGTTGCTTTTGCCAGCGCCGGAGCATCGTTTATTCCGTCGCCTATCATGGCTGTAGGAATGGAGGAACTTAGTGCTGAAATCTTCTGTAACTTCTGTTCCGGGGTTTGTTGAGCAATAATTTCATCAATACCCAATTCTTTTGCAATGGCATCAGATTTAGCCTGCCGATCTCCACTCAATAAGATGGTCTTAATATTTTTATTGTGCAGGTATTGCACCACTGATTTTGCTTCCGGTCTTAATTCATCTTTTACATCTATCCAACCAACCAGTTCGTTATTTTTCAGGAGATAAACATTATGATTGTCGTCGGGAGATTTTTTTTCTGCAATACGGTAAGACCCCGCCCGGTATTCATTTCCTTCTTTATCGGTGGCTATAATTCCCAACCCTTTAATCTCTTCAATTTTTGCCCAACGAATTTCTTCTTTTGTTTTAAATGCCGCAGTGATGCTTAAGGCGATGGGATGATTGGAATATTTTTCTAGTGAATAAGCAATCTTTTTAAATTCCTCCTCCGGAATATTGTTAACTGATAACTGCCAATCACTAACGATAAACTTCCCGGTTGTAAGCGTTCCTGTTTTATCAAAAACTACCTGTTGTATGTTCTTAAAAGTTTCCAGGCTTTTTGAATTGCGAAAAAGAATGCCGGATTTAGCGCCACGGCCCAGGCCAACCGCAATAGCGGCCGGGGTAGCCAATCCCATAGCACAGGGGCAGGAGATTACCAGTACCGCAATGCTGCGCATTAACGCTTCAGTAAAATTATGGAGTACAAAATAGTTGACGAAGAATGTAACTATGGTAATACCCAATACTACCGGAACAAAAATGGCACTGATTTTATCGGCCATTTGTTGCACCGGGGGTTTTTCTCCCTGCGCTTGTTTTACCAGGTTGATAATATTGGAAAGAACAGAATCTTTAGTAGCGGCACTTACCTGTGCTTTTATGGTACCATCGGTAATGATACTTCCTCCAATCAGTGTGTCTTTTTGTTTTTTGGTAACAGGTAAACTTTCACCGGTGATGATCGCTTCATTTACGGTTGCCTCTCCCCATAATATTTTACAATCGGCCGGTACCTGGTCGCCGGATTTGATAAGGATAAGATCTCCGTTGCGCAGCTGTGTATTTTCTACCGGGAAAATTTGTTCTTTGTGTTCCTCATCAAATGCTATCATATGTGCCATTACTTTCTGCGACCTGGCTAACGTATTCAACGCTCTTTGGGTAGAATGAATGGATGTATCTTCAAGATAATTGCCTAAAAAGACAAACGTAATAATAGTGGCAGCTGTTTCATAATAAAGATATTGCTGTCCCTGGCCCGTTAAGGTCCCAATTAGGCTGTAAACAAAAGCAGCTGTAGCACCCACTGCAATTAATACATTCATATTCGGCAGTCCATTTCGAATACTTTTGATGGCACTACGGCCGAAAAAACTCATTCCTATCAAATATACAGGTATGCACAGAGCCAGTTGCAACCACGAATTCATTAACCACGGTGCCCAAGTATGAACACCCGGTATCATATGCAACATCAGTACGAGCGTAAACGGGGCACAGATTAGGACATAGCGAAGAAATTTATTCAGGTTTTTTTTTGAGGAAGATGCCTTTTCGGCGTCTCCCTGACCTATTACTTTATAGCCTAATGATTCGACACCTTTATACACTTTCGTTTCGCTTTCCTTTTCTACCACATCAAAAATCACTTCGCCGCTGACCAGGTTTACCTTTACATTTTGCATTCCCTGGTTGCGGAGGTATTTATCAATGGTGAGTGCACAATTTGAGCAGGTCATTCCTTCAACTTTCCAATTCACTTTTTCCATACTTATTATTTATCCCTTATTAGGTTATTTTTCAAAATTACGAATACGGATGGCGGAGGATTTACCATCTGCGGAATTATAAATTATACTAGGTTGCATTTTAAGTTAAAATCGTACAGGATTCTCTGAAGACCACGAAGTTCAACACAGTAAGTATGTCACATGAATAAACATACTCTTTAAAATTTGAGCTATTCATTCCGAGGTTTCCCTCACCGATTTATATTTGCGTCATGAATGTGAAATTTCACCTCGCGGATATTGTTAAAATAGCGGAGCAATTCTGGAAGGAAATCGGGGACAAAAAAATAGTTGCTTTTCACGGACAAATGGGAGTAGGCAAAACTACTTTTATTCATGCGCTTTGCGATGTAAAAAGGGTGAGCAGTACAGTCGGCAGCCCCACTTTCTCGTTGATAAATGAGTACCGCTCTCCCGGTGGATTGATATATCATATAGATCTGTATAGGATCAAAGATGGCGAAGAGGCGTTACGGGCAGGGATAGAAGACTGCTTATATAGCGACGCTATTTGTTTGGTGGAATGGCCCGATCGTGCGCCTGCTATATTTCCGGGGGGTACAGTTCAAGTATATCTTGAGGTAGTAGATACAAATATTCGGCATCTGCGAATCGGGGATAAATAGTTATTTTTGATGAGGTCCAAAATCCGGAGGTCAGGAAGTCGGGAAGAAGAGCAATCTGTTTTGTTTTTCTTCCGGAATTTCAATTTTCCTGCATTTCAAGTATAGCATCATCAATAAATTCAATACACAATTAATTACAAATTTCTCCATGTCTCAGCAAAAGCCCATTATCAGCCCTTCTTTTAGTTACGAAACCCTTGAAGAAACCCTGGATATTAAACCCAAAGGGGCGCAGATAATGATTGGTATTCCAAAAGAGACGGCGTTTCAGGAAAATCGGATTGCACTTACTCCAGACGCGGTTGGAGTGCTGGTAAGTAACGGGCACCAGGTAATTATTGAACATAATGCCGGTGATGCGGCTCATTTCCGTGATAAAGATTATAGTGAGGCGGGTGCCAGGATTGTGTATGATAAAGCAGAAGTATTCAAAGCACCGATACTCGTAAAAAGCGCCCCGGTGGTGGAAGAAGATCTGCCTCATCTGCAATTAAACCAGGTAATTATTTCGCCCATTCATTTGAGTGTGCTGAAGGTCGAACTGCTGCAAAAGATGATGGAAAAAAAAATAACTGCCATTTCTTTTGAAAATTTAAAGGACGACAGTGATAGTTATCCCATCGTGCGCGGCATGAGTGAGATTGCCGGAAGTGCCGTAATGCTGATCGCCGCACAGTATTTAAGTTCGGCCAATCACGGAAAGGGAGTCTTGCTGGGTGGAATCTCCGGTATTCCTCCTACCAAAGTTATAATACTGGGGGCCGGTATTGTAGGGGAATATGCTGCGCGGGCCGCTATTGCCTTAGGGGCATCCGTAAAAGTATTCGACAGCAGTATCTACCGGTTGAAAAGAATGCAGAATAATATAGGTCATCGTTTGTGGACATCAGTAATTGAACCACGCATTTTGGCCAAACAATTAAAAACATGTGAGGTTGCTGTGGGGGCACTGTATACTCCGGGTGCGCGCACCCCGGTGGTAGTTACAGAGGAAATGGTAAGCAATATGCGTACTGGTAGTATTATCATTGATGTAAGTATTGACCGCGGCGGGTGTTTTGAAACCTCTGAAATAACTACCCATGAAAGTCCCATCTTTATGAAATATGGGGTTATTCATTATTGCGTGCCCAATATTCCTTCTGGTTTTGCCCGAACCGCTTCCCAGGCTATCAGTAATGTATTAATGCCATTATTATTAGAGGCCGGGGATGAGGGAGGATTTGATCATCTGGTTTGGCACAAGGTGCATTTGCGTAGCGGCATCTATTTATTTAAAGGAGCCTTGACCAATTTTCATTTAAGTCAGCGGTTTGATTTGAAATATACCGATTTGAATTTGTTAATTGCCAGCCGGAGGAGTTGAGCCAGCAGCGTCCCCAAATAATAATTATTAATAACGTTTATAATAAATAATGGAAAGCGTAAAATGATTTCCGTTATTGTTTTAATATTATTCTTAACCTCTTATTCGGATAATGTTTTTTGCAGCCGGATTATTTTTTATGAATCCTGTGTTATTTATAATCCATTATGTTCAGCCGTTCTTTGCAAAACTCATACTCTACTTTATCATTGCTGCTTACAATGACTAATCGTTGCATACAATAATCTTTAATTAGTTGCTGATACAGTTGAATACCCTCCATGTCCAGATTAGTGGAGGGTTCGTCGAGGAGTATAATTGGCACATCACTGAAAATAGCCTGAGCGAGTTTCACCCGTTGTTTCATTCCACTGCTATAGTAACGAATTTGCTTATTGGAAGCTTTCCGTAATCCTACAATTGAAATAATTGCATCTATAGAAACAGCGGATAAAAAAGGTTTGAATTGTTTGTGGAAGTGAAGAAATTCTTTCACAGTCATTTCTTCCACCAATTCAAGGTAGGGTGCGGCAATAGAAAGGTGGCGATAAATATTATCGGGTTGCAGCGGGTGACCTGTCAGTTCGTTAATAGGGTTGGTGGATTGTGGTTGGGGAACTCCAGGGTGCTGATTTCCTGGTAATTGCTCCAGGCTTTGTACTCCTGGCTTAAGGCTTCCGGCTCCTGACTCCCGCCTTACGACTTCCGATTCATAAATGACTTCCCCTTCACTCAACATCAACGCTCCGGCAATGGCCTGTAATAAAGTTGATTTGCCTGATCCGTTTGGACCAGTAATCGCATAAGAATTACCTGAAACAAATTCGTAAGAAAAATTACGGAAAATCCAGTCACGATTATATCGTTTGCCTGCTTTAGTCAGCGATATCTTCATCCACACTATTTTTTGAATAGCGTTTAATAATGCCGCGCCCACTTTCACGAATGAATGTTACTATTTCATCGCGTTCGTCGGTGGCTGAAAATTCTTCTTCCAGGTATTCCAGCGCCTGGGATGTATTCATTCCCTTGTTATAGATAACGCGATAGATTTCAAGTATGTGATTGATTTTATCAATGGTAAAACCTCTTCGTTTCAAACCTACTGAGTTTACGCCGGCATAGCTTAAGGGTTGTCGTCCCGCTTTTATATAGGGAGGTACATCTTTTCCTACCAATGAACCCCCACTTACAAAAGCATGCTGGCCAATTTTTACAAACTGGTGTATTGCACACATCCCGCCAAGAACGGCCCAGTCGCCCATTTCAACATGTCCGGCAATTTGAGTATTATTGCTCATGATGCAATTGTTTCCGATAATCACGTCATGTGCCAGGTGGCTATAAGCCATTATTAGGCAGTTCTTGCCTACTTTTGTTTTCCAGCGATCTTTGGTTCCCCGATTGATAGTAACAAATTCGCGGATGGTGGTATTATCTCCAATTTCCACCATGGTATCTTCTCCCTCAAACTTCAAATCCTGGGGAATGGCCGCAATTACAGCGCCAGGGAAAATGCGGCAATTTTTACCAATCTGGGCACCTTCCATAATAGTTACATTACTGCCGATCCAGGTTCCTTCGCCAATTTCAACATTCTGGTGTATTACCGTAAAAGGGTCTATTTTAACATTGGTCGCCAGTTTTGCATTAGGATGTATATAGGTGTGGGGATGAATCATGTTATTTAGATTCTTAAGTATTGGAATATCTCCGATAACGGGTTCTGAACCTGTTACCGGTTTCAACTTAGAGCGGTTTGGTTGCTGGTCTGGTTTCAAGACATTGTTTAAAAACAAAAACGTCAGATTTGAAATCTGACGTGCAAAAATAGTCTTAATTATGTAAAATTAGCTTTTTGGATAAAATCACCCTCTTTTCACTAATTGGGCCACCAGGTCGGCTTCTGTGGCAATTTTATTACCTACAAACACGGTTCCCCTCATTTCGCAGATACCCCGGCGGATTGGGGAGATCAATTCCATACGTAACAACAACGTATCACCAGGTACTACTTTCATTTTGAATTTGCAATTATCGATTTTTAAAAAGTAGGTATCATATTCGCCTGGCGGCATCGCGTTTATAGCTAAAATACCCCCTGTTTGTGCTAAGGCTTCTACTTGTAATACACCAGGCATAACCGGGTTACCCGGGAAATGACCAGTGAAAAATTGTTCGTTAAAGGTTACATTCTTGATACCTACAATATGCTTATCAGATAACTCAATTATCTTATCTACCAATAAAAAAGGATAGCGGTGAGGAAGCTTTTTTTCAATTTGCTGGGTATTATATAAAGGCGGCTGAGTAGGATCGTACACAGGTATATCCTTCGTGTGCTTATTTTTTTTTATATACTGTTTAATCTTTCTGGCAAAATCTACATTGCTGCTATGGCCGGGGCGGTTAGCAATTATATGGGCCTTAATAGGATAGCCAATCAAGGCAAGGTCGCCCACCACATCCAGTAATTTATGGCGCGCCGGTTCATTGGGAAAACGAAGTTCAAGATTATTGAGGTAACCTTCACTTTTGACTTCCATTTTATCGCGACCAAAAGCCTTTGCCAGTCGCTGCATTTCTTTAGCAGTAACCGGTTTATCTACTACCACAATGGCGTTATTAATATCGCCACCTTTTATGAGGTTATTATCAAGTAACATTTCCAGTTCATGTAAGAAACAAAAGGTGCGGCAAGGGGAGATCTCCGTCTTAAAATCGCGCATAGTTTTTAAACTGGCGTGCTGCGTACCCAGAACAGGGCTATTGAAATCGATTAACGTGGTGATCTTATAGTCTGTGGCAGGCAATGCAGTCATTTCCACCCTCTTCTTTTCATCATAATGGGTGATATTGGTATCAATGCTGTACCATGCTTTGGAGGCATCTTGCTCAATAACATTTGCATCTTCAATGATCTCCACAAAAGGCTGACTGCTACCGTCAATTATCGGCATTTCGGGTCCGTTTACTTCAATCAGGCAATTATCAATACCCGTACCTACGAGGGCGGCCAGTACGTGTTCAACCGTATAAACTTTGGCGCCATTTTCTTCCAGTGTAGTGCCGCGGCTGGTTTCGGTCACCAGGTCACAATCAGCTTTTATAATGGGCATACCAGGCAGGTCGATCCGTTGAAACTGGAAACCAAAACCTGGGTTGGCGGGTTTCAGGGTCATATCAACGTTGATGCCTGTGTGCAAACCAGTGCCGGAGATACTTACCGCCATTCCTAAAGTATGTTGCTTATCGGGATTGAAATTAATGTCCATCAAGGATTAATTAGTGATGGGCAAATATACAATTAGGCTATTGAAATGAAGAATGAATAAGAAAAACCAGGCTGGCAGGGGTAAAGCGGGGTATTACAAATTTCAATCACATTTACCTTTTCATAAGTTGACTTTCTCAGATAATAATTGTTGAACTAATTTTTCCAACTCTTTAATTCTTTTTTCTATTTCAGGCAAATTTCGGCTAACTGCCTGGCTGCGGAGCGCAGAGGTATAATCGAATGCAGGTGATCCGGTAACTGCAGTATTGGGAATTTTGATTGATTTACTTACCCCGCTTTGCGCGTTAATTTTGCTTCCATCCGCAATTTGTATATGTCCTACTATTCCGGCTTGTCCGCCGATTAGTACATTATTACCGATTTTAGTACTACCACTTACGCCCGCTTGGGCGGCAATCACGGTATTGTTTCCTACCTCAACATTATGAGCTACCTGTATAAGATTATCGAGTTTAGCACCAGACTTAATAATAGTAGAACCAATTGTAGCCCGATCAATCGTAGCATTAGCTCCTATTTCAACGGCATCTTCAATTACTACATTTCCTATTTGCGGTACTTTTTGAAAACTTCCATCAGCCTGCGGGGCAAACCCAAAACCATCACTGCCAATTACCGTACCGGCATGAATAATCACATTACTGCCGATCTTGCAATCGTGGTAAATCTTAACGCCCGCATGCAGGATGGTATTATCACCAATGTTTACATTGTCTCCTAAAAATACTTGCGGAAATATTTTTGTGTTGTTACCAATTACAACATTTTCTCCTGCATAAACAAAAGCTCCTAAAAAAACCTGCTTACCTATTTGGGCTGTTTTAGAAAGATAAATGGGTTCCTGGGTGCCTGTTAATTGTTGCGTAGCCATTTTTTGATAAGTAGCCAGCAGGGTGGCAAAAGCCGTGTAGGCATCTGGCACCCGGATCAAAGTAGCTGTTAGCGGTAGTTTTAATTGTTGTGATTCATTTATAATAATTATAGAGGCCTGAGTAGTATATAAATAATCCTCGTATTTGGGGTTAGCTAAAAAAGCAAGTTGCCCCCTCCCGGCCTCTTCAATTTTTCCAAAGGAAGAAACAGTTACGGAAGAATCGCCTTCCGTCTTACCATTAATTAACTGGGCTATTTGTGCGGCTGAGAACTGCATAGTTTTAAGCGGAGAGCTACGAGCTATTTGCTACGAGCCTTTAACTGCGGCCAGTTTGGGCCCACAGCTCATAGCTCTAAACTCGTAGCTATTGATAATAACAAATGTAATGTTTTTTAACCGGGCTGGCGAGCGACTGTTGAATCAGGGCATTGTCTACCCTTGATATGTCTTTCACCGTCCCATCTTTAAACAGGATATTGATTTTTTCTTCGTACGGATCATAGGTAGTATTGATAGCAACGCCCCGAAAAATAAAATAGCGGCTCTCTTCTTCAGTAATGTTTAATTGAACACAAATTCTGTTCCGTTGTTCAGTTACCCAATCTTCCTGAAAAGGTTCTGCCTGTAATTTTACTTTTAATAAATTTCTTTCTACCAATCCACGGCAAAGTGTACTCAGGATTATATCGGGATGATATATCCAATTCTTTATGGCCGATAAAACATCGTAATCATCAAGATGGCAAAATTTATCCAAATGCTTTTGGATAGAAAGGGATTCAGTATTCTGCAAAAAGAAATCAAGTAATACAGAAGAGGAAGTTATAGATACTCCCCTTTCGATAAGCTCCTGGGCCCGTTCAATGATCCGGACCAGCATTTTTTCCGCGCTTACAACCGTTTTATGTAAATATACCTGCCAGTACATTAAACGGCGGCTTACTAAAAACTTCTCTGTTGAATAAATGGCTTTTTCTTCTACCATCAGGTCACCATGGTGTACTGTTAGCATTTTTATTATTCGGTCGTACCCAATTACTCCTTCCGAAACGCCGGTGAAAAAACTATCGCGGCTCAAGTAGTCCATACGGTCTACATCCAGCTGACCTGATACTAACTGGTGTAAAAAAGGCTTATGATAATTATCTGTAAAAATATCTATGGCCATTTGAAGATTGCCCTGGAATTGTTCGTTGAGCACCCGCATAATTAAAATAGAAATCGCTTCGTGTTGTACGTCTTTAATGAGTATATTTTCCAACGCATGAGAAAAAGGGCCGTGGCCCACATCGTGCAACAGGATAGCCATTTTTGCCGATACTTCTTCTTGTGCTGTTATTTCTATTCCTTTGCGTTGAAGTTCTGTAAGTGCCTGGCACATGAGATGATAAGCGCCCAATGAATGATGAAGCCGGCTATGCACTGCACCCGGGTATACCAGATGAGCAAACGCCATTTGATGTATGCGTCGTAAACGCTGGTAATAAGGATGAGAAATGACTTTAAAAACCAACGGATGGTCGATGGTAATAAAACCATGAACCGGATCGTTGATGATTTTACGGATACGCTGGCTCATGCGCTGCTTTCTGTTTTGTTAAAACTTGGCGGACAAATGTACAAAGCCCCGGGGGATTAAAAAGATTTATTAGTTTGAGGGGGAATGGATGCTGGATGACAGATTCGGAATGCAGGATACCTGATTATGGACTAAGAGGTTGAGAAGGGAATATTGAAACCAGCAATTCATCGGTAATTTAGAACTTCCACAACGATAAACCACCAACTATAAACTATAATTAACAATGGCATTAGGAAAAATACTTTGGGTAGATGACGAGATTGAAAGTCTTCAATCGCAGATTTTATTTTTGCAGAATAAGGGTTACGAAGTAACAGCCATGACTAATGGTTTTGATGCCGTAGATTATATTAAAGAAAATATTGTAGATGTGGTATTGCTGGATGAAACCATGCCAGGAATCACCGGGCTCGAAACCCTTGCCAAGATGAAGGAGGTAAATCAGTCGATCCCCATTGTATTGATTACAAAGAACGAAACAGAGAACCTGATGGATGAAGCGATTGGATCGCAGATAAGTGATTACCTCATTAAGCCGGTAAACCCCAACCAGGTTCTGCTAAGCCTTAAAAAGATCATCGATAATAAACGGCTGGTTGCTACTCGTACCACCACCGCGTACCAGGAGCAATTTCGCAACTTGTTTATGGCGCTTAACAGCAATCCGGATTATAATGAGTGGATGGATATCTATAAAAAATTGGTGTATTGGGAATTGGAGATGGAAAAAAGTGATAGCCCCGAAATGCGGGAGGTTTTACAATCGCAGAAAAGTGAAGCCAATACCGAGTTCTTTAAATTTATTTCCAGGAATTATGCCCGATGGCTGCAACCCAAAAGCAGTGAGGCACCTGTGATGAGTCATAATCTTTTTCAGTTTAAGGTATTGCCGCATGTTGAAAAAGGAGTGCCAACTTTTTTTATATTACTGGATAACCTGCGCTTCGATCAATGGAAGGCTATTCAGCCCATTTTTGCTGAAAGCTTTCGCATACTGGAAGAAGATACCTTTTACAGCATCCTGCCAACGGCAACGCAGTATTGCCGCAATGCCATTTTTTCGGGATTATTGCCTATCGACATAGAAAAACAATTTCCCCAGCTATGGAAGAACGATGAAGAAGAGGGGGGAAAGAATCTTCACGAGGAAGAATTTTTTAAGGCTCAATTAAAAAGGTTAAAGAAGGAAGGATTAAAGCACTCCTACACGAAAATACTTAATAACCAGGCAGGGCAGGACCTGGTTAATAATATACACAACCTGCTCAGTAATGATATCAATATCATCGTGTATAATTTTGTAGATATGCTGAGCCATGCGCGCACTGAAATGGAAGTTCTGAAAGAGCTGGCGGGAGATGAAATCAGTTATCGGTCGGTAACCAAGAGTTGGTTTGAGCATTCCCCCCTGCACCAGGCGCTTAAAAGAATTGCGGATAAAAAAATAAATATTGTGCTGGCCACCGATCATGGAAGTGTTCGGGTGAAAACACCGGCGAAAGTTATAGGAGATAAACAAACGACAACCAACCTGCGGTATAAACACGGCCGTAACCTAAATTATGAACCAAAAGATGTGCTGGCGTTCCGGGATCCGAAAGAAGCTGGGCTTCCGGTTCCTTCCGTAAATTCATCCTTCATTTTTGCCAGGGAAGATCGTTTTCTCTGCTATCCCAATAATTACAATTATTATGTAAATTATTACCGAAATACCTTTCAGCACGGGGGCATAAGTATGGAAGAAATGATTGTGCCGGTAATAAAAATGACCAGCAAATAATGTTATTTAATTTTCTTCAAAACTTATGTGGATAACAAACGGTTAAATAAAAAAACATGGCTGAATCTTTATTGTAATTTTGCCAAGTTCTTTTTAAATATGTAACAGCTTTATGAAATACACGCAAAACTCATTGGATAAAGTGGAAAAAATTCTGGATGAAGCAGGGTATATAGTGCGTTATGAGCGGGGCACTTTCCAAAGCGGGTATTGTATCCTTGAATCTAAAAAAGTAGTAGTACTGAATAAATTCCTTCAAACAGAAGGGAAGATCAATACTCTGTATGATATTATTCCCCAATTAACTATTGCTCCGGATTTACTTACTCCCGACTCCCGTAAAATTTTTGACGAAGTAATAGAAAGACATGTGCAGGAAGAAAGATAGGGAATGAAAAATTAATAATGGAGAATTAAAAATTAAAAAGTTGAGTACCTTACTTTTTTATTTTTCATTTATAAATCTCCATTTTTCATTTCTTACTTTTAGGTCGTGAGTTATCCCAAACTTAAAATCACCTTCCTCGGTACCGGCACCAGCAGCGGAGTTCCTATGATTGGATGCGAATGCCCGGTTTGCACTTCCACCGATAAAAAAGATAAGCGCCTTCGTTCCAGCATACTGGTTCAATCCCAAACTACTACCGTGGTCGTTGATGCGGGCCCGGATTTTCGGTACCAGATGCTACGGGCTAATGTAAAACAGCTGGATGCGATAATATTCACACACCCTCATAAGGATCATGTAGCGGGATTGGATGATGTACGAGCGTATAACTTTTTCTCTGGCGAGCCTATGCAGGTTTATGCTAATGAAATGACGCAGGCGGTCCTTTCACGCGAGTTTCCATATGCTTTCACAGATAAGCGCTATCCCGGCGTGCCCGAAATTGATATGAATACCATTTCGGTGGAGCCTTTTACTATAGGCGATATTCCCATTGTTCCCATCGAAGTGTGGCATGCTAAAATGCCGGTACTGGGCTTCCAGTTCGGGGGCTTTACCTACATAACCGACGCCAACAGGATTGAAGAAGGTGAAAAAGAGAAAATAAAAAACAAGCAGGTGTTGGTATTAAATGTTCTGCGCAAAGAGAAACACATTTCTCATTTTACATTAGGAGAAGCAACTATAATGGCCCAGGAGCTTAATAACGGGCAATCGTACTTTACGCATATGAGCCATCAATTAGGAACGCATGAAGTTATTAGTAAAGAACTTCCGCCAAACCTCCATCTTGCCTACGATGGATTAATAATTGAATTATGATACTTTGGGAAGAAGCGTGAACTGGTAAATAATTTCATACAGGTCGGACGGCTTAAAAGGTTTGGATACATACCCGTTCATTCCCACTTCTTTTGTTTTCTGCTGTACATCGGATGAAGCAGAAGCAGTGAGTGCTATTATGGGAATTTCCTTGTTGAATTCACGGATATGGCGGGTGGCGCTGTATCCATCCAATACGGGCATTTGCAGATCCATGAGTATAATATCATAGTTTCCTTCTTTCGCTTTACCTATCGCATGTAAGCCGTTTTCGGCTACGTCTACGATGGCGTTCCAGTTCGATAACATTTTCTGTGCTACCATTACATTAAATTCCACATCCTCCACCAATAATACTTTTATCCCACCCAGGTTATTCTGTACCATTCCGTTTTCCGATTTTTCTTCCCTTGATATATCTTTTCCTCTTTTGAGGGAGAGGCTAAAATAAAAACGAGAGCCCCGGCTGGGTTGACTTTCAACTTTTATATCACTGTTCATTAGAGTTAAAAGTCTCTTGATAATAGCCAGCCCCAGGCCGGATCCGCCATATTCCCGGGTGATTTCAGAATCAGCCTGCGAAAAATGTTCAAAGATGAGTTGCTGTTTTTCTTTTTCAATACCAATACCGGTATCTGTAACTTCAAAAAGTATTTCAAGATGCTCCTGGGTTGATTTAGCCAGTGAAACTTCAATGGTAACAGCCCCATCGCGGGTAAATTTTATCGCATTGGATACAAGGTTATTTAATATTTGACCCAGCCGGATATCATCAGCAATCACAAACCTGGGTAATTTACTGTCCATCATCACTTTTAATATATCGCCTCTTTCCTCTGCCCTGATACGGTTGGCCAGTTTGATATTATTAACCAGTTGTTTCAGATCAATATTCTTTTCGGATAAGAGTATCTTTCCTTCTTCTATTTTATTAAAATCAAGAATATCATTTATCAGGTTAAGCAGGTTCTCCGCAGAAATATTCAACGTGCGCAGATTTTCCATTTGCGATAGGGGTAACGAATCGTTCATCATCAGGTGAGCAATACCAATAATTGCATTTAATGGCGTTCTGATTTCATGACTCATTACAGATAAAAAATTGCTTTTTGCGTGAGAGGCCTTTTCTGCTACTTCCTTTGCTTTTATCAATTCATTCTCCAGCAGTTTTGATTTTTTTATCTGGTCTTCCAGGTAATTCACTGTACCAATAAGGCCGACGTTGTATATGGCGAGCGGCGGTAAACAACCCGAATCGATAAAAGAAATAGCCTCCTTTAACCGGCCAATGGATCGTTGGTGAATAGCATACTGTGCTTCCAGGTTTAGAGCAGCCACCTGATTTATTTTCTCACCAGGTACGTCCTCATTTTCCGAATCTATTTTATTTCTTTCAAAATCTGTGTAGGAAGTACTGATTAGGTTGAACAAAGGCCGGCAGCATTCAGGCAATTCTAGTCCCGCAGGAAAAAACTCTCTGATCTGTTTAACTAACAGGGAGTGGTAATTCATAGTGTACGCTTTCTCATTAGACTTTTGCAAAGAGTATTTTCAGAATGGATGGATAACCTAAACCTGCATGTTTAAATATGACCGGCGATCGAATTAAGCAGGATTTTCCGGATTCCAATGGTGATTGGAAAGATTTTTTATTGTTTTTTTCGTTTAGAAATTGAGTATTCCCCCATGTACCAGAATAGTAAATCGGAAGTATCTTCATGAAATGGTGGTTTTAAAAGGATGATTGGAATAATCAAAAGTAGGTTCCTGTAATACAGAAGAACGAAGATTATGAGCTGAAAATACTTTCAAATAATAATTAGGGGTTTACCAGTATCAAAACATTAGTTGATTGTATTATAAACTGAAGGAATTATAGAATAATAGAATTCGTATGGAAAAGAATGAGTGGATCAGTTATTTCCTATTTACCCGAAAAGAAAGAATAGCCATTCTTTCTTTATTACTGCTGATTATGTTTATTACACTTCTGCCAGAGCTGCTGCCGAAAGAAAGACATATTGACTTGCAACCACCAGAACAATATGAAAAGGAATTGCAACAATTAGCTACAGTAATGAACGATCGAAAAGAAATGCAACATGGAGAAGAAGGGAGGGTTACGAAACCTTTTCAAAAAAATTCTCTCGACCCTGGAAAAAATTATCAACTCTTTCCATTTGACCCGAATACCATTTCCGTTGAGGATTGGAAAAAATTGGGAATCTCAGATCGAACAACTCTTACTATTCAACGGTATTTAGCAAAAGGGGGTCACTTTCGCAAACCCCATGATATTGAGAAAATCTATGGAATTCGACCCGACCAGGTACAACGGCTTTTGCCGTATATCCAAATTGAAACTTTGGAGAAGTCCGAATTTTTTTTTGTTGTTAAAAAGACTTTTGAATCATCCAAATATGGCAATAAAGAAAAGAATACCACTGCGACAATGATCGATATTAATACGGCTGATACCAGTATGTTTATATCCTTACCAGGAATTGGTGCCAAACTAGCTCAACGTATCATCAACTTCAGAGAAAAGCTGGGAGGTTTTTATGGGGTGAACCAGCTGGCTGAAACATTCGGATTACCCGATTCTACTTTTCAAAAGAACAGGTACCGGTTTACCTGTAATGCATCAATTGTGAGAAAAATCAATATTAATACTGCATCGGCTGCCGAATTGAAACAACATCCGTATATTAATGGGAATATTGCCGATGCCATCGTTTCCTACCGGGGACAGCATGGATGGTATCATACAACACAGCAGTTGGACCAAATTGCTATCATTAACTCTGAATTATTGGTAAAATTATTGCCTTATTTAATCGTTCAATAGGGGGAAATGTAGAAATAGAAGCTAACAATCGTTAGTTTTAAACAAATTCTATTTATCTTGCAGGCATTTGACGATGTTTGCCACATACGTTAATACAACGATCGATTATTATGAATTTTGCGACCTCTGAGCTGACACAGCAAGTAACACAAACAGCCCACGATTTTGCCCATCTGCACATTAAGCCTTTTGTAATGAAGTGGGATGAAAGCCAGGAGTTTCCATTAGAAGTATTTAAACAAATGGGAAAACTTGGATTAATGGGAGTATTAGTGCCCGAGCAATATGGTGGTGCGGGCCTGAGTTATTTTGAATATGTGGCCGTTATCCAGGAGATAGCCAAAGTTTGCGGGTCAGTGGGATTGAGTCTGGCTGCACATAATTCTCTCTGCACAGGCCATATTCTAGCATTTGGAAATGAAGATCAAAAGCAAAAATATTTGCCTAAGCTGGCATCGGCTGAGTGGTTAGGAGCCTGGGGACTTACCGAAGCGAATACTGGCAGCGATGCCGGCAATATGAGTACTACCGCTGTTAGGGATGGGAATGATTGGGTTTTGAATGGAACGAAAAATTGGATCACCCATGGAAAAAGCGGGGATATCGCAGTAGTGATAGCCCGTACGGGCAAACCCCGTGCAAAAGATAATGCAACTGCTTTTATTGTAGAAAAAGGTACCG
This sequence comes from Chitinophagaceae bacterium, assembly GCA_031360425.1. GTDB lineage: Bacteria > Bacteroidota > Bacteroidia > Chitinophagales > Chitinophagaceae > Endoryza. The sequence continues at coordinate 85,565 of JANMBO010000011.1, read as the reverse complement.
CTGGATTTAGTGGAGGAAAGAAAGAAAATAAATTGGGAATGCGCGCCAGTGAAACGGCGGAAATGATTTTTGATAATTGCCGGATACCGGATGCCAATCGTTTGGGTGAAGTGGGAAATGGATTTAAACAATCATTGAAAGTACTGGATGGCGGAAGAATTTCTATTGCCGCGTTGTCGTTAGGAATTGCAAAGGGCGCCTATGAAGCGGCTGTTCGTTATTCGAAAGAGCGGTATCAATTTGATCAGCCTATTTCTAATTTCCAGGGAATATCATTTAAACTGGCTGATATGGTAACAGAAATTGCCGCGGCAGAATTACTCACCTTACAAGCCTGCGATCTGAAAATTCGGGGGGAAGCGATGACCAAACATGCAGCGATGGCTAAATACTACGCCAGTGAAGTAGCCGTAAAAACTGCAAATGAAGCCGTCCAGGTTTTTGGCGGATATGGATATACCAAAGACTTTCCGGTTGAAAAATATTACCGCGATAGTAAGCTATGTACTATTGGCGAAGGCACTTCTGAAATACAAAAACTGGTTATTTCCAGGGAAATTTTACGAACATAATTTTGATTAAGGTTGCTAGTCTTGTTGGGCCCTTCCAGTTTTTGCAGGAGGGCCTTTTCTATTGAGGAAACAACCTTTTGGCTGGCAAAATATTGGATAAGAAAATTATTGAAGATTGCATAAGATAATCATTATCTCCTGCTGACTATGCTGGTTTTAATGGCTGATCATAGCCATAGTTTCCAGCGCTTGTTTCTGGTTGAATTCTGACGTTAATTTTTTGTGATTAACCAGGTCAACAATGGTACCAACCAGGCAGAGCCCTCCGGTAAAAAGGTATAAGATGCCCATACCAATTTGCCCGAGTACGAACCGTTGAATACCGGCCACCACTACAAACCCAAGAATGGTGCAGATTAAAATAGTATCGGAAGTTTTTCTTTTGGAAGAGTACATGCTAATGAAAAGATTCATCTGCTCCTCATTTAAATTACTAGTCAGGTTCTCCAGGTAAATAAGTTCATCAGGTTGCATGCCCGGAAGCATCATCATTAATTTTTGGTTCATATACTGGTTGGCTTGATTGGTGTATGTTTTGGTATAATAACAAATGTATTATTCGGTGTAAAAGCAACACTACGGTTACCATGCCAAGCCAATGGCTTTGAAATGACAAAAGAAATTCTCCCCGGTAGAGGTATGCAATGGAACGACCAATCCCGCAACCGGGACAGCTGCTCATGCCTAGACTCTTAAAAAGGCAAAAGGAAAAATGGTGGGTATTATAGGGATTAACAAACCATGGTAATAGTAATGCTACGCACCAGGACTGTAATTCTATATGCCCTTTAATCCATTTCATTAATACTTAATAATTTTTTATTTCGCTGGCTAGGTTACTGCTTGCCGGAATTATTCAAGAAAATCGTCCTCTTGTTTAGGGCTGTATTTATCAAACACCTTGTCGATGGCCCCCCCAAAAATGGGAAATTTTTGTTTGGCAAAATTTTTTATGATTTCAATGCACTTGATAGCTTGTTGTTCTGTAAGCCCTTCCGCTTTCAGTTTATCAATCAGTTCTTGCATGATCGGACGGTTTGAGAATAAAAAAGCCGGATGATTAATCCGACTTCAAATATCATTATTAAATATCAAATATTAATAAGATTGATAAACGTTATTAAGCCACTTTCAATAAATTCATTTTACTCTTGTCGAATTTCAAACGGGCATATTCCATATCCAGGTGGAAGGTGGTTTCTTTGGCAGAAGGCAACTCAAACATAGCATCTGTCAAAATACTTTCGCAAATGCTCCGCAGTCCTCTCGCCCCCAACTTGAATGTAAGAGCCTTTTCTACCATAAAATCCAGCACATCATCATCAATGGTAAGTTCAATACCTTCAAGCTCAAATAATTTTTTATATTGGCGGATTAGGGCATTTTTGGGCTCAGTCAGTATCAGTCGGAGAGTTGGTTGATCGAGTGGGTTCAAATGGGTAACTACCGGCAAACGACCTAACAATTCAGGAATTAAACCGAAGCTTTTCAGATCGGTGGCGTTAATAAACTGAAGCAGGTTTTTTTTCATATGCTCCTGCAGTTCCTTGTTCACATTAAAGCCAATTGCATTGGTATTTACGCGGCGCGCGATTACTTTATCAATACCATCAAAGGCACCTCCACAGATAAAGAGAATATTCTGCGTATTGATTTTAATAAGCTTTTGTTCGGGATGTTTACGGCCTCCCTGCGGGGGAACCAGTACATCAGTACCTTCCAGTAATTTTAATAAGCCTTGCTGAACACCTTCTCCACTAACATCCCGGGTAATAGAGGGGTTATCTCCTTTACGCGCAATCTTATCGATTTCATCAATATATACTATTCCTTTTTCAGCGGCAGCTACATCATAATTGCATACCTGTAACAACCGGGTTAAGATGCTTTCCACATCTTCCCCCACATAACCTGCTTCCGTAAACACCGTAGCGTCTACAATGGCAAAAGGAACATTCAGTAAACGGGCAATTGTTTTAGCCAGCAATGTTTTTCCGGTTCCTGTTTCACCCACCATTACAATATTGCTTTTTTCAATTTCAATATCGTTTTCTATTGGCTTTTGCTGTAACCTTTTGTAATGATTGTACACTGCAACTGCCAGTACTTTCTTGGCATCATCCTGTCCAATTACGTATTCATCCAGGAATCGTTTAACCTCAACGGGTTTCCTTACAGTAAGTTTGAAAGAAGAAGATCCGGCGCCTGCTCCCTCCTGGCGGGTAGCTAATTCCTGCTCAATAATCTCCTGCGCATGATCAACGCAGTTCTCACAAATATGCCCTTCCTGCCCCGCAATGAGAATCTTCACTTCATCACGGCTGCGGCCACAAAAAGAGCAATGTAAAGTCGTTTTTGCCATGTCGATATATACAGTGTTAACAAAGGTATTCAACTAATGGGCTAAATCCCAATTAAAAATCCCAAATTCCCATCCATAACGCATGGAAGCAGGGTTTGGGATATTAATGAATAAATATTTAAATTAAATTTTCTCAACTAACTGGTCAACAATCCCATAGTCAAGTGCCTCTTTGGCATCCAGCCAGTAATCGCGGTCGAAATCCTTCATAATCTGTTGCACTGTTTTTCCGCAATTTTCGGCTAATATTTTTGCACCAATCAGTTTAACGCGCTGGGTTTGGCGTGCCTGTATTTCAAGATCTGCACTCACACCCTGTATATGGCCTCCCAGGCTTGGTTGATGAATCATTACTTCGCCATGGGGATAAATCAATCGCTTCCCTTTCACTCCGCCGCTCAACAAAATAGATCCCATAGACGCTGCAAGGCCCATACAAATAGTACTGACCGGGCTTTTTATCATTTGCATGGTATCATAAATCACCATTCCGCTGGTTACTACACCACCGGGGCTATTGATAAAAAATTTAATTTCTTCTCCCGGTTTATCCGCATCGAGCAACAATAATTTGCTTACCACATCACGGGCGCTTTTATCATCTACTACACTCCACAAGTAAACACTACGTTTTTCGAAAAAATACTTTTCCAGTTTCTTGCTGAACATCATCAGGTCGCTCTTCGGTTGTTCTTCTTTTTCCTCTTCCTCATCATCAGCTCTCCAGGTACCATATAAATATTGATTCTGCTTCATTGCCTGTATATTTTGCGGTTTTTATTTTTATGTATAAAAAAATTATTCTAAGGACTATTGGCTACGAGTGCTTAGGCTTAAGAACTATCCAATTGTTAATTAGCATGCCATTCAGCGGTAGAATTTTTTTTACGGATTGATTAAATTTCTTTTTTCTCCTTTCTTGGATTGATGAGTAGTACCTCATCTACCAATCCATATTCTTTTGCTTCTTCGGAAGTGAGCCAGTAATCACGATCACAATCTTTTTCTACCTGCTTTAGCGTTTTGCCGGTATGGAAAGAAATAATGTCGTATAAATTTCTCTTAACCTTTTTAATTTCATTTACAGTTATTTCAATATCGCTGGCCTGGCCACCAATAGCACCGCTCGGCTGATGCATCATCACTCGGGCGTGTTTTAATGCGGTTCTTTTGCCTTTTGTTCCGGCACATAGTAATACCTGGGCCATAGAAGCGGCCATACCAATACAAATGGTAGATACATCAGGTGTTATGTATTGCATGGTGTCGTAAACTCCCAACCCTGAATATACGCTGCCTCCCGGTGAATTAATATACATTTGAATGTCTCTTGTCCGATCGGTGCTCTCCAAAAACAACATCTGGGCCGTAACGATATTAGCTACCTCATCATTGATAGGGTAACCTAAAAAAATGATTCGGTCCATCATCAATCGGCTATAAACATCCATAACCGCAACATTCATCGGTCGTTCTTCAATAATATTGGGTGTAAGATTGGTTACCGAATGTTTTGTGTAAGCATTTAACGTATTGCTGCTGATGCCACGGTGTTTTACCGCATACTGTTCAAATTCTTTACCTAGGTTGATCATGAATCACTGATATTTAAGTTGGCAATTTAAGTTATTGTCAGTAACCAAATACCGTGCAAAACAAAAAATCGGACATTTTGCCACGATGAGCTCCTTCTTAGGAGTCAGAAATTATGATTTAAAGACCGAAAAGTTAAAAGGGGAAGGATTATTATAATAACAGGAACATAACTAATAAACTTTCTCCTTAATTCATCTTTGAAATTTAATGATGATGGTGCTGGTGCTTTTCCATTTCTTTTGTAAAGGCTTCTACTGTCACAGATTTTTCGGTTGCCGCAATCTGGGTTTCGGCCCAGCCAAAAACCTTTTCCGTTTGAATCCGATGGTAGGCGTCTTCTACAAATTTTCGATCCTTCATCATCTTGTTTACATAATCGTTGATCCAGGGTTGCTCCTCATCCATTGGCTGCATACCACCCATGTATCCGAATAACTGTTGTTTGGCAAATGCTTTCAGGTCATCAGGGGCAACCTCGATATTATTGTCGCGAACCAATTTATCTGTAATTAATGTCCACTTTAGTTGGTTTACAAAACCGGGAAATTCCTGCGCTACCTGTTCGGGGGTTTTGGGTTGTTCTCCCCCATTTTGTAACCAGCGTTTTAGGAATGTTTCGGGAAATTCAATAGAGGTGTTTTCTAATAAAACATGATACAATTCATGCTGCAAGTGATTGCCGCTTTGCTTATTCCAATAAGCCTGCAGATCTTCTTGTATAGCTGCGCGGAACTCCTCAGCTGTTGTTATTTCCTTGGTAGGGAATGCTGCCTTATAAAATTCTTCGTATAATTCTGCTTTTTCTACCATTCCTACTTTTGTAATGAGCATTTTGAAATACTTATCAGCAGCCGATTTATCGTCTTTGTCAAATCCCAGGTCATTTAACACCCATTCTCTTTCTTTATCGGCAAAAGCGTTATTTAACTGGAGTATAAGAAAGTCTTCTTTTTTCTTATCGAGTAAATTAGGCCGGTAGTTTTCTGCGAAATATTTTACCAGCAGCGAATTGTCTTTGCGCACCCCTCCCTCCAATTCATTACCGGCCTCATCACTTTCAATAAACGTCACATTAACTACATTGTCATCACTCGTAGTAGTTTCCGGATCGGTCATTTTTCCGTGACGCAGTTGAAGCCGGTTCAATTCTTCCTCTATCATGGCATCAGATACTGATACCTTATAACGGGTTACTTTTTCTTTCGACAGGTCCGTTACAGTAAATTGTGGTTTAAGACCCACTTCAAAGGCAAAAGCGTACTCAGCCGGGTTATTCATATCAATCTGGCGGGCATCGTTTTCCGCCAGCGGAAGTGGTTGGGCAAAAATTTCCAATTTTTCCGTCTCCATATATCCCGTCAATTCTTTTTCTACTGTCCTCAACACTTCATCAGTAAAAACCGCAGGGCCGTGCATTTTCTTAATCATTCCCGTGGGAACCATTCCTTTACGAAACCCGGGAATATTTGCTGATTTACTATAGTTTTTCAGTGACTTTTCAAAAGAAGCCAGATAATCCTCCTTCGAAACTCTTACCGTTATTTTCTCATTTAGCAGCCCTATATTTTCTCTGGTTATTGTTGCCATATATTTTTTTTGAATGGGGGGCAAAGTTAGTACAATTCATCCTTTTTAGGAGAACGAATAGAGAAAAAAAACCAGTCAAATATTACTTTTAAGGAAAGGTCAGCTTATTCTTTATCTTGTAAAACCAGCATAGGGATATGAGTTTCATAGGCCATTTCCTTCGTATGATTTTTTGAAAAGATGCGCTCAAAAAAATCATGCTTGTGCGCAACCATTACTAATAAACTTGCAGCATTTTTTTGCAAATAGAAATTAATACCAGTTGTTACCGATTTTTCTTCAATGGTTACAAATCTATGCTCGTACCCGACAAATATGTCTTCCAGTTCCTTTTTTCCCATCAAGATAGCGGGGGATTCAGTAGTATGCGTTAATTGGATGTGAAGGATGTTAATGACTGATTTGAATTTTTTTGCCAGATTGAGAAGAGGATCGAAGAGGTGAAAACTCTTTTTATAGGTAAAGTCACTGGCATAAACAATATTGGAAACAGGGGCATATCCGGCATCATGCGGAATAATCAATACCGGTACCCGTACTTTACGAATAACATTTGTAGTGGTACTACCAATAATTTTTTCAAATCCTCCGGCCCCTTTCATACCCATAATAACAAGGTCAATTGTTTGTTCGCGTGTTATTGACTTTATTTCATCGCTTGCGATTCCAATGCGCACCTCCCAGTTCGTTTCTACGTGGAATTGAGCGGCAAGTTCTTCTGCACTCTTTTTTATAATGTCCTCATTTTCGTGTTGAAGGGATTCTGCAGAGGTCATAACGAAAGGTACTTCGCTAATAGGGGTAGGAAGCATATAAGCATGCAGCAGGAATAGCCGTGCCTCCACCACTTTAGCCAGGTTGGCCGCATATAATAATGCATTGTTGGAAGCAGGAGAAAAGTCCACAGGAACCAGAATAGTTTGCATATTACAATATTTGCCGTAAGGTAATAAAAACTGTGGGCTAAGTGGTTAAGTAATGTCAATAAAGAAACGGAGAAAAATTAAAGTGACAATTAAAATTGTTGGGGTGCCAAAAATTGCGACAGGAAAAAGTGCGCATGGAGGGACTCGAACCCCCATGGATCACTCCACCAGATCCTAAGTCTGGCGCGGCTACCAATTACGCCACATGCGCTTACTTTAACAGAATTTTTTTCCAGGGCTGCAAATGTAACAGATTTAATGGTAACGAAAAAACTGCATCTTTTGTGTAAATTCGTTTTACAGCATACTTCATGGAACCCGTTATTGCAATCTCTAAATATAACTTGAACGAAGAACAGGAAAAAAAATTGATCCTAAGGGAGTATCGTGCCCTGTTACGGGGACTCAAACCTAAGTTAAAGCCCGGAGATAAAGAATTAGTCAGGGTGGCGTTCGAAATGGCTGCCGATGCTCATAAAACTATGCGACGCAAAAGCGGGGAACCCTATATCCTGCACCCATTGGCGGTGGCTCGTATTTGTGTGGAGGAAATAGGATTGGGAGTGCGCTCCACCATTTGTGCGTTGTTGCATGATACAGTGGAGGATACGGATATCACGCTTGAAGATGTGGAAAGAGAATTTGGAAATGAGATTACCCGCATTGTAGACGGACTCACCAAAATATCCAACGTAATTGATGTTAATGCTTCTCAGCAGGCAGAAAATTTTAAAAAAATATTACTGACTCTTACAGATGACCCAAGGGTCATTCTCATCAAATTGTCCGACCGGTTACATAACATGCGTACACTGGATAGCATGAAGCGGGAGAAACAATTGAAAATTTCATCTGAAACTGTTTACGTATATGCCCCCCTGGCGCATCGCATGGGGCTATATAATATTAAAACAGAGCTGGAAGATCTGGCTATGAAATATATGGAGCCGGATGCATACAAAGAAATTGCCCGCAAACTTTCCGAAACTAAAAGGGAACGTACCCGATATATAAACGAGTTTATTAAACCAATAAAAGACAAACTGGATAAAGGAATTTTTGAATTTGAAATTTACGGCCGGCCCAAGAGCATTCATTCTATCTGGAATAAGATGAAAAAAAAGGCAGTAGATTTTGAGGAGGTCTACGATCTGTTCGCTATCCGGGTGATTTTAAATTCTCCGGCGGAAAGAGAAAAAGAAGATTGCTGGAAAGTGTACTCATTTATTACAGACGAATATACGCCGGCCCCGGAGCGATTAAGGGATTGGTTAAGCAACCCCAAATCAAACGGGTATGAAGCATTGCATACCACCGTTATGGGGCCCCAGGGAAAATGGGTGGAAGTGCAGATTCGAACCAAACGCATGAACGAGATCGCGGAAAAAGGGTTAGCGGCCCATTGGAAGTATAAAGAAGGGGCTGCTGATGAAAGCCGGTTTGATAAATGGTTTCAACAAATCAGGGAAGTATTGAATACGCAGGATAGTGATTCTATTGATTTCCTGCAGGATTTCAAAACCAGTTTTCTTGCCGAAGAAATATATGTATATACTCCTAAAGGGGATGTAAAAATGTTACCCGTAGGCTCCACTGCGCTGGATTTTGCATTTTCTATTCACAGCGCGGTTGGTTCACAATGTATAGGCGCTAAAGTAAATCATAAGCTGGTACCCATCAGTCATAAGTTGCGTAGTGGCGACCAGGTGGAGATTATCACTTCTTCCAAACAAAAGCCCAATGACGATTGGTTAGGAATAGTCGTAACGGCAAAGGCCAAAAGTAAAATAAAGGATGCGCTGAAAGAAGAAAAGCGGAAAGTAGCCGATGAAGGAAAATATCTTTTACAGCGTAAGCTGGAAGGAATGGGGGCGGCCTTCAACCAACACAATGCCGATGTATTGGCCTCTTTTTATAAATTACCTTCTTCCCTGGATCTTTACTACCAGATATCGATCAAAAATATTGATCTGAAGGAATTAAAAGAATTCCATTTATTGGGAGACAAGTTGGAGGCGCCCAAACCGATTAAACCAATTGTGGAGCATAAAAGCGAAGCAGGTACTTCTTCCTTAGCAAAGAAAGAGGCTGAATTAGTTATTTTTGGCGAAAGCAGCGACCGAATCGTTTATAACCTGGCGAACTGTTGTAAGCCTATTCCCGGGGATGATGTATTTGGCTTTGTTACTATAGGTAAGGGATTAACTATTCATCGTACCAATTGCCCGAATGCAGCAAAGCTGATGGCCAATTACGGACATAGGGTAGTAAAAACAAAATGGGCAAAGAACAAAGAGATTTCATTTCTTACCGGATTAAAAATTGTTGGCCTGGATGATGTGGGCGTCATTCATAAAATCACCAACCTTATTTCAGGAGAACTGAAAGTCAATATCAGCGCAATGACTATTGAGGCTAAAGAAGGATTGTTCCAGGGAAATATCAAAGTGTTTGTTCACGACAAAGAAGAACTGGAAGAATTGGTGGACCGTCTTAAAAAATTACCCGGCATTGAAACAGTAGACCGCTACGATACGGAGCAAGTGTAGGATTGTCATCTCTATGTCAAACGATCTTTATTCTGTATCGCCTATCCTCCAAATAGCCCCTTCATCAAGAATCAATAAACACAGGGTGCAGCAACCTAACGTATCTTACTGTCTGAAAAGTAATCTGTTCGGAAAGACTCTTATTTAATAAACTAACCTTAGCTACCATGAGACAAATACTACAACGAGTAGCGTTGTTATTTCTTATTTCCGCTCTACCTGCTTTTATCTGCGCGCAGGTTACGGTTTCAGGAACAGTTACCGACGCTAACAACAATCCCATTATCGGTGCTTCTGTTAAACTAAAAAACTCATCAATTGGAATTGCCACCGACGCCAATGGAAAATTTACGATCAACCTGCCGGGCAAAGGCGGAACGTTGGAGATATCTTCTATAGGCTTTAAGACACAGTCTATAGTTGTTACTTCCAATAGTTCAGACCTCTCTATAAAAATGCAGGAAGATGTGGGTAGGTTGGATGAAGTAGTAGTAACCGGTCTTGCAACAAGTGTTAAAAGAAGAAATCTTGCCAATGCGGTAACTACCATTTCCAGTAAACAATTGTCGGGAACTGCGCCGGCACAAACTTTTGATGCCGCGTTAAATGGAAAAATTCCCGGCGCCTATATAAATGCAAACTCCGGTGCACCGGGTGGAGGTATATCTATCAAGTTGCGCGGAGTTACTTCAATATTCGGTAATACACAACCGCTTTTTGTAGTGGATGGAGTATTTGTTGATAATACGCCAACACCGGGAGGATTAAATACCGTTACCGCGGCGGCCGCTGCCGGTAATGCTTCCAACCAGGATAATCCGTCCAGTCGTATCGCCGATTTACGTGCCGAGGATATTGAAAATATCGAAATCCTGAAGGGAGCTTCCGCGGCTGCCATTTATGGATCAAAAGCCGCCGCCGGCGTAGTATTGATTACTACCAAACGTGGAAAGCCGGGGAAAACAAAAATAAGTTTCTCGCAAGACATCGGATTTGTAAAAGTGAGAAAACTGCTCGGCGCTCGCCCGCTCACCTCGAAAATAGTTACTGACCAGGGCTGGAATGTTAATGAATATAATGCAGCGGTGGCAGCTGGTAAGGTGTACGATTATGAAAAAGAATTATACGGGCAAACTGGTTTAACCCGCAATAGTATATTGGGTATGACAGCCGGAACTGAACGTACCAGTGTATATTTTTCGGCCGGTCAAAAAGATGAAGAGGGCATCGTAAAGAGAACCGGTTACCGAAGCAATAGCATTCGCCTGAATGTAGATCATCGTATTACTGATAATATAAAGTTTGGGTTAACGACCAATTATATTAATTCCTCAGCCGATCGCGGATTGACACAAAACGACAATGCGGGGGTAACATTTGGAGTGGCACTTTCTTCAACTCCTAGTTTTACGGAGCTTCACCCTGACGCGAATGGTAACTATCCCAGGAACAAATACGGTGCATCCAATCCAATTGAAACCAGGGACCTTATCACCAACAATGAAGCGGTGAGCCGTTTTGTAACAGGTATTAATCTGGACGCCCTCTTCCAGAAATCAGAACAATCCACTACTCGTTTTATCGCAAGAGGCGGAATTGATTTTTACAGCCTAAAAACAAATGCTCAGTTTCCGAGTTCTCTTCAATTCCAAACCGTTAATAAAGGAACATCGGTACAGGGCTTCACGCGAAATACAAACACCAACTTCATTCTTTCATTGGTAAATAATTTTATAGTTTCAGAGAATTTAAACTTTACTACTTCTGCTGGCGTAACCCAGGAAAATGGGGATTACGATAACCTGTTGAATGTGGCGACTCAAGTAATATCAGGCCAGTCGAATGTGGATCAGGCCGGGGCATTAACCGCCGCCCAGTTTCGGACGAAGTTCCAGGACAACGGAGTGTTTGTGCAGGAGGAAGTAAGTCTGATTGATGCCATTACATTAACCGGTGGCGTTCGTTTCGACAGATCTACAAATAACGGCGATCCGGATAAATTGTATGCATATCCTAAGGCAGGAATTTCGTTAAACCTAACCCGGATGGAATTCTGGAAAGGAGATTTTTTTAGCAATCTTAAAATTCGTGCGGCTTACGGCCAGGCTGGAAACTTCCCGGCATTTGGAAGCAAGTTTACCAATTTCCCCATTTTTAATATTGATGGATTGCCTGGTTCACTCATCAATATTCAGCGAGGGAGCCCGGATATTGCACCAGAAAGAACTTCTGAATTAGAAGCGGGCGTCGACTTCAGTGTTCTGGAAAGTAAACTCAATTTTGAAATTAGCTTCTATAATAAAAAGATACAGGACTTCCTGCTACTACGTACTGTACCTTTTTCTTCCGGATATTCTCAACAGTGGGTTAATGCCGGAGATCTCCGCAACAGAGGTGTTGAAATAAGTTTAAATGCGCAGCCTGTTTCGGAAAAGAATTTTAGGTGGGCATCAACTACTAATTTTTGGATGAACCGCTCGAAGATCACCCGCCTTACTATCCCACCGGTTGTTTTGGGAGCCTTCGGAAATACCTTGGGTACATTTAAGATAGAAGAAGGAAAATCTGCTACCCAGATTGTAGGTATAGACGGTGCGAACGGAGTGGTGAAATTAGGAGATGCGGAACCGAAGTTTCAGATGAATTTCTTTAACGAACTCACGTTCATGAAGGATTTTAGCCTCCGCTTTTTATTACACTGGAAAAATAAAGGAGATAATATAAATCTTAGTGAATTGTTGACAGATCTGGGTGGAACTAGCCCTGATTTTGATGCGGATAAAAATGGAAATAATATAGCCGACGGTCAGGATAGAATTAATTCATTAGGGACAACAGCAAGAATATTTGTTCAGGACGCCGGTTATCTCCGGTTGCGGGAAATTGGTTTGTATTACACGGTTCCTAAAATACCGGTTAGTTTTGTAAAAGGATTGCGTGTAGGTATTTCGGCTAACAATTACTGGACAAGTACCAAGTACAAGAATTACGATCCTGAGGTATCCAATTTCGGAACCGGTTTTTCTACGAACGTGGATGTAATGCCTTTCCCATCATCTAAGCGTGCTACTTTCCATTTAACGGTTGATTTCTAAAAACAAAAAAATCTGTTATGAATAGAATACTCACTATACCTGTCTTTACTTTCATTGCAATGGCGGCCTTATTGCCCTCCTGTAAGAAAGAGATTGGCAGTTTAAACAGTCCAATAATAGAGGACTATACCAACGCTTCCAAAGCGCAATTGAATAACCTGGTATCCGGAACAGAATCAGGTATGCGAAACAATTATGCCATGTATCTTGATGTAGTTGGCCTTATAGGAAGGGAAATGTATCGTTTCTCCCAGGCTGATCCCCGTTATTTGTCTGATCTTTTGGGTGCAGGTACTGCTGCACTGGATAACAATACATTTTATTTAACCAATCCCTGGGCTTCCCGATATCGCGTAGTAAAGAATTGTAATATTCTGATAGGTTCAGCCAACAGTTCGGCACTGCTTACCACCGCCGAAAAGAAAGGATATCTAGGGTTTGCCAAAACAATCAAAGCATACCAGCTATTATTAAATTTAAATCTTACCTATACTAATGGGATTCGCGTTCAAGTAGAGGATCCCGATAACCTGGGACCGATACTTGGCTATCCCGAATCACTTACTGCCATTGCAGCTTTATTGGATGAAGCCAAGACAGATTTAACCGGGGCCGATATTCCTTTTCCTCTTTCCGCCGGGTTTACTGGTTTTAAATCGGCGGCTGGCCTTTTACAGGTCAATCGTGCCCTCGCCGCGAGAGTAGCTGTTTATCGTCAACAATGGGCAAACGCTCTTACCGCGCTAACTGAATCTTTTCTAAACATGAATGGAGATTTTAATAACGGGATTAAGCATGTTTTTGGAACAGGTTCCGGAGATCAATTGAACGCTGCATTTTTTCCGCAGAACGAAGGCGGGGAAGTGCGGCTGGCCCATCCGAGTTATTCCACAGATATTGCAGCCGGAGATGACCGCATCGGTAAGGCAACCTTGCGTAATGCGCCGGCAACATCCTCGGGCTTATCCAGCAATCGGGATGTATGGGTTTATACATCCAGTACAGCACCCGTAGCATTAATCCGGAATGAAGAATTGATACTGATCTATGCAGAAGCTAAAATACAAACGAATGTATTGGCCGATGCAATCACTGCCTTAAACAAAATTAGAGCTGGGCACAATCAGTTATCATATGCAGGGGCTATTACCCAGGCAGCTTTGATAAATGAATTATTATATCAAAGAAGGTATTCGTTGTTTTTTGAAGGACATCGGTGGATTGATATGCGCCGGTATAACCGGTTAAATCAACTACCAATCGACCGGACAGGGGATGATGTGTGGGACAAATTCCCATTGCCATTAACTGAGCAATAATTTTATTCTATACATGTGGAGAACCTCCCCGCTCAACGGGGAGGTTTTTATTTTCTCCTTTTACAGGCATCCCCTATTTTTGCTGCCTTGCACGTAACATTTCAAATAGTTTGTTTACATGGTAGATGTATTATTAGGCCTTCAATGGGGCGATGAGGGGAAAGGAAAGATTGTAGATTATTTTGCACCCAATTATGATATTATTGCCCGTTTCCAGGGAGGTCCAAATGCAGGCCATACCTTATATGTGAACGGTAATAAAATTGTGTTGCACCAGATACCATCGGGAATATTTCATGAAGATAAAATTAATCTTATAGGGAACGGGGTAGTGCTGGATGCAGTAACACTTCGTAGGGAATGCGATGCGGTTAAATCATTTGGCGTAGATTACCGTAAAAACCTATACATCTCCGAGAGAACACACTTAATAGTACCAACACATCGTGCCCTTGATAAGGCATCAGAATTGGCCAAAGGAAATGAGAAGATTGGCTCGACGCTCAAAGGTATAGGTCCCGCCTATATGGATAAAACAGGACGTAACGGCCTACGCGTGGGTGATTTGCTGGATAAAAATTTCACCACGCAGTATATCAAATTACGTTTGAAGCATCAGCGGTTATTGGACAGTATGAACTTCAATGAGGATATTACTGCCTGGGAAGAAGAATTTTTCGAAGGAATAGAATTTATGAGGCAGTTAAAGATTGTGAATGGGGAATATTTTATTAATCATAAAATAAAGCAGGGGATGAAGGTATTGGCGGAAGGGGCGCAGGGAAGTATGCTGGATGTAGATTTTGGAACCTTTCCGTTTGTTACTTCTTCCAATACTATTTCTGCGGGCGTATGCACCGGGTTGGGAGTAGCTCCGCAAAAAATCCGTGATGTAATAGGAGTAACAAAAGCCTATTGTACGAGGGTAGGCAGCGGGCCATTTCCTACCGAATTGAGCGACGCTACAGGCGAGGAACTGAGAAAGATTGGCAATGAATTTGGAGCTACCACCGGAAGGCCCCGTCGCTGTGGCTGGATTGATCTGGTTGCGCTGAATTATGCCTGTATGATAAACGGCGTGACAAAAATTGTGATGACAAAGGCAGATGTTCTGGATGCCTTTGAAGACTTGAAAGTTTGTACTTCCTATAATATAAACGGACAATCGTCTAAAGAAGTTCCTTTTCAAATGACCAGGGTGGCTATTGTACCAGAGCTTCAAGGCTTTAAAGGATGGGAAACCGATATTTCAGGAATAAAATCAGCGAAAGATCTTCCGGAAGCTGCCCAAAAGTATATTACATTTATAAATCAATATCTTGGGGTTACCATCTCCTGGATATCCAACGGGCCTGGCAGAGATCAATTAATAGAAATTATTTAATTTTTTAGCCTGTTTGGTATATGAAAAAAAAGGTAAAAAAAAGTTTGGCTAATTAAAAACTTCGCTGAAATTTTACAGCATAATCTTACAGGAAAATGGCAAAATCTGTTAAGGGAAAAACCGAAAGCAGTCAATCTGCACCCAAAGTATCGAAAGAAATTCCGAAGAAAATTTCTTCGAAACCTAAAAAGCAATTAGAAGACGACGACGAGGAGGATGATATGGACGAGGTGGAAACTCCTCCCGCAAAAAAAGGAGCAAAAGCATCTTCCAAAAAAGGCGAAGAGGAAGACGATGATGAGGATGGAGTGGAAGTAGTTGATGATTGGGATAAACCTGAGGAAGAAGACAATTGGGATCCGGACTTCGAAGAATTTGATTTGCCTAAATCAAAAGGGAAAAAAAGCCCCGGTGTAGGCACCAAGAAAGGAAAGGAAGAAGATGAACTGGGGGTTGATGAAGAGTTTAAGGATATGGAAATGTTTAATGATAGTGGCTTCGATGACGAAGATGATGATTTTTAGGCTCGCGTTAGCTTCACCCACTATAAATTAATGTGAGCAGAGAATTTGTCTCCTTCCCGATAAGCGATTTTCAGCAAATAAAAATACAGATGTTGAATTGGGCAAACCAGTTCAACATTTTTTGTTTCTTGGATAATCACCAGTATCAGAATAACTATGCTTATTCCAATGCAGAATGTTTATTAGCTGCAGGCTCTTTCCGGCAAATACAAGCGCCTGCGGGCAATTCATTACAATTACTGAGCACTTTTCTAAAACAGCATAGCGACTGGGTATTTGGTCATTTTAGTTATGAACTGAAAAATGAAATTGAAAACCTTTCATCCTTGCAGGAAGATAATATTCAATTTCCCGACCTTTTCTTTTATGTACCGGAAGTAGTTATTCGGTTAACTGAACTGGAATTAAGTATTGGAACCATAAATAAAGAGCCTGATTACTATTACCAGCAGATCACTTCTTCTTCCGTTTTTATCCAGGAAGGGAAGGTTATTGCAAACGTTAAAAATCGATTTACGCAAGAAGAGTATGTAAAGGTTATTCATCATCTGCAAAGACATATAAGAGAAGGCGATTGTTACGAGATCAATTTTTGCCAGGAGTTTTATGATAACAATATAGTTATGGATCCATTGTCTGTTTACTGGTCATTGGGTAAAACCTCTCCTAATCCGTTTGCAGCTCTTTACCGGGTAGAGGATAAATTTCTTCTTTGCGCGAGTCCAGAGCGATACCTAAGGAAAATTGGAAACAATATTTACGCGCAACCTATCAAGGGAACCTGGGAGAGAGATTTAATGGATGCTCAAGAAGATGCGGCAAATAAAAGGCGTTTGAGGGATAATGCAAAGGAGCGATCCGAAAATGTTATGATCGTAGATCTGGTACGGAATGATCTATCAAAAGTATGCAAGGAGGGCACGGTGGAGGCAGAAGAACTATTTGGTGTTTATAGCTTTCCCCAGGTACATCAACTAATATCAACAGTAAGGGGAAGCTTGCGGGAAGGCATAGAAGAAGTTGATATAATACGGGCTACCTTTCCGATGGGATCAATGACCGGGGCCCCCAAGCTTAGAGTAATGGAGTTAATTGAAAAATATGAAAGAACAAAGCGCGGTATTTTTTCCGGAGCCGTTGGTTATTTTTCTCCAGGCAGGGATTTCGATTTTAATGTGGTAATCCGGAGTATAATGTATAACGCTGCATCAAAGTATCTTTCTTTCCAGGCAGGATCAGGAATTACCTTCTACAGTAATGCTGAAGACGAGTACTACGAATGCTTACTAAAGGCACAAGCAATAAAAAAGGTATTGACTGGATAAAGTCAATACCTCTATAATTTTGTCTAATAATTTATTTCCGAGCCATAGGTCTCGAAACGGAGGTAGTTATAGCTGATACGGTGGCACCACTTAATAACATCTGCACCGATTCATTCAAAATCTGGTATTTGTGCGTCACAAACAAATCCATCTTTTCTTCAGGCAGTTTTAAGTCATAACTGTTATCGGCAGTGGCCATAACCCTATCGAAATTTGGGTTATAGCGGTTAAACTCGCCGATATCCATCGCTATAATTTTCGCGATAATAATGGAATGATATTTTCCGGATACCTTAATAGTTTTTGTATTAGCTAATTCTTTTACGCTTAGATTCCGGTTAGATAATAATTGCGAAACTGCGCTTATCTGTTCTACTGTCTCTGCCTTGGTGAGCGTAGTTATACCGCCCTGACCTTCAAAAATGTAATGCGTACCAATGAATTTTTTAACGTGATTGCGAGTTTCGTTTGGCAAGTAGCGCTGGATTGCCCAAAAATTACGACTGCCCCCACTTTTCTTTATAGCACTATAAACATTACCTGGTCCCCCATTATAGGCTGCGATTACCAATAACCAGTCGCCGAATTCTGAATATAAATCTCTCAGGTATTTAGCAGCTGCGTGTGTGCTTTTTTGATAATTCGTCCTTTCGTCTAATTTATGGTTAACCTTCAGGCCTAATTGACGGGCAGTAACGGGCATAAGCTGCCAGGGACCAACCGCGCCAGCCCAGGAAATTGCTGTCGATTTGAGCTGTGATTCTATAACCGCCAGGTATTTTAACTCAACAGGCAGGTTATATTTACTAAGAACGGCATCCATCATATTAAAATAGGGGCGTCCCCAATCTTTAATTTTAAGCAGATCCTTGCTGTTAGTTTCCATATAATCTTGAACAAAGCTAACCGCTCTTGGGTTTAATTTAACCCCGTTTGAACTGCCAGCGGTTGTTTCAAAAAGATCAGGAATAGCCACAGAAGGAGCAATAGTCGAATCACTCTCTTTTCCAGGGGCCTGAATAGTATCCTTTTTAGTAATAGCCTTAGATTTTTGGACTGATCTTTTGGAAGCGTTTGAAGCATTCTTTTTCTTTCCACCATTACCTGCAAAGGATATGGTAAATAAACCCAGGCAAAAGATCCCTAGAAATAATAATTTTTGTTTCATCATCATTTTATTTACTCAACAATACCGGCCCGTCAATAGGAATGGATTAAAATGTATGATGTTTTCACAAAGGATAATTGAACCGAACGGAGTTCTGCACAGGATTAAGGATAGACAGTTTTAAACATAGGATAATCGGAGGGTAATTAGTACAGGATAAAACGGGGGTCGAAAATCAGTGGTCTCTCAATTTCGTTTTTCTCTGTATGATTGCATCCATTGATTGGACAACTGCAGCAAAGATAACTCGGAAAATTGGTTAGTCATAACCTGGACACCGAACGGTAATCCATTACTGTGCCAAAAAAGCGGGAGAGAGATGCCTGGGAGGCCTGTTAAGTTGCAATAAACTGTAAATATGTCAGCTAAATACATAGCTATCGGGTCTTTAATTTTTTCCCCAATTGGGAAAGCTGTACCCGGAGAATTAGGCAATATTATCGCGTCGAATTTACTGAAGATCAGGTTTGTTTTTTTTACCAATAGTTGTCTTACTTGCTGAGCCTTGGTAAAATAGGCATCGTAATAACCCGAGCTTAGGACAAAGCTACCCAGCATAATTCGCTTTTTGACTTCCCATCCAAAACCTTGTGACCTTGTTTGACAGTAAAATTCTAACAGGTCAGCTTTTTTATCCACATTACTAAAGCCGTACTTGATACCATCAAATCTAGATAAATTAGAAGAAGCCTCGGCAGTAGTCAATATGTAATAAGTTGGAACAATATAGTCGAGGTATTCAAAATCAACGGCTTCTACATGATGTCCATCGTTTCGAAGCTGGATTATAAGTCCACTTAATTTCTCTGCAATTTCACTATCAAGAGAGTTGCTTTCCAATGCTTGTTTTAAATAGGCAATTCGGAGGGGAGATTGTTTCTCATTAAGTTGGCTGGAATAGGGATCAATTTTTTGGCAAGAGGAAGTCGTATCAAAATCATCTGGGCCACTAATAACTTCCAACAGAAGGGCTATATCAGAAACCTGTTTTCCAAATAGGCCTATTTGATCAAAGGAGGAAGCATATGCGATCAGGCCATAGCGCGAAATTCGTCCATATGTTGGTTTAAGTCCGATTATTCCACAAAAATCAGCAGGCTGTCTTACAGAACCCCCCGTATCACTTCCCAGGCTAACCATGCAGCAATCCGCCTGTACGGCCACGGCCGAACCACCGGAAGAACCTCCCGGTACTTTGGACTCATCGATAGCGTTCAGTACTTTTCCATAGGCTGAATTTTCGTTGGTAGAGCCCATTGCAAACTCATCACAGTTTGTATGTCCTATGATAATAGCTTCTTCTGCCAATATTTTTTCAATTGAAGTCGCATTATACACGGCAACAAAATTTCCGAGGATTTTTGATGCGGCACTCACAGGATGATCTTTAAAACATATCACATCCTTGATGGCAATTATTACACCATGCAGTTTTCCTGGCGGTGCACCTGATTTTCTGCGTTTATCTAATTCAGCCGCTTTTTGCAATGCTTCCTCGGCATACACCCGAATAAAGGCATTGAGATGGCTCGTTCTATTGATAGAATTTAAATAAAACTGAACAGCTTCCACGCAGGTGGTTTGGCTGTTCAGTAAATCAGAATGGTATTGCTCTATTGAAGAGTAGTTAAACAAATCTTTTACCGGTTTTGCAAACAAAAGCGGTTCCTAAAAAGTATTATGGAGAATTATTGAGTTGAAGAAGAAGAGGACGCCTGCTTTTCTTTCTCATTCATACCTTCTTCAATTTCTTTTTTTACATTATTCTTTGCATCATTAAACTCACGGATACCCTTACCGATACCACGCATGAATTCTGGAATTTTTCTTCCGCCAAATAAAATAAGAACGGCAAGAACTATTAATATCCACTCAGTACCACCGGGCATGCTCAATAATAAATTGTATTTCATATTAATGGTTTAAATATCCAGTATAATGATGCAAGTTAAGTTTTTTCCTAAATAATCTCACTTTTGTATTTTCACTGAAATAGTTATTTCTGGCTAACCGCCGATCATTAAAATTACAAATTGGTGACGAGCATAGTCGGAGAAATATACTTTCCAAACGAATGCTAGAATTAGATAGTCCTTCTTGGTAATGTAAGAGAATTAGTAAAATGTTGATATAATAATAGGTTAAACTGAACCCTAAAAAATACAAAAGGAGTTCAATATTCTAATTGAACTCCTTTTGTAAATAATTTTTTCCGAATTAACTAGCCACCTCTGTAGCCTGTCTTTTCTCTTTAATACGTGCACTCTTTCCGCTTCTAGCCCTTTGGAAATATAATTTGGCGCGGCGTACCCTACCTGATTTATTTAATTCAATTGATTCAATATTTGGAGAATACAAGGGGAATGTTCTTTCTACTCCAATACCGTCCGATATCTTACGAACCGTAAAACCAGCCGTATGTCCGGTTCCCTGGCGTTTGATAACATCGCCGCGGAAGCTTTGGATGCGCTCTTTTCCTCCTTCAACTATCTTATAGTTAACGGTCACATTATCACCGGCTTTAAACTTTGGGAATTCTTTTTTACCGGTCAATTGCTCGTGTACAAACTGAACTGCTGCGTTCATGGCTTATTAATTTAAGGGAGGCAAAGGTAACTAAAAAGTTGATAGTATGAGATTTGATTAATAAAGTTTTTTTCGAATTTGGCAGATACTTTTAAAAAGAAAAGAGCTTTACTTGGAGCCCATTTCAATAGGATCTTTTTCATAAGTCTAATCTATTAACGGGCAACGTTCACCGTTCTTTTTTCTCTTATTACGGTAACTTTTATCTGACCCGGGAAAGTCATCTCGTTTTGAATTTTCTGGGCAATTTCAAAGGATAATTTTTCAGAATCTGCATCAGTAACCTTATCTGCTTCCACAATTACCCGCAACTCCCTTCCGGCCTGTATTGCGTATGCTTTTTCTACTCCGGTATATGCCATTGCCAAATTCTCCAGATCCTTAATTCGCTGTAGGTATTGCTGCATGATTTCTCTCCTTGCACCTGGCCGCGCTCCGCTGATTGCATCACAAGCCTGTATAATGGGTGAAATTACATACTGCATTTCCATTTCATCATGGTGAGCGCCTATGGCGTTTACCACGGCTGGATTTTCGCCATATTTTTCCGCCAACTTAGCTCCAAGCAGCGCATGGCTCAATTCAGATTCTTCATCGGGAACTTTTCCTATATCGTGCAACAGGCCTGCCCGTTTGGCCAATTTAGGATTGAGTCCTAATTCCGCTGCCATTGTAGCACTGAGGTTAGCTGTTTCCCGGCTGTGCATCAGCAGGTTTTGTCCATAGGAGGACCGGAAACGCATCCGACCTACCATTCTTACTAATTCTTTGTGGAGTCCATGAATACCTAACTCAATAACTGTTCTTTCGCCAATCTCCATCACTTGTTCTTCTATTTGGCGTTTTGTTTTATCTACCACTTCCTCAATGCGGGCAGGGTGAATACGTCCGTCAGATACCAATCGCTGTAAACTTAAGCGGGCGATCTCCCTTCGAAGGGGATCAAAAGAAGAAAGAATGATTGCTTCCGGTGTATCATCAACTATCAAATCCACTCCAGTAGCCGCTTCAATTGCCCGTATATTACGGCCCTCCCGTCCAATGATCTGCCCTTTTATTTCGTCACTTTCAAGGTTGAATACGGTAATTGAGTTCTCAATAGCTTGTTCAGCAGCAGTTCGCTGAATGGTTTGGATGATTATTTTACGCGCTTCTTTATTGGCTTTTTGCTTAGCGTCATCAATAATTTCTTGCTGAATACCTAATGCCTGAGAGTGTGCATCATTTTTCAAACTCTCTACCAATTGAGCCTTAGCTTCATCTGCGGTAAGGCCTGCGATTTTTTCCAATCGCCGTATATGTTCCTCCTGGTGTTTTTCCAGTTCAGTCCTCTTAAGGTTCACCACATCAATTTGACGGTTGAGGTTTTCCTTAATGGATTCGTTGTCTTTTATTTGCTTATCCAGCCCGGATTCTTTCTGGTTAATACTCTGTTCTTTTTGCCGAATTCTGTTTTCAGCTTCGCTGGCTTTTCTATTGCGTTCCATTACCTCTTTGTCATGAGCCGATTTGAGCTGAACGAATTTTTCTTTGGCTTCAAATTCTTTTTCCTTTCGTAAGGTCTCGGCCCTCAGTTCCGCTTCTTTAATGAGGTTTTGAGATTGCATCTCGGCTTCATGAACTTTCCGGGCGGTATTCTTTGCGAATATAATTTTGCCTGCTACAAGTCCGACCAGCAGAGCAATTCCACCAATTATATAAGTTAATGTGTTCGCTTCCATTGTCTTTCAACGTTTTTAATGGTTCTCTTTTATCAGATATCCTTTCTATGTTATGTTTTTGTGGCATAACGGATGGTAGCTTGCGAAAATACGAAAATTAGCCCACCAAAAAGGATGGTCTTATGCTTTGTATTTAATTTATAAATGGTAACAGTTTAAAGTTCACTAATCATACATTGCAGTCACGAATTCAAAACAATTATGAATAAGCTTATTTATTGTTTTTTTCTTGTTATCAGCATTCAAGGTTTCACCCAGAAGAAATTTATCCTGAATGGAGACCTTAGTGGTATTAAAGAACCTATTAACCGGATATTTCTATATTACCGGGCTGGTGGAGAATCAATAACAGATAGCGTTGAAGTAAAAAAAGGCAAATATTCATTTAACGGATACCTGCAAGAGCCTGTTTTGGCCCGCATCCGAGCGGTTTATCCTGATTCAGCCAATGGAAAGAAAAGACCCATTTTTTTTAAGAGAGATTATGCTGTCGTTTTCCTGGAGCCGTCAGTGATAAACGTAACCAATACCGATTCGTTTTCAAACATTATGGTAAGTGGATCCCAATCGAATATTGCTTATTTGCAACTGGAAGAAAAAACAAATGATATAAGTGCAAAGGAAGAGGCGCTCAGCAAACAATATGGTGAGCTTTATAGAGCAAAAGATGAGGAGGGAATGAAAAAGCTGGAGGTTCAGTTTGATTCATTGAGAGCAGATAGAAAGAAAATTTATAAGAGCTACCTGGAAAATAATCTAAAATCGCCCCTGGCATTATTTGCGCTAAGCCAATACGCGGGTTGGGATATTAAGCCAGAAGAAGTGGAACCGTTGCTTATAATGCTACCTGAATCGGCGCAGAGGTTACCTTCAGGAAAAGAACTGAAAGAAAAAGTTGAGATTGCCAAGAAAACGGGCATTGGACGTTTCGCAATGGATTTTACTCAAAATGATACGCTGGGCAATCCTGTAAAGCTTTCTTCTTTTAGAGGCAGGTATGTTCTGGTCGACTTTTGGGCCAGTTGGTGCGGTCCGTGCAGAAAAGAAAACCCCAATATTGTAAAAACTTATAATAAGTATAAAGAGAAAGGATTTCATGTTCTGGGAGTATCACTTGACCAACCAAATGGTAAAGAGAAATGGATAAAGGCAATACATGATGATAACCTTGCCTGGACACATGTTTCTGATCTTCAATACTGGAAAAATGCAGTAGCTGTGCAATATGGAATACAAGCCATCCCCCAAAATTTTTTAGTAGATCCTCAAGGGAAAATAGTGGCTAAAAACCTCAGCGGAGAAGAACTGGAAAAGAAACTGGTTGAATTATTGGACAAGCCTTGACTTTTCTTTGATTTTATTATTGCCTCTTAAGAATAAAGAGCCGGTTTTAAGCCTATTTCCATTCTTGAGAAACGCCGGAGGCTGTTAACTATCCGATAGTTTTATCCAGCAATGACTCAATTTTATTAAGAGTATCATCTAAGGTTCTTGCCGAATCTAATTCCTGGGCACTTTGCTGTTGGGTAGCGTACCAGAGAATTACCATAGAAATATAGTCCTGCATGTCTTTTCCGGCGAACTCCGTTTTGAATTCAATGACCTTGTCATTAATCATTTTGAGTGTTTTCCGAACTACTTCTTCATCGTGTGGAGCCACCCTCACCCGGTATGTGCGGTCGGCTATCACAATATTTATTGGAATTAGAGTCTCCATAACTTGGTTAATTCAAAAGCTTACATTATTTTTATTCACATTTAATTCACAATTCCTATCTGGACCATTGTTTAGGGGATCGTTTTGGAAGGTTAAGCGAGCGTATCCATTGAATACAAACACCAAAACCTAACGATCAAATGATTGCAAAAATTAAGTCATCCGTCTTCATTGACGTATTGACACTAGAATTGGTAGCGCCTCTCCGTTCCAGCCTTAAAGCCATTCTTCGAGATGACCAAGGACTTGAATGCAGCCGCCTCGAAACCAACATGCCTATCGGCGAAAGCACCGTAACATGGAGAGGGTTAAATGACCTTCCTTACGGAGTATATACTTTAGAGCTTTCCCAGGGCGATGATGAAATGAAAATGAGGTTAGTGAAGCGAATCTGAATCTACTCTGCCAGCATAGTTATACACCGGTCAATTTCCCGGATGTACGCGTTCATGCGTTTCTCCATTTCTTTTCTGTCTGTTTCAGATAAGGTTCCCGATGCCATTTTAAGACTAGCTACCCGTTGTTCCAATCCTTCCGAACGAGAAGTACCAATCGCTAACTTTTCTTTCAGCGTCTTATTTTCCGAGAATAATTTTTCATTTTCCTTTTGAAGCAACTGATATTGCCTCAGCAAATGCTGAAGTTTATCCTGTATTCTTTTCAGTTGTTGCTCCATAATTCAAATCTTATTTTCTTATTTCTGCATTAAGCTGCTTTTCGAGAGCTGTCATAATGATGTTCATCATGGTATCAATTTCTTTATCGGTAAGCGTTTTTTCAGAATCGAGAAAAGTAAAATTAACGGCCAGCGATTTCTTATTCTTTCCCAGCTTTTCACTTTCAAAAATATCGAACAATTTTATCTCTTGTAGTTTTTCCAGGGGCACAGTTTTCACCGTTTTTTCCACTTCCTCAAAAGCAAGATGGGAAGGTACAATCATAGCCAGATCCCGATGAACAAGCAATTGTTTTGGTAATTCAGTTGCCTTCAACTCATTTTTTTGTACCAGGTTCATGATAAGATCCCAATTAAAATCTGCAAAAAAAACCGATTGTTTAATATCAAAGATTCTTAATTCATCTAAATGAATCATACCTAATTCACAAATTAGGTCTCGCCCATTGGCCACCCGGAGTGCAGATTGTAATTTTGGATAAACACCCTTTTCCCACCTTATATTTTTCAAACCCAGCAATTGCAGTAATCTGCTAATGACTCCTTTCATATAATACAGGTCGGCTGTACTGCCTTTCCCTTTCCAGGAATCTTCGCTGCTATTACCGGTTATATAGAGGCAGAGATGGCCTGTTTCTGCATATTTCCCGGGACCTTGTGTGCTATAGGTTTTTCCAAATTCAAAAAACTGGAGGCTGTTATTTTTTCTGTTTAGGTTATAGGCAATAGATTCTAACCCGGTTTCCAGCATGGACGGGCGCATAACATTGTGATCGGTACTCAAGTTATTCATTAGCTTCACCGTCTTGTTAAGGTCCGCAGAAGTAAAATAAGTCCCATTAGTAATAGAATTAGTAAATATTTCATTGAACCCTAAACCAGCGAGGTAGTTGGCTGCTTTTTCTTTCCATACTTGTTTGTAACCATTTGCTTCCATGGAAGGGGAAATCGTAATAGAAGTAGGTATTTCAACATTATCCAAACCATCAATGCGCATTATTTCTTCAACAAGATCAGCTGGTAAACTAACGTCGGGTTTACTATAAGGTACCGCGAGGATTATGTCGTCAATTCCTTCACGCATTACTTCAAATCCGAGGCTACCGAGTATTTTCTTTACAGCATCCGGGTGATAATTTTTCCCACTCAGCTTTTTGATGTAATGGTATTTAATGCTCGTCTGTATTTTTGGTTTGGGATCCGGATATACATCAATAATTTCAGAGGCAATTTCACCCCCGCTTATTTCTGCAATAAGCGTAGCCGCTCTTTTTAATACATTCACCGTATTACTGATATCCGTATTTTTTTCGAAACGGGTTGCTGCATCAGTTCGCAAGCTATGGCGAAAAGAAGTTTTACGGATATCTATCGGGTTAAACCACGCACTTTCCAGGAAAATTGATGTGGTGTCTTTTGTTACCCCGCTTCGCAGCCCACCAAAAACCCCCGCAATGCACATGCCTTCTCCTTCTCCATTACAAATGACAAGGTCTTCCCCACTCAGTTTTCTTTCTTTTTCATCCAGCGTAAAAAAGGGTGTTCCTTCGGGTAAATTTTTTACAATAATTTTCTTCCCTTTTACAGCTAATGCATCAAAAGCATGTAAGGGCTGGCCGGTTTCATGTAAAATGTAATTGGTAATATCTACAATATTATTAATGGGACGTTGCCCAATTGCTTTTAATTTTTGCTTTAACCATGGGGGACTTTCCTTAATTGAAACATTGGCAATACTTACCCCGCTGTATCGCTGGCAGGCATCGGTATTCTCAATAGATACTGATACAGGCAGTGAATGATTGGCCGCCTTAAATCCGTTACTGAAAGGTGATTTTACTTTATGATCCTTTTTATAGTGATGCGTTAGATAAGCACAAACATCCCTGGCAACTCCCAAATGACTCATCGCATCCATCCGGTTAGGAGTAAGTCCAATTTCATATATCCAATCGGTATAAGGCTTGAAATAGTCAATAACCGGGCTGCCTACCTTAACAGTAGTAGGTAATACTAATATTCCATCATGATTTTCACTCAAACCAATTTCATCTTCCGCGCAAATCATACCATAACTTTCCACACCACGTATCTTTACAACTTTCATGGTCAACGGATCGCCCATAAATGGGTAAATAGTAGTACCCACTCTGGCAACTACCACTTTCTGTCCTGCTGCCACATTTGAAGCACCACATACGATCTGCAATAATGCCGGTTCCCCGGTATTTACTTTAGTAATCGATAACTTATCGGCATTGGGATGTTTTTCACATTCGATTACTTCGCCTATAATTAGCCCTTGCATGCCCCCTTTTACTTCTTCATATCGCTCGAGGCTTTCCACTTCCAGTCCAACAGACGTTAGAATTTTACTCAATCGCTCAGGATCTAGAGTAACAGGTAAACCTCCCTGTCCGGAGGGCAAGTACTCGCTTAACCAGTTATAGCTTATTGTCATGATTTAAATACTTGGTACCGGCCATAATTATGGACCGCTAAAATAGCGGCAAAGATAATTGAATGCCGGGAGAGCAAGGTGAGACCTGCACTATTCTTTTGCATTATTGATTTCGATCCAGTATCCATCTGGATCCTGCAGCCATATTTGTTTTACTCCGTCGGGGCGGGTAGTAATGGCCATTTTATTATTACTATAGTCTTCCCAGGATATATTATTTTTTTGAAGTAGTTCAATAAATTTTTCCAGCGATTCAACACTAAAACACATGTGATTACCCTTATAGTATTCTTTTTTTGCCTCGGCTCCTTGAATGATATGAATCGATGCTTTAGGGCCAATCTTCATCCAGGTATGCTTGCCGTCGTGAAATGGTTCCGGAATAGTATCTAACCCGATAATTTCCCGATAGAAAGCTGTGCTTTTTTGCAAATTAACTACATAAATTGCCAGGTGGTTGATTCTTGCTTTGTTGCTTTGGGCAATCACGATCTGGAGCGTGCAAGAAAGAATTACTGTACTTAAAACGAGACAGCGTATTTTTTTCATGTCGTAATTTACAATAATAATTTCTTAGTAATGGCGATAAGTGCCAAAACCCCATTTTGAATTTTTGATACCGATTGCGCAGTTTTGGTATTAAAATCAGTGGCACTTTTAACAGCTACTAATAAATCGGCCAGATCCTCTTTACTGATTCCGGTATCATTAATAATTTTGGTGATATCCGAATCGTTGAGGGTAGTGAGACTTGAAAAGCGGGTTTTAAATTCTGCGTTTGTCATGGCCTGGGCCTCAGCGGCCAGCTTATCAAATTTATTGGGCATAATAGTTATTTTAAAAATGAATTAATAGTACTGGTCAGCAGACTGGCTTTTTCACCAATGCTTCCCGCATCTCGTATAAATTTATTCAGTGCTTTGTCTATTCCTTCTAAATTGATGCGGTTGTTCGAAAGTGTTTTTATCTGTTGGTACACGCCCGATTGCTGCTGGTTTAATTTAGAGGCGGAGCGAAGCAGATTTTGCATTTCGGAATACGCGCTGCTATATACTTTGAAGTCTTCATTCAGTTTATTGATAACACCTGCTTTTTGTTCATTGAGGGCAGTCAGCAGCGAATCTTTTGTAGCATTGATTCGTGGATTAATCGCCTGAATTATTTCACTGAAATCGGCCTTAAAATCGGTACCCGAGGGCAGAAGTTTTTTAAAATTTTCAATATAAGCAGGAGTATATTCATTGGTAATAAATTCGTTTACCATGTGACGTTTTTCCTGAAAAATTTTGTCGATAAGAGCCAGGTTTAACAAATGCATACGCTCTCCTTCATCTTTGAGCGCGTCGGATAATTCAACAGCCTGGATTGGAATTTTTGCACAGGAGGCCACCAATAAGCAGAAGATTAATAGATATTTCATGATAAAGGTTTTGGTGAAAGAATGTAACAATTCACTAAAGTTCGCAAAAACCCGGGTTCCGGCAATACTGCAAACCGGTAATTAAAATAGTCGGTAAAATATAGCCCTTTCTGGAGTGAAATGTAGTGTGTATGCGGAATTCTTTCGTTCAGCAATGGTACAACCCTTGAAGGGAGTGACACAACGGAGATGATACATGCGGAAGAGCCCGTGAAATAAGCGTTTCTTTACCGACCAAAACCGCAAACCGTGGCTGGCAAAGCATCGTAGCATTTTTTGGCCATTTCCGAATTTCCAGGCAAGAATTCTTTCGCACAGCTGTTGTTAATTTCTTCTTCCGAATGGTGCTGATTTTTTTTAAATTGTGAGTAAGCTGGCAAAACCTGTGGAGAAGCGGCCAGATTGGTGGAAAACCCGCGGAACAATATGGCAGTAAATTAAAGCGAACCTTTTCTTTTTTTTGCAATCCGCCCGTCGTTATATTCGCCGTCTGACTAAAAGGGTAACATTCTCTAAACAGCGGAATAATATTTTCGTAACGCAATACCAGAACTAACCCGCGGGTCATTGGTTGGAATATCCAATTAATGTGGTAGTTTCTATTTACCACAACTCCTCAATGAAAAACCAGCATCGGATGTTTTTACAGCAATGGTTTAATTTTTTTTGTGATTGATTATGGATCTGACTAACCTCAATAAAGACAGAAGCAAGACTAGACGAAAGAGTTCTTTTGACCTTAGCACAATGGTATATGGCAAAGTGCCGCCCCAGGCGAAAGACCTGGAGGAAGCGGTGCTGGGTGCCATCATGCTGGAGAAAAGTGCCTTTGATACAGTAGTAGAAATATTAAAACCCGAATGTTTTTATACGGATGGCCACCAGCGCATTTATCGTGCTATGCAGGCATTGCAGCAGAAGAATCAGCCGATTGATATATTAACCGTAGTGGAAGAACTGAAGATCCGCGAGGAACTGGACATGGTGGGTGGGCCTTATTACGTCACCAAATTAACCAATGCCGTTGTTTCTTCAGCTAATATCGAAGCGCATTCCCGTATTATTCTGCAAAAATTTATTCAGCGCGAATTGATACGTATCAGTGGTGAAATCATCAGCGATTCCTACGAAGACAGTACAGATGTGTTTGATTTGTTGGATGATGCGGAGAGCAAACTATTTGAAATTACCAATAATCACCTCCGCAAAAATTTTGATAGTATAGATACGGTGCTGGTTAAAACGGTTCAGCGAATTGAAGACATGCGTCACCGCAATGAGGATATTTCCGGGGTGCCTACCGGCTTTTTCTCATTGGATCGTGTTACGTACGGGTGGCAGAATACTGACTTGATTATCCTGGCTGCACGCCCTTCCGTGGGTAAAACTGCCTTTGCGCTGAACCTTGCCCGTAATGCCTGCTTACATACTACCAAGCCTACGCCCATTGCTTTTTTTAGCCTGGAAATGAGTGCCGGTCAATTGGTGCAGCGTTTGTTAAGTGCCGAGAGTGAAATATGGTTAGAAAAAATAGCCCGGGGAAAACTGGAAGAACATGAAATGAAACAACTCTATGCTAAGGGCATTCAAAAATTAGCCAAAGCACCTATGTTTATTGATGATACGGCTGCGCTGAATATTTTTGAATTGAGGGCGAAGTGCCGGCGGTTAAAGAATAAACACAATATTGGGATGATCATCATCGACTATCTGCAGCTGATGAGTGGTACCAACGAACGAAACAGTAACCGCGAACAGGAGATCAGTAAAATTTCCCGCGACCTGAAGGGATTGGCCAAGGAATTACAGGTTCCCATCATTGCCTTATCGCAATTAAGCCGGGAAGTAGAAAAGCGTGGTGCCAAGGACGGTAATAAAATTCCGCAGTTGAGCGATCTTCGGGAATCGGGTGCCATTGAACAGGATGCCGACATGGTTATGTTTTTGTACCGCCCCGAGTATTACGATATTACGGCCAACGAATTTGGCGAAAGTAATAAGGGCGAAACGCATGTACGTATTGCCAAGCACCGGAATGGCACACTAGAAACGGTGAAACTTAGGGCCTTGCTGCATATTCAAAAATTTACTGAGTGGGAAGGAGATGATAATTTAGGAATGGGGGGAGGAAATTGGAGGCCTGTTCCTGCTGATGAAGGAACCCAGGGTGGGGCCGGAGCAAAATTGTATATCCAGGCAGGAAGTAAAATGAACGATCTGCCGATGGATGAAGGGGATGAATCGCCTTTTTAATTTTTCTAACTTTGCTATATATATTATAAACTCTCTTTAATAACAGGGAGTTTCTTTTTGTGAAGTCGGGAAGTCCAAAAGTCCGAATGACTGGAAGTACGGAAGCCTGCCTGTTGGCAGACAAGTCCGGAGGTCTGGTAGTGATAAGGACAGGCTGACTGACCCGGTTATTAAGATGATTCTTGGTGACTTCCGGACTTTCGGTCTTTCCGACTATTTTTACAGATGCAACTTCCTTTTTTTTATACTGAACAAATTTCTGAAGCTGGTTCTACTATTTCTCTCCATGAAGAAACATCCAGGCATGTAGTTAATGTATTGCGCATGAAAGCAGGAGAAGAATTGCATCTTACGAACGGCAAAGGAAATCTCGTTACAGCAGAAATTGTCAACAATCATAAAAAACATTGCGAAGTAATTATAAAAGCGGCCAGCTTGGTGGCAAGCCACGCGAGACATGTTACCATTGCGATTTCTTTATTAAAAAATGCGAGCCGTTTTGAATGGTTCCTGGAAAAGGCAACAGAGATAGGAGTAACCACAATCATTCCCTTGCTTTGCGAACGCACCGAGCGGCAGCATTTTCGCAAAGACAGAATGGAGGGACTACTCATAAGTGCTATGCTCCAAAGCCGGCAATGCTGGTTGCCTGATCTGCGGGAACCCATGAAATTCGATACTTACATAAGTGAACATTACCAGGATTCAAACTTATTCATAGCACATTGTGAAGAGCAGAGCAAGCAACCACTTTATTCTCATAATCAGTCTTTAGCACATTCTCATATATGTATTGGACCGGAAGGAGATTTTAGCATCAGAGAAATTCATCAGGCTTTTCAGCACCATTTTATCCCGGTTACTCTCGGAAGAACAAGGTTACGAAGTGAAACAGCGGGCATCGTAGCTGCTACCTTATTAGGTATAACTGTTTAGCTTTTGTCATCCGTTACGTGGCAGAAATGTGCTGAGAGGATAAACATTTTCTGAACTTTTAGGATTCGATCTTTAGTTCTGTTACTGGTAGAGTTTTTTGCTAGTCGATTTCAAGTTGATAAATGCTGTTAAACAGGCTTTCTTGTAATATCTTCTAAGAAAATGGGAAGAGCAATCATCAAGTTATCGTTATAAACTGAAGGGATTTATCTGGAAGTATTATTTTTATAGTGAGATTCTCCTCCCCGAAAAGCCATCTTGATCGAAGCTCCATTTCTATTCAAAAATATATCAAGGTTCAAAGCAAATTGTTACATCTCAAACAAATGTAATATCCACCACGCCTTTGTTTATTGTCGGGAATGGGGATGATGCCCTTAACCTATCGAATGCATTGGTGGTTAGGAAAGATGGCAATGTGGGTATTGGTAATATAAACCCCACGCATCGTTTGCATATTTTAAACCGGGGCGAATCGGGCGCTGTACCCAACGCCAATGCATCAGTGGATTTGGATGATAATAACAATCAGTATATACATTTCCTGAATCCAGGGGGATTTGAGTCCGCCATAATACAGGGTAGGCCTGGCAGTAGTATCAGGGCAGGAATAGCATTCACTAGCATTTCGAATATTCAATTTCGCACAGGTGGTAACAGTACTAAGTTGGTAATCGACAGTTTGGGCAATATTGGCGCAGGAAATTTAGCGCCACTTGTAAAACTGGAAGTCAATGGAGCCCTCGCTCTGGACGAAAAAGTATTAACACTTACCAATCCAAGTATTACAATAACCCCAGGAAACCGATCTTATATCCAGCTTAATTCAAATCTTGATCCGGGTGCAAGGGAACTGCATTTAACGGATGGACTTGTTTCCGCGCAGATACTGATTTTGCAATGTACCGCAACGGGCGGTTTTGGGTTTATGGTGCGCGATGCGGATGCTAATATAGATATCAATGGAACTCTCTTACTATTGAATTTAAATAATACTATATCATTCATCTGGGATGGTGACGAATGGGTGGAGTTACATCGCAGCTCGAATTAAAGTAATCGATCAATTATAAAAAAAGCTTGATATATTGTTGCTAACGCGCCTCGTCAGAAATATTTTTCTCGTCTTCTAATACCGGCTCGTTCAGGCGAACCACTCGTTTTCTATCCATCCGGCGGCGCATGGTCATGTTTAGTAATTCCACCACAAAAGAAAAAGCCATTCCGAAATAAATATAATTTTTCAGGAGAAGTTGATGCGCGGCGTCACTGTCCCAACCTTCCATTATTAAACTAAGCCCGATCATTACCAGGAAGGAAAGAGCCAGCATTTTAAGGGTAGGATGTTTATGAATAAAAGAGGAAATCTTGGGGCTGAACAAAAACATGACTCCCATGGCAATGACCACGGCTGCAATCATGATCTCCACATGTTTGGCCGTTCCGCCTGCCGTAATGATGCTATCGAATGAGAAAACAGCGTCAATTAATATTATTTGACCGATCGCCTGGCCAAAACCTAGCGGTTTATCTTTTTTTGTATTTGCGTTGGGATCTTCCCCTTCCAGTTTGGCATGAATTTCCATGACTGATTTGTAAATAAGAAATAAACCCCCTGCCAGCATTACAATACTGGCGAGGTCAAATCCTTTACCTAAAATCGTAAAAACAGATTTGCCTTTTTGTGAAAGCAGCCATCCCAAGCCAAGTAAAAGCAGGCTGCGGGAAATAATTCCCGTGATCATCCAAAAACGTCTTGCACTTTTCTCCTTTTTTCTATCCTGCAAGCGGTTCATGATAATGCTGACGAAAATAACATTGTCAATGCCTAATACAATTTCAAGTATAACCAGAATGAAAAAGCTGATAAGTGATTCTGCGGTAAATAATTCCTGCATAAGGGCTGTACATTAAGAGGGGCAAAATTAGGGTATTCGGCGTAAGTAAAAGATCTCTGTTTGGCATTCAAATCGATCCGAAATTAGGAGCTGATTTTATTTCTGGCACAATTTTTTAAGCTAAATAAAGTTAATAAGATATAAACCTGCAGCTTCTCATTATGAAATAGACTTTTACCCTATTGTTCGTACTTGAAAAACTAAAACCGTAGTTCATGAAAAGGGTATTAACTATCTTATTCTTCCTGGTTGCTATCTCTTCGCAGGCAC
Source organism: Chitinophagaceae bacterium (assembly GCA_031360425.1). Taxonomy (GTDB): domain Bacteria; phylum Bacteroidota; class Bacteroidia; order Chitinophagales; family Chitinophagaceae; genus Endoryza. Next base: position 51,220 of record JANMBO010000011.1, on the reverse strand, counting down.
AATTCAACAATAATTTTACTGATAATTTTGGCAACGTAAAGTTGGGAGCAGCTTATGTCCAGGATTTTCCCGGGTTAGGGGGATATGGAATCATGGGCGAGTTTTCAGTGAACATGAGTGATCGTTTGGAAGGAGCGATTGGTATTAAACGAATGAATATGCAGGGATATCCCCGCACAAATGCTGTTCAGGAATATACCCGGGCCTCCACCATTGATTTCAATATTTTCTTTTTGCCTGTACGCACCGAGGCTCACATTATTCGAATTGGAGCAGGCTATTCTTTTTCATCCTATAATATTCGCAGGTCTTACCCGTTGACTACAACCATTGGTATTGAAAAGCAAACCAGTTGGCCAATACAAGATAAAAAAAGCGGATCCTCGGGAGTGAGTGTAATAGCGGAGTATGAATACCTTATTGCCAATTCAAATATTTCAGTAGGAATACGGGTTGCATTATATAAGGCATACGATAGGGTAAGTTATATTGGGCCTTTTGTGGGGATGAGGTTTTGATGCTGAATGCTAGATGCGGGATACCAGATAATAGATTTGGGCTATAAAAATAATCGGCCTGCTTTTTCAAAATGACCGTGTCTGTATCTTTTAGGTTATTAGGTTTTCAATATCTTCTTAACTATACCCGGTCCTTCGTAAATAAAACCCGTCCATACTTGAATGAGCGATGCACCGGCATCCATTTTTTCTTTCACATCGGCAGCTGTAAAAATTCCACCCGAAGCGATGATTGGTAATTGACCATTTGTTTGCTGGTGAATATAACGTACCATTTCAGTGGATCTTTCCGCGAGCGGCTTACCACTTAAACCACCGGCACCAATAGTATGGAGCTGTGCTTCCCGCGTTTTGAGCCCTAAGCGGTTTATAGTTGTATTTGCAATAACCAGTCCGTCTAATTTTATTTCTATGGCCAGGTCTATTACATCATCAATTTGGGAATGCGTTAGATCGGGTGCAATTTTCAGCAGCAATGGTTTTGGAATTACCTGCTGTTTGTTCATGACCTGGAGGTTCGAAAGTATTTTATGTAAGAAATCTTTTTCCTGTAATTCGCGTAAACCGGGAGTATTAGGTGAACTTACATTTACTACAAAATAATCCACCCTATCAAACAATTCTTTAAAGCAAATTTCATAATCTTTCCAGGCATCTTCATTAGGAGTTGTTTTATTCTTACCAATATTTCCCCCTATTATTAGTCTGGAGTCTGTAGTCGGGAGTCGGGAGCTAATCTCCGAACTCCGAACTCCTGATTCTTGACTCATTTTCCATTCTTTCAATCTTTCTGCAACTAACTTCACTCCATCATTATTAAATCCCATGCGGTTGATAAGGGCTTTGTCTTTGGGCAACCTAAACAGCCGGGGCTTATCATTACCTGCCTGGGGAAGTGGAGTTACCGTACCTATTTCTACAAAGCCAAATCCAAGTGTTTCAAGTTCTCTAAGGTATTTAGCGTTTTTATCGAAGCCCGCAGCCAGCCCAACCGGGTTATTAAATTGAATGTTCCATAAATTAATAATCTTCTGTTGTGAGGGCATGAATAGTTTTTTCAGAAAGCTACTCATCCAGCCCAGGCTGCAAACGGCTTTCATAATATTCATTGAGAAATAATGAACGGCTTCTGCATCAAACCAAAATAAAACAGTGCGTATGAGCTTGTACATAATGCTGCGCAAGATAATACGATCGGGGCAAAAGCAACTTATTGGCTGAAAGACTGTTTTTGGAAGTAAAAAACAAAACAACTAACCTTGTTATCTTAATTAGTCGGTTATGCAGAAAATCACTTCATTTATTAGCTTTTTCCTGGTTGCGTTTGCAGGGTTTTCCCAACCAGATACCGCCCTCAACAACCGGCTGCAGGAATATATGCGATTAAGCAAAGATTTGAATTTTGAAGAATTGATGGATTACATTCACCCCAGTCTTTTTAAGCTGGCACCGAAAGAACAACTGACGGAGGTTTTTAAAAAGGTATATGATAATGATGATATGAAAATTACTATCGATAGCCAGGAAAACCGGTTCATTAGCGATCTCTATACTTTGAATGGGGTTCAATATCGTACAGTGGATTATTATATGGTGATGCTTATGAAGTTTAAGGATGAAAGCAAAACATTGGACAGTAGTTTTGTAAATAGTATGACTTCCTCGCTGCAAATCGCGCTTCCCAAAAAGAAAGTTAACTTTGATGCGCTCAACAACCAATTTATTATCAAAGGAACGGATGTGTTGATGGCTATAAAAGATAGTCAGAAATCGAACTGGCTTTTTCTGGGGTATGATACAAGCAATGAAATGATAAAGCAGTTATTCCCCCAGGAATTAATAGAACATTTTAAGCTTCAATAAATTAGTTGTTCATGCAACTAATTAAAAAAAATCACCTATCTTTAATCATAAATACTAGATAATATGCAGGAAGCTTATATCGTAGCCGGATACCGATCGGCTGTTGGCAAGGCAAAAAGAGGCGGGTTCCGGTTTACCCGGCCCGATGACCTGGCAATTGATGTAATAAAAGGGTTAATGGCATCCGTTCCTCAATTAGATCCAAAAAGAGTAGATGATGTTATTGTGGGCAACGCTGTTCCGGAAGCGGAGCAGGGTTTACAGGTAGGAAGAATTATTGCTGCCCGTGCCATAGGGTTTGGAGTGCCCGGTATGACAGTAAACCGCTACTGTGCATCGGGGTTAGAAACCATTGCGATTGCTACCGCAAAAATACGGATGGGCCAGGCCGATTGTATTGTTGCGGGTGGTGCTGAAAGTATGAGTATGGTTCCAACAGCAGGTTGGAAAACAGTACCTGCTTATTCCATTGCTAAAGAGGAGCCTGATTATTATTTAAACATGGGACTTACCGCTGAAGCCGTGGCAAAAGAATATGAGGTAAACCGCGTAGACCAGGATGAATTTTCATATAACTCCCATCAGAAAGCGATTAACGCCATAAGTAAAGGGTACTTTAAACCGGGAATTCTTCCGGTTACTGTTGAAGAGATTTACTTAGATGAGAAAAGTAAAAAGCAAAAAAGAACGTATGTGGTAGATACAGATGAAGGCCCGCGTGCTGATACCAGCACCGAAGTTTTGGCCAAATTAAAACCCGCCTTTGCAGCAAATGGAACCGTTACAGCAGGTAACTCCTCCCAAACGTCGGACGGGGCAGCTTTTGTAATTGTGATGAGTGAAAAAATGATCAATGAACTAAGACTAAAACCAATTGCCCGCCTCGTAGGTTGTGCCTCAGCGGGAGTACATCCCCGAATTATGGGTATTGGTCCCGTAGAAGCGGTACCAAAAGTTTTGAAGCAAGTAAATATGAGTTTGTCGCAAATAGACCTGGTAGAATTGAATGAGGCTTTTGCCTCGCAGGCATTGGCGGTAATTCGGAAGTTGGGATTGAATCCGGATATCGTTAATATTAACGGTGGAGCCATTGCCCTTGGGCATCCGTTGGGGTGTACCGGTTGTAAGCTTACGATCCAGATAACCCATGATCTTAAAAGGCTTAACAAAAAGTATGGAATTGTAACAGCTTGTGTGGGAGGGGGCCAGGGTATTGCGGGTATAATTGAAAATATTGCATAATTAGCCAAGAATATTTTTTTGCCCCACCTGAAAGGTTGGGGCTTTTTTTTTTGGTAGATGTACCAATTTAAAGATGAAAAATTACGTTCTAACTGGGCACAAATAGTTGTGGCAACATTTTTGACTTTGTATGTAAACCTTTTAAGAATAATTCAGTCCAAACAGGTGGCTTCAAAAACCACCAAAATAATTTATGCTTATGGATAGAAGAGACTTCCTGACCTTGAAGAAAAATCCTGGTCACCCAGCACCAATTTCCGCAGATAATGTGAGGGGAATCCAATCCGGACTAACTCCTTATTCAGGTCCATGGACCAATAATGAAATAGCCCATCTATTAAAGCGAACTATGTTTGGTGCGGCCAAAGCAGATATTGAATATTTCCGGGGTGTAACCATGAGCCAGGCAGTGGATGAGTTATTGAATACGGTTGGAGTACTGCCTCCACCTCCTTTAAAGAATTATGATAATAGCGATATACCTGCATCCGATCCAGATTATGGGGTAGCTCAATGGACGACCTGGGTTAATTCTATTAGTGATGATGGTACAGTAAATTTTCACCGAAGGCAATCCTTAAAATCCTGGTGGATTGGCACTATGATCAATCAAAACCGTTCTATTCAGGAAAAGATGATTTTATTCTGGCATAATCATTTTGCAACCGAATCGAATGGGTATGACCGGGCAACTTTTGGTTATAATCATTACCTCTTACTCCGGCAGTACGCTTTAGGTAACTTCAAACAAATGGCAAAAGCTATTACGCTGGATCCTGCCATGCTCCGTTACCTGAATGGATACCTCAATGTGGCTTCGGCACCCGATGAAAATTATGGCCGTGAATTGCAAGAGCTTTTTACGTTAGGAAAAGAAAATAACCCCAATTATTCAGAAATAGATGTACAGGCTGCTGCTAAAGTGCTTACCGGGTGGCAAATTAATTTTACCAATGAAACGGTTTCATTTAATATTAACCGGCACGATAAAACCAACAAATCGTTTTCTGCTTTTTACGGTGGAACTACCATAACTGGCCGAACGGATGCCAATGCGGGAATGACAGAATTGGATGATCTGCTGAATATGATTTTTAGTAAGAATGTGGAAGTTTCGGAATTCCTGGTACGTAAAATTTACCGATGGTTTTGTTATTATGCGATAGATTCTGACACGGAAGCAAATGTGATAAAACCATTAGCAAAAACCTTGCGGGATAATAATTGGGAAATTAAAGTGGCCCTTTCCGCCCTGTTAAAGAGTGAACATTTTTTTGATGTGTTGAATTTTGGGGCACTTATAAAAAATCCGGTAGATGTAATTGTTGGAATGTGCAGAGAATTCAATATTAAATTTCCCCTGGTAGGTCAAAACGGGCAGTCATATGCAATGTGGTCCATGCTGAAAGACTTTTCTTTTGTGATGCAACAAGATCTTTTTGATCCACCCAATGTTTCCGGCTGGTCTGCATATTACCAGGCTCCGCAATTCCATGAAATTTGGATCAATAGCGATACATTACCTAAGCGAACCGGTTTTTTTGATATGCTCACCTATAATGGCTATACGGCAAGTGGGTTCACGTTAATCCTGGATCCTGTTGGGTTTGCTAAAACGTTGCCATCAGCTTCAGATCCTAATGCATTAATTAATGATTCCTTAGATATTTTGTACAGGGTACCATTATCGGATCAATCAAAAGCAACTATCAAAAAGCAAATTCTTTTATCCAATCAAGACCAGGATTATTATTGGACGAATGCCTGGAATGCATACCTGGGAAACCCCACTGATAATGCTGCCTATCAAACCGTATTTACCCGGTTGAGAGACATGTACCGTTATTTAATGAACCTTGCTGAATACCAACTGGCTTAATTCAAAAAAATTCTATGAAACGCAGAGACTTCTTTCGAAATACCTTACCGGCAGCAGTTACCCTGCCGAGTATTTTCAGTGGATTGTCTGTTAAGGCATTTACTGAGAACCATCCCCTTGTTCGGGCATTGCTTGGTTCTGCCACCGATACAGACAAAGTTCTGGTGCTTGTGCAGCTTAACGGCGGAAATGATGGCTTAAATACGGTTATTCCCATCGAGTTTTATGGAAATTATTTCAATGCGAGGCCGAATATTGCCATCCCTCAAAATAAAATTCTCACATTAAATGGGGTTACCAAAACAGGTATACATCCATTCATGACTGGTTTCCAAAATATGTATAATGAGGGCCAATTGGCTATTGTGCAGTCGGTAGGTTATCCATCTCCCAATTTCTCTCACTTCAGAGCAACCGATATATGGATGTCTGGTTCCGCGGCAGATCAAATTATAAATAGTGGTTGGGCAGGCAGATACCTGAATACAGAATATCCAAACTTTCCGGAAGGATATCCGACAACTCAAATGCCCGATCCACTCGCTATTCAAATTGGTTCCATCAGTTCTTTAGCCTTGCAGGGTCCAGGAACCAATATGGGCATCAGCATCAGCAATCCAAATAATTTTTATGATTTTCTGGATGGAGTGGAGGACCCGGTTCCCGATACCCGCTGGGGAAAAGAATTGAAATATATACGGATGATAGGAAAGCAAACGGAAAAATATACTACGGTAATTAAAGCGGCTGCTGCCCGGGTTACTGTTCAGGGAACTTATCCATCTAACAACGATTTGGCAAGAGAATTGAAAATAGTGGCCAGACTTATAAAGGGTGGTTTAAAGACAAGAATCTATATGGTAAGTACCGGTGGATTTGATACGCATTCCAATCAAACAGATTCCAATGATTCTACAATAGGTAATCATGCAAACCTCTTACTAAAAGTATCCAGTGCCATAAAAGCATTTACCGATGATCTAAAAGGGTTAGGGGTAGATGATCGGGTGATTGGTATGACATTTTCCGAATTTGGGCGGAGGATAAAGTCAAACGCGAGTCTTGGAACTGATCATGGCGCCGCCGCACCCCTATTTGTTTTTGGGAAGAATATCAGGGGAGGGGTTATAGGAAATAATCCAACGATCCCCACCAGTGTTGGGTTCAATGACAATATCGCCTATCAATACGATTTTAGGAGTATATATGCCTCGCTTCTATCACAATGGTTTTGTGTTAAGCCAACGGACCTTCAAACCATCATGCTTAAAAATTTCCAGGAAATTCCATTGGCGGTTAACAGTGCCTGTGGTACAACAGGGCTGGATGATATTATCCGGGGTTCGGGAGAGCAACTTATCGTCAATTATCCCAACCCGTTTGTGGAGAGTACCACGGTTACTTTCCGCACAAAAGGCGGGCATACGCTGATCCAGATTATTGATCCGCTCGGCCGTGTAATACGCACGTTAGCTGATAAAGAATATATACAGGGCACGTATACGGTGACTTTTGATAGCATGGGCCTTCCGCTCGGAGTCTACTATGCGCGGTTGCAGAATGGATCTTTACAGCAGGTAAGGGCTATGCTTAAAACAAGATAACACTTGTTCGTCTGAATTATTAATAGCGGAAGCCCCTGGTAAAGAGGCTTTTTTCATTGGTTGAGTAATGAGCTTTAATTTGCTGTTGCAACCGGGAAGAGCGAAAAGCAGTCTGAATTGGTATCTTTTAATTGTTAGCGATTTCTGACAGTGCATGATAAAAGTTTTTGTACCTGACGACTATGAATTGTATCTCGGGGGCCTTTGCCTTTTATTAAAAAAGCAGGAGGGTGTTGAAGTCGTGGGCAGTAGTTTAACAGGAGCTGAATAATTAAGTGTGCTTCCCTCCATCCAGGCGGATGTATTATTGCTGGATGTCCATCTCCCCGATATCGAAGAAGAGGAACTATTAAAATCAATTCGTCATCAGAAGCCTTCCATAAATGTAATATTTATATCCATGATGCGGGGTACCCGGTATATACATAAACTAATGAAATATGGGATCCAGGGTTATTTTTAAAAAATGCGCGAATTGAAGGATTAAGAGCGGCGCTAAAAGCAGTGGCAGATGGAGGTACTTATTTCAGCAAACAAATTAGTATCCCAGATGGTGGTGGCGGTTTTCGAAACACAACAACTATTGATGATAACCTGGTAGGGGAAGTATTATCGAAAAGAGAAATTGAAATTTTGACTGCTATTGCATTTATGATAAAACGAACTGCGAACCGCCGCTTAATGTTCAATAACAAATTGATCATTAAACAAAATGTCCGCTGGCCGAATTGAACCAGGAAAAGAATTCACTCATTAGTATTGTATCGCATGACCTGGGTGCCCCTTTTGCTGCTATTCATGTACGGGGCAAATATTGGAAACTAATGCCGGTAGTTTGAGTGCGGAACAACAAGATGCATCATAACGGATTATTCAGGCGGGCCATCACGGACAGCAACTGATTAAACGGATACTCGACGTTGAAAAATCAAAATTGTGTAATTACGCCTTTTAACTTGAACAATTTGATCTGGCGATTCTTGTTGAATCCATAATCGAAAGTTTTAGACCCGTTGCTACCAGTAAACAAATTAAACTGCATATTCATACTCCTGGAAAGCCAATAGTTATCTTAAACGATAAGCAACGGATTCAACGCATGCTCGAGAACCTGGTTTCGAATGCCATTAAGTATTCGCCCAGTGACCGTTTCGTTTGGATTACCTTATTGGATGAAGAAAATGGGGTGCATATTAATATTCGTGACGAAGGGATGGGTATTAATAAAGAAGAATTGCCCTTGTTATTTTCCAAATATGGTAAGATATCAACTCAACCCAACGCGGGCGAAACTTCCACTGGACCCGGTCTTTCAATAGTAAAACGAATTGCTGACGAATTAAACGACAGAATTTTATGCGAAAGCGAAAGGGGAAAAGGTTCTTGGTTTACCATTATTTTGAGGAAATAGAATATCCAGCATCATTTTTCAAAAAGCTTGCTTATTTTTACGTTTGCAACATTGTAACAAAAATTGCTAAACTCGTTAATTATAAGAAAAACGGCCACGAGGTTAATACTCTTACTTTTTGTATTGAGTATTATCCCCAGGAAATACCTACACGACGCAATGGCTCATCATACTATTGTAAAGGTTAATTCCCTGAAGACGAATTCAATTGAAATAAATGATCCCGGAAGCAGTTGTAAATGCGATAACCTTTTCTCTCTGCCTGTGTTCAATTTCGATGATAATTTGTACGAACTATCCCCCATCCGCCTTTTTTGCTCCATAAAAATCACTTTTGCAGAAACCGTTTTTTCATTTACTCCTTTCTTTTTTGAACTTCGCGGACCACCGGATGAAATTTAGAAACGAATGATTACTCCCACTACCGGGAGGACGAATTGCAAGAGTTCAGTATTACTTAAATGGATCATAATGAAAAGGCTCATTTTTATTGAAGTTGGTTTGTATATACTTCTGCTATTTCCTGTTATTAGTTCTGCTCAGGAATACCAAAACGCTTCTCACTTCGGCTCCATTGAAATAAATAAGGTAGTATTTACCGGCAAAGTAACAGATGGCAGAACAGGGGAGGCACTGGCGGGGGCCTCTGTGTATATAGCTGATTTGAAAACGGGGGCTATTACCAATAACCAAGGAATATTCTTAGTAAGCAATATTTCACCGGGTCGACATTTGATTGAGGTTTCTTTCGTCGGTTATTCCACCCATACAGAATATCTGGAAATTTCCGGGGATATTCAAAAGGATTTTGCCTTATCTGCTTCTATCATGGAAAATAATGAAGTAGTAATAACCGGGGTGAGTACCGCCACTCAAATTCGCCGGACTCCTACCCCGGTAACTGTTATTAAAAGGCAAGATCTTATTAAAATAACTTCCACCAATTTAGTGGATGCTATTAGCCGCAATCCCGGCATTGCTCAAATAAGCTCGGGGCCTGCTATTTCTAAACCGGTTATCAGGGGGCTTGGTTATAACCGCTTAATCGTAATGAACGATGGGGTGCGTCAGGAGGGACAGCAATGGGGCGATGAACATGGGATAGAAATAGACGAATACAGTGTAAGTAAAATTGAAATACTAAAAGGGCCCGCTTCATTAATGTACGGCAGCGATGCCATGGCCGGCGTTATAAATATTCTTACCAATGTACCCGCAGCTGAAGGAACCTTCAAGGGAAATATCATTTCGAATTATCAAACCAATAATCGCCTGCGAGGCGTGGGTGTCAATTTGAGTGCCTATCATAAAAAGGGGTTCAATTGGAATGCTTATGGATCGTATAAAGCTGCAGGAGATTATACCAACAAATACGATGGTCGGGTGTACAACTCAAAATTTAATGAAGTGAATGTCGGTGGATACGCCGGGTTTAACGGGAGTTGGGGATACAGTCATTTAATCTTTAGTAGTTATTACCAGCATGCAGGTATTATTGAGGGAGAGCGGGATGATTATGGAAATTTTACAAAGCCTCTTCCGGGTGGAAGAACCACCTTGCCAACCACAGATGATTTTAATTCAGTTTCCCCGCAAATTCCCCGGCAGGCAATTAAACATGTGAAAGTGGTAAGTGAAAATAATTTCAATATAGGTAAGGGGCGCTTATTATTGGTTGTGGGTAATCAAAATAACAGGCGGATGGAGTTCGGTAACATTGATAATCCTTCTCAAAAGGATTTGTTCTTCGACTTACATACCATTACTTATAGTGTCATTTACAATATCCGTGAAAATAAGAATTGGCGTTCCTCCTTTGGGGTAACCGGAATGGTTCAAAACAATAAGAACAAAGGGACCGAAGTGTTAATACCAGCGTATAATTTATTTGATATGGGCGGGTTTTTTTATACGCAGAAAACAGCCGATAGGTTTACGATTAGTGGCGGTATTCGCTTTGATAACCGATCGCTTCATTCAAAATTATTTATGGATGGTTCCGTACTGAAATTTGACGCTTTTCAGAAAAATTTTTCTAACGTTTCGGGCAGCGCCGGAATAAGTTTCCTCGCCTCCAAACAATTCATCATTAAATTAAATATTGCCCGCGGTTTCCGGGCGCCCAGTATTCCTGAGTTGGCTTCTAATGGAACACACGAGGGCACAAATCGCTATGAGTACGGGGATAATAACCTGCAATCTGAAACCAGTTTGCAATTAGATGGCGGACTGGAATGGAACACCCAACATCTTTCTGTAACAGCCAGTCTATTTTATAACAGTATTGATCATTTTATATTTTACCGTAAACTGGCCGCCGCTGGTGGCGGTGATTCTACGGTAGTCGTAAATGGAAAAAGCATTTCGTCTTTCAAATTCAATCAGCAAAACGTGGTAATATACGGAGCAGAGTTTACTGTCGATATCCATCCGCATCCGCTCGATTGGCTGCATTTCGAAAATACCATTTCATTTGTTAAGGGTCGATTTAAGGAAGCCATTGAGGGATCCAAAAATATCCCATTTATTCCCGCAGCTCGATTACTGTCCGATCTTCGTGCCGACTTGCTGCCCAAAGGAAAATTTTTTCGCAATGCATTTGTAAAGTTGGAGCTCGAAAGAATGTTTACCCAGAACCACCCCTTTACGGCGTATAATACAGAAACGGTATCAGCCGCCTACACGCTTGTTAATGCTGGTATAGGCACAGATATCATATCTAAAAAGAGTAAAACTTTATTCAGCCTGTATTTTACCGCATTGAATGTGGGTGATGTGGCTTATCAGAATCATCTTAGTCGGTTAAAGTATGCGCCGCAAAATAGATTTACAGGTCGTTCTGGTGTATTTAATGTCGGACGAAATTTCAGTTTGAAATTGAATATTGCGTTGTCGGGCAGACTATATGAATAAGCCTCGAAGTCCGAGAGTACGGAAGACCGAATGAATGTTTCATCAAGGGAATGATTGCTCCTGTCTTTAAGCCATTCCGACTACCGAACTCTTCCTCACATACTAAACTGTAAAATCAATCGTTATAAAAAAAGGTCTTACTAACCCATCTTTATAGGACTGCCAGTCCCGGTAGAAATGCCGGGACTTTCTTATTTCAGTTACTTTTGCGCTACAAATTAGATTATGGAATTATCTATCAATACACCTGCATTATTATTTCCGGCTATTTCTTTGTTGATGCTGGCCTATACGAATCGTTTTCTTTCACTGGCAAACCTCATACGCACCCTGCACGATAAATATAAGAAGGATCCCGATCAGAAGCATATCGTTCAGCAGATTAAAAACCTGCGGGCACGTACCCGCCTCATCCGTTCAATGCAGGCATTCGGAGTGCTTAGCTTTTTGTTTTGCGTAGTCTGTATGTTCTGCATATTTAAAGGGTGGAGCGAAGCGAGCTATATTATTTTTGCGATAAGTATTCTTTCATTTATTATATCCTTGTTGCTATCCCTGGCTGAAATCACGCTAAGCATGAGGGCCCTTGAATTAGAGCTTACCGATATGGAGGAATTGACGCGTTCTGGTTTTTTTTCAGAAATACTGCGGGCCAAGGAAGAGTAAGAAATAACTCTTATTGTTCGTTTCCTTCGTAAAAATAAATACCAGGCACTTATTCAAATGTTGTTACTTTTTCCTGTTTATACTTCGGATTGTACCGTACAAAAAAGTATAAATAAATTACTCTGCTTATACGCATGAGCCAGGGTTGTAAAGCAACCAGTAAAAATATATTGGTGCCCAGCCACCAGAAAAAGCGATTGTCTTTAGTATTCATTCCAATTAAAACAAACCAGGCCACAAACGAAGTAAGAGACAGGACCACTGATAAGGCATAACTCACGTAACCCGTTCCGTACCAGAAACCAACTTCCAGTTCGTAAGGCTGGTTACATTCCGGGCAGCGGCTGGGCATATCAAATACTTTTTTCAGTCGCCAGGGATTATTATTATTGAACATGGGCCCACGTCTGCAACGAGGGCATTTCATTGTGAGTAGACTCCAGAAATAATTCGGACGGGATGCGTGGGTCATAGGGCGCAAAGCTACTATTTATAAGCTGATAGTTTTAGTAACATTGATCACTATGCAACGATGGCTGCGTGTTTTTTACGTTCACCGATTTGCTGGCGCCACATGGCATAATAAAGACCTTTCTCTTCGACTAATTTTTCATGGGTTCCGGTTTCCACTACATCCCCCTGTTCCAATACATAAATACGATCGGCATGCATAATAGTAGATAAGCGGTGAGCGATTAAGATAGTAATTTGGTTTCGCTGTGATGAAATAGATTTAATAGTATTCGTTATTTCTTCCTCAGTAATGGAATCAAGGGAAGAGGTAGCCTCATCAAAAATAAGAAGCCTGGGTTTACGCAATAAGGCCCGTGCAATTGATAGCCGTTGTTTTTCCCCTCCCGATAGTTTTAATCCGCCTTCCCCAATCATGGTATCTAACCCTTTCTCGGCTCTCGATAGTAATCGCTGGCAGGAGGCCTTAATTAACACATCCACCAAATCTTCTTCACTGGCACCGGTATTAACAAACATCAGGTTTTCTTTGATGGTTCCGGAGAATAATTGGGTGTCCTGCGTAACAAAGCCAATCTGGTTTCTCAGATCTTCAAAGTTGATTGAGTTTTCATCAATATTGTTGTATAATATTTTTCCTTCCTGCGGACGGTACAATCCTACCAGGAGTTTCATCAGCGTTGTTTTACCAGAACCCGATGGACCAACAAAAGCAATTGTTTCTCCCGACTTCACCTCAAAACTTATATTTTCAATTGCCTTCTGGCTGGCAGTATGATGCTTAAAACTAACTGTTTGAAATTGCAGGGTCTGAATATCTCCGAGGTGTTTGGGTTGAGCGGGCTGAGGTTCGGGTGCTTTGCTCATGAGGGTTTGAAAATTATTAAGCGATGCTTCCGCTTCCCGGTAAGAAAGCAAAATATTTCCGATTTCCTGCAATGGGCCGAATACAAAGAAGGAGAAAATTTGCATGGTAACCAGCTGGCCGGCATCCATCGTTTTGCCAAATATCAGCATCATCAGGATAAACAGGATCACCTGCCTGAGCGTATTGACAAAAGTGCCCTGTATAAAACTGATACTTCGGATGCGCTTAACTTTGGTTAACTCTAATCCAAGAATTTTATAAGTGTTCCTGTTCAGGCGTCCCACTTCCTGGGTGGTTAAACCAAGGCTTTTTACGAGTTCAATATTTCTTAATGATTCTGTAGTGGAACCTGCCAGGGCAGTGGTTTGCCCAACGATTGTTTTTTGAATGATTTTAATTTTCTTACTCAGCAGGTTAGTGATTAGTGTTAATAAGAAAATGCCGACGAGGTAAACGAATGGAATATACCAGCTGATAAATAGTGCGGCATATACAAATACAAAACCAATCCCGATTACTATTCCGAACAACAGGTTGATGCAATAGTTCATAAATTTTTCTACATCCCCCCGTACTTTAGTTAGAATGGAAAGGGTTTCACCGCTTCGCTGGTCTTCAAATTCCTGGTAGGGTAATTTCATGGCATGCTTTAACCCATCGGTAAATACTTTGGCGCCGAACTTTTGGATGACGACGTTCAAAAAATAATCCTGGAAATTTTTGGCAATGCGGCTGATCATGGCAACGGTAATAGAAGCGATTACCAGCCATACTATGCCATACAGCATTTCCTGCTTACCAGCCTTATTCGTGTATGCTTCTTTAATAAATAGAAAATGATCTCTTGTTAAGGGAGGTTCAACAGTTTGATGCCGGTTGGCCAGGTTGATCATCTTTCCGAAAATAATCGGATCTACCAGGCTAAAACCGGTATTGATGGCCGCCAGGAAAATAGTAAGTACCACCAGCCATTTATAAGGTTTGAGGTATTGAAATAATATCTTCATATAAAAAATTCGATATATAAGTTAAGAAGAAATGAAAGTTTGCAGCAAATTCCGCACAAGTTCGGCAAAAATGATGAAAAGTGGGGAGAAGGGTTTGAGTTTTATAGTTTGTGGATTGTGATTATTTAATCTTGAAAAATTAATTAATATTTCATCAGTAATCCATTATTGGTATCGTAAAAACTGTTTATGCAAAAGATGTAATAAAGATGTGCTAAGCGGCTTACTTCAGTTTTAAGGATATTGATGAAAATAAACCGGCCGGGGCAATTAAACTAAGAATAGAAACCATAGATTATTTTCTAAAGCGCTACCAGTCTGAAGTGATCAAAACTTCCTCATTCGCTAAGTTGTAAAATATGTAAATAGCATATTACAATTGTGATTATGATTGATATTATTAACAGTCTTTTACAGGTAAGAGTTTTAATTATGGATTGACTTAATGCAGGAGAATTTGCGATGTCAAATACGTTTTATATTTTTATTTAACTCCATAAACTAAAATCATGCCTGCGCGGCAGACAGGCTTCTGGCTCTTGGCTCCAGACTCCTCACCCCGCCCATCCCTCTCTATCCAAACTTCTGTACTGAATCGCTTCCGCCAGATGCTCCGGTTTTATTTGTTCGCTTTGTGCAAGATCAGCTATGGTGCGACTTACTTTTAATATACGATCGTAGGCCCTGGCAGATAAATTAAGTTTATCCATCGCGGCTTTCAGCAAGTTTTGCCCCACCGCATTAATCACGCAAATTTCTTTCAGCATTTTACTGCTGATCTGCGCATTGCAATAGACTCCCTCCTGATCTTTATATCGCTCATCCTGTATTTCTCTTGCCTGAATAACCCGGGCCCGAATAGAAGCCGAACCCTCCCCGTTTTTGTGGGCAGATAATTCTGAAAAAGCGACGGGTGTAACTTCCACATGCAGATCGATGCGATCCAGTAATGGACCAGAAATTTTATTTAAATATTTCTGAACGGCACCTGGCGGGCAACTGCATTCCTTTTGCGGATGATTATAGAAGCCGCAAGGGCAGGGATTCATAGAAGCAATAAGCATAAAAGAGGCAGGAAAGTCCACTGCAATCCTGGCCCGCGAAATGGTAACGCGTCTTTCTTCCATAGGTTGGCGCATTACTTCCAGGGCAGATCGCTTAAACTCAGGCAATTCATCTAAAAACAATACCCCATTATGTGCTAATGAAATTTCTCCTGGCTGGGGAATCCCACCACCTCCCACTAAGGCTGCATCGCTTACGGTGTGATGCGGAGAACGAAACGGCCGTTTAGAAACCAGCGTTGCATTTTCTGGAAGCTTACCCGCTACACTGTGAATCTTGGTTGTTTCTAATGCTTCGTGTAAGGTTAAGGGTGGAAGAATAGTGGGCAATCGTTTTGCCAGCATGGTTTTACCGGCGCCTGGCGGTCCAATCAATATAGCATTATGTCCACCCGACGCCGCGATTTCCAATGCGCGTTTTATATTTTCCTGGCCCTTTACATCGCAAAAATCAAATTCAAAATCGTACTGTGAATGAAAAAATTCATCTCTTGTATTGACAACTACAGGCTGCAACACTTCCTTATTTTTAAAAAATTCAATTACTTCCTTTATATGGGTTACCCCATATACTTCCAGGTTATTTACCATCCCTGCTTCGCGACAGTTGGCCTTGGGGACAATCAATCCTTTATACCCTTCTCTGCGGGCGGTAATAGCCATCGGTAAAGATCCTTTGATGGGCAGTATAGTTCCATCGAGGCTAAGTTCGCCCATCATAATATAATCTTCCAATGGCACCTCGTTTTCCAGTTGTTCATTGGCTACCAAAGTGCCGATAGCTATTGGAAGATCAAAGGCCGAACCACTTTTTCGAATATCGGCCGGGGCTAGATTTACTACCAGTTTAGTGCGCGGCATCTGGTATCCATTACTTTTCACAGCGCTTTCCACCCGTTGCAAACTTTCTTTCACTGCAATGTCGGGTAAGCCAACAATAAAATATTTATTGCCGCTTAATACATTCACTTCAATAGTAATAGTTATAGCTTCCACCCCATATACCGCACTGCCAAATGTTTTTACGAGCATGATGATGTTATTTAAAAACAATGGTTAGATCAGGACGATCAGACCAGGGTTCCCTTGATCCGGCAGGCTATTCTATTCCTGCGTTATTTTCCGCCTTATCCGCTTCATTCAATGTAATAAATTATTTAATTGGTAGGCCAACGATAGGTGGTGCTATTGAGCTTTTGTTGCGTCGCACTCTTGTACGACAACAATTCTATTCGGCTGTAACCTTCACTGGCAGAGGCTTACAGACAATGCCACTCTCTTGCGAAGAAAAAAACAGTTGAATCGTGTTTTTTAACCTTGGTTGTTCTCTGATTAGTGTCTTCACCAACCAGGGAACAACCTCCTTACCAACCAGCAACAACTTCTTCACCAGCCCGAATTAATTCAATATTGGCAAATAGAAAATCCAGTAAAAAAAATAATTATAACTTTCCGAATGCTTCTGCCGTCCACCATTCAATTACTTCGGTTTCATTTTTCTTTCTTTTTACTGCCCGTGTATTTATTCGCATTGGGCCAGGTACCCACTATACAGGTCAGTCATGCGCTGCTGATATTCTTTATACTTCATCTGTTAGTATATCCATCGAGCAACGGGTATAATTCTTATATGGATCGCGATGAAGAAAGTATCGGGGGTATTGCCAAACCCCTGCAACCGACAAGGCAACTTTTCATCATAAGTATTCTTATGGATGTTTTAGCTTTGTTACTTTGTTTTTTCATCAGTACTTTGTTTTTTGCCTGTGTATTGGCGTATATTCTTGCTTCGAGAGCCTATAGTTACCGAGGGATCCGTCTCAAAAAATATCCACTTGTCGGATACCTGACTGTCACTATATTCCAGGGTGCAGTAACTTTCTTCATGGTGTACCATGGAAGCAGCGCGGATAAAACGGTATTGATTTCGCCTATTGGTATGTTAGCGGCAAGCTTATTAATGGGCAGTTTTTATCCGCTCACGCAGATATATCAGCATGTAGCGGATGCTAAGGATGGCGTAAAAACAATCAGTTACGTGTTGGGTTATCGGGGTACCTTTATTTTTACCGCACTCATTTACAGTTTGGCTATGGGTACGCTTGCTTATTATTTCTTTGAGCAGGGACATCAAAATAAATTTTTCGTGCTGGCCACCCTATTGCTGCCTGTTCTCGTATATTTCTTTATATGGGCCGCTAAAGTGTGGAGCGATACCGCGAAGGCGGACTTTAAACATTCCATGCAAATGAACCAGCTGGCGGCCGTTTGCAGTAACCTGGCTTTTTTAACCTTATTAATCGGGAGGTGGTTTTGAGTAAAATAATTTCAATTGGCACGGCTGTTCCAGCATACAAGCACAAGCAACAGGATATACTGCAGTTTATGCAGCATATTTATGCCTTTAATGATGCTGACAAACGCAAGCTTCGCTTTCTGTATCATCAAAGCAGTATTGAACACCGCTATTCAGTCATTGGCGATTATAGCCGCCCATTGCCAGAATGGAAATTCTATCCGCACTCGGAGAATATGGAACCCTTTCCCTCTCTCGAGCAACGGATGACCTGGTACAGCCGGTTCGCGGCGCCTCTTTCATTAGATGCTATTCGGCATTGCCTGGAGGGAAAAGCAAAAGAACAGGAAATTACGCATTTAATAACGGTAAGCTGTACTGGTATGAGTGCCCCGGGATTGGATCTTCAATTAATGGAATTGATGGATTTGCCCCGAACTTTATATCGCACTTCTGTAAATTTTATGGGATGTTATGCGGCTATTCATGCATTAAAAATGGCAGATGTTATTTGCCAATCAGAGAAAGGAGCAAAAGTATTAATCGTTTGTACCGAATTATGTACCCTGCATTTTCAACGGGAAGCAACTATCGACAATATTGCTTCCAGCTTGTTGTTTGGAGATGGTAGTGCGGCTGTATTAGTAGTTGCGGATGGAGCGGCTGCCAGAGGAGTTCAATTAAAAAGTTTCTACTCCGAAATCATTCCAAAAGGGAAAAAAGATATGTCCTGGGAGCTTTCTTCTTCCGGGTTTTTAATGACGCTGAGCGGGTACATACCCGATCTGATTGAAGAGGATTTTGAACCGCTGGTAACCAGAGCCCTGGCAAAAGCAGGTTATACAAAAGAATCTATCAACAATTGGTGTATCCATCCCGGAGGTAAAAAAATTGTGGAGGTAATTCAGAAAAGCTTGCTGCTACCGCCGGAAAAACTTCAATACAGTTACCAGGTATTAAAGGAGTACGGAAATATGTCTTCTCCCACCTTGTTATTTGTTCTCAAAAAAATAATGCATCATAGCAGCTTATCATCCGCTGCGCAGAATGAGACGAACGTTTTTGCTGCTGCATTTGGACCCGGTTTAACAATGGAAACTTTTGTAGCTTCATACTGATGCCTGTTTTTTCGCAACGTTCATACCAGTCAGAATTACTAGACCGCACGGATATTCCTTTCGAAGATATACGCCGGAATATGCAGGAGCTGGAAGTAATAAATAAATACCTGGGTGGGCATACGATCACTCTGTCGGGACTGAAATCAGTACTATCTAGGTCCTTTTCTTCCGCATCTCTCTCGTCAAAAAAATTATCTATTTGCGAAATAGGCTGTGGCGGTGGAGATAACCTGAAAGCAATAAACAGATGGTGCGCAAAAAAGAAGATTATAGTAAGTTTTATTGGCATTGATATTAATAAAGACTGTATCAGCTATGCCCGTGAAAATTGCCAGTCCATGGAGGTGGAATGGATGACCAGTGATTACCGGAAAGTTGTTTTTAAAGATAAACCGGATATCATTTTCTCTTCTCTTTTTTGTCATCATTTTAGTGAAGAAGCGATCGGGGATCAGTTAAAGTGGATGCGCGAAAATGCGAATACTGGTTTTTTTATCAACGACCTGCACCGTCATGCGCTGGCCTATTATTCCATTAAATGGCTGACCTGCTGTTTTTCGGGTAGTTATTTAGTAAAGAATGATGCCCCATTATCTGTTTTGAGAGGGTTAAATAAAAGGGAATGGGGGCCGCTACTTTCGCAAGCCGGAATGAGCCATTGTACCATTCAATGGAAATGGGCATTCAGGTGGTTGATCGTTTGTAATAACGAGAAGTGAAAAATTGAAATAAGGAATACCGGGGAGTTGCATGGATTTGAATAGGGGAATAATACGGATACCGTTTTATCTATAAATAACCATATTTGATTTTGGAATAAACTCATGGCTGCAAATGCTTCATACGATATAGCCGTTATTGGTGGTGGGTTGGCAGGTCTCGCATTATCCATTCAATGTGCCAGGGCTGGATATAGGGTTGTGCTGTTTGAGCGCGAAAAATATCCATTTCATAAAGTGTGCGGGGAATATATAAGTCATGAGAGTTGGAATTTCTTACATGAACTTGGTGTTCCGCTAAGCGATATGCAGTTACCACAGATCAGCCGGGTACTCATCAGTGCGCCCAATGGAAATTATATGGAGCATCGGCTTCCGCTAGGAGGATTTGGTATCAGCCGGTATACATTGGATTATACGCTCGCCGACATTGCCCGGAAGGAAGGAGTAAATGTTCAGGAAGATACCCGGGTAATGGATGTAGTATACCGCAATAACCAGTTTATTATTTTTACCAATAAAGGAGAAATAGAAGCGAAGGTGGCGGCGGGTACTTTTGGAAAAAGAAGTAACCTCGATGTAAAATGGAAAAGACAGTTTACACAAGAGAGACCTAATAAGCTGAACCATTATGTGGGAGTGAAATACCATATCAAGGTAGCCCACCCAGCCGACTTGATTGCTCTCCATAATTTTGAGAACGGATATTGTGGCATATCGCAGATAGAAAATAATAAATATTGCCTTTGTTATTTGACCACGGCTCATAACTTGCGGCGCAACCGAAACGATATTCACCTGGCAGAAAAGAATATTCTGATGAAAAATCCATTCCTGAACCAGATTTTTTCAACCGCCGAGTTTCTATATGAAGAACCGGTTACTATTTCGAGGATTTCTTTTAATAAAAAAACACAGGTGGAGAATCATGTATTGCTGATTGGGGATGCGGCTGGTATGATTACCCCGTTGTGTGGTAATGGAATGAGTATGGCCCTCCATGGCAGTAAGCTGGCTGCAGAGCAGATCAACGATTTTTTAAAAGGCAGCATCAACCGGTTTGATATGGAACAACAATATACCCAACAATGGGAAAAACATTTTGGGCGACGGCTGATTGCCGGGCGTATCTTGCAACGCTTTTTTGGAAATGCGGCGTTATCCAATTTATTATTGAGAGTAGTAAAACCATTTCCTAAATTGACAAGCTGGCTGATCAGCCTTACCCATGGTCAGCCTTTTTAATTCGCTTTTAATAATGATCAATAAAAAAATATACAGCAGTTTGGCTTTGGTAACGGCCGTTTTATTTCTGCAGGCGCAAAATTATCATGGCATACAAGGGTCTTCCTATGCGGGCAGTATTGGGGTGCACAATAATCCTTCTTCTATTGTAAACACCCCCTATAAATGGGATGTTACGTTACTGGGTGCCCAGGCAAAAGTCAGTACGAATATTATAGAGGTAAGAAATTATTCACTTTTATCTCCCGCGAAAAAATCGCAATATGTTTTTGAGAATGGTGAAAATAAGCGGTTTGCCATTACAAGTGCCAACATCAATTTATTAAATACGCGAATTGCTTTGGGTCGTAAAAAGGCTATTGCCTTTGGCGCTAACCTGCGCAATTATGCTTTTATAAAATCCAGTAATTATAATTTTTACGATACACTTAAGAATGTGGGCGACCTGCTATCCCTGAACGAACGTAATCAACCACTGGGTACCGATTTTGTAAATAGCGGATGGATTGAATTGTACGGCAGCTACGCGCAAACCATTTTGGATAACGAGTACTTTCGGTTAAATGCTGGAGCCACAATCAAATTGAGCCGGGGTATATCCGGCGCACATGCTGTTTTGCAGAATGGCAAGTTTGAATCTATTCCGGGCGGTGATCCTGCCCAATACAATATAACAGGAGCCGATGCACGCTTTGGATATTCTTCCAATTACGATCGCTGGCAAAACGGAAATAGCCGCTTTGAAAATCTTCGCAATTTTCTTACCTATACAGAAGGAGGGGCTTTCATTGATGTAGGTGCCGAACTGCTTATTAAAACACAGGCCGTCATTCGATATGGGGAGGATGATTATTTTGATTACGATTGGAAACTGGGGATTTCTTTATTGGACCTGGGGGCCAATCAATATAAATACGGTAAGCAGAGTCGGACTATCGCTGGAGTGCGAAATGGTATTACAAATGTTAGCTTAAGCCAGAAATTTGATTCTACGATCCGTTCAATGGCCGATTTTAATGATAGCCTGGCAACAGTTGCCGGCCAGTTTACTTCTCTTGCCGGCAGGTTCCGTATAATTAATCCAACACGGTTAGTACTGAATGCCGACCGTTATGTTTTTGATGCTTTTTATATTAATGCCGAATTATCGATCAATCTTTCAGCCGTTTTTGGAAAAAAATGGTTGTATGTAAAGGAAATGAATCTGATTACAGTGACGCCCAGGTGGGAAACGCAACGCTGGGGATTCTTTATGCCATTATCTTTTAATACCCAAAAGCAATTTTGGATAGGAGGGGCAGTTAAGGCCGGCCCCATATTAATTGGGTTGCATAACCTGGGTTATATCTTTTCCTCAAAAAGTATACATAAAGGGGGAGGATACATAGCCATTATTATCCGCTCTCCAAACGGTAATGGAAATAAAAGCGATAAACGATTGAATTGCCCGCCGGGTAACAACAGATAAATTATACCATAAGCTATTTTCTATTTAACAAAATTCCATACTGCACCCCAACCGAACAATACTGGGGAGAAATAAAGTACTATAAACGTCGGAAGGGATATTTCAAATTTCAATAATTTTTCAATAAAGTTTGAAACTTCAGAATTATTATATAATTTTACTATAACAAATAAACCGATTATGAAACTCGCCGAAGCTAAACAGCAATTTATTGCTTCCTGGGGTGCTTTTGGCACGCATTGGGGTATTAATCGCACCATGGCACAAATTCATGCCTTGTTATTAGTAAGCGCTGATCCACTTAGCCAGGACGACCTGATGGAGCAACTCAATGTGAGCCGCGGAAATGCCAACATGAATATCCGGGAATTGATTGATTGGGGGTTGGTGGACCGCATCATTATTCCGGGAGAACGCAAAGAATACTTTAGTGCCGAAAAAGACATTTGGAAAGTAGCTACCCAAATTGTGAAGGAACGCAAGAAAAGGGAACTGAACCCGATGCTGAAGCTATTAGAAAACCTGGAAGAAGTGGACGGAGATAAAAAGGATAAACACGTTAAACAATTTACAGATACTATAAATGGTATTAAACGCTTTGGATTGCAGGCCGACAAAATGCTTGATGTATTGGTAAAGGCAGATGAAAACTGGTTTGTTGGAAGTTTGATGAAACTATTTAAATAATATATAGAAAACAATTGATACCGATAATAATTTCCTCCGGCATCTTTGCAATTCTTTCATAAATATTATATGATAATACTTAGCTCGGAAAAAATGAAAGCGATACAACTAATCTAAATTGGTTTTTCAGAAACCGGGGAGACGGTTTTTATTTAGTTTAGTAATTTCACAGAATTCTGAAAATACAAAATATTAAATCAGATGAAAAATAAAAAAATCATCATCGCGGGGGGAACTGGTTTTATAGGGCAGGCCCTGGCGAAGTATTTTGGAAAAGAGAACAGGGTGGTTATACTAAGTCGTCAGTCGGTACAAAATCAGAATAATAATTATAGCCATTCATTAGTAAAAGCAGCCGATGGATACAATATCACTTACTGGCGGTGGGACGGAAAATCAATCGAGAAACACTGGGCTAATGAAATTGAGGGAAGCGACCTGGTTATTAATCTAGCCGGGAAATCGGTGAACTGCCGGTATACGGAAACAAACAAGCAGGCGATAATTGATAGCCGCATACAGCCAACCGCCATATTGGGGGAAGTGATCCGTCAATGCACAGTTCCTCCCAAATTATGGATCAATGCCGCGTCCGCGACCATTTATCAACATAGCCATTCTATCCCGAACGATGAATACAGCGGAATTATCAGCGAACGTAAGAAAGACAATATGCCTTATTCCTCAATCGACCAGCTTCGTTTCAAATGGAAGAGATGGATTCGGAGTTTTAAAAAAGGTAAGGAATCTGAGGAGGTAAAAAATCTTGATCTTGATTTTTCGGTTCAGGTATGCAAACGCTGGGAACAATCATTTTTTGAACTGCGTACGCCTTTTACGCGCAAAGTAGCGCTGCGTACTGCTATTACACTTGGAGAAGGAGGAGTGATGGTTCCTTATTTCAATTTGCTGAAATTTGGTTTAGGCGGATACCAGGGGAATGGCCAACAAATGTATAGTTGGATGCATATAGAAGATATAGCACGGAGTATCGAATGGATTTTTGATCATCCAATTATGGAAGGCGTGTATAATTGTTCGGCTCCTCATCCCGTTACCAATAAAGAGTTTATGAATACCTTGCGAGAACTGACCGGCAATAAATTTGGATTACCTGCCTATTCATGGATGCTGGAAATTGGAGCAGCAATGATTGGAACTGAAACTGAACTTATTTTTAAAAGCCGGTGGGTATTACCCGCCAAACTTTTAAAATCAGGCTTTACATTTAAATATCCTTTATTGAAAGAAGCGCTTAGAGAGATAATTGATAAAACACCGCGCAAACATTATCATTTGTTTTAAAACCAAAACGGATGGATATTGTTAGTTTTGATCATGGAGAAAGCAAAAAAAACACTCGTGCTTGGGGCGTCTGATAACCCGGCACGCTATAGTTACCTCGCCATTGATCGATTGCGCCAACATGGCCACCCGGTAGTAGCTATCGGAAAAAATAAAGTAAAAGTAAATGGGGTAGATGTAGAAACAGAGCCAACGCTTTTTGAAGATGTTGATACTGTAACTCTTTATCTAAACCCGCAGCACCAACAATCGTATTACGATTATATTCTTTCGCTTCATCCTAAAAGGGTAATCTTTAACCCGGGATCAGAAAACGATGAATTACAAACGGTATTGAAGAAAAATAATATCCCATTTATGGAAGCCTGCACTTTAGTGCTGTTGAGTACGGGACAATACTAAGAAATTCTACGAGGTTTTTACGATTATTGCAACCCAGCATAATTTTGATTTGTCAAACAAAATATTAATGCAACTTGCCCGTTTACTTATTCTGTATCGCGAAGCATCATTTTATTTTTTCGTTTGTAGTTCGTACCCCCCGAAAGCAAGTTTATAAATCCAAAAATCATCCTGTTGATGAAAAACTGTTACCTATCCGGTTTGCTGGGGGTCTGTATTATTAGCGCTGTTGCTACTAAAGCTCAGGAGCCTGTTCCCGTTAAACAGCAAACCCCAGATAAACCTTATATCTTTTCCCAACTTCCGGAACGATCAATTTGTGCAACTGCAGAATTGCAGGAACTCTTTCGCAGCGCTTCCTCCTCGGCAATTGTTATTCATTTAACAGGTGACAAATTATTGCGGGGAGTAATTACCGAAAATATTCAACGCTCCCCCGGAATTACCAGTATTAATATTAAACTATCAGATTATCCGGGAGCGCTATTTAATCTTTCCATGAATGCGCAACCAGGGCAATCACCCCTAATAAAAGGTCGCATCATTCACCCGCAGGCTGGGGATGTGCTGGTGCTTACCCTGGAGAACGATCAATACTACCTGCAAAAAAAAGTACAAAAATTTTTTATGACTGAATAAGAAAGGATCCGTTTAACCAACTTTTGAATCCCTAACCCCCTGCTATAAAATCTGACCTATGAAAACTATTCTGTCCGTACTCGTTGGAGGATTAGTATGTATATCAGCCGGAGCGCAAATCCCTAAACTTAATAGTTATAGCGCTGCGCCAGCTGTTATATTCCTCGATTTTGACGGACAATATGTGCAGGGAACTTCCTGGAACTGGAGTGGTCCCATTGATGCACAAAGTTCCGGTTTATCTTCTGCCGCTATTACGGAAATCTTTAACCGGGTGGCAGAAGATTACCGGATATTTAATCTCAACATTACAACGGATTCCACGGTGTATGCATCTGCGCCCGCAACCAGGAGAACGAGGGTAGTTGTAACAACAACTTATCAATGGTACGGGATGGCAGGTGGTGTAGCCTATGTGGGATCATTTACCTGGGGCGATGATACACCAGCCTGGGTTTTCAGCGGATTGCTCAATAACAATGTAAAAAATATTGCCGAAGCTATTTCACACGAAGCGGGCCATACATTGGGATTGCAGCATCAAAGTAATTATGACGGGAGTTGTGTGAAAACGGCCGAGTATAGCGGAGGCCAGGGAAGCGGGCAAATTAGCTGGGCGCCAATTATGGGCGTCGGGTATTATAAAAATATTACTACCTGGCATAATGGACCCAATGCTTTTGGATGTACGTATCTTCAAGATGATATTGCAGTTATTGCTGGAAGTCCGAACAATATTGGCTTACGTTCCGACGATCACGGTAATAGCCACCAACAGGCCAGTACCATCGCTATTATTGCAAATAGTTTCCAGGCAAATGGATTGATAAATACTGCCGATGATAAAGATGTGTTTGGAATAACAATAACCAGTTCCACCAATTTTCGGCTAAGCGCTGTTCCGCTGAATGTAGGCAGTAATAATGCTGGAGCTGATATGGATATTAGGGTGAGTTTATTGAATGAAGCCGGGGATACCTTGAGTCGTTACAACCCGATGGATTTACTCGATGCAGGCATCGATACTAATCTTAATAGTGCCACTTATTACCTGGTAGTAGAAGGCGTGGGAAATGCCAATTTATTGGATTATGGGAGTGTGGGGTTTTATTCGCTCAGCGGAACCCTGGCCGGCGTGCTGGCGGTGAATCACCTGGCTTTATCAGGAAAGAATAATAATGGAAATCATCAGTTGCAATGGAACTATCAATCAGATGAGATTATTAAAAGCGTAGAGGTAGAATCGTCCGCAGATCCTATTCATTTTAGAACCATAGCAAACCTGAATTCAGATGCAAAATCTTTTGCGTGGCAGCCTCTTAGTGTAAATACTGCCTGGTACCGCATTAAAGTGATACCGGTTACAGGGAACAGAGTCTATTATTCCAATATTATTACCCTTCGTGGGACAAGCAGTAAAGCAGTTATTCTGCAGGGTAATATTATTAACAGCGAATTAGTCATAAAAGTAGATACAGAATATAACTACCAATTACTCGACCAAAAGGGCAGTTTGTTAAAACACGGAGCATTTCTTCCGGGAACCAACCGGGTTGCAACCAATGCAATTCCAGGCGGTTTTCTGCTTTTGAGAGTCTTTAACAATTCGGGCACCCAACTCTTTAAATTAATAAAACAATAATCCGTACACTATGTTTTGTGATGGGTTTTCCGTAATTTCGGAAAACCCATTTTGCTATGCATATGAAATGGAGAAAATTTAATGGAGACCTGATCAATATTCCCATTATTGAAGCCGTTGAACACGCCATCAAACGAGAAACGGATAAGGGCTACAAACTAAAGGTTTGTATCGGCACCGACTCCCAGGTGAAAGGTTCCGAAACAGAATTTGCGACCGTTATTGTTTTTTTACGCGAAGGACATGGAGGATTCATGTTCATTCACAATGAAAAAACTAAACAGACTTATTCTATTA
This sequence comes from Chitinophagaceae bacterium, assembly GCA_031360425.1. GTDB lineage: Bacteria > Bacteroidota > Bacteroidia > Chitinophagales > Chitinophagaceae > Endoryza. The sequence continues at coordinate 23,893 of JANMBO010000011.1, read as the reverse complement.
AAGAACGCATGCTGGTAGAAGTTGCCAAAAGCATTGAGATTGCCTATGAACTCTGCAACCTGTTTACGGTATATGATGTAGACATGGAAGTACATGCGGATATTAACACCAACCCGCATTTTAAAAGCAACGATGCGCTTAAAGAAGCAATGGGATATATACTGGGTATGGGCTTTGCCTTTAAAGCCAAACCGGAGGCCTTTGCGAGCAGCAGCTGCGCAAACAAAGTAGTTAACTAAACCCTGCGTATCACGTAGGGTTTTTTAATGGTGGTTGTTCCAACCACTGCAAGAGCACCTTTCTGCCTTATTCTATCAGCCCTTCTCAATTTTTCACGGCTTTGTACTAAGGAATGGATTGCTATCAAGAAAGACAAAGAGAGAACTGCCCGCCTGTTTCTCGGCTATTATCACCATGCATGAAGAAAGAAATTATATAAATAAAAAATCTGGATATTTATTATTCCTATTGGAATTATTGTTCTTATCAACCACCTCACTTCCTATCGCGATGATTATGATTATACCTATCATTTTATAACATTCCTATTAATTATATGCATACTTTATTTGCCCGTTTATTATTTATACCAATGTATACAACTTTACAGATTCCGGAAAAGAGATTCTGATGAAACCCCTTCTGAATTTAAATTCCGATTTGATGAAGAAGGATCATTTTACCAGGGAATAGACCTTTATCTCCATCAGAAATGGAGCAGCTTTACTTACTATAGTCTGGATAAAAGGACTGTTTACTTGTACAGCGGCAAAAAAAAATTGAAAGAGATTTTGGGTGAAGAAATTATAAGCTTTACAGAATTTAACCGGGCATTAGATATTATTCAAGGTAGGTTAACGCCCATGGTTTCCGGTTAACCAGTCTTGATTCTTACCTGGTTATTACACTCTTCAATAAACGTCAGCAGCTTTTCTCTTCCTAATTTCTTCACGGCGCTGGTAATAAAGTGCTGCGGTAAGAATTGCCAGGTTTTGCGCAGGGCTCCCAAAAAATCTTTCACATTTTTACTGACTTCTTTTTGCGTTTCTTTATCGGCTTTGGTGAAAACAAGACAAAAAGGAATTTCCCATTTGCCTAATTGAGATAAGAAATCAAGATCCGCTTTTTGAGGACTGTGGCGGCTATCAATCAATACAAAAACATTTACCAGGTTTTCCCTTTTGCGGAGGTAGTTTTCGATCATTTGTTCCCAGCGCCTGCGGCTGTTTTGGGATACTTTCGCATACCCGTAGCCTGGAAGATCCACCAGGTACCAGCGCAGCCCGTGTTCTTTTTTGGAAGCCCCTCCTTTCTGATCCGATGTGGTTACGATATCGAAATGATTAATGAGTTGTGTTTTACCAGGTGCGGCGGACGTTTTGGCAAGGTTATGAATATCGCAGAGCATATTAATAAGTGATGACTTTCCCACATTGCTTCTACCAATGAATGCATATTCCGGCCGGTCGGGATTGGGGCATTGCATGTAGTCGGGACTGCTTATAACGTATTCTGCTTTTTTGAATATCATCGAGCTGCAAGATAGGGGGAGTTTGTTTAGTTTCTGGTTTATAGTTTCTCGTTCTTAGGGAGCAACTATCCTGTTTTGTGGTAGGCCTCTTTTCGCCTGAGATTTAGAAATCCGGCAATATTAAACGGGAAGGTACAAACCAAAAACTCTCTCCTATCTTTGCCCACATGTCAAAATATTCGCATGATACTATTGTGCCGTTCAAGGATTCGGAGCTGAGTAAAAAAGAACAGGTGGCGGGCATGTTCGACCAAATCGCCTTCCGGTACGACCTGATGAATCGTTTCTTAAGTGGAGGCATCGATATTTACTGGCGAAAGCGGGCAATTATGGAGTTAATATCCTTAAAACCCCAAAAAGTACTTGATGTAGCAACCGGAACAGCGGATGTGGCCATTATGACCTATAAATACTTAAAGCCTGAAAAGATAATTGGCATAGATATTTCTGAGGGAATGCTGCAGTTGGGAAGAAAAAAAGTAGCCAAGTTGCTGTTAAATAGGCACATAGAGTTAGAATCTGGGGATAGTGAGGCAATAAACTACAGTGATAACACGTTTGATGCCATAACCGTAGCTTTTGGTGTACGGAACTTTGAACACCTCGAGAAAGGATTGAGTGAAATGTTACGTGTGCTGAAGCCTAAAGGTAAACTGGTGGTGCTGGAATTTTCCAAGCCAAAGAAACAGTGGTTCAATGGAATATATAATTTATATATGAAGATCATTGCGCCTAAAGCAGGGCAGTGGTTATCAAAAAATAAAGACGCTTACCAATATTTAAATAACTCAGTAAAAGCATTTCCCGAAGGCGAAACATTTCTACACATTTTACAACAAACCGGTTTTTCGGACACAACCTTAAAAAGGCTGAGCTTAGGTATATGTACAATTTACTGCGGAACAAAAAATACAGGCTGAAAGCAATCATACTGGCGTTGATCGTATTGGTAAAAGTTACTCCCTTGCTTGCGCAGGAAGTAGAACTCAATTTACCCAACCATGATGAAAAACGTTATTACCTCGGTATTGCGTTAATGTATAATAACTCCCGTTTTCAACTGGAGCAACACCCACGCTTTTTAGAAAACGATAGTGTTCTATCTATAAACCCGCTCAATACAGGAGGGTTTGGATTAGCCGGTATTCATACATTGCGTCTTTCGCCCCGGTTTGAAGTGCGGGCTATTTTCCCCCAATTATTATTTTCCTATAAGAATCTTACCTATAATTTAAAATATCCGAATAAGTCGCAGGAAGAAGATACGTTTATGACCAAACAGGTGGAGTCGATTCTGCTGGGTTTTCCCATTCATTTTAAATTCCGTAGCGATCGAATTGATAATTTCCGGGTGTACATGTTTGCGGGTGGTAAGATCGAATACGACCTGGCTTCCAATTCCAGTGCCCGAAGAGCAGAGAACCTGGTAAAATTAAAATCGTTCGATATGGGCGTAGAGGCAGGTATTGGGTTCAATTTTTATTTTCCTGTATTTATCTTGTCACCGGAAATTAAAATAAGTAATGGCCTCATTAATACACATAGCCGGGACCCTAATTTAAAATTCTCCAATGCAATTGATCGCCTGAATTCCCGGATGATCATTTTTTCGTTGATATTTGAAGGATAATATATTTTGACTTCCCTGTGGTAGTATGGTCTGACCATGCCGGTCTGACCGTATTATCTATTTATTTCGTTTACTCGATGGCTGTGATACCGGTTTCACTTCATTCCTGTTTACGAATTGTTCTTTTAAATGGTACTAAACTTGGTAAATAGATTTATTCTTGCCACGTTTTGCGCTCCTCCGTCACTGATATTATGCGCATAGTCGGGAAAGAAATATTACTGAAATTGTTTATTGGCCCGGATCAGTTCGCGGCGGAATTCCATCGAATTCTGAAAGTGTACATTGTCGGCGGCACTTCCATGAATCAATAATAACCCATCCTTACAATTATTTACAAGGCTGATAGGCGAAGCATTTTTATACCCATCTGCATTTTCCGCGGGAAGTGTTAGTTGCCGTTCTGCGTATATATTACAATAAAGGCGCCTGTGGGTAACCGGGGCAATAGCTATATGTGCTTTAAATAATCCAAAAGTATTTGGTAGCTGCCAGGACGCTGAGATAACCCCCATAACTCCATCCCAGGATAGCGGTGTTAGCTGTATCAATGCGGTAGTTGCGGGTAAGATAATTTTTAACGGTACGGATTTCTGCTATTTCCACATCACCCAATTTTTTATAGGATTGTTTCCGGAAGTTTGCTCCGTGGCCGGGGGTACCCGACAGATCGATGCGGGCCACCAGGTATCCCTGGTTAGCGAGATATCGCATTGTTAAACCCCAATTTGTCCATCCATTGGTTCTTTACTTCCTGGTGCATATGCCCGCCGTATACATACAATAGTAGGGGCAAAGGTTTGTTGGCGTCATTTTGATAAGGCGTGATAACCCATCCGTTCAGATTATTTCCATTAGCAGCATTGACTGTAAACTGCTCAACCCGCTGCACATTATATTCACTCAACTGGTCGCGGGTAATTCTACTTCTGATAAGCGATGAGTCCGGCAAATTCTTGCCGTTGGTATTAAAAAGACTCAAAGAAGAAAGGTCATTCAAAGGAGAATATTGGTCGAGAAAATATTTATAATTAGCAGATAACATCGGGTTATGAAAGCCCTCACTGACAGATAATTGACGAGGCCCGGTTCCATCCATATTCATTTTGTACAAATACGGCTGACGGCCATTTCCTTCATTAGCGGTGAAGCAAATCTCCCCATTGCCTTCATCCACTCCTTCCAATGATACTACTTCGCTGGCGCTTTTGGAAAGTTGTTTCATACAGCCATTATTGAGTGCCACTTCGAAAATATTAGTAAAGCCATCTTTTCACTTAGCCATAATAAGGAACTGCGGGTTTGCAAGAAATAAATATTGTTGGGAAATACCTTAACATAATCGGTAGCCGTTTCTTCAAATACCTTACGGGCCGTACCATTGCGCACATTTATTTTTAGTACTTCCAGTAGTGTTTGCATACGGTTAAGGCGCTGTACCCAAAGTGCCGCTCCTTCATTTTGCCATTTTAACCCAACTATATATTGATTGGGATTAACCCCCACGGCTGCTTTGATTAGTACTTTGTCGCAGATATTATAAATATATACTTGAACTTACGGTATCGCTTCCCCTGCTTTTGGGTATTGTTGGGTAAAAATATCCGGGTAGGTTCTTCCTTCATACGAAGTAATCGGATAATTCTGAACCACCATTTCAATGAAGCGTACGAAAGTAATAGACTCGCCATTGGGGCTCCACATATACGCTTGCCGCATTCCAAATCCATTTTCATAAAATGCATCTGCCATTCCATATAAAGTCCTGCTCACAATACCATCCATCGTAACGGCAGTAACCTGGTCAGTAGAAAGGTCCTTTACAAATAAATTTCCCTCCCGTATAAAAGCAATTCGTTTGCTCTCGGGCGAAAAGGTCATATAACTCCGTTTGCCATTGCAAGAAACCGGCCTGAGCGTTTTGCTAACCCGGTTCCATAAATAATTGGCTTCTTTGGCGAAGGAATAGAAGAACAGTTCAATCTGTGTTTGGATGAGCATATGTTTATCAACGGTCGAAAAAGAAAAGTCCTCAAAAAAAGTAAATGTAACCGGCAATGAATCCTTTCGGGACTTTACCTGGTTTGAAAATATCGGTTCGAATATTTTGGGCAATGCAGAACCGGTTGTTTGAATAACCTGTTCATTACTGGATGGGTCGATGTAAATAAAAGGCAGGGAGTCGCTATTGTTCATCAGGTGAACAGGCAGGTTCCGTTCATCAAAATAACCGTTCCAGATAGCATCAGGCGTTCATTCTTTTTTAGGGGTTGGATTTTTTCTTTGCTGCGCCCGCAATCCTAAAGTATACAAACAAAAACCTATCGTTAACAGTTATCTCAAAACATAAATTTGGTTTTGACTTTTATTAATATATTTTGCCGGAAGTATGAATATATTTTCTAAGCAGATGGCCATTCAATCGTTAATAGTCATATTCTCTCCTAAACATGTTTATGCGCAAACCGGCAGTAAATACCGTGGCATCAGGCGAAAAAGATATACCCGCCGGTTTGCTTTGCTTCCGGAACATACCCCCTATTTCAACATACAGGTTCTCTTTCCATTCGTAAGATATCAGTAATTGTGCATTTACTCCTTTGGTGCTGATGCCCGAACCAATGCTGTAACCATAATCACCAGCCGGACGATTAGTATTTAATTTAAAAATATTACTTCCGTAATTAGTGTTGGCACCGGTAGAATCTATTCCCTGTTTCCAGTAAATGAGCCGAAGGGAGGTGGTCCATTTAGGGCGGGGCTGGTAACGAATAATACCGATTAATTCAGCAAAATTGGCCCCTAATGGATGTGCCAATGGCTGATTAAAATGCGAATAATTGGAAACAGAATCACTGTGTGAATATGTGAACGGTCGTACAAGATTTAATTCCCCTTGTATATCGAGGTTTTTTATACTAAAGAGATCGATATACCTGGCTCCTAATTGCACTCCATATTTATTAGCCCACCAGCCGTTACGGGCCCTAATTTCTTTCAGGAAGAATTCATCTAACAATAATTGTCCGTAAAACTGTACCCGTTTGGCTACGTTAGCCTTAAAATCAAAACCTACCAGGGCGTTGTCGGCGCTGCCATTTTGTTGTTCCGCCACCCGTAAAAACATAATGGGGTTAAGGTAGGTGAAATCAAAATTATTCTTTCGGCCGAATATGACGGCTTCAAACAAACCTACGTTTAACCATTTGGCGGCGTTGATACTGAGATGATGTATGGCGGCATATTTTTTATCCAGCAGGTTATCCCCCGCGCCGCGGACATACCGCGGATTTAACTCCATAAACAAGTTGAGGTAATTTAATTTCCAGATGCGGGTGTTGATCTTTAAAAACAGGTAACTGTTTCCATAATCACTCAGGAACAAACTACGGTATCCATTTCCAATAAAATTTTTGTCGTAACCGAATTGAAAATCGAGGTATTTGGTAGCATTGAAATGTATAGATCCTCTGCCATCAAAATAATCAGTAGCAGTACTTTTAAATGCTTTATAGAAGCCTGCGCCGGGCACTGCATCAAAAGAGTCGATACGTTGCTGCATGAACCTGGGTCCCCGTTCCTGGTTATCGGTTAAATAAGTGGAAAAACCAATCCGCTTTGCAATCAATCCGCGAAAGGTTAATCCCTTTGTATTTTGAAATACCCGTTCATTATTATTTGATTCTTTTGACAGGGAGAATTGAAAAACAGGATTCACCGCCAGGAAAAAATCAGGTGAGTTTACTTCTATGAAGTTCGCTTTAGTCTTATAGAATGTGTTCCAAACACTTTTTTTACTCACGAAATCAGTTTTATCTCCGGTTACCCATTCGCTGTTATTCATCAGCAAACTGCGTAAATTGAATTGGTCAATAGGAGAAAGCAGGTTGCCGTCCGTTTTTTGTATCGAATCGGCATATTCACCTATCCGTACAGCATAGCGGCGGCTGATGGGTTTGATGGTAAGTACGTTCAGATCCGTATTACTTTGTAATTTAATATCGAGCCTGTCAAGCAACGGCTGGTGCTTATGCCCCTGTGGAAGAAAGGTGGATTGAGCAGTTAACGTATAGGGGATCATCAGTAAAACGATCCGCAACAGATTTTTTACAATAAATTGCATGCCGGGTGTTTAGAATATTTAGTATTATCAATTATGCAAAGATACCTGATTAAAAATAGTACGGTAGTGAATGAAGGGTATTCAAGGATACAGGATGTATTGTTGGCGAATGGCCGCATTGAAAAAATGGGAGAAGCTATCCAACCTCGTGGCGCGTTTATAGAAATAAACGGCGAAGGAAAACATCTTTTACCGGGGGCCATCGACGATCAGGTACATTTCCGGGAGCCTGGCCTTACCCACAAAGGAACCATTTATACGGAATCCAAAGCGGCGGTAGCCGGGGGCGTTACGTCGTTTATGGAAATGCCAAATACCATGCCACCCGTATTTACGCAAGAATTACTGGAAGAGAAATACCAAATCGCTTCCAAGACTGCGTTAGCCAACTACTCATTTTATATGGGCACTTCCAATAATAATGCATTGGAGGCCCTTGAAATAAATAATCGTAAGAACGAAATATGCGGCATAAAAATATTTATGGGCTCCTCTACCGGGGGATTACTGGTAGATAATTATCTCACCTTAGAAAAACTTTTTAGCGAGAGTGAAGTCCTGATAGCCACTCATTGCGAAGATGAGAGGATCATCAAATCAAATTTAGACAGGTTAAGAAGAGAAAAGGGGATACTGCAGCCTTCCGATCATCCCCTGGTGCGCGATGAGAATGGTTGTTTTGAATCGTCGCTTACGGCCATTCAAATTGCCAAAAAATATAATACTCGCCTGCATATTCTCCATATCAGTACGGAAAAGGAACTCCAGCTATTTTCCAATATGATGCCTTTGGACCAAAAAAGAATTACAGCCGAAGTATGTGTACATCATTTGCATTTTACCGCCGGGGACTATAATGCCAAAGGCAATCTCATAAAATGTAACCCTGCTATTAAGGCGCCGAATAACCGGGAGGCTCTCTGGAAAGCACTGTTAGACGACCGGCTGGATGTAATTGCCAGCGATCACGCGCCGCATACCCTGGATGAAAAAGGATATTACCGAAATGAGCAAGGAATTCTTTCTCCTCTCCCAATGGGGGAGGAGGGATCGGGGCTCTATGAAAAAGCCCATGCCGGACTTCCCCTGGTACAACATTCTCTACTTCTTATGTTGCATTATGTGAAGCAGGGGAAAATTTCGATGGAAAGAGTGGTCGAAAAGATGAGTCATGCAGTGGCCCAATGCTTTCAGATAACAGAAAGAGGATATATTCGGGAAGGCTATTTTGCTGACCTGGTATTGGTAGATTTAAACGAAACTACCCCGCTAAATATGAATAATATATTATACAAATGTGGCTGGAGCCCGATGGAAGGATTTACTTTCCCCGCAACCGTTACACACACTTTTGTAAATGGCAATTTAGTTTATGGAGAAGGGGTATGGGATGAATCTTGTAATGGAAAAAGATTGCTATTTAAGAGATAGTCAGGTAAAATTAAAACTAAGAATAATAAATGATGAATTAAAAAAGCTGTGCCGATCAGACTGCTACCAATCTCTTGATTTTTCATTTTTCATTTGTTGTTTTTCATTTCCATGAACATTGACCAAACCACCTACAACGATCTGTCTATCTTTCATACGGAAGAGGAGTTTTCTATTTTTCACCGGCTCAATTTTACAGAAACGGTGGAGGGCCGTGAATGGTTATGGAGATTCTTTAATAATCCTTTCAGCGATCTCCGCCAGATTGAAGAAACGCAGCAGATCATCGGTTCTATATTGCAGTCCCATTCAAAATGGCCAGACAACATCAGTAACGGTACCCTGATGGTGATGGAAAAATTTTACGATAGTAATATAGATGGCATGCCCGAACATGCCAGTTTCTTAAATGCACTTACCTATAAATATTTTCATAGCCCGGACTTTTCCCTGGTCCGTTACTCCCTTTCGCATTTTGCTGATTTTTTTCGGGGTATGCAGCAATTGATAGGTATTCTGAATCAGGATGGGGCTCCCGTAATGATTAGAACATTTTTACAACGGGCATCAGAGTTAATGAATAAACCGGTAGTGCAGCAACTGTCCAAACGCAACGCAGCGGCCCCTTTTAACTGGAAAGAAACGATCTATTTTGGTAATTACATCAAGGAATGCTTTCCCCAGGAAAGCAGCGAACTGATCAGCATCTTTGGCCGATTTGATGCCTGGCACTCCATGGCCGTAGCCGCTCAGCATTTTAGCCTTTGTTTCCCGGAGTTTACCCGCGATCCGCATCCATTAATTGACGCCCAACAACTATATCATTTATTATTACCTGATCCGGTAGCCTATGATGTACATATGAGCAAAGAGAGCAATTTTATTTTCTTAACAGGAGCTAATATGGCTGGTAAAAGCACTTTCATAAAGGCCGTTGGTTGCGCGGTATTCCTGGCGCATTTGGGTATGGGTGTTCCAGCCAGGGAAATGAAACTTTCAATTTTTGAGGGGTTGCTCAGTAATATTAATGTGGTAGATAATATTGTGAAAGGGGAAAGCTATTTTTTTAATGAAGTGCAGCGTATTCGAAATACTATTTTAAAAATAACGGATGGACGAAAGTGGCTGGTGCTTATTGATGAATTATTCAAGGGTACCAATGTGCAGGATGCTATGAAATGTTCTACCACCGTAATTAAAGGACTGATTAAAATAAATAACTCGGTGTTTATTCTTTCTACCCATTTATATGAAATCGGCGAAGAATTGAAGCAGTATTCAAATATTTCATTCCGTTATTTTGAAACAGCCGTACAGGAGGATCAACTGGAGTTTAGCTACCACCTAAAAGAAGGAATCAGCAACGACCGGTTGGGATACCTGATCTTAAAAAGAGAAAAAGTGGTGGAGATGCTGGAGAAATTGTAGATAATACGGATATTAGCTGCTGAGCTTACCAAATTAACCTTTGGTGATATTCCATTTAAATGAAAAGAGTCCTCATTTCATTATATTAAAATTACCCATTAGCCTCTCATTTCTGGTAGAAGTATAATCAAACCCTAATTATTTATAACTTCATTGGTAAATTAATGTCCAATGAAAAAACTATTGATTTGGGTAGCTTGTTTCTTTTTAATGAATTCGGTCAAGGCTCAAAAGCCCGATGCACTTATTGATGTGCTTCACTATTCGTTTTCAATAAGATTATCCGATAACAGTGATGAAGTAGAAGGCCGGGCAAAAGTTCGCTTTATGGCCATAAAGGAAACTAATTCAATTTTACTCAACCTGGTAAAAATAACCGCCGACAAGAAAGGAATGAGTGTAGTGAGTGTACTTGAAGAGAACCAACCTATTTCATTTATTCACAACAATGATCTGCTAAAAATATCTTTTAACAGAATGCTGCCACCAGGAACAATAAAGGAAGTTGAAGTGGTATATCATGGCGTACCGAAAGAGGGGCTCTTTATCGGAAATAATAAATTCAAGCACCGTGTTTTTTTTGCTGATCACTGGCCCGACCGTGCCCGAAACTGGTTACCCTGTGTAGATCATCCGGCCGATAAAGCAATGGTGGATTTTATTATCACCACTCCCGATCATTTCCAGGTAGTAGCGAATGGAGTGCAGGAAGAAGAAACCTCGCTGGGTAGTGGAAAAAAATTGACGCATTACCGCGAAACCATTCCGTTGCCCACTAAAGTAATGGTTATTGGAGTAGCGGATTTTGCCGTTCAGTTGGCCGATGAGTTGAATTGTATTCCGGTATCCAGTTGGGTATTTCCGGAAAATAAAGAAGACGGTTTTAATGATTATGCCAGGGCATCATCCATACTTCCTTTTTATATTAATAATGTGGCCCCTTATCCCTATAAAAAATTAGCCAGCGTTCAATCCACCACCCGGTTTGGAGCATTAGAAAATGCGAGTGCGATATTCTATAACGAAAATTCCGTGACCGGAACAGGAAATACCGAAACACTGATGGCACATGAACTGGCGCATCAATGGTTCGGTAATATGGCTACTGAAAAAGAATGGGCTCATGTATGGCTGAGTGAAGGGTTTGCAACCTATATGACCATTCTTTATATGGAAAGCCGATACGGGAAGGAAATGGCGAACAGCATGCTGGTTGATAACCGGGCCCAGATCATTGAATTTTCCCGAAGGAAAATGAGACCGGTGGTGGATTCTTCCGTAACCAATTTTAAAGAATTGCTCAATCCTAATAGTTATCAAAAAGGAGGCTGGGTGTTACATATGTTGCGTTCTCAAATAAGCGACTCGGTATTTTGGAAAAGCATCCGTACGTATTATGCCCGTTATGCAGGAAAGAATGCTTCAACGGAAGACTTTCAAAAAGTAGTAGAGGAAGTAAGTGGAATTGATTTTTCCCTGTTTTTCAGGCAGTGGTTGTATACAGCAGGGCAACCGCAACTGAAAATTGAACAAGGATATGATGCTGTCAAAAAAGTATTTACTATTATCATTACACAACAGCAGGAACAACTTTTTCAGTTTCCGCTGGAGTTCCAAATTAATGGGGGAGCAGCGGATGGCCGAATTACCAAATCTTCACCGATCAAAGAAAGACAAACCCGTTTCAGCATCCCCATGATGGAAAAACCAGCCAAACTGGTTATTGACCCCCATGTGAAATTATTGTTTGAGGAAATGACAAAGTAAATGTACTGGTGATCTAGTTAACCTTTATATCTCCATGTCCTCTAAAATACATTGGACTGGCCGGGGCATCAAAAGAATAATAGAAGCGGTAATTTTTATTGGCAGGTAATTTAGCTTCTTCAAAAGGAATCTGAAACGCGTTCAAACCAACCACCGTCAAAAAGCTATAAAAAGATTGTTTGCGCAATTGTACATCTACCAGGGCTATTCTCAAATACGTTATAGTGGAGGCAGTAAACTGGAAAGTAACCGATCTTGATTGGGTTGGATTGGGATAGGCCGGTTGAATGGCTATAGCAGCTACTGATGTGCCGGTTAAATCAACAGGGTCGGTGCGGAAAAATGATTTTTCCGTTTCACTCCATTCGGCATCCATTGTCCAGTCAGTATTATCCGGGCTTCCAATGATATTTCCCTGTGCATCGGTACTAGTTATATTTGACACGTCAATGGTAAAGGGAGTGGTCTTGCTACAACCAGACATAAGGCTCAGGCATAAGACAATTAATACGAGAATGATCTTCATAACATTTAAAGGTAAAGAAAATAAGGTTTTTTATTGACTGGTTAGTAAGGATAAGGCTGCGGATTATACGGGCTAATAAGGATTGTAATATGTATTTGAGAAAAGCCGTGAAATCAATGGCCAAATATTAAAATAGTAATTTTTTTATTTTCAAAAAAGCATATACCCAAACATTTGTGGTGGTTGGGTGTTAGAATGATGTACTTTTATAATTTCTAACAAGGAAAATAGAACTAATATGGGCATCTGGAGACAAATTGCCGAATACCTTTATATCAAAAAGAAAGATCCGAATGCGCCCCATTCGCAATGGATCAAATATATGCACGGCATCAACCGTATTTCTATTTTCTTATTCCTACTCGCGCTTATTATTATGTTCCTGAAACTGGTCGTTTTTAAGAAATAACGACGTGCAGAAATTGTTGTATGTGCCGGGCGGCATTGGCAGAAGCATGGCCTCCCTGGCTGAGTAGCTGATGCAAAGCGGCGTAATCCTGTTTGAGTTGCACTTGTCTGCTCTTATCGGTCAATAATATGGATAACTCCCTTTGCAGGTTTTCTGTGTTCATTTCTTCCTGAATTAATTCTTTTACTACTTCTCTATCCATGATGAGGTTTACCAATGATATAAACTTAATGCTAATGATCCGTTTGGCAATCTGGTACGAAATGGCATTTCCTTTATAACACACCACTTCGGGCACAGCAAATAAGGCGGTTTCGAGGGTGGCCGTTCCACTGGTAACCAATGCAGCGTCTGCCTGGCAAAGTAATGTATAAGTTTGATTACTTACTGATGATACATTACTATATGGCTGCAGCATGTTATTATAAAATGCATCATCCAGTCCGGGTGCTTTGGCCACCACAAATTGGCAATCCGGAAACTGTTTACTTACCTCAAGCATTACAGGAAGTTTCTTCAGAATTTCCTGTTTTCTGCTTCCGGGTAATAAAGCAATAACTCTCACCTCCTGTCCCCCGCCTCCCGCCTCCTGGCTCCTGGCTCCTGCCCCCTGCCCTCCTTCTAAGAACTCCTCCACCACTTCCACCAGCGGATGCCCTACATATTCCACTTTCCAGTTCCACTTATTTTTGTAATAGTCTTTTTCAAATGGAAGAATCACAAGCATCAGGTCGATGCACCGTTTCATTTTCTTAACCCGATTCTCCTTCCAGGCCCATACCTGGGGTGATATATAATAAATAACCTTGAAACCATTTTCTTTGGCCCATTCGGCAATACGAAGATTGAAGCCTGGATAATCAATCAATATAATTACATCTGGTTTACATTGAAGGATGTCTTCTTTGCAAAAAGCGAGGTTGCGAAGAATAGTTCGGAGATTCATCAGTACTTCCACAAAACCCATAAAAGCCAGTTCACGGTAATGCTTCACAAGATCGGCGCCCGTGGCTTCCATTAAATCGCCGCCCCAGCAACGGATCTTTGCTGTGATATCCTGCTTTTTTAATTCTTTAATAAGATTACTGCCGTGCAAATCGCCAGAAGCTTCCCCAGCAATTATATAATAGCGTTTACCGGCAAACTCCGTTTGACCAGAGGGGCCTGATGGGGAATTTAAATTATTCATTCTACCTGCAAAGTAAAGATATTGTTCGTTTTTTTATGACCGATGTTCTTTGATGACAGGGTATATCATCAAGAATCTTAAACTATAAATTATAGTATGAATTTTACCAGCAATGCGCTGATGGCGTATACCAGCGTAATGACAAATATGCCTTTGGCGGTTTTATCGCGCTGCGTGTTTACATAAAAAGTGAATAAGGCGATGTTTAATACCAGGCAGGGAATCGTGACGGCAGTGATCTGGTTTTTTTCTCTGACCATTAAGTTTAATACATCAGAAACGGAGAACATGCTGAAGCGAATGAAATAATAAATTACCATGCTGATCAGCGGAGCCAAAAAGCCCATAAGCAAACCAAATTTAAGATTGTCTTTTTTAAACATCAGCGTTTCCAGATTTTTTCGAGTTTGGCTTTTAGAACGTAATTCGTGAGGTCAAATTGCACGGGCACCACACTGACAAAATTATTTTTCAACGCCCATACATCGGTATCTTTTCCTTTATCAAAATTTACAAATACACCGGTTAACCAGAAGTATTTGCGGCCATTGGGATCTTTGCGTTCCATAAAATCTTCTTCGTATTTAGCATAAGCCTGCCGGCAAACCTTTATCCCTTTTATCAACGGTTCTGCCACAGCGGGAATATTAACGTTCAGTACCGAATGTTTATCGGGCTTGGTGGCAAGCATTTTTTCTACAATGATCCGCGCATAAACACGGGCCGCAGAAAAATCAGCTTCAATACTGTAATCCAGTAATGAAAATCCAATGGAGGGAATACTTTCAATAGCTGCTTCTACGGCTGCCGACATAGTACCCGAATAAATAACATTAATAGAATGATTGGCGCCGTGATTAATACCACTCAGGCAAAGATCAGGTTTACGATGCAAAACCTTATCTACCGCGAGTTTTACACAATCCACCGGCGTTCCGGTACATTGGTATGCTTCAATTCCTTCAAAAATATTTGAATGAGTTAATCGTAATGGTTGACCGATAGTAATAGCATGTCCCATGCCCGATTGCGGTTTATCGGGTGCTACCACTACAATCTTTCCCAGGTCTTTTACTGCTTCCACCAGGTTTCGGATGCCGGGAGCTGATATGCCATCATCGTTGGTAATTAAAATAACCGGTTTGTCCTTTTTATTTCTTGCTTTTGCCATAACGAAAGCAAAAGTGATGAAAAATGCGCACAAAGCCACGCGGGGATAAAGAAAATGCCTTGACATTTGGTAATGACATTTTGAAATCCTACCCAGTTTATTGAAAGGATTGTTTAGGAGTGTCAGCCATACGCTATTTATTTTCAACCCGCATCATATCATAACAAAGGATTAAGATCAATATTAATCGAGGAAATATTTTTTATATCTGGAACATTATAAATTTCAGTCTCGCCAGTGGGTTTGTTTTTAATAGCAAATACAAGGGTGGCTATCATCTGTTGAATGGTAACCAGCCCCTGCTGTTGCAATTTTTCTCTATACGCTGGAATAAGGGAGAACAATGTGTAAAAAGGTAATAATAGTATGGGCCACCAATGCCCCGGACCAAGCACATACCAGGGACGAATAAAAGAACACTGCATTCCCGAGTGTTCCAGGATTCGTTCTCCTTCTGCCCGGACCATCTGATACTCTTTCATAATATTGCTTGGATATTGAGAAACACTCACGTAAACAAAATGACTCACTCCTGCCGATATAGCGGCCCGGGCTGCTTCCTGTATGGAAACGAGGTCAATTTTATTGAACTGTTCCTTTTTTGAGGGCGAGGGATGTGATACTCCAACCAGGTGAACAAAGGTGGATCCCGGCAGAATATGTTGCTGATATGATTCAGCGGAAAGGGCGCTTCCCAGAATTACTTCACAGCCAGCAGGTATATTTTGTTCCGATCCTTTTCGGGCAACTGCCTTTATGCGATATACGCCTTCTTTTTGTAAGGCCTTTATCATCCGGGTACCTATATATCCGGTACCTCCTGTAATAAATATATCCCTCATGATCAGGTTTATTACTTTATACGATATAGAGTTAGTAAGCAGATTTAGGATGGCTGAAAATAGCTGCCTGAATTTTCCACAGCGGGGTGGAATTTTGGGGGCATTCGGCTACCTTTGCGCCCGGAATGGCCCCTTTATTCAGATACTAAATGTTAAGAATCCTTCTTAAAAGTATCGCGCAGCTGGGGGTAAACTAAATCAAAAAGTACAAACCGGAAACGAGAAACATATATGGCTGGTCAATTAAAAGAAGTACGTAACAGAATTAAGTCGGTACAAAACACGCAGCAAATTACCAAGGCGATGAAAATGGTAAGTGCGGCTAAATTGCGTAAAGCACAGGAAGGAATTGTTCAGGTGCGCCCCTATGCAAAGAAATTACAGGAAGTGTTGGGTAATATCGTTAGCAGCAGCGATGGGGAAGCCGGTTCCAGCCTTTCAGTAGAAAGATCAATCGAAAAGGTATTGCTAATTGTAATTACCAGCGATCGTGGATTATGCGGAGCATATAATGCCAATATCATTAAGTTGGCGAAAGCAACCATAAAAGAAAAGTATTCTGCGCAAGCAGGAAAAGGTAATGTGACTATTTGGAGCATTGGTAAAAAAGGGTACGAACATTTTGTAAAAAACAAGTTTAAAGCGAACGCTGCTTTTAAAGATATCTTTTTGCACCTCACTTTTGAAAATGTTCAGGCCTGTGCCCAGGCAGCCGTGAAGGCGTTTGAAAATAAGGACTTTGACAGGGTAGATCTGGTTTACAGCGAATATAAGAACGCCGCTACCCAACGCTTTGTGGTGGAACAATTTTTGCCGGTTCCCAAAGTAAAAGCGAAAGACGGTGCTAAAAAGAATGATTTTATATTTGAACCGCGAAAGGAAGATCTGATCAATGAATTGATGCCAAAGATATTAAACACTCAATTATTTAAAGCCGTATTGGATGCGAACGCTTCTGAACATGGCGCTCGCATGACGGCTATGGATAAGGCAACTGAAAATGCCAATGAATTACTCAAATCTCTCAAAATATCTTACAACAGGGCCCGCCAGGCAGCCATAACCACTGAATTGACAGAAATCGTCAGCGGGGCAGCCGCATTACAGGGGTAGTAGATAAAATGTGCAAATTTGCTGTTCAGGTAGTGTTCGAATTATGTTTATTTCGTGCTGCTGGAACGCGTACTTTTTCAAATTCGCAAATTATCAAATGGAAATATCAAATCTTATTCCGCATATTGAATCGCTCATTTTTGCTAGCGAAAAACCACTCACCTCTTTAGACATAACTGATCTTGTTAATAACGCATTTGGTTTTATGGAAGATAAGATCAGCCTGGATAAAGTGGAGGCTGCTATGGATGGCATCATTGAAAAATACCAATCAGAATTCTACCCGTTCGAAGTTCTTCAAAGCGGTGGAGGCTGGCAATTCCTGACCAAAAAGGAATATCATAAAACGGTGGCGCAACTAAATGGAGAAAAATTTTTAAAGAGGCTTTCTTCCGCGGCCCTCGAAACCCTGGCAATCATCGCCTATAAACAGCCCGTTACCAAAGCCGAGATAGAGGCCATCCGGGGGGTGAGTAGCGATTATGCTGTTCAGAAATTATTGGAGAAAGATCTGATCATCATTACTGGTCGCAATGAAGCTTTGCCTGGTCATCCGTTGGTATACGCTACTTCCAAAAACTTTATGGACTACTTCGGAATTAATTCAGCAGAAGATCTGCCGAAACTCAAGGAAATATTTGATGAGTCTATGATTTCACCAACTGCCATGGGTGGAGAAACGGCTTATTCAACAGCGATCGGGGGAACTTCCATTGAAGAAGTAGAAGTTTATGGAGAAGATCACGCGGAAGAAATTGCCGCTTCCACGCTCGTAGTTAGTGAAAGTGGTGAACTACTGGTGGAAGCGATTTCCATGGAAGAAATTTCGGAAGAAGAAGAATTCTTGTCTGATGATGAATCTCTGAATGAAGATGAGAAAGACTCTGAAAATAAAGAAGAAAACAATCCAGAAGAGAAATAACAGTATTCGGAAAGTCGGGGAGTCATAAAGTCCGGAAGAATATCCACGCTGGTCCTGGTATTCTTCCGGACTTTCGGTTTTCCCTATCCATAACTTATCTTCGCACACTATGCTTCCACCACTCTCCAACTACATCTTACAGCAAATAGCCAGTAGCTTTGGTACACCGGTATATGTATATCATGGCGAAAAAATAAAAGAGCAATTTAATCGGTTACTGAGGGCTTTCACTGGTACCAATGTCCGCTTTTTTTATGCAGCCAAAGCACTTACGAATATTAATGTATTGAGGTATATCAAATCGATTGGCTGCAATATTGATTGCAGTTCCATAAATGAAGTGTTGTTGGCCGTGAAGGCTGGTTTTGAACCCGGTAATATTCTTTATACTTCCAACAATATTCATTTCAACGAAATTGAAACGGCGGCGAACCTGGGCGTGAACATCAATATCGATAGCTTATCCAATCTGGAAAAATTCGGGGAAAAATATGGTCACGGGTACCCGGTGGGTATTCGGGTTCGTCCGAATATTATGGCCGGAGGTAACCTGAAAATATCTACCGGTCATGTAAACAGCAAATTTGGTATTCCACTGGAACAAATTAATGAAGTAGTAAAACTGGTAAAGAAAAAAAATCTATTTATCAGAACCTTGCACATTCATACGGGCAGTGAAATAAAAGATGTGGAAGTATTTGCTAAAGGAATTGAAGTGTTATTTGAAGTAGCGCTTCAGTTTCCTGAGCTGGAGGTAATTGACCTCGGGGGTGGATTTAAAGTGCCCTACCAGCCAGGAGAAGAAGGAACGGATATCGAACAATTGGGGGAAAAAGTAAAACAGGAATTCAACTGGTTTGAAGATAAATATAAAAGACATTTCCAGGTTTGGTTTGAGCCAGGAAAGTATTTAGTCAGTGAAGCAGGGCATTTTGTTACATCAGTCAATGTGTTGAAGCATTCAGGTCAGGTTAACTTTGCCGGGATAAACAGTGGCCTCAATCATCTGATCCGCCCCATGTTTTATGGAGCTTATCATACTATTGATAATATTTCGAACCCAACAGGTGATCAAAAAATATATACGGTAGTGGGTAATATTTGTGAGACGGATACTTTTGCCGAAGATCGCTTGTTACCGGAAGTTCGCGAAAATGATCTGCTGGTATTCCGAAACGCGGGGGCTTATTGTTTTGAAATGGCTTCAAACTATAACAGCCGGTATAGACCAGCAGAAGTAATGGTACTAGAAGGAGACCCTAAATTGATTCGAAGGAGAGAAGAGATGGAAGACTTGTTGCGCCCGCAATTGGAAGTAATATAATAATATCTACTGTAACGAAGAATAACCTGTAAGTGATGAAAAAGCTTATGTGCTTTTCCCTAATCCAAAAAAAAGGTCCAGGTAGTTATTAATGTACCCCTTGCAATTCCTTTTTTGTGTCAGTAGAGGCAAATGAGTAATTACCCGGTGCAACGACTAGTTTTTACTTAACATCTTTTTGATAATGAAAATCTATTTACTTTTAATCACTAACAAAAACGCTTTTCTATGCCAATACGAATGACCGATGACCCACAGGACCAGCAGGATCAGTTTAATGACCAGGGCGGCGGCGGTGGAGGTGGCGGGGGTCGCTCTCCGGTAGGGCCCGGAGGTGGCGGAGGTGGGGGACTTTTTAGTTTATTACCCTTGCTGCTAGGGCTTTTCAAAGGCAAGCGAATAATATTCCTGCTGATAATTGTTGTGGGCGGGTATTTTCTGGTAAATAGAAGTGGATGCAATCTCAGCCAGGTAGCCAGCTTAGCTACTGGTGGTTTCCTCGACCCGAAACAATTTGAAAAGGCTAGTATTTACGAATCGCTTGCAGACGACAATACAAAAAACCCATTGCCTGAAAGCGCCAACCTGCAACGTTTTGCACCGGCCGTTGGTAACCAGGGGCAACAGGGAAGTTGTGTTGCATGGAGCAGTGCCTACGGTGCCCGGTCCATTCTTGAATCTTCCAGAACTGGTCAGCCGGGTGATAATGTGAAATTCAGCCCTGCCTTTCTATACAATCAAATCGGACTGGATGGATGCCAGGGGTCTTATGTTGTTCGGGCAATGGAATTCATGACTAAGCAGGGTTCTGTTCCTTATAATGATTTTGAGTATACCGATCAGGATTGCAGTCGCCAACCCGATCGTACGCTTATCAGTAAAGCGAATGAATTCAAAATGCGTGGATTCAACCGCCTTTCCGCCGGGGATCGGAATGACCAGATTGATATGCGTGCTATTAAAGAAAATCTGGCGCAAGGGGCGCCCGTGGTTATTGGAATGATGGTGGGACAAAGTTTTATGCAGGGAATGCTTGGCCAGGATGTTTGGAACCCCGAACCAGGAGATGATCAGCAAGTAGGGTTTGGTGGTCATGCAATGTGTGTGGTTGGGTATGATGATAAAAAATATGGCGGAGCGTTCTTAATAATGAATAGCTGGGGGCCAGAATGGGGTAACAATGGATTTGGTTGGGTTCGTTACCCGCACTTCAACTATTTTGTTCGGGAGGCCTATGGACTGGAGCCTATGCAAAAGCTGGGAGCCGCCGCCAACCAGCCTTTTGAAGCAGAAATAGGATTAGTACAGGTAGCCTATGATGGAAAGAAAACAGTGGCAAAAGGATATATTCCTCTTCGATCGGCGGGTAATAATTTGTTTGAAACGACGAGCCCGGTAGCCAAAGGCAGCCGGTTTAAAATGGAAGTAAAAAATTCAACAGAGTGTTATGTATATGTTTTTGGAAAAGAAACGGATGGTACCAGTTATACCCTCTTTCCATATCCGCAAGCAGATGATCCCACCAAAACAAAATACACTCCTTTTTGCGGAATTACCGGGTATCGGCTGTTCCCAAAAGATAAGAGTATGACACCCGATAGCATTGGTACGCGCGATGTGATGGCCGTAGTGATAAGCAAGCAACCGCTCGACTGGTATGCGCTTAATCAGCAGATCAGCAAAAACCCCCAACAGGATTATGCGCAAAGACTGAATACCACCCTGGGCTCCGACCTGATCCGAAACGTCCGCTTCCAGGGCAGTAATAAAGGTAATATGCAGTTCCGGGCAGAGGGTGATGATAAAAAAGTAGTAGCTTGTATTGTAGAGATTGATAAACAATAGCGAATACAATGAAGCGATTTTTGGTCAGTTGTTTCTTCTCAGGTATTTTTTTAGTTACCGTGGCTCAGGATATGAAAAAATTCGACCTGTACAAGCCGGAGGAAAATGCCGAAGTTGAATTGAATAAAGCGATTAAAGAAGCAAACAGAAGTGGTAAACATGTATTGATACAAATTGGCGGTAACTGGTGCGTATGGTGCGCCCGGTTTCATGAGTTTGTTAATAATGATCCGCAGTTGGACTCTGCCGTAAAAGCAGGGTATGTGGTATATCATCTTAACTACAGCAAGGAGAATATAAATAAATATCTAATGGCCAAATTAGGATACCCGCAGCGATTTGGCTTTCCTGTTTTTATCATCCTGGACAAAGAAGGCAGGCGGATTCATACTCAAAACTCTGCTTATCTGGAGCAGGATAAGAGTTACAGCAAGGAAAAAATAATAGAATTTTTGAACAACTGGAACCCGTCTGCACTGGACCCCAAACAGTATATTAACTATTAATCATGAGTGCCGCCACGGATGAGTATATAAAATTGATTAAGCATCCGGTTAAGTTCCGGTTGTTCCTATTATATAAACTACCAGCCGCCTTCTTTTCAGGTGTACGGGTACGGGAGATTAGTGAAAACAAATGTATAACCAGTGTTCCCTTTAAATGGCTCACTCAAAATCCTTTTCGCTCTACCTATTTTGCCAGCCTGGCAATGGCTGCCGAATTAAGTACAGGAGTATTGGCATTGGTGCAGCTTCATAAAAGAAAACCGGTAGTATCCATGCTGGTGGTTAAACTGGAAGCTAACTATTTTAAGAAAGCAGTAGGAAGAATAAAATTTATTTGTGAGGATGGACTTCGATTCAGAGAAATAATTGAAGAAACCATTGCAAGTGGTGAAAGTCGTTCTTTAGTTGCAAAATCGACTGGTACAAATGAAGAAGGAGAAAAAGTGGCGGAATTTTTTATTACTTGGTCATTTAAAGCCAAGCGTACATAATTTTAATTATTTTTTTTATTAGGAGAGATATATTTATGAAAATAGCATTTCACGGCGCAGCCAGAACAGTTACCGGATCCAAACATTTAATATCACTCACTAACGGGAAAAAATACCTGCTTGATTGTGGTATGTTCCAGGGGATGGGGAAAGATACAGAAACGCTTAACAGGCACTGGGGTTTTGAACCAACGGAAGTAACACATCTGATTTTATCACACGCACATATTGATCACAGTGGACTGATCCCTAAATTGGTTAAGGATGGGTTTAATGGAAAAATATTTTGTACTCCTGCCACCAAAGATCTTACTGGCATATTGCTGGAAGATTCTGCCGAGATACAGGAGGATGATGTAAAATACGAAAATAAGCGCCGGGCGGCCGATGGATTGCCCTATATAAGACCGTTATATACCATTGAAGACGCAAAGGCTGCCCAGGATTATTTCGAAGCAGTTCAGTATGGGAAATGGGTCAGCGTAGATGAGCATGTAGAATTATTATATACCGACGCCGGTCATATTATAGGGAGTGCTGCCGTGCATTTAAAAATTAAAGAGAACGGAAAAATTACCCGTTTAACGTTTAGTGGGGATGTGGGAAGATACCGGGATGTTATCCTCAAATCGCCGGAAGAATTTCCACAGGCGGATTATATATTGCTTGAATCAACCTATGGAAACAGTTTGCACGAAGTAAACAAGACAACCCCCGACCAGGTTTTGGGATGGATAGTGAAAACATGCCTGGAGAAAAAAGGCAAACTAATAATGCCAGCATTTAGTGTAGGACGCACACAGGAATTGCTCTTTGCCCTGAATCAACTGGAACAGGAAAGAAGATTGCCCCCTCTTGATTATTTTGTGGACAGTCCGTTAAGCGTAGAAGCCACTGAAGTAGTGAAACGGTACCCGGAATACTTCAATAAGAATATTCAAAAGGTATTAGAATCGGATGATGATCCATTTTCCTTCCCCGGACTGAAATATGTTAAAACGGTGGATCAATCTAAATTGCTCAACTTCCGCAACGAGCCTTGTGTTATTATATCCGCCAGCGGTATGGCCGATGCGGGTAGAGTAAAACATCATATCAGCAACAATATTGAAAATAGCCGAAATACGATATTACTTACCGGTTATTGCGAACCTCGTTCCCTGGGAGGTCGGCTAATGAATGGAGACAAAGAAGTAAAAATATACGGTGTATTACATGAGGTACATGCAGAGATAGGAGCTATCCGCAGTATGAGTGCCCATGGAGATTATGATGATTTGAGCCAATTTTTAGCTTGCCAGGATCCTAAAAAAGTGCAACGTTTATTTTTAGTGCATGGAGAATATAATGTGCAACAGGATTTTCGCTTACGCCTGATGAAGAAAGGCTTTGATGTGGAAATACCGGAGATGCATAGTGAGGTGTCTTTGTCGTGAGGTCGTGAATGGTGAACCGTCAGTAGTGAATGGCGGCAAATTTTTTAGTACTTAACAGGAACGGAATACATCTTTATTATAAACTACTTTGTAGTTTTTTTAGCCACTAATTGCACTAATAGTCACTAATAGAACATTCTTATTCGTGAAACTTCGTGTAATTAGTGGCTGACTAAATAAAAATTCCACATCTTCTTTCTTCAACTGTT